>CAZZGZ010000001.1:0-203668 GCA_964653635.1 uncultured Lachnospiraceae bacterium
ACATTTTTGCTACTCTTGTCAACACTTTTTCAAAACTTTTTCAAAAAATCTTGAATTTTTTTTATTATATTAGAAAACACTAGGAAAAGTTGTCACATATTTGGATATTAATAGAAGATGATTATTAATAAACTAATCAACAATTTTTAATTATTCATATCGTCATCATCAATCTCTTTCTGAAGTGCCCTGCGACGCTTTTCTTCATCATCAGGATTTGAATCGTTAAAAAAGTCAAAAGATTTCATAATGTCCTCAAGGTCACTTTTAGGATTAACAGCCTCTTTTAAATCAAAAGCATTCGCTTGTAGTTTGACATTACCATAAAGTTTATTGTTATCATCAGGAGATTTGGAGTTAAAAAATTTTTCAAGTGGACTTGAATACTCATCATCATTTTCAAGCATTGTTCCTGTAATTGGTTTAATTTGTGACTGACCACTATCAGCTTTAACAACCTTAACTTCTCTTCGTTCAACAACAGTCTGTTTTACAGGCGATGTTCCCGAATGTTTTTTTACAGTTTGCATTTTATCAAGTAAATTTCTAAAATTATCTGTACTATTCTGCGAATTTACCAAAAAACTACTATGCCCTTGCCTGCTTGTTTCTGTCATGTTTTGTAAGTCTAAAATAAGCAATTTTACTCTTGGATTATTTATTACTTCATCAAACGATTGTAATTCAGCAACTAATTCATCAATTTTTGAAAATGCAAGATTGATTTGTTCAAGTTTTAAAGAATATAAATTTTTTGCACCTTCCTGTTGCATCTTTGTAGCACGTTCAATCGCCTCAAGAGCTGAACGAATATTGTTCTCTTTGATATCCATTTCTTTAATCTTAGATTTCATGTCATGTACTTTTTTTTCAGACTCTAATGCTCTTAATTTAGCTTCTAGAAGACTTTCTTCATAAGATGCTTTAAGTTTTTTAATATACAAATCAACTTCGCCCTTTGAGTAACCATTTAATTCTTGTGAGAACATTACCCCTTTCTCCTTTTCTTTAAAGCATATACTATACATATAAATAATACCAAAAAAACCGCATTTATTGCAAGCAATATGACCCAATTAATCAATTTTTCTTCTAGTAAAAAAACGAGCAAAAACTCGAAAAATAGCAAAATTGCAAGAACTAATTGAAACTTTCTCTTATAAAAAAGGTAATTTGTAATACTTGCTAAAAAAAATGAAAGAATAATAGCTAACCCTATAAAATTTTCATAGAATAAAAAACTAATAATACCAAATATTCCCAAACTTGTTAGCAATGTTCCCAAATATGTTGCACTATCCATACGAAATAGAAGAGCTTTAAATATTTGAAATAATCCCATACTTACACAAAAAACAAAAAACCATAACCTTGCTTGTCCTAGAAGAATAAGTGGTATAACTGCCACAAAAAAAGATAGCAAAAACACAAAACTTGCCACCTTTAAAAGTTTAGTTTTTTTTATTCCAAAAAGTTTTCCACGCACACTCTATTTTTTACATAATTATCGAGAATTATACTCACTCGTTCGTCCATCTATATCATAACAAGAAAAGCAATTATTCTCAATACTTTGAAGTTTTTCAACTAACTCTTTAGCTTCTGAATTTCCTTCTCTACTTTGTTCAAATATTTCTAACATGTCCTTTACAAACTTCTTTGCAATCTCATCATTAGCACCATATATATTTATTTGAGCAATATTAATTGTGCCATAGTTTTTCATAACATATTGCACTTTTTTATAAAAATTAATTTGTTCATTTACCTTAAAATTTTTCATTACTTTTTCCTTTTTACCCTACAATAACACGAACTATTATACTACAAAAATTTTTGATTGTCTAGTATTCTTTGTAAAAATTTTTATAAATTTATTGTTTTGTTTGATTTTCTTCCGTTTTAGTTTCTTGAGCATCTTGCTTAGCATGGTCAGTTTCAGTCCCTAATTTAAGCAACTGTTTCCGTTTTTTTGAATACTTCAAACCATATACAATACAAATGTATGCGACACCAAAAACTACTAAAAGCCCACTTAATAATTGTGAAATGCGTACACTCCCTAAATAAAGGCTATCTGTTCTAAATCCCTCAATCACCACTCTTCCGATGCCGTAAAGTATTAAATAAGTACTCATCAAAACACCATCTTCTTTAATTTTTGATTTGTACAACATTAGCATAAGTACACCAAAAACAATTAGGTTCCATAAACTTTCATAAAAGAATGTAGCCATGTGCCATGTACCCGTACTTTCAATATATACTGCCACTGGAAACCACTGAAAACTGGGATTAGTAATTTCGTATCCATATGCTTCTTGATTAAAAAAGTTACCCCAACGTCCTATTGCCTGCCCTAAAATTAGAGATGGAACAATGATATCAGCAAGTTTTAAAAAGTTTTTTTTGTGTATAAGACAATAAAGACCAACACCTATTGCTCCACCTATAACCCCACCATATATGGCAAGACCACCTTCCCAAATTTTAAATACATCCCAAAAATTAGTGTATTTGTCGAGACTAAAAAGTACATAATAAACTCTTGCACCTATAACAGCAAGTGGCAGGGCATAGCATGCTAGTAGTATGATGTTATCTGAGGTAAAACCTTTCTTTTTGCCATTAACACATGCCAGTATAACACCAACTAGCATTGCAAATGCCATAATAATGCCGTAAAACTTTATATTTAAACCAAATAGCGTAAAACCATTTGTCAAAAGTAACTCACTTTTCATAATTACTAATATTAACAAATTATAAATAAATTGTCAACTTTATATATAAAAAAATAAAGACTGCCCATTTGTCAGCCTTATTTCTTATTTTCATCTAAATCAATCACTTTTTTACCTTTATAGCTTCCACACTTAGGACAAACAACATGTGGTTGTTTAAGTTCGTGACAAGTTGGACATTCAACAAGTGTTGGAGCAACTTTCTTAGAATTGGCAGAATTTCTCGTTCTACTTCTCTGTTTCGATTGTTTATGCTTTGGTACAGCCATATTATCCTCCTCAAAATTTACTTATATAAGATAATTTTATAATTAACCTTTTCATTATACACATTTTATGAAGTTTTGTCAACTGTTTTGTAAAAATCTATTTTGATAAATTTTTATAATATATAATGCTTATTACATATTTTCAATTATTCGTACACAATCACGAGCCATTGCAAGCTCTTCATCGGTTGGAATTCTAAATACTTTAACTTTAGAACCACGCTTTGAAAGGGTTTCAATAGTTCCACGAGGAATACTTGCATTCTTCTTTGCATCAAACTTTATACCAAAATTTTCAAGATTCGAACATGCATATTCACGTAAATCTCCTTGATTTTCACCAACTCCACCTGTGAAAACGATAGCATCAACATGCCCTAAAACTGCCATATACGATCCGATGTATTTCTTAGTCTGATATTTTAGAATATCAAGGGCTAATTTTGCATCTTCGTTTCCTTTCTTAATAGCTTCGTTAATAGTTCGAAGATCGGAAGATATTCCCGATACGCCAAGTATCCCACAATTCTTATTCAAATAGGATATAACTTCGGCACTAGTCATTCCTTTTTTGACTGACAAGTAATCAACAATACTTGGGTCAATACCTCCTGACCTAGTTCCCATGATAACTCCATCTAAAGGAGTAAATCCCATGGAAGTATCTACACTTTTACCTTGTGCGATTGCAGTTATTGAACAACCACCACCCATATGACATGTTATAATATTGCATTTGTCAAGAGATTTGCCTAGTAACTTTGCTGCCACTTCAGCAACGTATTTATGTGAAGTTCCGTGAGCCCCATATCTTCTTATACCAAACTTTTTTATATCCTTTTTATCTATAGGATAAGTATATGCGTAAGCTGGCATTGTTTGATGAAAAGCAGTATCAAACACTGCAACGTTTGGAACATTTTTCATTATCTTCATACATGCTCTAATTCCTATAAGATTTGCAGGATTGTGAAGTGGTGCAAGTGAGGATAATTTTTCAATTTCTTTTATCACCTTTTTATCAATCAATACGCTTTGATTAAAAACTGAGCCACCTTGCACAACCCGATGAGCAACAGCAGTAATTTCGTCCATAGATTTAATTGCACCAATTTTTTCATCGGTCAAAACTTCAAGCACCTTGTTAAGTGCTTGTTCATGTCCAACAATACCGGTAAACTTATATTCCTTACCATTGTGTTTATATTCCACAAATCCGTCATTAAGATTTAACCTTTCACAATTACCCTTTGCAATAACTGTCTCATTTTCCATGTCAATAATTTGATATTTTAATGTTGAACTTCCTGCGTTAATAACTAATATTTTCATAATTTACCATCCTTTATTTTTTATCTTCACATTGAATAACTGTAATTGCCGTAAGCGTCACAATATCTTTCACACTGCATCCACGAGATAAATCGTTTACGGGCTTTTTAAGTCCTTGTAGTATAGGTCCTATCGCATTAAGACCACCAATGTATTGCATAGTTTTATAGCATATATTACCCACTTCAAGATTTGGAAAAATTAAGATATTTGCATCCCCTGCAACCTCACTTCCTTTGGCTTTAAGTTCACAAACAGTGGGTATCATAGCTGCATCAAACTGAAGTTCTCCATCACATGGACACGCATTTTTTTTGCTTCTATACAATTCATAAGCAATCCGAACCTTATCAACTTCTGGAGCGTTTGCAGAGCCCTTTGTTGAATAAGATAAAAAAGCAAGCTTAGGATTTTTTAAACCAAATGCCTTGTACGAATTTACAGTGTCATTTGCTATCATACATAATTGTTCGCTTGTTGGATTCTGACAAACACCTGCATCTGAAACAATTAAAGTTTTATCTTTTAAGAATTTGTTTTTACCATAAAGCAAAAAACAAGAGGATACTATTGTGCCTTTTTTTGCCTTAATGATTTGTAAAGTAGGGCGAATATTTCGTGCGGTTGGAACTTCAGCACCTCCTACCATACCATCAGCATAACCTGCCTCTACCATAAGTGTTGCAAAATAAAATGGATCATCTATCAATTTTTCCGCTTCTTCAATGGTCATCCCCTTATCTTTGCGTTTTTCATAAAGTATTTTAACGAGTTTATCACGATTTTTATAACTTTTAGGACATACAATTTCAAATTTTTCAAGACTCTTATCACGTAACACCATTGCACTAGCATCCCCGACTAATAAACAATTTGCTATCCCCTTTTTGTCTATTATCTTCACAGCATCAACAATCCTTTGCGAAAATTCCGCTTCGGGGAAAATGATAGTTTTATTTTTACTTTTTGCTTGTTTATATATATTTTTGACGTTAAACATATTTACCCTCCATAGAGTTATTTAATTTATATCAACCACATAAAAATAATCAAAATACTAATTAACCATTGCTAAGATAGACGTGTCTTAGTAACACATGACATAAATTTAGATTTATCTTACATATTTTTTAGTGTATAAAAAAGGAAAAGAAATGTCAAATAATTTTAAAAACATTTTCAAAAAAAACAATATACTCTCACTTTTAATTATTGCAATAATTTTAAATATGGCAATTTTTCCAAGCGTCTATATTAATGCTACAAAAGATGGACTTTTGGCATGGGCAATCAATCTACTACCATCTCTTTTACCTTTTATGATCTTCGTGAAGATACTTACTAATCTTAAAACGGTAGAAACTTTTTGCAATAATAGACTTGCTTTCTTAGGCAAAATATACAACACCTCACCATTATGCTCATTTGTTTTTGCAATGTCAATACTATCTGGATATCCACTCGGAGCAAAGATGATTAGTGATTTATATGCCACTCGAAAAATCACCTCTTCCGACGCTTGCAGAATGGCAAGTTTCTGTGTCACAAGCGGACCTATGTTCGTTATTGGCTCTGTTGGAGTTTGTATGTTTGGTTCTGTAAAAATAGGTATCTTAATCTACTTCTCACATATACTGGGTGCTCTATTAAATGGACTAATTTATCGTAACATTGTTTCTCATAGTAATGAAAAGAATATTACGCAAACGCCAAATATATCAGTTAAAGAAAAAGAAAATTTCGCCACGGCTATATCTACCTCAACCTTAGCAATTTTAAATGTTGGTGCAATTATATGTGTATTTTTTGTAATTATTACAGCACTAAAACCTATTATTATACTTTTGCCTAATGAGTTAGTCCCACTTGTTGAAGGATTCATTGAAATCACAAAAGGATGTTTAGATATGACTTGTCTACCTCAAATTTTGCAACTCTGTTTTGCCACCTTTTGTATAAGTTTTGGTGGATTTTCCACCATAATGCAATCAATGGCTTTTTTGAGTGACTGCCACGTAAAACTTTCAACTTTTATAATACAAAAAGTCACCTCGGCAATAATTGCGACTTTAATTGCTGTTTTGTTATTTATTATTATTTAATTTTCATCTTGCTCCCAATAATTTTCATAAAAATCATATATTAAATCGGATAACTCTTGTACACTATTTCTTAATGGTTTTAATTTTTTTGAAATGTATGCAAGTCCGATCACAAGTCCATTTAGACATTCTATATTTTTTAGCTCAGAGGCTGAAATAATGCCTCGAGCAACATACTCGGCATCTTCATACTCCTCTCTTTCTGAGTCTATAAAATCTATAGTTGAGATGATTTGAAGAGCAATTTCATGACAATTTTTAAACAGCACATCTAATTGAGTATTTAATGTATCCTCTTCTTCAATTTCTTCACACTCCTGCTCTTCTGGTTCGTCTTGTTCTTCTGTCTTAGATAAATTTTGCAAATCTGTAAGATATAGATTTTTATCAATATTAAAAGAGTCCGCTATTATATTTTTAAAAGGCACAATAAGAGCTTGTGAAAATAAACGCAGTTTGTCGATTTCTCTGTCATTAAAATAAGTACTTAAAAACTGGTTCAAATTAATTCGGTCGCTATCAAAATCGGACAAAAGACAAAATACAAAAGGTACAATTTCATTGCTTGCAAGTTTACCATCGCCATTTTCGAAAACACGATCAAAAACTCTTTCAAAATCAAAGTCTTGAAGTCTATCATCGAAATAATTATAAAGACTTTTACATGTAGCAATGTCTGTTAAAATTTCATTTATTTTTTTTCCTGCTATCAAATACCTACCTTCGATAAATTCGTTACAGTCTGCTATGAATTTCTGAATTTTTTTTTGTTCACCTCTATCCATAATTACTCCTACTTTACCATCATAACATATCAATAAAATTTTTCAAAACACTTTACAAATTAATTTGCAAAAAAATTGTCATTATGATAATATACTTTTAAGGAAAACTATGGAATATAATGCAATTAGTGGCAAACTTGTCATTCTGTTTGTGATGGAAAAAATGGAAATACCTTTGACTGAAAAGTCAATCGTAGATATTTGTGCTGTAAGAAATCACTGGATTAACTATATGGATTGCATAGATTTAATCTACCAATTATCGGAAGAAAAGTTGATTTACAAACTAATTTCTTCCAGTAATGAGCAAAGATTTAATTTAACTGTTGAGGGACGTGAGTGTTTATCTCTTTTTTATGCAAGAGTCCCCTTTTCCTTACGTGAAGAAATTTCTGAGTATACAAAAAACAATAGAGTACAGATTAAGACTTCACAAGAATATGAATGTGACTATCGTAAAAATACCGATGGTTCATATACAGTAAGTTTGAAAATTTTCGAACCAATGATGCCTGAATCAATGTTTAGCATGGAAATCAAAGCCCCTTCAAGACAGGCCGCAGAAGAAGCATGTTTGAGATGGAAAAAAGAGGCTCCCACTGTTTACGAATACATCTTTGATTTATTAATCAATCCAGATTGATCTATTTGCAAGCCAACTGCTATGCCTTTGAATTTTTTTGAAAAAATTTATAAGTTATTGATGTTCATCCACAAATATTTGCTTAAAAAAATCAACTTTTTATAACTTTTTAACTAGACTATTACTATATATAAAAAAAATAGGGAGAACTTTCTTAGGGAACACCCCCCACTTTTAGTCTTCCTATTTTATTTTGTCACTTTTAAAATTAATGCAACATTTAGTTGTTACTAAAACAAAGTTGATCATTCTCGACTTTTACATTGATTTGCCCAGTTGTATTGAGTTTTGATAAAAGAATTAACTCAGCAACTTTATCCTCTATTTCCTGCTGTATAAAACGTCTAAGCGGTCTTGCCCCATATTCAAGATTTGAGCCTTTTGCTACTATATAAGAAATAGCTTCATCATCCAAAACAATCGAAAGCCCCTTAGGCTTTAACCTCTTATTAATGTCAGCAATTAGAATATTTGCAATCTTGATAAGGTTATCCTTCGAAAGAGTGTCAAAAATACAAATTACATCAATTCTATTTATAAGTTCGGGCTTAAACTTCTTACGAAGTGCATCCATATAGATATCTTTTGCCGTAATTTTGTCATCTTCACTACCAAAACCAAGTTTTTTATGCTGTTTAATTTCAGTTGCCCCAATATTACTTGTCATAATAATGATAGTATTTTTAAAAGACACAGTGCGTCCTTGTCCATCAGTGAGTCTGCCGTCATCTAATATTTGAAGAAGTGAATTCAACACATCTGGATGTGCTTTTTCAATTTCGTCAAAAAGTACAACACTATAAGGCTTTCTTCTTACATGTTCAGTAAGTTGTCCGCCTTCGTCAAAACCTACATATCCTGGAGGAGCACCTAAAAGTTTAGAAACAGTATGAGACTCCATATATTCACTCATGTCAATTCGAATGATATTGTTTTCATCATCAAACATCGCCTCAGCAATAGCTTTACATAATTCCGTCTTACCAACGCCAGTTGGCCCCATAAATAAGAATGAACCAATTGGTCGTTTTGCATCTGCCAAACCTATTCTAGAACGCCTAATTGCCTTAGCAACAGCTGATACTGCCTCATCTTGTCCTACGACACGCCTATGGAGTATCTCTTCAAGTTTAATAAGTTTGTCTTTTTCAGTTTCTGTAATTTTTGTAACTGGAATACCTGTCCACTTAGCAACCACACTAGCAATTTCTTGCGTGCCTATCTTTTTTGAATTGCCTCCTGTACTTGCAAAAAGTTTACCATTTTCCTTTTTAAGTTCATCCTCAATTTTTACAATATCCGACTGAAATTTAGCTGCCTTTTCGTAATCACGTGACAAAGATGCTTCATCTCTTTGCGATGACAATGTTTTAAGATTTGTTTCCATATCAACAATCTTTTGAGGTTTTAAAGTATAATTAACTTTAGCCCTACTGCATGCCTCATCAATAAGGTCAATAGCTTTGTCTGGCAGACTTCTATCCATAATATACCTAGAAGAAAGAAGTACCGCAGACTCAATCGCCTCATCTGTAATTTTTACTTTATGGAAGTTTTCATAACTTTCTCTTAGTCCTTTTAAGATTTCAATAGTTTGTTCCTCTGTTGGTGGATTGACCATAATCGGTTGAAATCTTCTTTCTAAAGCCTTATCTTTCTCGATATATTTTCTGTATTCATCAGTTGTAGTTGCACCAATCGTTTGAAGTTCCCCTCGAGCAAGGTAAGGTTTGAGCATATCCGCTGGACTCGTTTCTCCTTCTTTTGACCCTGCCTGTGCGAGTGTGTGTATTTCATCGATAAACACAATAATATTGCCATTTTCTATAATTGTTTCGATCGCTTTTTTAAGCTTTTCTTCCATTTGCCCACGATACTTTGTCCCTGCCATAAGACCGCCTATTTCAAGGCTAAATATAGTTTTCCCTTTAAGCTCGTCAGGCACATTATCACTTACAATAGCTTGTGCCAATCCCTCAACTACTGCAGTCTTACCAACACCTGCCTCACCAATTAAACAAGGATTATTTTTGTTTTTACGACATAATATTTCAATTATACGTTGTATTTCTTCTTCTCTACCAATTATCGGATCAAGTTTATGTTCTTTAGCACGCAAAGTAATATCCTGTCCCATCTCTAAAAGATTTTCAGGAAGAGTTGATTTTGTATTTTCTATTTTTTTGTTTTCAATTTTTTGTTCTTTTTGTTCACCAGTTGCTGAAAGAGCTCCAAGCACCTCATCTCGCAATTCTCTTGTGTCTACCCCAAACACATTAATCATTAGTTTGGTAGCATAACAAGTATCTTGTGCAATCATAGCAAGCAGTAAGTGTTCAGAACCAATATACGAATTATTTAATTGCCCCGCAACAGTTTGAGCAACTCTGAATAAATCTTTTGACCGTGGTGTAAGTTCAACATCACCGAAAAGATTAAACGCTGTAGCATTTTCTTCGAATAGTTCAAAAAGAGCTGATTCTGTAACTCCGTGTTTTGCAAGCAGTTTAGATGCAGTACATTCTGTCACACTCGCAAGACCATATAAAATATGTTCTGTGCCTACAAGATTTGATCCAAAACGAAGAGCAATCTTGCTAGCATTTTTAATCACTTTTTCGATACTATCTGAAAAAGCATTATTACTATTAAACGCCATTTTATCCTCCATTTTGTGCTTTAAGCACTAATATTTGAAAATTATTGAAAAGAATTGACTTAAAGATATGACATTCAATTATTGAACAAAAATCCACTCTTATTCAATAATACAAATTAGTTTTTCAAGTCTACAAGATATATACTCACTTCTTATTCTATTTTCCTTTTTATCTTCATCAAAGTTTGTAATAACCTTTAAATTTGCACTTGCCCCTTCAAAATACAAGTTCGAAAAAGCTTTCATATCGGTTATTTGTAGGATTCCAAGTGCTTCTCCAAGTCGCAACTTTGAAAGATAAATAATCATCTCCTCCTCACTTAATAAGTAAGCCCCACGAAGAAGTGCATATGCTCTTTGTACTTCATCTTTAATCTCGTCAAAGGATGTTTCTTTTAGTTCTTTTCTGGCAAGTTCTTCCATTTCAGCTACCATGTAAACAAATTCTGAAACCTTATCAACAATCTCGTTTTCACTCAATCCAAGTGACTTTTGATTTGACACCTGATAATAAGAACCAAGTGCTAAACTTCCTTCACCATAAATACCACGAATTGTCAGTCCATCAATCTTGACTTGTTCAAATAAATTTTCCATTTGCCCTGCTTTTTCAAGAGCTGGTAAAAAAAGCATGACAGAGGCTCTCATTCCTGCACCTAAGTTTGTGGGACAACTAGTTAAAAAGCCAAACTCACTATCATATGCAATTTTCAATTCTGATAAAAGCACATTATCTATTTGGGCAAGTTTTCTAAGAGGCTTATACAGATTAAAACCTTCCTCAATACATTGCTCACGAATATGGTCCTCCTCACAAAGCATGATATAAACCTGATCAAGTTCAGATAGTGCCAATCCCGCAATATCACGATTTTCAATCAGTTCCTT
Organism: uncultured Lachnospiraceae bacterium; assembly: GCA_964653635.1. Classification (GTDB taxonomy): domain Bacteria; phylum Bacillota; class Clostridia; order Christensenellales; family UBA1242; genus Caccovivens. Next base: position 11,423 of record CAZZGZ010000001.1, read on the forward strand.
AGATATTATGTGTCGTTCTAGAAGTGAATTACACTCGGTCGTTGACATATCAGCTAATAGGTAATAATCAAATTCACCCGCTTTTTCAAGAGCATCAAACACGGTTGAAATAAGCAATCTCGCCTCTTCTGCAAGTAGCAATGGTCCAAATTTGAATCCAGAAAGATTTCTTGCAAGTCGAACTCTTGAAGAAATAGCTATGCTATTAAAATTTTCCATTCTTGCACTCCCTACCTTTCTTATGCGATTTATCACTAACATAACATCGCACGTACTCTCTCACCGACGGCAGAAGATAACACTTTTCACATCCAACGAAACCTGTTTTATAAATCTCATCCTTTAAAGTACCACAATAAGGGCAAACTTCCATTATACCTTCCTTAATTTAATATACAATATGTAGTAGTGTTATGCACATAATACACACTACATATTTGCAGTTTTTTCTTCGCTATTAACTCCCTTCATAGTTAGCGATATACGTTTTTTAGCAATATCCAATCCTATAATTTTTACTTCTACATGGTCACCAACTTTCAGCACCTCCGAAGGATGCTTAATATATGAATCGGAAATTTGAGAGATATGCACTAACCCGTCTTGATGGACACCAATATCTATGAAGGCACCAAAATCAACAACATTTCTTACCACTCCCGAGAATATCATCCCTTCTTTAAGATCCTCAATATGGATAACATCAGAACGGAGAGTAGGCTTAGGCATACTTTCTCGAATATCTCTCCCTGGACGTAATAATTCATTTACTATATCCTTCAAAGTAGGCACGCCAACACCTATTTGACTTGCAACTTTTTCTTCGCCTTTCGTCGAAATGAGAGTTGGCAACTCTTTAATATTCCCATTTTTCACATCCTCTTCACTAAAACCAAATATTGCTAGAAGTTTTCTTGTTGAATCATAACTTTCTGGATGTACAGCGGTATTATCAAGCACTTCTTCACCATCTGTAATTCTCAAAAATCCTGCACATTGTTCATACGCCTTTGGTCCGAGTTTTGGAACATTTAAAAGCTGTTCACGAGCTGTAAAACTTCCCATCTTTCCTCTAAAATTTGTTATATTTTTAGCTATAGATACATTAAGTCCAGAAACATAAGAGAGTAAACTTGCTGATGCGGTGTTAAGATCTACTCCCACACTATTTACACAATCCTCAACAACGCCTGTAAGAACTTCAGTTAAACGATTTTGTGGCATGTCATGTTGATACTGTCCAACACCTATTGACTTGACATCTATCTTTATTAGTTCTGCCATAGGATCTTGAAGTCGTCTTGCTATGGAAACTGCAGAACGCAATGAAACGTCATACTCAGGAAATTCCTCTGCTCCAAGTTTTGATGCTGAATAAACTGACGCTCCTGCTTCGGACACAACCGCATATGTCACTTTACGATCCACATGTTTGATAAGCTCTGCAACGAAAATCTCCGCTTCCTTAGAAGCCGTGCCATTCCCTATTGATATGACATCAACTTTATATTTTTCAATGAGTGGTTTCAGTTTCTCTATGCTTTTTTCAGTTTCATTATGAGGTGGTGTGGGATACACAACGGTCGTATCTAGCACATCTCCATTGACACCTATAATGGCAATCTTACATCCCGTTCTATACGCAGGATCAAATCCCATTATTACATTATTTTTGAGGGGGGCTTCCATTAAAAGTGGTTTTAGATTAACTTCAAACATCTTTATTGCTTGTTCATTGGCCACATCTGTTAAAGAGTTTCTAAGTTCCCTTTCAAGAGCTGGGAAAAGTAACCTATCATAAGCATCGGCTATAGTTTCTTCCATTAAAACGTTTGTATCTTCATTATTCTTTTTGTAATGACGATTTAGCACTGGCAAAATTATATGCTCAAAATCAATTTGAATTTGTACTTTCAAACATTTTTCTTTCTCTCCCCTATTAATAGCTAGAATTCTGTGAGAAGGCAAGTTTTTTACTTCCTGCTTAAAATTTGCATATGTTTCATAAGTAGCACTATTTTCTCCTTCAATTAGTTCGCAAGATATGGTAGCTTTATTCATGAGAATATCACGCAACTCTTTTCTAAGGTCAGCGTCATCTGAAATACGTTCAGCTACAATGTCTTTAGCTCCCGCAATTGCCTCTTCAATCGTTGGCACTTCTTCAGTTATAAATCTTTTAGCCTCTTCGACTACAACATACTTTTTACTCTGCATCATAAGTATGTCAGCAAGTTCTGTTAATCCCTTAGCAATAGCTACACTTGCACGTGTTTTTCTCTTAGGCCTATAAGGTCTGTAAATATCTTCCACCTCAGTCAAAGATATAGCGTTTGCAAGCTTAATTGCAAGTTCATCAGTCCACTTTTCCTGCTCACGTATAGACTTTTCCACCTTTGCTTTTTCTTCATTTAAGTTTCTAAGATAGGTAAGTCTGTCCGCAAATTGTCGGATTACTTGATCATCACAAGATCCATGCATTTCTTTTCTGTATCTTGCTATGAAAGGAATTGTACATCCCTCGTCCAAAAGCGAAATTATGTTTTCGCTATATTCTTGTTTTAAGCCAAATTCACTGGCAAGTTGTTCTTTAATTTCCATTTGTTTTTCCTTTTTTTATAATTTATCATTTTGTTTATTTTACGAAACTTTTACTCTATTTGCACTACATCCGATTTATCAAACTTCCAAAAAAGATTGGATAAAATTTCTTCGGAGGAAGTTGCTTTAAATTTATCAATCCTCACAGCAAAATACTCAGGTTTTACAAAGATTGAATTTGTAGCAATTTCAAAGGCATCCCATTCACAAAATTCATCACTTGCTAACAAGTTTCGTGAAAAGAGAAGAAGATTTCTCATTTCAGCAAACATATCCCCCTGTAAAAAATCCCCTATGCCTAACATGACAAAAAGTCCATAATTTTTAAAATTTACAACATTTGCAAGTCCTAAACAACCATATAAACACTCATTTACACATAAGCAAATTTTGACATCAGAGTTTGCTAGTATTTCTAAGTCATCTTTGTCCACTTCGCTCGCTCCTACAATCATACATGGTCTATCAAAAAAACCAAAATCATCTAAAACTTTAACCGCTGACCTACCAAATGCTTTATCCACAGCACCACAGTCATAAAGAGAGTAAGCAGTCTTAATAATAGGCAATCGGAATTCTTCGATAGAAAGCCTAAGCAAAAGATCCAGTTCTTCATCTGAAAAATCTGCTATATTTTCGAAATACATCACGTTTTGTTGATTTATGTTTCCTATTAACACACGTTCATCTTTGCTCCACGGGACAAAATTATTACATGAACAGTTTTTAAAAAAACTATATATAAGTTCATTTTCACTCTTTTTAACATGTGGCAAGGCATTACTCTTTACTCTTTCTATATCTGAGAAATTACTTACAAGTTTTGGTATAAAAAGAAAATTTTGTACATCACATGCTTCCTCGCAAGGTTCTGCCTCTTTAAGCTTGCAATCTTCCAGATTGGCATAATCAAGAAATTCAATTTTTCGTGTTTTTACATTTAAAAATCTGACATTTTTTAATATTTTTTGCATAATTTCCTTCACACTCTTGTTATTTTTTTAATTAAGGAGTAAAATACTTACAAGAATATTTTACAACAAAAGGAAGGGAAATGCCAAACAATCTGCGAGTAATTTTGCACTCAGACGTAAATAATTTTTTTGCATCGGTTGAATGTCGAGAACGAAAGGACCTAAAAGAAAAACCTGTAGCTGTTGCAGGCGATCCAGAAAAGCGAACAGGTATAATTCTTGCAAAAAACGATATAGCAAAGTCATTTGGTGTCAAAACAGGTGATACACTTTGGCAAGCCCAAAATAAATGTCCAGAGATAATCTTTTTAAAACCTCATATGCACCTATACGAAAGCATCAGTAAAAAACTTCACGAAATCTATCTTTCTTACACAGATCTTGTAGAACCACTCGGACTTGATGAATGTTTTTTAGACATAACACCATCACTGAAATACCTGAATAAAACTGGAAAGCAAGTTGCGGATGAACTTAGAATGAGAATAAAAAAAGAGCTTGACTTAACCGTTTCTGTCGGGGTATCCTTTACTAAGGTCTACGCAAAATTAGGTTCTGACCTTAAAAAGCCAGATGCTACAACTGAAATCCCCTATGATAAATTCAAGGAAATAGCATATGACTTACCACTAAATTCCATAGTCGGTATAGGTCGAAAATTGACCACTAAATTTTTTGATCGAGGAATAAATACAATCGGAAAATTTTGCAATTTCCCTGAAGAATATATTAAACTCAAAATGAATATTACTGGACTTGAATTATATCATGAGCTTCGTGGCGAAAAATTTGTTGGAGTTAAATGTTATTATAATCTCGATCCACCAAAGTCATTTGGCAATGGTACAACCACTATTGTCGATATTTTTAAAAGAGAAGATGTTTCACATGTAGTCGCATTTTTATGCGAAAAAATTTCATCCAGACTTGCATCAGCACGATACATGGGGTCAACCATACGTGTCAGTTTGCGGGCATCCGACACACTTAAATTTATCTCTCACACAGCGAAAATTAAACCGACTTTTTCCGCCTTTACTCTACATGATGAAGCAATGAAACTGATTGATTCATTTTATAAGTATGATTATAACATACGTGCAATAAGAGTATCAGTCTCAACACTAAGCAGTAGCCAAACACGACAAATTTCATTTTTTGATGAAAAACAAATTGCCCTCACAGAAAGTATAAGGGATATTCGTGATAAGTTCGGATATAATAGCATCTTTTTAGGATGTGATCAGGATAGCTTTATTAATACCCAAAAATTTACAGATAATGACTTAGACGTAGCCACAGAATTTTTCATAAATTATGAAGATTTAGATGAATATTAATACGCAAAATTTTAAAAAACTTATATAACACATGTTAAGTATCCAATATAAGATATATAAAATATTCGCACACAACCCACTTTATAAATAACTAGTTTTCTGATAATTAATAAAAGAGTCAATTTTTGAAGTAAACTTTTTTAGGTATATCTATCTTTTAAAATTTACTTCATTTTGAATGAAACTATTAATTCATTCAATTGACTCTATTTTATTGTTTAACTACATCTTTGCTATAAAACTCTAAAATATCACCTTCTTCAAAGTCAATGTTATCTTTAAGTTTTATGCCACATTCAAATCCTTTTGCAATTTCAGATTTTTCATCTTTTACAATCTTCAAACTTTCACAAGTGGTTTCTCCGATTAAATCTTTACCACGATAAACTTTGACGACACCATTTCTAATAATCTTGCCATCTTGTACATATGAACCAGCCACTTTTCCAGCAGTCGAAAGTTTAAATACTATTCTAACTTCAGCTTTTCCTACATAATTTAGTTCGTACTTGATGCTCATCATGCCTTTAATTGCGTTAGTCATTTCGTCAACTACTTCGTAAATAATTTTATATTCTTTAATTTGAATTTTCAAACTTTCAGCAAGACTTTTCGCCTTAGGAATAGGTTTTATATTAAATGCTACTATTATTGAACCCGTCGTTTCAGCAAGCAAAACATCTGATTCAGATATGGCACCAACACCTGCATGTAGCACAGAAACTTTTACTTCATCATTTCGAATAGCTAAAAGAGAATTTCTAACTGCTTCTACAGAGCCTTGAGTATCCGCTTTCAGTATGACATTAAGACTTTTTAATTTACCCTCTTTAATCTTACTCATAAAATCATCTAAACTAACACCTGACGTCTGTGCTGTTCTTTCAGCTTTAATCTTATTTATACGTTCACTAATAACTTGTTTAGACAAACTCTCTTCAACTGCATAAATGAAATCACCAGAATTTGGCACATCACTTAACCCCATTACAGATACTGGAGTAGATGGTGTGGCTTTTTTTACAGATTTTCCATTTTCGTCAAACATGGCTTTAACTTTCCCAAAAGTAATACCAGACATTATGGAATCACCTACTTTCAAAGTACCATTTTGAACAAGTATATTTGCTATTGCTCCACGATTTTTGTCTAGATATGCCTCAATAACAACACCAGTTGCAACTGTGTCAAGATTAGCACGAAGGTCTTGCATTTCTGCCACTAACAAAATTGCATCTATAAGTTTATCCAACCCCAAACCTGTTTTGGCAGATATTGGTACACAAATAGTATCTCCGCCCCACTCTTCTACAAGGACATCATGCTCAGCTAGTTGTTGTTTTACTCTATCTACGTTTGCATCAATCTTATCCATTTTGTTTATTGCAACAATCATGGGAACCTTAGCTGCCTTAATATGGTTAATAGCTTCAATAGTCTGTGGCATTACTCCATCATCTGCAGCAACCACCAAAATAGCAATATCAGTCAAACTTGCGCCTCTTGCTCGCATTTGTGTAAAAGCTGCATGCCCTGGTGTATCTATAAATGTAATCTTTTCGCCATGTGTTGTAATTTGATATGCACCTATTGCTTGAGTTATGCCTCCAGCTTCACCGAGCGCCACATTAGTTGCACGAAAGGCATCCAACAATGATGTTTTACCATGATCGACATGCCCCATAACCGTGATAACAGGTGGTCTTTTAACAAGCTTAGTTTTATCAATTTCACCAGCATAATCTTTTAACTTTTCTTCATATGTTTTGTCAAGTTTTAGCTCCAACGATACACCAAGTTCATTTGCAACTAATTCCGCAGTATCAAAGTCAATATTGGAGTTGATTGTGGCCATGACTCCCAAGAGCATGAGCTTTTTAACTATCTCTGTTACAGGTTTTCCTATCTTTTCACTCAGATCCTTAACTGAAATTTCCTTACTTGTAATAATTGCATGCGTCACACTTGGTGCTACCTTAACTTCTTCATGTTTCTTTGCACGAACAAGCTTTCTTGACCCCATAGTTGTCTCTTCAAATCCGTCTTCATCTTCTATTATGAAGTTGTAATTACGGTTTTCTTGTGTTTGTTTTGCACGTATTTGTTTACGATCTTCTTCAACAACTCGTTTTGTCTTATTCTTATTCCCAAAATTACGCTCTAAAGTATTTGGCATATTGTTTGACTGTGTTGGTGCAAAGGACTTAAATGAATTTTCTTTAGTAGAAACAAAGTTATTTTTTCTCTGCCCAAAATTCTGACCAGACGTTGGTCTCTGCCCACCCTGACGATGTTCACCATTATTTGATTTTTGCCACGTACCATTTGTTGATTTATTAAATTGATTATTATAGCGCCCATGATTTTGATCATAGCCTGATCTCTGTTGATAATTTTGACCATTTGAACCATCAAATTGTCGAGTGTTACTAGAACGATTGTTACGAGAATTAACCCTATTATCATCAAAGCGTCGCCTTTGAATATTTTCCTTTTCTGCAGATTGTTTTTCCGTATTTTGAGATTTTAAATCTTGATTTTTAACATCATTTTGAACAATTTTCTTTTCTTCCACTGGTGTAGTTATAGCCTTTTCCTGCATAGTTTCAAGAGTATGCAACTGAGTTTTTAAAGACTTCGAAAAACTAGCGACTTTTTCTTTCGCATCTTTTACTGATTTTAGTAACGATAAAATATCGCCATCACTTTGTAGTTTATGAATATTTTTTAAGTTTTCTAACGTTTGATTTGCCAAATTATTCTCCTTTGATATCATTTAAAATGATAGTACTTAATCCTTCATTTAAAAATGATATTATTTTACAACCATTTATTTTAACTAATTTTTCTAAGTCCTTGACCTGACAAAGGCAACAATTATACTTGTTTGAATAGAAACTTGCCTCCCTTTTGGCGCTTTTGCCCAAATTTTCATCTATCAAGATTAAAAAAATTTTTTTATCACATTTCTTTAATTTGTCAAGTCCCAAAATGCACGTATTTGCTTTACGAGATATAAATATATGATTCTGCAAATTATTATTCAAAGAGTTCCCCTTCCAAACTTTCATATACATTTTTAGGAACTTCACATTTGAAAGCACGATTCAAGCATTTTTTGGATTTGAGTTTATCGAAACAGTCTCTATTTTTGCAGATGTATGCACCTCTGCCATTACTTTTGCCAGTATAATCAATAAATATTTCGCCTTCCTTATTTTTTACAACTCGCACAAGTTCTTTTTTGTCAAAATGATTACGACAACAAACACACATACGCAATCTTTCCATATGTTTACTCCTCGTCTGTTGGAATTTCCTCTAAATCTGAAAGATTCACATCTTGCTCATCAAGTTCAGAAAGTTCACCAAAATTGTCAAAAGATTCATCGTTTGCCATGTCAGAAATTACATTTTGTTCGGTTTCTAACTTTTGCTGTTGAGTCTTTATAGCACTCTCAGGTTTCACTTCTATTTTATAGCCAGTAAGCTTAACTGCAAGTCGAACATTCTGTCCTTGTTTGCCTATAGCAAGTGATAACTTGTCATCAGGAACGATGACTAAACTTTGTTTTAAGCTATCATTCGTCTCAACGCTCACAACCTTAGCTGGACTCAATGCCCTTGCAATGTATTCAAGTGGGTCATCACTATAAAGAACTAAATCTACTTTTTCGCCACCTAATTCTGAAACTATAGTGTTAATTCTAATACCATGATTGCCCACACAAGCACCAACAGGGTCAATATTAGGATTTTCTGAGTAAACAGCAACCTTTGTTCGATTTCCAGCATCTCGAACAATATTTTTAATTATTACATCTCCACTTGCAATTTCAGGAACTTCAAGCTCAAATAATTTTCTTACAAATCCGATATTGCTTCGTGTAACTTGAATTTGAGTACCAGCAAATGTATCCTTAATTTTCTTGACATATACTTTTATGTGGTCACCAACACTAAATTTTTCATTTGGAATTTGATCTCTATCAAGTAGCACCCCCTCAATATGAGATGTTGCAGTAGAAGGAAGTTTTACATAGATAGTACCACCATCAATTCTCTCTACAATACCAGTAATTAGTTCATCTTCCTTTTCAGAAATTTCCGAAAGTGCCATACTACGTTCAAGTTCTCTAATTTTTTGCTTTACAACTTGACTTGCAGTCTGTGCAGCAATACGTCCAAATCCTTTTGTAGTTTCTTCCTGCCAAACGACATCACCAACCTTGTATGAAAGTTTTATTCCTCTGGCTTCATCAAGTGAGATTTCTTTGTCAGAGTCTTCAACATTTTCCACTACCGTTTTTCCTGAGTATATAACAATCGAATTTTTGCTTGGATTTAATTCAACTCTTGCAAGTTTTGCTTCACCATATGTTTTCTTATATGCCGACGTAAGTGCATCCTCAAGTGCTGAGGTGAATTGCTCCATGCTTATTTTCTTTTCAGTTTCGAGGTCTTTTAATGCCTCAAAAAAATCTTGACTTCTCATAAATATCTCCTTAAAAATTTATTACAGGCACTATATGTGCAATATCTGATTTATTAAACTGTAATTTTTCACCTTCTTTAGTTGAAATACAGACTACATTTTCATCGTAAAAAGTCAATACACCCATAAATACTTTGGTGTTTTTTAGCTTTTTATAGAGTGTAATTTCAATCTCCTTCCCTTTATTTCGTTCGAAATCACGTGGAAGAATTAAAGGTCTATCAATCCCTGCGGATGATACTACCAACGTGTAAGGCTTATCGTCTGTTGGATTTAATTTATCTATAATCGGGTCAATAAGTGAACTTATTTTCTCACAATCATTTATGGTGACTCCACCATCTTTATCAAGCGTGAATATTAATTCCATTCCATCGTGAGTTTTGACATAATCTACATCTAAAAGTTCAAAACCATTTTCAATTATTATACCTTCAACAGCCTGCCTTGAAATTTCTTTTATTTTTTTTGCCAATGTAATCTCCTTAATCTATACGCAAAGAGTGAGCAATCACTTGCTCACTCTCATCCACCTAGCAACTAAATTATATCACTAATTTAAGATTTTTACAAGTATTTTTACAAATTTTTTTTTAAATTTTACCACCTACTTTAACATTTCCATCGTTTCGACACATCTCAAGCAACACTTGTGCATTAGCATATGCGTCATTCCATGCCCTATGAGCATCAATTAACGGCACTTTATAATACTTTGCTAAAGTTCCCAATGTATAATGTGCTAAAAAAATCTTACGTCTTGCAAATATTAAAGTATCCAGTATTTCATTATTAAAATGAAGTCCAAACGTCTCTGCTACTCTAAATAAAACCTTATTATCAAAACCTATTATATTATGTCCTGCAAGAATCGCTGAACCTACAAACTTGTAAAAATCAATAATTACAGTATTAATACTTGGTGCATTTTCGACCATATCATCGGTAATATGATTAATAGCTGACGTATCTTTTGGAATCGGTATAGTTGGTTTAACCAATGTTTCGAACCTTTCACATATTGCACCATCAACTATTTTCACTGCACCAATTTCAATAATCTCACACTTATCAGTATCCAGCCCTGTTGTTTCGAGATCATACACTACAATAGTTTTCCCATTTATTGTGTCATCATAAGTTTTGACCTTTCCAAAAAGACTATCCTGCACTAAAGTCTCCATTTTTTCTATTTTTACAACTTGCTTAGCCTTGCTTAAATCCACCTTATCATCATGATGTTCCCACTCAGAAATATCTTTCACTCTAGCTAAATATAAATCCTTTATATGATAGCAAAGTGTACCATATTTATTGTATTCAACATTACCAAGTCCATAGACAAAAAGTCCATTTTCAAGTTTGGAAAGATTGTCATAGTTTGCTTTGTTTGAAAATATAATTGACTCAATTTTCTTTCCATCATTCAAATCAAATGTAAAAAAAGCCTTCTGTTCACCTGCTTTTTTACCTTTTTTTATAGTAAATGAACGCTCCTTGAAGTTCTCAATAATTCCTCCGAGAATCACAGAGTTCTTTTTCCCTTTTATATTTTTGATATATTCTGGTCTAGGAGCAATCTCTTTCCCTGCAATCTTTTTAATACTCTCAACTTCATATCGTGGTGTAACGGTAGGCAGACTAAAAATCACATCAGCATCTAAATCCACATCCTTTAGTCTGTTTTCATCTTCAATTATCTCCATATAAAAGTCTGCTATGTATTTTTTTTCAAGATAAGTTTTGATTGCTTGAAGCAATTTTGCGTTTTCAAAATATACAATGGTCCTGCTTGCCAATGTTAATTTGATATACACCGATAAATCACTGACTCTAACTTCAATATCTTCATTTTTAATAGAAGAACTGACTAATTTATGATTTTGAGTTATAAACGAATAAATATCGTTTTTTATAACACTTGCCTCTAAATAGGATTTAACGATTTTTATACGTAAATTTTCTATTTCAAGTTTCTGAAAAAGTAAATCTTTGATACTCTGCTTTTCTTCTTCGCTTATTTGCTTATCACATGGATAAAAAAGCGTGACAATTACCTGCCCACTTGGCTTAAAAACTTGCACATTTTTTAATCTCAAAAAATCAAATTTCGTACCAAATTGATTAGAAATTAATCTCGTAATACCTTCCATGTTTTTATTATAAAATTATTTTTCTTTATTGTCAATATTTTTTGTCAAAACATTTATTAAGACTACTTAAAGAAATAGAATATTTAACAGAAGGAACGGAGTTAGTTTTAGTTATTTTGCGTACACAACAATAGAAGAAATCATTCTATATAATTTGACTTAAACATTTTAAATTAATTAAAAGATAAAAAGAAGATAATCAATGAAGATTAACTTCTTTCTTCCAGTTTGACTAATTTACATAATCTAAATAATGTGCAACTATGGTACTATACATTATATCTGCCATTTGATAGTAGCCAGCAGTAGTCGGATGTACACTGTCAGTGTATACTTTGAATGTTTCTGTCGAGTAAGGGTTAACAGGTTCTTTAGTGTAAGGAAGATTATATTCACTATCGTGTGTGGTAGCTACAGGAATGAAGTATACGTTACTTGTACCTTTAAGCTCACTATATAGCATTATTTCCAAGTTCATTACTTTCATGTTTGCACTGTAACTAAATTCGCCCGAATCGTTTGTGGTGTAACCATCTGCGTTTGTACTAAAAATTTGTGGTGGTCTAACCAAAGTATTTACAACATATATAGGAATATTTGAACCCTTTACTGACTTTTGTATGTTTTCTATAAGCGTCTTAAGTGCTTTTTTTTTGGACTTTTTTTACAAGTCTACATTTTAATAATAAATATTACTAAATCTTACATATGTAAATATCTCATATATGAGCTTATATCAAACTAAATAAAATATCTAAACTACAAAAAAACGACCTATGGTCATTAATCTTCCATAGGTCGATTTTATTAAATTACATAAGATAAGTTTACTATCTAGTGAACTCTTCTACGCCAACTTTAATTTCTTTTTTTGTTTCTTCTTCTGAAACAGCTTTCACACCTCTTTGTGCTTCTCTACGTTTTTGTCTCCTATCTGATGAGATTTTAACGCCTTTTTGAGTAGTAGTTTGAGATATTAGTTTATCTGCAACTTTACCCAATAGCTCAAAAACATTTTCACTTATATTTTTAGCAAACACTTTAGAAGCTATGGTTCGTCCACCAACGAAAGCTCTCGCTGTAACGACTGTAAGTCCGCTACCCTCTTTCTCCACAAGTAATTCAACTTGCTCAGCTCCAAGTTTGCTAAGTGGTCTCAACTTTTTTTCAGCACACTTTTCAATAGTGTTGCTTTCACCGGTTTGATAATTTCTGTAGTTTATAACAACCTGCATAAATGTCCTCCTATAATTATATATGAATATTTTAACATATAATATAAAAAAAGTCAAGTTTTTCGCATTTATTTTCTCAATCTTGCTTATATGCTTTCATATTTTTTTTGAAGACACTCGAAATCATTTCGCTGTTTGCAAGAATTTGCCCTCCATCACTTGACGCAATGGTCTGTCCCGCTATTGCCCTAAAAGATATTTCACTTTCCGATTGTAGTTTTAAGATATATGTTATAGTATTTACATCTTCAAACTTTGTATACACAACTTCATCACTTGAAAAAAAATCAGTCAATGAATACCACCTATTTTCTTTATTAAGAGTGATTGTAATAGGCTCATCTCCCTCTTTATTAATAGTAATGGAAAGGTTAGGAGTTGAAGACTTTATTTGCACATCAACACTCTTTTCTTTAAGTTTTTTTTCTTCATCAAACGATACACTAATGGTGTACTGCGTACTAAGTGCCAAAGTTTTATCACTAAAATGAGCCACCTTTATAGTGTTATCTTCGCTACATCCAAAAAAAACAAAGAATGACAACATAAAGAAAAGTCCTAAAAGCATTACACATATAATTTTGCTTCTAATTTTGAAATTCATAGAAAAATTCTTGCCAAAAGGCAGAAAAATATACCAAATAGTTAAAAACTTAAAAAAAGTATTTACTAGCCAACAGAAAAGATTTGTTTTACTCGTCCTTTCTTTTTATCGTATTCATACCCAGACAAATTACCATCTTGAGAAATTTTTATGGATACGCCATATTTTGCCAAATTCATAGCTGCTGCGAGTCGTCCTCCACCATTGCTACCCGCTTCAATTTTGAGTATTGCCCCAACAGCTATGATAGTACCATCATAATCTACAACCGTCGCTCCATCCATAGAAACAAGTTCTTCAAGCAACTTTCTGTCGAGTTCTTGAAACTTCTTCCCTGCTATTATTTTGCGAATTGCCATAGCTTTATAGCAAGACTGCGACATCAAAAAATCCACATAGTTTGTATCATATATTGATTTTATTCTTTCAGCATAATCTTTATTTTTCATTTTGTCAGCATCGGCAAGAGCAATTTTTTTCTTAATCTCAAAATGTTGATCTGTTAAAATATCTATGACGTCTACATGCGATAGTGCCTCTTCACACATATCTTTTCTTAAATAAACAAGACATCCGCCCTTATAAGAAAATGAACAATCAAGTGCAGTGTTATAAATTGATCGACGAATATCTTTAGCAGAAAAAGCTGAGCGAGAAGAAAGTAGCCTTATAATCTCTTCGTGACTATAAATTATCCAATTCCCATTTCTTTTTGCAAAAGCAAGTGCATGCCCATAATAAACTAATATATCACCATTATTTGTTAAAACAATACCAATCCTTTTATCTCCACAAAATTTTGCAAGGTTATCATAGGATACCGGTGTGACTGTGGGACAACTTTTCACCTTTTTTAATGATAAATAATTTAGTAGATAACCATCTGCTGAAAACTCTACATAGGAATGAATTCCATCCGATAAAAGTGCAAAAAAATCACCATTTATAATATCTAAGTAGTGTATCTTATGTTCACTTGTATCTTTATCATAAAGATTGACTAATAACCCAAATTTAAGTGGTTGCCCTTCATAAGTACGATTTGACCATTTTTCCATTTCATGGATTAACCCCAAAATCGTATTTACCCCCACATCTGAAACTGATGAAATAATAGCCTTTTCGATGGCAAGACGCTGAAGTTCACTTTTGTAACTTATATCAATACCTGAAATATTTGAAATTCCATCAAGTTCTTTAACAATTTCCTTTAAAATATTAACTTCAAACGGCTTAAATGGTTGTCCTCTCTTGATTACAAATCTGTATTCATCGGACTTGTTTGGCTTTATTAAAACAGTGTTATTCTTACCAAGGGCAACCTCAAAATCACGTGAGGTAGATTCAGTTTCACCATCCAAAACCGCCCCAGTAAAAAGCGGTAAGATGAGTTTGTTTACAACACCCAAAAATTCAGTTTTTTCCATACTCATTTTCCCCCAGTAAAAATAATAAAAAACATTTTGTTATTTGATTTTACAAAAAAAATCTTATGATTGTCAACAAATTAACAGCTATTTTTAAGTAAAAATTCAAAAAAATTATTCAATTTAAGATTTTTTTAATTATTTTAAAAAAGTTTTTTATTAATATTTTGAGGCATTTTCCTTGATTATCTTTATAGCCTTATTTTCAATTCGTGAAATATATGAACGTGAAATTCCAAGCTTCTGTGCAACTTCCTTTTGAGTCATAACTTTACTACCATTTAGTCCATATCGCATTGTTATTATTTCTTTTTCTCGCTTGCTTAATTTTTCATTAATAATCTTTATTAATTTACTCGAATAGATATTATTCTCGACTACATCTATAACCTGTTCTTCATCGGTACTTATTATATCCAAAAGTTCAAGTTCGTTATCGTCATCATCGCCACTATACATGCTGTTGAGTGAAAGAACATTCTTATGCTTTTTATTTGAACGTATAAGCATTAGAATTTCGTTATCAATACACCTTGCGGCATAGGTGGATAATTGTACACCTTTTGCATAATCAAAAGAATCAATCGCCTTAATAAGTCCTATAGTCCCTACTGAAATTAAATCATCAGCTTCCAGTGATCCATGATATTTTTTCACAATATGTGCAACAAGTCTTAAATTGTGAGATATTAAACTTTCTCTTGCATTTTTATCTCCATTATGTGCTTTAACAAATAATTCTTGCTCTTGCTCAAGCGTAAGAGGTTTTTCAAATCCTCTTGCTGTTTCAATATAATTTGAAAACATAAAAATGCGACTCATAAAATACACAAAGTTTTCTACTATCATAAAATCTCCTAAATCTGAAATCTTTGTATATTTATGCTGTAAATTGTCAAATTTTGCCTGTCCATGCAAATTTAGTCTAGAAAACAAAAAAAGGCAACTATTATGCCTTTGATTTTACAACCCATTTTAGGTTGCAACTTTTAAAACAATTTAAAAATTTATAAATGGCTGGTTAAACATCATTAAATTTACTTGCTTCTAATTTTGCAATTTCATCACATCTACCATTCAATTCAACATCTGCATGCCCTTTGACCTTGTGAAATGTAACAGTATGCTTTGAAACTAAATTATCTAGTTCAATCCATAATTCTTTGTTTGCGATAGGCTTTCCTCCACTACTATAATAATCATTTAGTCTCCATTTGTCTATCCAACCCTCAAGAAAAGCATTGACAACATACGCACTATCACTGTAAATCTCTACAATGCTCGGTTTTTTTAAAGTACCAAGCCCTTTTATAACTGCCATGAGTTCCATTCGATTGTTAGTGGTATCTTTCTCCCCTCCACTTACTATCTTTTCCTTACCTAGTGATTGTAGAATTGCACAATATCCGCCTCTTCCTGGGTTACCTGAACAAGCACCATCTGTATACAATATCACATCTTCGCCTGCATGAATTTCATGTTTATCCACCACTTTGCATTCAAGCTTTAAAATGGCTTCAACTTCATCAAGCGTTTTCTTATCATTATTGTAAGTATTGATTATTAATGCTTTATCATCTTTTTTTCTGGGATAAATGTGCATATGAAAGTGCATAATTGCCTGTCCTGCATCTTCATTGACATTTGATAAAATATTAACTCCAGTATATCCCTTTTTTAGAAGATTTTCACTTATTTTTTTTGCTACCTTTGTTACCGCACTCAAAAACTTATCAGAACAAGACACAAAACTTGATGTATGCTCCTTTGGTACAACTAAAATATGACCATCTACATCGTTAGCAGTATCCAAAAACGCTAAAACAAAATCATCTTCATAAATCTTGTGACAAGGCAATTTGCCAGCAATTATGCCACAAAAAATACAATCGTTTTTCATACGATTTTCTCCTTTGAAATATATAAAATACCAAGAGTCCCTTCACCACAATGACTTGAAATAGTCGCTCCTGCAACTGTCACAAAAACATTTTCAAATATGTTTTTATTGATAACATACTCCTGCATTTGCATAGCAAGTGTATTATCTGCGCAAGCATGGGTTATAAAGGCTATTTTAGAATTTGGTGGATATTTTTTGAGCATCTGATCAATGTATTTCTTATATACACTAATTTGTGACCCCAAATATTTTGCCGTATTTATAATCTCCCCTTTAAGTAGTTGAAGTCTTGGCTTAATCCCTAAAATATTAGCACCATAATATTGCATTCGTGAACACCTGCCACCTTTGTATAAATAATCCATTTGAGTCACCACAAAAGAAGCTTGAACATATGGAACTGTTTTTAGAATTTCCTCATAAATTTCATCAGCAAAAAAACCTGCATTTCTTAGTTCACACGCTTTGAGTATTAAAAGACCTATGCCAGTTGACAATGATTTTGAATCAACGACAAAGATTCTATCTTTTGCAATTTCATCCCTTGCTTTGCATGCGTTACTATACGACACAGAAAGTTCTGAAGAAATACTAAAATAGATTATATAACTATTTGTTTTAAGGTGGTAAGAAAAAAATTTTTTAAAATCCTCAATACTCCTCGCTGCCGTTTTAGGAAGTATTTTCGTTTGTTCAGCATATTTATAAATATCTTTCGGAAATATACTTTCACCATCCAAATAAGAATCTTCCCCAAGCGTTACTACAAGTGGCAAAATAGAAATATCATTTGCCTTTTTCTGTTCTTCACTTAAATCATTGCAACTATCTGCTAATATTTTAATTTTATTCATTTCTTTTTTAGTACTCAATATCAACTCCTACTGCCTCTTCTACTGGCTTATCTTCACTTACTTTTGATTCACTTTTCACTTCGGTTGTCTTGTTTTCAATACTTTGTGTCTTTTTTACCGCTTTGACTTTATGCTTTTTTCGAACCGAAGGCTTATAAATCTCATTTCGAAGTAATGTAAGAAACATAAATATTACAGCTCCGATAAGTGAACTTATAGTATTCAATAGTATGTCACTTAATTGAGGACTTCTCGAAATTGGCATGAAAAATTGAAGTAATTCAATTACTATACTAAATAACAATCCTAAATAAATAGCATTTAAAATTCTCTTATCCCCTCTTTTTTTACTAAGACAGTATATAAAACCACCAAATGGAACCAACATTAAAATATTGATTATGAAATCCTCAAAGTTACTTGGAAATAAATCAAAAGAAAATTCTTTAGACATCCATTCTCCGCTAAAATCAAAAGATATATCAATCATGTCAACATTAAATTGTACAGTAAGAATTGTAAGAAGAAGCGTTAAAACTACGTAGAATGCTAAGAAAACACTCATTATACGCCTCAAAATATAGTCATATTTTACAGATATGGCAAATAAAATTGGAACTGCCAAAAAAATCCCATACCAAATACCAAAGAATAAATACACATTAATGCTCATATTACCACCACTATTATTATACTTTAAAAGTTTGTAAAATTAAAACAATTTATCTATTTTTATTTTTTCTTTTTTAACACGGGTTACCTTTGCATTATTTTTGCCATAACCTTTATTCAGATATACATAAATGGATACCCAAACGATGCCTCCTACAACTAAGAGTGAAATTACTGCAATTATTAAATAAAACCACCACTTTGAAGTAATACGATTATCAGAAAACATAAGTTCGACAGTAGTGGAGTCATTTTTTAAAGCAGTTGCATCAAGCACAAAATTGTATACCTGTACATCCATGTCATCTCCTGCTTCATAATTAAATATTTCAATATTTTCATCATCATTCAACTCATATGCCTTACGAATAGTAGAAAGAAGCCCTTTCACATCAAAATCAAAATTTTTATTTACTCTAATATAAACATTATATGAACTTTCGCCTAGTTTAAACGACTCCATAGATGTTACATTTGAGTCCTCAGTGTCAGCTCCAACTCTTACCTGACAAATACTTTCATCAAACTTGAAAGTAAATGACTTATATGCGTCCATGAAATAGGCATAAATAACTATATAGTTTTCTACATTGTCATAAGTTATAGCATTATCAGCATTGAGTAGTTCATCTTTACCAAACGTAAAAGTATAGGTAGAGCCAGTATCCTGTGCAAAGGATGTAAGCGAGCCGTCTTGATTTAAAAGCCTAAATTGATTTGGACTTAAAGCATAGTAAGTGCTTGGTTGTGCAGTTATAGTTATTACACTTCCGTAAATCATTCTCCTTATGGAATTACCAACTGAATCCATGGCTTTAGAGCTTCCAAAATATTCACTTGTAGTATCTGTAATATCTTCATCATTGGAATTTTGCAATCGTGAAACTATAGCAAGGTTGTATGTTACGTTTTCAAAGCCAAAATAGTATATCATATAATTGTCAGATGTTGTACTTTTATCTAATTTATAATTGGCAGTTAGTGCGTTATTTTCTATTGATAAGGTGTATTTACATGTTTTTTCAGTTCGTTCTTCTTTCAAATTTAAGTAATCGGATAATTTATTAACTTTCGTTGTTTCGCCTTCACTAACCCAATTATCGCTGGAAATTGAAATTTGCGATGACTCACTCAGCGTTGCAAGTCTATAATATAAAATGTTTGGCCTATAATACTTATAATTTTCAGACGATATGCTAAATGATATAGTAGTCACCTCTTCATATCGATAAGTAGCCGAAACCTTGATACTATTTTCCTCAATTAATCCACTTTCGTTAAACAGTGCTTGATCGTAACCTATTTCAAAATAAAGAGTACATTGAAGAACGGGTAAAGTTACACCACCACTTGTGACATTACTAAAAGTCGTATCAAAATCAAACCATAAAACAAGATCATCTTTGTTTATTCCTTCCTGTTCTGCATTGAGATTACCTAAATCAAAAATAGCATTTGACTTAACACTATAAACATCACTGCCGTCTTCATTATAATTTGAACTATTTAAAACTTTCCCACACGCCAAATCACTTTTTGTATAGTCACATGAAAGATTTGAATTAGCGTATTGTACAAGTCCAAAAAGTCCCCCACTAAGGATATTCATGTTTTCATCTGCTGAATCGAAAGCGGTAGTGATTTCGCTTAAACAATTCTTCACTTCACACCCCTCGCCGATAACAGCTCCAACGACACCCCCCTGATAAAAATTACCAGTAGTCAAATTTTTACAATCAATTATAAAGGAAACTATGGAGATAACACGATAAACTTTGGATAAAGAAGTAAGTTGCCCCGCTATAGAGCCAACCATAGCAGAAAGAAGATTAGATCCTAAACTCAAGTTAATTTCACAGGAATAGTCTGCTCTTGAATGAGTAATAGGAGTCAACACACAATCTGAAACAGTGGATGCGTTAGTAATAGTCCCCGCAAGTAAACCTATATTTTTTGTCCCAGTGATTTCTGTATTTATACTTACATTTGAAGAAATTTGAATATTAGAAAACGTGCAATTATTTGCATATCCTGTCAAAATTCCAATGTCAGTGGCATCATCAACATTTATAAAAGATACATCTCCCTCTACACAGATATTTTCAAATGTCGCCCCACTAGAGTAGGCAAAAAAACCCACATGACTTAAATTACTTCCATTAAGTGTGAAATTTGCCATGGAATATCCATTACCATTGAAAGTACCTACAAATGGCTCATCTTCATTACCAAGTGGAAACAAATTTATATTATTAAAATCTAATGTTTCCTGATCAGAAAGTGATATCAAAATAGTTGAACTTCTATATTTATCCCATCCACTTTTTAATGTTGAATAAGCCATAGTCGTACCATCCACTATGAAGTAGATATCATTCTCGCTAGTAATTTCATTTACAGTAACAGCATCCGCATTTACACTGCTAAAATCAAAAAGACTTGTTGCATTACAAAATGAGCATGCAACTATTAATACTAAACTCAAAATCAGCCATTTGATTTTTTTCATGAATTTCTCCAATTAATACAAATTATAGTATCTTCTATTTATTTTAATATATTATTTTCCTTTTTCAAAACAAAATTTAAACTTTGATGTAAAAATAAAAATTTATAAAAAAAATTACACATTTTTCGTAAAAAAATGTGTTTTATTAAAAATTTCTAATATTTTTAGTCAATTTTTGTTTGTCCCTCATAACAATGGATTTAGTACTTTTAGCTTTCTTGTCTGAATTTATACTCATTATGTAATATCTCAACTCGTCCAGAGCATGATCGTCTCGTTTTATGGGATTATCTCCCTCACTCCAAAAATATGATTTTATTTCTCGTATTAAATTCACACAATTTTTAAATATGAACAGCCTCCTTTTGCCTTCTGCATTTTTTATGTAAGACTTAACCTTTGATATTCCACTGAACATGTCCTTATCCACTTTAGGATTGAGTAAAATACCTTGTTCATAAAAAAGGTCAACTACACTTTTAAGACTTGATAGAGTTCTTTGAGCTCCAGCTGAATCTATCAGTCCACAAAGCATTCCATTATGTCCATAATGCCAATTTAATGTCTTTGCTAACTTTTTAATCGCTTTAGCATGATACTCTACATCTTTTTTTGCTTCAAAATGTTCTGCAATTACATAAACATTTCCATCGTAATCCCTTGCATAAAAGTGACAAGATAGAGGATTATTAAGTCCTGGATCTATTGAAAATGTTTCTTGCCAATCTTCTGGGACGTTGAAAGGCTCAATAACATTTTCATTTTCATCAAATTCAGGATAAACAAGTCCTCCATAGTCCATGAATTTACCATAACGTCTACTATCTAATTCTGTTTCACTAAGGTTTTGTGACATTTGAGCAATTTCGTCCTTTGATAAATAAGGATTATCTGACCACTCCATGCAAAAATATGCAACCTCATCGTTATTATTCTCATTAAGATAAATTTCATTATACACCCATGTCAAGCCTTTTAGTGGTGTCATAGTGCCAAATATTCTTCCCTTTCGATCTAAAACACGCATCAAACATTCTTGATAGATATCATATGGAGGTTCTTCATCAAACCATACAAAGTCAAGAGATACACCCTGAAACTTTTCACGTCCTTGATCACAACTTCTAAAACCTATTTTACTTTCACCACCAAAGATGTTCTCAATGACAATGAAATCTATAATTCCATACTCAGGACTATCACTCTTACCAGAACACATAACAATTTCTTTGATCCACTCTTTTTTAAGATAATGCAAAATCTTATTTTGTGACACATCTCTTTGAACTTGTTTGGTAAGTGATACACACCAACCCGTAACACCATCTATATTTTCTATATAAGGATGTATCCCTCTTGCTAAATACACAACTTCCACAGCCCCACATTCAGTCTTTCCAGAACGATTTCCACCAAAAACCCATTTATTTCTTTTTTTACATTTATGAAATTCTACTTGTTTTTTATGTATAGGTTCTGCTTTATTGTAATTTTCAATTACAGATAATGTTGAACTCTTTACGACTTTATTAGTTATATTTGAAAGATGATTGTATTGCATATATATTTGCCACCTTTTTACAATTTATTAAATATTAATACACAAGCCGACAAAATATTTTTAGAAAAAATATTTTCTCTAGTTTATAATGAAAACTATGAAAAACATAAAAAAACTACAAAGTATCTTTATTATTTTCATTTTTTTTGATATTTTTTTTGCTTTTAATTCATTATTAAATATTAAAAAACAATATGTGAAAGCTGAAAATTCACAGTATTACTACGCAAAAGTTGAAAAGGAAAATTGCTCATTTTTTAGTAATCCTGTTGACTTAGAAAGTTATGTTTTATTCACATTACCATACTCTTACTTTGTAAAACTCACTGATAAGGTGGATGATAATTTTTACAAAGCTTTGTATCAAGATATTTTAGGATACGTCAAAATTAGTGACTTTTGTGCTGTTGATGGTACGCCAAATAACGCATATTTTTATAAACAGATAAATGTCTATTGCAATTTCAATTTATACTCGTCACCTGATTCTACAAGCAATAATTTAGCAAGTATTAATAGTGAATCAACTATATATTATATAGGTACAAAAGTCGGCGAGAACCTTTCTGGTACCTCAAATATATGGTATTATGTCAGCTATTTTGAAGGTCAAAATGTTTCCTTTGGATACATTTATTCCTTGTTATGCAAAGCCTTCTACATCAGTACTAACGAGGAAACATTTAACAAAATAACGTATGATATTTTCGACAAAAATGAGCAAGTGGAAACTGATGTAGAAAGTATGCCACTAATAAGCAAAATTCTTATTATAATCGGGATTACTATACCATGCCTTGCTATTTTATATCTTCTTATACGACCAAATCAAGTCATCGAAAAAACCAAAACTATCAAAACAAAAGCTCATCAAGTCAAGACAAAAAAGCGACACTCATCTGACTATTTTGAATTTGATGAAAAAATGCTCTGATGTGCTTTTTCGTAATTGATACTCTTTTCCAAAGTCTTTTCTGCGATATTTGATATCCAAGCTTCACCAGAAATCATATCTTGTAACTTGTAATCATTATAACCAGTACTTTTTAAAACTTTTGCAAATGAATCAACTGCGTTTTCAATTCTTCTAAAAGCAGTCCTTTCACTACAACTAGATAGTGACATTATCTCATTTACTTTTTTCCCTTCTATAAACCTTTGACATAATAAAGAAAAATCATCATCGCTCACTTTTGCAAGCATTTCTTCAATTAAAACTTTTAAATTTATAATTTTTACCTTTCTTTCTGAAAGTTCGATAATTCTGTTCGAAACACTCATTGACGAGTTATGTATCAACATCTCAAAGGTAACACACCTAGAACCTAGTGCTTCCTTTGTTATTATATTATCAATTTTATCAGCAATTCTTTCTAAGTAATTATAAGACATTAGAAGAGTTTTTGCCATGATATTATTTTTCATACCAATCTCCTTTTTTTATCATATAATAATTATAAAATCGGAAATTGTTGATAGTCAATTTTTCATGTCAAAATTTTGATAAGTTTTTTATAAATTTGAACAAATAAAACGAATTTTGACGCCACTGTGACGATTTTTAGTGCCAAATTGACACCTTTTTCAACATAATTCGACTAATTTTGTATATAAACTCACTATCGCTTCACATTTCAAGATATGTAAAAAAATGTCACTTCAAATGAAGTAAATCCAAAATTAGATACCAATTTTTTATCAATTTTCATAAAAAATTTATTTCAAAGAAATAAATTTAATCATTAAGTTTTAAATGATAATATGCTTTATTAACATGAAGATACTCAGATTATGCGCTATTATAAAAAATCAAAAAAACTCTTATGGTAATATCCATAAGAGGTCATTTTTAAAATAAGTTACTAGAAAAAACAAAAAGTTATTTCCCTATCTATAAAACTTTAAATATTTATGCTACTTTTACCTTTCTAGCCTTTTTTAATGCCTTTTTTTCTTCTTTCATTTTCAACTTAGCCTGAAATTTTTGCTCTTTTGCTAAACTTTTTTTGTACTTTTTATTGAATTTTTTAGACATTACAATTTCACGTTCGACAGGTCTTTCAAGCATCAAATTTGGATTACCTAAAAGCGTATTCCAAAAACGCAAAGTATTAGAATAATACATTCCATCACACACCCTTTCATCAAGGCTCATGCCAATATCTACAATCTTTGAAGTCTTAATCTGTCCTAACCTATCTGATGTTGGTCTATATTCTTCTTTTGGCAATGTGGCAAACATAGTAGTAGTACCAAAATTATATAGATGATGATGCAGTCTTCCAAGTTTTATGGACTTAAGATTCGATACGAACATACTAGTATGAAATGGGCTTGCTTCAAGTATCGACCTTGAAAGCATACCATGATTATCCAAGAAGTTAAGCAATCTTATCGCTAGCCTAAATAACCAATTAGGAAGATAACATAAGACTCCTGCCGTATTGACAGTACTTTGATCAATTTTTTCACATTTGCAGTGTTTTGAAATTTCTGTATCAATAATCTCTTTAATTTCTGGCAATGTTTCCGTTCCCTTGAAATGAAACTTTAATGTCATTTCCTCACCATCATCATCAAGAGAGCGTTTAACTGCCATTGATATGCAAATATCATTCCTCTGAAACATGACACAACGTTTTATAAAACGATTAATTTTGGGTCTTTCGTAAATTGTTCTAACAGCAGAAGCGATAAAGATATCATTATATGTGTAATGTATCCCATTTGCACGTTGCTCTTTTATAAATCTATCAATAGCTTCACAATCCACAGAATTTGTGTATAAATTAACTGCATCAATTCTCATAGGCATGAAATAAGCGGTTGCTTTTTCTATTATCCCCATATCCTTTATCTCGACACCATCACATCTTCTTCCAAACATTATTAACTCCTCGAAATTTTTTTCTTATTAAATTTTTTTCCTTGCCATTTTCACTTGGCGTATAATAAATATGATCTTTAATACTATCTGGTAAATATTGTTGTTGACAATATCCACCATATTTGTGCGGATATTTATACTCTCCATGCCCATCACTATTTGTTGATGGATGATTTTTTAGATGATTAGGCACATTATCATATCTAGTCTGTTCTGCATCCTTTTCAGCCATATCCATAGCCACTTTTACAGAATTTGATTTTTCTGCTTCACAAATATATATTATAACATGTGAAAGATTAAGCATACATTCGGGATAACCCAAATTTTTCACTGAGATAAGAGCACAAGTAGCAAGTAATAGTGCATTACTATCAGCCATACCGATATCCTCACTAGCATGAGCAATCATCCGCCTTGCTATGATTTGAGGATCTACTCCTGCTTTAATCATTCTCTGTGCATAATACAAAGCCGCTTCAGCATCAGAACCACGAAGACTTTTACAAAAAGCTGAAAGATAGTCATAGTATTCACTTATATCTAAAGACAATGGTTTTTTATTTAAACACTCACTAATCACCTCTTTGGTAATATACATCACCTTGTCATCTTTAAAAGGAGTTGAAGTTGAAGCTAACTCTAAAGCATTCAAGCAACATCTCGCATCACCATTACACGCAAATGCCAAATATTTTTTAGCTTCTTCATCCATGGATATTCTAAGCGTCCCAAGTCCATCATCCTTGTCATTTAAAGCTCTATCTATCACTTCTAGTATTTCACTTTCAGAAAGCCTTTTAAACTCAAAAATCGAACAACGTGACACTATCGCCCTCGTCATAGATGTATACGGATTTTCTGTGGTAGAACCAATAAAGATTATGGAACCATCTTCAATAGCTTCAAGTACACAATCACTTTGAGCCTTATTCCATCTATGGCATTCGTCAAGAAGCAAATATGTATTTATACCAAGAAGGGATTTATCTTTTCGTGCAGTTTCTATGGCACTTTTTGCATCACCAACACCACTTGATACAGCATTCAACTTTACAATGTTAGCATTTAATTTTTTTGCAATTAATCTAGCAAGGGTAGTTTTGCCAGTCCCTGCTGGTCCATAAAATATACAGCTTCCAAGTCTTCCACTTGCAAGACATCGTGAAATAATCTTACCCTTACCAACTAAATGATTTTGTCCATAAAATTGTTCAAGGTTTTTAGGTCTCATTCGATCTGCCAAAGGCTGGTATACACAATCTTCCACTCTCGTATTATACAACTTCACGTTCCAAAAGACAAATAAATTTCTCCATTTTTTTTGAAAAGTTTCTCTGACACATAAGAGAGATTTTCATACTTGACACCACCTGCAATAATCTGAGGAGTATTCGACTTGAAAAATAGCACCTTTCTGTACTTACCATCCACATACACTTCAAGTGAGCGAACCTCAATGTCAACTGGTTTTGAAAAAACAAATAAACGACCTTGAACTTTCAAAAATTTTTCCCTTATTTTTAGATATTCATCCTCAGCATAGCTATCACATGAGAATCTACTCCAAGCTAGATAAATTTTTTGGGGCAGTATCCTATTAAACCTATCATCGAGCTTATAATTTGAAGTTGATATTTTAAGATCAAAAAAACTACAAAGTTTCTCTTGTGATAATTCAAATATTTTGTTTATGTCAATATTTTTAATATTCAATTTCTTGTCAGAAAAATTAAAATAAAGAGTCTTATGTTCCTTAGGCTCTAAAATAATATTAGCCATTATATATATCCGAGCAAATCTAGAGTTTTCAAGCCCTTCAACACATGAAAATGATGTGTTTTTTATCAAAGGAGAAAAATTCAAAAAGTATACAACATTTTTCGTCAAATTCTTAGCTTTAATGTAATTTTGTCCCTTTTCGAAAGTATAGTACCCCATCGGCAAAATACGATTTATCTCTATTGGGATACTCACTCTTTCATTTTGCGGATTATTAAGTTTTATGATATGATTTACTCCACCACAAAAAAATTCTTTTGCGTTGTAGTAAACTCCTAAAATTTTTCCAAAATCTTCAAAAAATAGGCCTTTTGAAGAAAAATTTAAGGTTTTATGTCCAATTTTTTCAAAATTTTCATAAAATTCTCTTTTGTAATTCGTGGAACTAAAATAATTTATGTTGGCTTTATATATCTCAGAAATTAGTTTTACGCTAGCTGTCTCCTTATCCAAAAGCATAAGATTATCTATGCTATATAAAGTTTTTGCATGAAATACATTTGCACTTTTCATATCCAAAATGAGGTTAAACTTGCATAATGAGAGAGCAAGCTTAAACGCCTTTAAAATATCTTTTGTTAATTGACGTTCAAAATAAAAAATGGGATATTCTATCTTGATACCCATCTTTTCTAGATAAGCATAATCTATTTCACTATTATAAAGTCTAGGTGCATGAAATTTAACTCTTGCCAAAATTATATTTTTTAAATTTTCTATTTTAACATTTTGTCTCATGTAGAATTTTTGACTTAAAACAAAAAAGTAAAACTTTTTGTTAAAAATGCTAACAAAATTAAAAAAACGGCTTTACGCCGAATTATCAGCTAGTCTATAAGCCGAGTTCTGTATTAGATAATCATCTATCTAGAACTATCGTTGCCGATAGTTTCAAGCGACATTTTTAAAAGTGTGTGAGAACACATAACCACTTTTTTAGCCTTGCATCAGGTGGGGTTTACAGAGCCATCGAAGTCACCTTCTCTGCGGTGGTCTCTTACACCACCTTTCCATCCTTACCACCAATAAATGATGGCGGTTTATTTCTGTTGCACTATCCTTAAAGTCACCTTCACTTGCCGTTAGCAAGCACCTTGTTCTCATGATGCCCGGACTTTCCTCACGATACTCCTTACAAGTATCCTGCGATTATCTGACTAACTGATATTCGTATTTTATCATAAATATTTTTATTTGTCAACCTTGTGAAAAAGTTTTAAATTTTCATTGATTATCGCTGTTTACTACTTTCAATTTTTTTCTTCAAATCCTCCCCTTAACCTAATTAACTTTAAAACTTCCAAGATTAATACTTAAAAACTAAGCCCTTAAATTGATAGTTTAAACATATCTTACTAAAAAAATATATTGTTGCTTATCCAAATAATTGCTATATTCTCAAATATATTAATTTATGTTGTATATATTATTTGCATAATACCACTATATCTAGTACATAACATGTGCCAAATATAAACCAGATGCACTAGCTGTTTTGCCTAAAATGTTTCTCTGAAAATTTTTGTATGCCTTGTCTATGCAAGATATATCTAACTTACCCCTTGCAATATCAAGACATGTACCCACCATTATACGTACCATATTATATAAAAATCCATTTCCTGTAAATTCAAGCACAAAGCCATCCTTATCTTTTATATACCTTGCGGAATAAATCTCCCTTTCAAAATTTTTTGTATTAGTACCGCTTGTACAAAATGCCTTAAAGTTATGTACTCCACAAAGTTTCTTTAATGCCCTTTTTAAAAGCTTAACATCATACTTATAAGGGAAATACAACGCAAAATCATAATCAAATACAGAAAAATTTTTCGTCTTAACTTTGTATAAATATGTCTTTTTTTTAACAGAGAACCTTGCATGAAAATTTTTTGAGACTTCTTTTACAGAAAGTACACGAATATTTTTGTCAAGGCAATCAGTTAATGCTAGCACCATTTTTTCACAAGGAATATTTGAACTTGTATCTATGTGGACCACTTGACCTAATGCGTGTACGCCTTTATCCGTTCTACCGCTTGCAAAGACCTCTACATTTTCATGTAGAAGAAATCCTAAAGCACGCTCCAATTCTCCTTGAACAGTAAATAAACTTTCTTGCCTTGCAAAACCATGAAATTTCGCACCATTATATTCAATTATTAACTTTAATCTTCTCATTCACATATTATACAAGCTTTTATCATTATTTGCAAATAAAACCTCTAATTTGCTTTTGTTTTTTTCTCTAATGTGTTAAAATACACAAAAGGAAATTTTATGAAAATAAAAACAGTTGATGGAAATACAGCAGTTAGTTACGTAGCTTATAAACTTAGTGAAGTTATACCAATTTATCCGATTACTCCCTCCTCACCAATGGCAGAATATGCTGATAGTTTGAAAGTTTTAAATGTGACAAACATTTTTGGTACGATGCCAACTTTAATAGAAATGCAATCTGAAGCTGGCGTAATTGGGACTTTAGCTGGTGCTTTAAATGCTGGTGCTTTATCATGCACATTTACAAGTTCACAGGGACTACTTTTAATGATTCCAAACATGTACAAAATTGCAGGTAACCTGCTCCCTGCGGTAATTCATGTTGCCTCTAGGGCAGTGGCCTCACATGCACTTTCTATTTTTGGTGATCATCAAGATGTCATGGCAACAAGACAAACTGGCTTTATCTTAATATCCTCGTCATCAGTACAAGAAGCACAAGATTATGCAATGATTTCACATATGGTAGCAATCAAATGTAGTCTACCTGTTCTTCATTTTTTCGATGGATTTAGAACATCACACGAAATACAAAAAATCGAAGGACTTGAAGAAAGCGAAATAAATGCACTCTATCCTAAACATTTAGTAAAAGACTTTAAAGCTAATGCTCTCTCTCATACATCTCCTTATCAAAGTGGGACTGCACAAAACCCTGATGTTTATTTTCAAAATAGAGAAGCTGTAAATAGTAGGTATACAAGTGTTTTGAAATATTTTAAGCAATCAGCTGATGAATTTGAAAAAGTAACAAATCGCAAAGTTGCTCCATTTTCTTACTTTGGTTCAAAAAAAGCAAAAAACATAATTGTTGCTATGGGAAGTGCATGTAAATGCCTTGAAGAAAATATTGACGAAACCACTGGAGTTATAAGTGTTCATCTTTATCGTCCTTTTTTCAGCGAAGAATTTTTAAACATTTTGCCTGAAACTGCTTTAAAAATAATAGTTTTAGATAGGACTAAAGAATGTGGGGCAGAAGCACCACTTTGTCTTGATATTAAATCGACAATTTTTAATGCAAATAAAAACATTCAAGTTGTCGGTGGTAGATATGGTCTTGGCGGTAAGGATTTCACTCCCGCTTGTGCAAGGGCAGTAATTAAAAATTTCGACGATATGAAAGATAATTTCTCTGTAGGAATTATTGATGACAAGTCCAACCTCTCACTAAAACTATCTAGCGAAGTTCCTTCATCTGCATTTGAGATAAAACTATTTGGATTAGGTTCAGACGGAAATGTTTCAGCAAGCAAGAGTACAATAAAAATAATAGCTGAACTATCATCCAAATATGTTCAAGGCTATTTTGAATATGATAGCAAAAAATCTGGCAGTCTAACCATTTCTCACCTAAGAATTGATGACCATGAAATAAAATCTTCATACCTTTTAAATTCAGCAAATGTTATAGTTATTAATAATTTTTCTTTTATCTCAAAATATGACTGCCTTAAAGGATTGAAAGAAAATGGCATCGTTATAATAAACTCAATCTTTTCTAGTGAAGAAATTGATAAAGTACTACCTGACGAATACAAAAAAGCATTAAAAGAAAAAAAAGCTAAACTATACCTTATCAACGCTTCAAATATTGCAAATGAAAATGGGCTTAATGGCAAGATTAACATAATAATGCAGACAGCCTTGTTTAGCACACTCTCACAATTTGATAAAGAGATTGCATATTCTCTAATTGAGAAAGACATAAAAAACACTTTTTCTAAAAAGGGACAAGATATTGTCAACAAAAATCTGAAAGCCTTTGAGCAGTCTAAAAGTGCATTGCAAATTGTAAATATTAATTTATTACACGAAAAAAATATAAAAAATAACTCAAAAAATGATAAAATAACTCAAAATTATTCAAATTTTGGTGATATAATAAAAAGTATTCAGAATTTGGAAGGAAATTCAATCCCCGTCTCTGCTTTTAATGAGAAAGGGAAAGTGCCTAATGGTACTTCACTCTTTAGTGCCACTTCTTATGCAGAACAATTACCAAATTATATACCTCAAAATTGTATTGAATGCGGATTTTGTTCAATCGCCTGCCCACATAATGCTATAAAAGCCATGCTCGTCAAAAAAAGTGATGTAAAGGAAGAGGATATGAAATATTTTAAACCCGCATTGACCAAACCTGACCTTTTATTTAGAATTTTAATTAACCCAAAAGTATGCACCGGATGTGGTGTTTGTGCTAACACTTGTATTGCAAAAGATAAAGCACTTGCCATGACACTTGTAGCAAAGCAAGAAAATAACAAATCACATCTTGAAAAATTACAAGAAATTTTTGATAGAGTTTCATCCTATAAAAATGTTTCAAATCCATATCCTAAACAATTACCAAAAGGTATGCAATTTGAACCATGTTATTTCCAAGCTCCTGGTGCTTGTGCTGGTTGTGGCGAAACACCTTATATTAAACTAATAACTCAAATATTTGGAGGAAAAATCCAAATTGCAAATGCAACCGGTTGTTCAAGCATATATTCTGGCTCGTTTCCAAATTGTCCTTATTTGGTTAATGAAAATGGTGAAGGACCAGCATGGACTAATTCATTATTTGAGGATAATGCAGAGTTTGGCTTAGGGCTTGCACTAGGTAATAAGTATAACAACGTTAAAGAAAACACCGTGATTATTGGTGGTGATGGTTGGGCATATGACATTGGATATGGCGGACTTGACCATGTGCTTTACTCAGGCGAAAAACTTACCATACTTGTACTTGATAGTGAAGTTTACTCAAATACAGGTGGGCAATCCTCGAAATCAACTCCAACAGGCACAATAGCTAAATTTGCAGGAAGTGGTAAAGAAACTGCAAAAAAGAACCTTGCTCTTTCTATTCTTCAAAGTCACCGCAATGTTTTTGTAGCTAGTGTTGCCCTCGGGGCTGATTTTGCTGGTACAATAAAAGTTTTTGAACAAGCAAAAGATTTTGATGGTGTTAGCATCATCTTTGCTTATTCTCCTTGCGTAAACCACGGATTTGATATGAGTACAACTATGCAAGAAGAAAAAAAAGCAGTGGAATGCGGATTTTATAATACATTTATGTACAATCCATCAACAAAAGAATACAAATACAATAAGAATGTCGATTTTTCTAAGTTTAGAAAATTTCTTCTTGGTGAAAGACGTTTCTCTGCTCTATATGAAAAAGATAGAGACAGGGCAGAAAAATTATTCGAAATATGTGAGGAAAATGCACGCTTCGTATACAACTCTCTCGCAAAATTTACCATAGACTAAATTCAACAACTAAAAAATCATTCATCTGTAAATGTTATTGCTTAAATGACTTGAGTTATATTTGCTAAAATCAAAATTTTTAAACTAATAAATTAGCATACCCCCTTACTTTATAGTGAGAGAGTTTTATGAGCCGTATAAATATTTTTAATACTTTATTTCTAGTATATTTGACATACAGCAATAACTAAATCATCTGTATGAGAGACTGAAATATCTAATGTACTACACCCTAAACTTTTAAATTTATCTTTTGCTTTACCTATAAGTTTTATATATGGTCTGCCTGTTGATTTATGATTATACTCAATTTCTTTAAAAACTGGAAGAGAAAACTCCATATCAAGTGCCTTAAAAACACTTTCTTTAATCGCCCAAAGTGTTCCCACTCTTTTTTTTAGGTTCCCTGTAAAATTTGCCCAAACAATTTCATGTTCTGTTGCAATTTTACTTAAAAGTCTCTCAGGGGCTTTAATTTTTGCGATATTTTGTATGTCACATCCTATCATTATTCCTCCTCCCAATGTAAATTAACAATTTTTTTACACAAATCAATATCATATCCTTTAGAGTAAAGATATGCGATAGTCTTTTGCTTATTATTCTTATTTTTTTCTTTATTTCTTATGTATTTGAAGTAGAGTTTTTCACATTTTTCATACTCATCATCCACCGAGAGACTTTCAACTACCTCATCTATTATATCACTATCTACCCCCTCTGCTTTAAGTTTTAACTTTATCACAGCCTTTCCATACTTTCCCTTATTATAGGCTAAAAAGTTTTCTGCAAATGCTTTATCGTTAATATATCCATATTCATTCAACTTTTTTACTGCATGAGATATACTTGCATTATCAAACCCCTTTTCTTTAAGATAACGTTTTATTCCACGTTCACTTTTTGCAATTTTAGAAAGATATGCAATAGCAGTGTCAAACGCTAAAATCTTGCCATTCTCTTCTTTAAGCATTGCAAGTTCTTGTTCTGAAACTTCTTGTCCTGTTTTTAATCCACTTTCTGCAAGCACAATATCTGCAAAAACGCCTTGTTTCTGCTCATCTACATAAAGATAATACTTTCTACCTTTACCTATTTTTTTTATTTCCGTTATAATCATGAAGTCTCCTTGAATAATTCGCTTGTTGTTTTTGTATATATTCTAACCAATCCACCAGCACCAAGTTTTACACCGCCAAAGTATCTAACGATAAAGACACAAACATCTTTTCTGCCCTGTTTTTGTATTACATTTAAAATAGGTCTCCCCGCAGTTCCACTCGGTTCTCCATCATCGCAGGCTTTCTCTATAAATGGTGATTTTAGAGAATAAGCATAGCATATATGAGTAGCTTTTTTATGCTCTGTTTTAAGGTATGCAAGTGCGGAATTAATTTCCTGCACACTACTACAATTAAGTAAAAAGCCCAAGAATTTGGACTTTTTCTCTTGTATAAAAACTTCTCTTGCAAAATTAATCACAAAGAACAACCTTTATATAATTTTTCTTCCCTCTTTTCAAGAGTAAAGAGCCATCCTTGAAATTATTTTCATTAACCATTAGATTATAGTTACAAATCTTTTCGCCATCACAAGCTACAGCTCCACTTTCAATCATTCGCCTTGCCTCACTTCTTGAAGTTGTAAGTTTGCAATCTGTTAAAAGCTCACATATTGAAATTGGAAGGTTGCAACGATTTAAAGAATAAGTAGGAGCATTATCCCCGCCACTAAATAGGTTCAATGCCATCTCCATGGCCATCTTTGCTTCACTCTCTCCATGTACTAACTTAGTAATTTCAAAAGCCATTCGTCTTTTTGCTGAAATGATATCACCATCCACAAGAGCTTTTATTTCATTAAGTGGTATGCGGGTAAATAACCTTAAAAGAGTTTCTACATCTTTGTCTTGCACATTATAAAAATATTGATAAAAATCATATACTGATGTTTTTTCTCTAGCTACCCATAAAGCACCTTTGGCAGTTTTCCCCATCTTTTGTCCTTCTGAATTAGTCAAAAGAGGGCATGTCAAACATTCTAAATCATGCTCTTTACCATCTGCAAATGACATCTTACGACCAAGTTCGGTGCCAGCAGTCATATTGCCCCATTGATCTGAGCCACCAATTTGAAGGGTACATCCATATTTTTTATTCAAATAAACAAAGTCATATGCCTGCATTAGCATATACCCCATTTCTAAAAATGTCAGTCCACCTTCTGCAAGCCGTCTAGCATACGCATCGTTTGACAACATTTTATTCACGTTAAAATAAGTACCTACATCTCTCATAAAGTTCACATAACTGTAATCTTTAAACCAATCCGCATTGTTAACAATTATTGCTGGATTTTCACCATCAGTACGCACAAACTTCTCAACAAGCGTTTTAACTTCATTGAAATTATGTTCGACCTGCTCAGAAGTTAGCATTTTACGCATATCAGTCCTTCCACTAGGATCCCCCACCATCGCAGTGGCTCCTCCTATTAAAACTATGACTTTATGCCCTGCATCTTGAAAATACCTGATCATCATTAAAGAGAAAAAATGTCCGATATGCAAACTATCTGCAGTTGGATCAATACCAACATAAACTGTCGTTGTAGCACTATCAACTAACTTTCTAACATTTTCTTCATTTGACATCTGATAAACATATCCCCGTTCTTTCAAGGTATCAAAAAGATGTCCACGTAATTCTAAACTCATGTTTTTCTCCATAATAAATAATAAACTATTTTTTAGTGAATTTCAAAATACCGATATTTAGCAATAAAAATTTTATAAAAAATCACAATGTTGAAAATTTCACACTTAAACTTTTAATTAAACCTGATATTCTGGCTCTTTGGAAGATTTGATTGATTCTTTCTTTACAGACTTTCTTTTACCATGATAAGCAATAGCCCAAAGTCCCGGTGTTAAAAAGACTGACGAATAAAATCCAGCAAGAATCCCTATAAGAATAGGAAATGCAAAATCACGGATATCACTCACACCAATAACTAATACGAAAAATATGACTAAAAATGTTGTCAGTGTTGTGAAAATAGATCGACTCATCGTCTCTTTAACAGCACTATTTGCAATCATCTTATTAGACTTACCTAAGTATGTGCCACTTGATATATTTTCCCTTATTCGATCAAATATGATTATGGTATTATTAATCGAGTACCCTATAATTGTAATAATCGCAGCGATAAAACCAGAGTTAACTGTAACTTGAAAAATTAACATAAATGCACAGGTTACAATTACATCTTGAAATAGTGCCAAAATAGCTGCTAGTCCAGAAGTTAGATCAAAACGGAAAAATATATAAATCAAAATCAACACAAGAGCGACAAGAACTGCAATAAAAGCATTCATTAAAAGTTCGGCTGAGGCAGAAGCAGTCGTCACCCCTCCATTTGCAACATTTTTGACAATTTTACTAAACTCATCGTCTTCCAAAATTGTGATATCAGAATCTTCGCTAACATAACCAAATTCCTTCAAGAGTGCAAGTTGAATTTGTTTATTAAGCTCTTCGATCTCTTCATTTGACATGTCATCCTGATTTTGATATCTAACAAGTACAGCATCTACATCAATGTCATTTATAGTCATGGTTGTCTTTTGAAAAACGCTCGCTGACAAATCAAACCCTGCTAATACCTTATTTATCCTACTTGTCATCTCATTATAATCAGCATCACTTGTTATATCGAAGGAATCTGCATCTTTAAATTCAGTATTTACTTGCGAATTTGAAGATATTTGCATGAGAGAACCACCAGTGAAGTCAATACCAAGGTTAAATCCTACGGTTAAAAGAAGTATAACGGCAATTATTGCTAAAACTATTGGAGCAATAATGAACCATTTTAACTTTCCCGCAAAGTCAATATTAGATTTTTCTATTGCACTATCTAGACTAAAATTTTGCATTAAACCATTTTTTCTTTTCATTAGTCCTGCCCTCCTATTATAATTTCTGGGGCATCTTTATCTTGTCCACTTTCTATACTTACAATATCATCCTTATTATTTATCTCCCCCTGACTTTCCGTCGCTAAATTATCACTTAAAACTTTGGATGTATAGACGTGAATTTTTTTGCCATTTGTTTCATTAAATGGTAAGTACCATTTTACCAAAAATCTAGAAATGACTAAACTTGTAAACATTGAAAGCAGGATACCTATAAGTAGTGTAATCGCAAAACCTTTAATTGACGCCGTTCCTAATATATATAGTATAATTGAAGTTATAATTGTTGTGATATTACTATCGAATATTGGCCAAAATGCACGTTTGAAACCTGATTTTGATGCAAGAGAGAGTTTACGCCCCTTCTTATATTCATCACGAATTCGCTCAAAAATGATAACATTTCCATCAACAGCCATACCAAAAGACAAAATTATGCCCGCAAGTCCCGGCAAAGTGAGTTGTACAAAGGAAATCGCCTGTAAGAAAAACATCATTAAAATCAAATAAATAACAAGTGCCACATCTGCAAGCAAACCAAAATCGCCATATCTAAGCCACATAACAAACATGACAAGCACTATGCCAATAATCCCCGCAATCAATGCCAATTTAAGAGCATTAGCTCCCAAAGTTGCAGAAACCACAGAACTTTCAAAAACGGAAATCTTAGCTGAAAATGTGCCACTCATAAGTTGAAGTGCATACTCATTAGCCTCTTCATAAGTTTCAAAAGAACCAGAAATAAATGTAGAACCGCCCGTAATCTGTTGTTCACATTTGAGCTGTTTAATCGTATCATCTCCTATATACACATAAATAATTTGATCCCCATCCGCTGCTGCTTGCGTAAGGTCAGCAAATTTTGTGCCACCTTCATCTGTAAAAATGACCGTAACACCATATGCTTCATCATCTTGATTGTAAGTAGCACCAACCCTAGAGATATCCGAACCTATTATAGTCATTGATTCATCGTATGAGTCTTGAATCTCCCCATCAGTAATTGTGAGATCGTCTTCAAGTGACATATATAGGGATGTTGGCGTACCAATAAGGTTAGTTATTGTCTCAATGTTGTCAACATTAGGTACTTCGACACGTATTTTATCACTACCCTGTTTAGTTACATTAGCTTCAGAATAACTTGAAAGTACACTTTTAATTCTAGTTATAGTCGCAGAAACTGCGTCATCATCACCACTATCAATTTGATATACAATAGAAACACCCCCAGACAAATCAAGTCCTAGCGATATTGAATTAAAAAAGCCATTGTATGTGTAATAATTTGGTAGCTCAAAAGAGCAGAATGACAAGACTAATCCAAGAACGATAATTATACCAACTGCAACAAAATTTAAAATTGAATTTTTCTTAGAAGCATTTAGTTTGCCTTTCCTTTTCTTTGTAACATTTTTTGTCATCGAGTAACCCCTTAACGTTAAATACTAAATAATTTTACTATATTTATAAAAAAATTGTCAAGGTATTTGCAACGTTTTCAGGATTTTTTTAGGTAAGTTTAAAATCTTTAAAATTTTTTTAAATTTACGCATATTATGCCACAAATAGCACCAATAATACCACTAAATACTAGATCTAAAAGTAAACTTGTATCAAAACTAAATGAGCCGTTTAAAACTGAAAAGACAAAAAATGCCATAATTGTGAAGCAAAAACCTATCAAAAGACCCACAAAAAGACCATTCTCTTTAATGTGCTTAAGCCCTAGAAAAACACCTAAAAATATAGAGACGCCTTTAATAACCTGATTAACCGGTAAAATTATACTTTCAGGTATAGCTGTAAAGCGAAGTAGGAATGCAAAGGTAAGTATTAATGCCATACAAACACATAGTGAAATCACACTACCTTTGATGACTGCAAGAAAACTAGGTCTATTTTTTATAGTTCTTTCCTTCATGGTTGACTCCTTTTGCAAATTTTATACATTTAACATATTCTATGTTACTAGATTTGCAAAAAGAACAAAAAAAAGTATATAATAATACTTTCCTTCTATTCTCGTGTATCAGCAAAACCCAAAGAAATTAGCATAGCCCTATTAATCTCTTGCATTTTAGCAGTATCAACACACGATACCTTTTCTTGTAAACGCATTTTATCAAGTGTGCGTATCTGTTCTAAAAGAGCAACTGAGTTTTTAGGTAAATGATATCTATCACTCGGAAGCTCAACATGTGTTGGCAGTTTCGCCTTATCAAGCCGACTCGTTATTGCACAAACTATAATAGTTGGCGAATGACGATTGCCTACATCATTTTGAAGAACTAAAACTGGGCGAACCCCACCTTGTTCACTTCCAACAACTGGGCTTAAATCTGCGTAATATATATCTCCTCGTTTTATACTGTTATTCAAGTCTTCTCCTATTCATGTTTATAAAAATCGATAAGGTCGGCACTTTCACTTTTGACAAAATATTCATCGTAAATGTGTGCATATTTGCGTTTACTCTTTTTTAGCATTTTATGTTCTTGTGAAGATAAAGTTGACAAATAGTGAAATACTATGTCCCCATGTTTGCACTCAAAATTTTCTACAACCTTTTCTAGTTCATTTTTCAAACTATCCACTAATATTATCTCCCTTTATTACTTGCAAAATTTAAGAATTTTTTAAGAATAATGTCGCTTTTTGACGTTTATCTCAAACTTCAAAACTCCCTAAGTTTATAATGTTAAAAAAGGCAAAAAATATGCAAAAAAAACAGTCATACGACTGCAATATTTTTGTATAAATACTATTACCATTTAGTAGATAGGCATTCATCAACGCTTATTTATTTTTACAATTTTTATCACAATTCAGACAATTTTTCGAACATTTTGACCTTTTCAGATACTTTATTACTATAAACATTGCAAATACAAATAAAACCAATGCGATTAATATTGCGAAAAATTTTACGCCATACATTTCCCCTAAAAGTGCTATATTAAAAACTAAAAATGCAACTATATATGCAATTAATAATTCTATTATTATTCCTAAAAAAGTCCATTTACCCCCAACCTCTTTTATCATTACTGAGATTGTTGCAACACATGGAAAATACAAAAGACAAAATACTAAAAAGGATAGAACTTGTGCTATACTTGCAAAATAAACTAGACTTGTAGATGTTATAATAGAGTTAGTTATTAAATTTGTACTTCCTGCATCAATACCATTTAACATTGCTATAGAAGAAACAACTATTTCTTTTGCAACCAGTCCGGCAAGCAACGATGCAACAATCGCCCAATTATTTAACCCAATAGGTGCAAATATAGGTGCGATAAATTTACTGATACATTCCAGCATACTACCTTCAGTTCCCACATACACAAATTTAAAAGAAAAATTTGATAAAATCCAAATAATAATATTCATCGACAGCATAACGCTCGCAACTCTAACTATAAATGACTTCATGTTATCCCATAAAACTCTAATAGCTCTTTTAAGGCTTATTACCTTATAAGGTGGAAATTCAAGAATAAAGGATTGACTTTTGCTTTTTAATAAAGTTTTTTCAAGCAGACTCGAAACCACTAGTGCAACAATTACACCTAAAATATAAAGTCCTAAAATAACAAATAGGTTATCTGCACCAAAAAAAGCTCCGCCAATAACGGCATAGATAGGAAATTTAGCGGAACAACTCATATACGGACATGCCAATGCTGTTTTGATTTTTGAGTTTTTATCCTGCATATTTCTTGCAGTCATAACAGCAGATGTTGAACATCCAAAACCCATGAGAAGAGTGTAAACACTTTTCCCACTAAGTCCAACTTTTTCGAGAATATCATCAAATACGAATGCGACTCTTGACAAATAACCACTATCCTCTAAACATGTTAAAAAGAAAAATAGTAATGCTATTTGAGGCAAAAAGCCTATAATAGAAAGCACCCCACCTAGTATTGCTTCATCAAATAATGCGACTAAAAAAGTCCCCGCAAACTTTGACATTATAAAAGATTGAAGTGGTGAAACGCACCAGCAAAGAAGATTTGTAAGCCCCTCTTTAAGAAATGCCCCAACCGAGAAAAAAGTTAAATAAAAGATACCTGCAAGAATACATAAAAATATGGGAAAAGCTAAAAATCTATTTAGCAGAAATTTATCAAGCTTAGATTTACCATAAATCTTTTGTTCTTTAATCACACAAACTTTTAAAACTTCTTCAATAATATCATACCTTGCCTTCGCTGTATAACCCAATTCTAAACACTCATTGTAAGATGATAAATTTGTAGATGAATGTAATAGAGATATTTTTTTTACAGGTACGCCATTATACTTTTCAAGATGATTAAAAATTTCATATGAAGAACCTTTATTATTAGCTGTTACAATTACTACAGGCACTCCCAACATATTTTGCAATTTTGTGATGTTAACCTTGACTTTTGGCACTTTTGACAACTTATTTATTACTAGTGTGATATCGAATCCCTCTTCTAAAAGACATAAGGTTAAATAAAGATTTCGCTCCAAATTTTCAATATCACAAATGTTTAAAATTTTTGCATTTTTTTGTGTTTTTAAAAACTTTATAGCAACTTCTTCATCAAAAGAATTTGCGCTTAACGAATAAATACCTGGAATATCCCATAACTCGTATGTTTTATCTTTAAATGTACAAGTTTTACTTTTATTATCTACTGTCACGCCATGCCAGTTGCCGACATGTTCATTTGCACCAGTTAATGAATTTAAAAGTGTCGTTTTACCTACGTTTGGATTCCCAACTAATATTAATTTTTGCATTTTTCCACCATGATGTATTTAGCCATATTGCATCTTAATGATAAACAATACCCTCGTACTTCTATAAGCATAACTTTTTTTAGCATAGAAAAATAATCGACTTTTATAGCTTGTCCAACAGTAAGACCAAGTTCTAAGAGCCTCAAATAATCTCTCTTTTCGAGTTTATCTGAAAAACCAACAATCTGACATTTATCATGTTTATTGCACTCAGAAAGGATTATCATAGCAAATATTATTCAAATCTTTGCATAAATAGACCAAGTGCAAAAAAAATTGTTAAATCATTTTGAAAAAAACAAAATATTGTGCTAAACTATAATTATAATCACTAGAAATAGCATAAAAGGAGAAAAATATGAAATGTTTTTATTGTGGCTGTGGAGAAAGTAAGGTATTAGATTCTCGTTCTACTGATGATGGCAAAGCTATTCGCAGGCGTCGAGAATGTGAAAATTGCAAACGAAGATTTACAACTTATGAAGAAATTGAGCAAGCACCAGTTTATGTCGGCAAAAAGGATAGTTCAAGACAGCCATTTATTGCTCAAAAACTTAAAGCTTCATTAGTTATAGCATGTAAAAAAAGACCAATTACCGAAAATCAAATCAATGAAATCTATGAAACTGTTGCTACAAAAATATACGACATGCAGAAAAAAGAAGTCAGTTCCAAAACTATCGGAAGTTTAGTTCTTTCTGAATTAAAAAAATACGATATCCCTGCTTACATTAGATATGCAAGCATATTCCATAACTT
Organism: uncultured Lachnospiraceae bacterium; assembly: GCA_964653635.1. Lineage (GTDB taxonomy): Bacteria > Bacillota > Clostridia > Christensenellales > UBA1242 > Caccovivens. The sequence goes on from CAZZGZ010000001.1 coordinate 53,493, forward strand.
CTCTAGTGCAGAAGACTACATCAATTTTATATCGCTTTTATAAAAAAATGCCTTAATGGCAATTTTTTTTACATATTTTTTCTTAAAAATTCATGCACTTTTTTCTCATATTCTACACCTGCTGTAGGATATGACATGGCGTGTCCAACGCCTTCTACAAAAAAATTATCACGTAGCTTTTCTGGAGTTGCATTATACATCATTATACTATTTGTAATTGGCACAAAAGTGTCAGCGACACCATGAATGAAAAGGATTGGAACTTTTGTTTTACTACAAGTTACAACCGCATCGAACTTTTTCATATCAAAATTATAAACAGTTTTAAGATAATGATTAAATATCCATAGATTAGGAAAGTTTGGAAGATGTGCAATTTTTTGGTTAATATAAGCCATTTGCCTATAACAGTTAGAAAAACCACAGTCAGAAATTATACATTTGACATTAACTGGCAAGTTTTCTCCCGCTAAAAGGCACACAGTAGCACCACCCATTGATAATCCAAAAAGACATATTTGAGGATTATTAAATGTTTTATTAATGAAGTCTAACCACACAAGTACATCATCCTTATCAAGCACACCAAATCCTATCATATCCCCTTCACTTTGTCCATGTGCTCTGTTTTCAACAGCAAAAACGCTGTAATTTTGGTCAACAAACAATTTGCAATATTGTTGCATTTCTTTATAGTTAGCACCATACCCATGAATTACTACAACAAGCTTGCTCCTATTTTTTTCAATATAGTGAGCATAAAGTTTTAATCCATCGTTACTTTCTACCATGTAATCTTGAACTTTTTGCTTGTCCCACCAGCATAAGTCAATTTTAAACTGTGCCAAATTTTCACTAGTGGCTTGTTTTTTTGCTCTTTCTAATACTTTTTTACGCTCAAAGCCCACATGAAAACAAATTCTTGCAACGAGTGCATAATAAATGAGCGACAGCAAAACTACCGCACATATCACTATTAAAATAATAGCTAAAACTTTCATAATTCTCACCACTAAATAATAGCCTTAACACTTTCACCAGTCTCTGAATCCTGATACGTAATCCAGTAACCAAAACCATCATTTTTATCTTTTTCTAAAGGCAACCAAAATGGATATCCAACAATCTCTTTTGGTGCATTTTTCGAAAACACTGCAGGGACTCCATAACAAACATATTTAACACAATTATCAACTTTTACAAGCCCAAATACATAATAATCACCTGTATTTTCGTAATCAACTTTAACCCATGAGGAGTTGTCAATGATACTTTCTAGATATTCTTCATGAGGAAACTTAGTAAAAAGGTCATCTATTTGCTCTTTAAGTTTAGCATAAAAATTAGGTAAATACAAATCTTTTTTTTCATTTTCTTCTTCCTCATCAACTTTTATAGTATTATCATTATTCTCGCTTGTAGAGTTAATCCTTATCCCCTCTGCCATCTGCTCATAAAATTTTTTGTATTTACAATTTTCACAATTATAGTCACAATTTTGTTTTGTTATTTGTGAATTTATTAAGTTTTCTATTTCATTTTTTTCTTGTTCATCATAGTCAATACCATATTCATCTAAAACTTTTGTAGTGTTTTCTAAACTTGAATCCTCATACAAATTAGAAATTATCCCTGCAAAAATGTCAGATGGATTTTGTTTCCCAGATGAGTTCCCATATAACAAAGGTTTAGCCTGCCCACCATGAACAGATACTAAGGCACAAGAAAAAGTATCTGGAATATCATTATATGAAGTTTTGAAATTGAATAAGTTTGTCCCCGCTTGTGTAAGCCCACACGTTATTACTTTGTCTTTATTTTTAAAACCCAGTGACATTATGCCTGTCGGTATCGAGCTAAAATTGTACAGACGCAATCGACCAATTACGTTATTCAATGTTTGTTCCAAAGTCAACACAGCTTTTTGGTCAGAAGTCTCGCTATATAATACTATACTTTTTGATTTCGCCATAAAAATTCCCTTTACCTTATTAGTATATCACATCATTAGATATGAAAACACATAAGATTTTGTTAAAATTTGGCGTTAAATGTCGAAAAAATAATATAAATTTTCTAACATGTAGTAGTATTATGTACGTAACACATACAACATATAGTTTTATTTAATAGATCTTAATTTTAATTCAATTTTTTTCGATATGTTTTTACAATTAAAACCTACCTTTTCATAAATATCTTCACCCTTTCCACTATGCTGATATTCAAAAACACCAAACATCAAACCATCCGAACCGATATACTTATACCATCTCTCATCATTTGAGGCTTCAATAGCCACTTTCACAGAAGCTCCTTTTGTAAGTTTCTCTTTATATACTTCGCTTTGCTTTTCAAAAACTTCAATTGATGGTACTGAAATTACTTTTACCGTATGCTTCTTTTCAAGCTCTTTTGCAATTTCAATAGCGAGTGCCACGTCATAACCAGTTGAAAAAATTACAACTTGTGCTTGTTCTGAATTTTGATAAATTGAATATGCACCAAATGATACAGTCTTAAGAGGAAGTTCTGGCACTTGTTTCATGGTATTTCTAGATAAAATAATCGCAGTTGGTTCAAAATTTGTAATCGCTCTTTCATAAGCCGAAACAAGCTCCGTTGCTGATGCTGGTCTATATACATTCAACCCTATAATACTTCTAAGCATACTAATTTGTTCAATAGGCTGATGTGTTGGCCCATCTTCACCAACTAAAACACTATCATGAGTGTAGAAAGATAATACTGGTAGTTTCATCATTGCACGCAATCGAAGGGCGGGTATTTCATAATTTGCGAATGACAAAAAAGTGCTTTCAAAAGGAATAAAATTGTCATATTCTGCTATCCCATTACATATTGCCGCCATAGCATGTTCCCTCACACCAAAATGAATATTTCTGCCTCTTTTGTTCCCAGCTGAGAAAAATGCATAATTGTCAAGAACAGCTTTAGTTGATGAACCGACGTCAGCACATCCACCAATCAAACATTCTATTTCTTTCGAAATATCGTTTAGTAGGATATTGTTAAGCTCCCTTCCTGATAAATCTTGTTTTTTAAGTAAATTTTTGAGTAATTTTTCGTAAGAAATTTTAGAATTTTCAAAAAAACTTAGAAACTTCTTATAAAGCTCAGGATGAGTACTACTATAAATTGCGAGATTTTGATTCCATTCCTCATGGTGAAGTTTTCCACGTCGAGAACTTGCCATACAAAATTCCCGCACATCATTCGGTATAAAAAAGCTCTCTTTTACACCTAAACTTTGTTTAAATTGTGCTAACTCGTCACTTGTCATAACTAGCCCATGTACAGCAGAAGTTCCCTCTTTTGCAGTGCCAATTCCTATTTTTGTTTTGAATATTATAATCGTTGGCTTTGAAGATTTTTTTGCTCTTTTTATGGCAGTTGTACACATATGATAGTCATTACCATCTGAAACTTTAATCACTTCAAATCCCATTGAGGAGTATTTTTTTGCAACATTTTCACGATTTGAAATCTTAATATTACCATCTAAGGTTACATCGTTTGAATCATATAAAATTATGAGATTTTTTAAATTTAAAGTCCCCGCAAGTGACAATGCCTCTTGAGCAACACCTTCCATCAAACAACCATCACCACAGAGACAATATATATGATTATTTATAATCGGAAATCCAACAGCATTAAACTTTTCTTCTAATAAATTTTCAGCAATAGCCATTCCAACAGCACAAGCAACTCCTTGTCCAAGTGGGCCAGTAGTACACTCAACTCCATCAGTAACCCCATACTCAGGATGTCCTGGAGTTATTGAACCAAGTTTTCTAAAATCACGCAAGTCCTTAAGAGCAACATTAAATCCAAACATAGAAAGAAGTGTGTAGTATAATGCACTAGCATGCCCTGCCGATAATATAAATCTATCCCTGTTCAAATAGTCCGTATCAGAAATATCAAATTCTAAATGGTCTTTAAATAAGGCAAATAGTATTGTTGAAGCCCCTAAAGCCACACCAGTATGCCCACTTTTTGCATTAGAAATTGTCTCTGCAGAAATTGCTTTGACGTAATTTAATGATTTTGTTCTCAAATTCATATATTTTCTCCTAATATTTCAATTATTTTGTTATAAGCAAGTTTTATATTTGGTTGATTTAAAGATATGCAATAATCAACACAACTTCTGACCTCTTCATCAAATCTCTTATAATCCTTGCTAAATAAAAAAGCTTTTTCCTTGTTTTTTACATATCTTAATTCTTTGAAATAACTTTGAGGTAATCTAAGATAAATTTTAGTATAATTTTCCTTAAAAACATCCTTATGTTTTTCAAAATAAAAATAATCGATAAAAATCAATGTGTTTTCGAAATTTTTAAAGTTTTTGACCGCTTTATTTTCTAAATTTTGCAGATACTCATAAGTCATATTATCCGATAAAACATCTAAAGCTGATATATCATAATTGATATAATCTTTACAATTACCACATATCATATCTAGTGCATCTGCTAGAACTTTTGATACATCAATCCCGAACTCTTCATCGAAACATATGATTAACAAATTGGATTTGAAATCTTTCATACATATATGATACCACAAAATATAAAATTATCAAATAAATTTGTAAAATACATGCGTTACTTGTAAAAAATTATATCTTTTTTATCTTCATTGAATTTAATTCGTTTCTTTTTCTTTTTAAAAAGTGCTAAAATCTCTGGCATAACATCCACACAAGCTTTATAGCCCTCGTCTATCATCTCATCAATACCCTTAGCTTCTGTTGATTTAAAGCGTTTAGTTTCAGGGGCAACCATTACATCAGCATAGATATACCCTCTTATTGCATTACTCTTCATAAGAATTCTCACTGAACAAGATAAAACGTCTAAAAGTTTACTACTCGTAGTCCCATAGGTACGCTCCTTATTTACATCAACCGCAACAACATAATCACAACCATAAAATCGTGCTATGTCTGCTGGTATAGTATTTTGCAAACCGCCATCACACAATAAAAAATCCTCAAATTCCACAGGTTGAAAAACCATAGGTACACAGCAACTCCCAGCAATGGCTCTAGCGAGATTTCCTTTAGAAATTACCACTTGATTTGTACTTTTAATGTCTACTGCAACAGCAGAAAAGGGAAGTTTTAAATCCTGAATATCAATATCACCAAATGCTGATTTGATTAAATTTTCTATGTTTTCTGTTTTTGAAGGAATAAAAAGCACCTTACTATTTTTAATATCTTTAGTTTTTATATTTTTTGCAATGTGATATATTTGCTCATAAGTCATACCATTTGCATAACAAGCACCGATGATACTACCCGCACTTGTCCCTGTTACGTAATCGAATTTGATATTATATTCTTCAAGAGCCTTAATAACACCAATATGTGCAAAACCACGTGCACCTCCCCCACCAAATGCTATACCAATTTTGGGTTTTCTAAAATACATATGTTTCATATGGGTATTATACCAAATATAAGCGAAATTACAAAGTTTTTTAATTATAAATAAAAAATAAAAGCCGTAAGGCTTTTATTATTCAACATCTGACCCATCTTCTGTAGTTGTTGTAGTAGAAGTTGTTGTAGTCACACCAGAATCATCTGCATCCATTTTCTCTAATATGTTTTTAATATCTGCGATTTCTGCTTTTAGTGTTGTGTTTGTATTTTTAAGTACTTCATACATTTGTTTGAGCATAGGAATTCTAGTTGCATTTTTGTTTAACACTTCTTTACAATGTGCTATTGAAAGTTTAAGCCCTTCAAGAAGGTCAAGATCTTCAGCAAGTTTCTTTGCCCTTTCTTCGTCTAAATCTTCATAATTATTTACACCATAGAGTAATGTTTTTTGCTTAGCAACAATTATCTCTTTTCTTGCTCTCTTCTTTTCTGCTTTTTCATATGCAGCCTGCACCTTAGTAAGAGGGATATATTCTTTCTTGCAAGCTTTTAACTCTTTCTCATTTGCACGAAGAAGTTCCTCTTTCTCTGCAAGTCTTTGCTCATATTCTTCACGTGATAGTATAGGATCTACAATAGTGGTCTGCACAACTGTTGTTGTAGACTTAGTTTTCTCATTTTGAGTCTCTTGCAATCTTGCCCTTGCAAGTTCGAGTTCTCTTTGCATTGCTTCATATCTTTCGTTATCTTTACTAGTCTGCTCTTCTGTTGTCTCTTGCTCAGAAACCTCTTCTTCAACTTCTTCTTCAACAGTTTCAGGCTCTTTTATTTCCTCTTCATTTGCTACTTCTTCGACAACTGTTTCTTCCTCTTGCTTTTTCTCTTGTTCTTCAAGACGTCTAGCAAGGAGTTGTCTACGTCTTTCTTCTAGTCTAGCTCTTTGTTCCTGTCTGCGTCTTTCAATTTCATCTGTTTCCTCTTGATTTGGCTGTTCTTCATTAGCCTCTTCTTGAGCAACTTCGCTAACTACAGCCTCCTCTTCGTCCTTTTCAGCAGTCTCCTCTTTAACGACTTCTTGTACAAGCTCTTGCTTAATCTCTTCTTCAGTAGGTACTTCAATGACTTCACTTTGGTCAGTTTCCGTCTTCTTAGTAGACATAGAAATAGCCTCAGCCACGAAGTATACTAAAAAACTTCCCGCAAGAATAACAGCTAAAACAATCAAGATATTAACAAGCACACTATCAATCGCAAGTTCCATTAACATACTTTTCATAACTACACTTCCTTTTAAATCATTTTCTTAGCAATTTTTAGAAGTTGCCATCTTCGCATTCCATTTGCTTGGTGGAGACGGAGGGATTTGAACCCTCGTCCAAAAGCAGAACATTTATTTTTCTACATGTTTAGTTTATGCTTAAATTTGACTTTTAAATCACTCATAAACAAGTTTTAAAAGCGAGTTTTTTAAATTTTTGGAACTATAAAAACTAATTCATCCCAAATTTTGCCATAAATTGATACTCATGTTTTAAGTTAGGCACTCTTAAAACGAGCAGGTTATATAACGCTATAACCAGGCTACAGAGCAGACCACCTTAGGCAGCAACTGCAACTGTATCGTTGTTTGTGTTTGCGTTTATTTACGCTAGATGGTTATTTAAGTGTCCATCAAAACACTACATGCTTTTCTAAATGCAACTGTCTTTGTCGAAACCATTTACGCCCCCATATTTTGAAGGCTACAGCAAGTTTTTAGAAATTCTTTCAATTTCTTTTTGAATGGTTGCCTTTTTCAAACTTTCTCGCTTATCATATGTCTTTTTGCCTTTTGCTAGTCCTATTTCAATTTTAACAAGTCCATTTTTAAAGTATATCTTAGTAGGAATAATTGTAAAACCTTTCTCGCTTGATTTTTTTTCTAGCTTAAGTATTTCGACTCTATGCAATAAAAGTTTGCGGGTACGTTTACTTTCAGGTACAAAGCTTGAAGACTTGTCATAAGGTTTGATGTACGCATTTACAAGAAAAGCTTCACCATTCTTAATTTGAACAAACGAATCATTCAAACTGCATCCACCGGACCTTAATGCCTTAACTTCGCTACCTTTTAAACAGATACCACATTCAACCAATTCTGAAACGAAGAAATCATGAAATGCCTTTTTGTTATTTGCTATTATCTTCATCTCTGCCCCTATTATATCACGTATGAAATTTTTTTTCAATACCTTATTTTAAATTTTTTTTATTTTTTTTTAGATTTTTACTCAATTTTGCACTTCTTTTAAAAAAAATCATGCTTTTTTAATAAATTCAAAGTCTATATGTCTAGTATATAAATTAGAGGAAGTCAATTTAACTTTTACACGCTCACCAATACTAAAACTCATTATAGAGCAACGCAAGGATTGCTTTTTTTCTAGGAATAAGTAGTTATCCCCTGGCAATGTCTCTATTTTTATGAGCCCCTCAACACTATTATCAAGCTCAACATAGATTCCAAAATTTGTTACTGATGATATTGTCCCCTCAAACTGCTCGCCGATTCTGTCTTTCATCAGATATGCTTTCCATAAATCATCGACATCACGTTCTGCTTGCTCAGCATTTTTTTCTCGTTCCGAACTTTGCAAACTAGCTTCTTGCACAAAATCATCAAGATTTTCTTTTCTTGTTTTAGCAATCTTCTTTTTAAGATTTTCCTTCAAAATTCTATGAATACACAAATCGGGATATCTTCGAATCGGAGAAGTAAAGTGACAATAATCAATTAGAGCTAATCCAAAATGTCCTAAATCTTCATTTGTATATCTGGCTTTTTGCATACTTCTGAGCAAAATTTTATTTACAGTCTCCACAAAAGGCTTATTTTCTACAATTTTTAAAAGTTTTTGATAATATTCTGGTGTTATTTTCTCAGGAATTTTTGGATAGTCTACTCCAATACCTTTTAAAAACTCACATACCGCTATCACTTTTTCTCTTTTTGGTGGCTCATGCACTCGATACATGAATGGTAACTGTTGCTCTTTTGCATATCTTGCAACTGTCTCGTTAGCAAGTACCATAAAATCTTCAATTATTTTGTGAGCTTCATTTCGTTCACGTTTTTTTAAATCAACAACTAATCCGTCTTTATCAAAAACAAATTCAGTCTCTTTGATATCAAGTTCCAAAGTCCCCCGATTTTTGGCATTCTTTTCCAAAATCTGGCTAAGTTCTAACATAATTTTAAATTTATTAATTAAATTTTGAGTTTTTTGATCAGTTTTGCCATATAACGCATTATGAACTTGTGTATAAGTAAGTCTTGCTTTACTATTTATTACACTTTCAACAATAGAGTAATTTTTAACCTTTCCATTGTTATCAATATCCATAATACATGAAAGTGTCAACCGATCTTGTCCCTCATTTAAAGAACAAATTCCATTAGAAAGAAGTTTCGGTAACATAGGCAATACAGAAGTTGGAAAATATGTAGATGTCCCTCGCTTATAGGCTTCTTCATCTAGTTTACTACCCATCTGAACGTAATTTCCAACATCAGCGATATGCACACCTAATTTATATCCATCCTTAGTTTTTTCGATTGAAACAGCGTCATCAAGGTCCTTAGCATCCTCGCCATCTATTGTAAATATAATTTCATTGCGTAAATCTAACCTTCCTTGAATATCCTTTTGGGATAACGACTGCGAAATATTTTCACTTTCTTTTACAACATCTTCAGGAAAAGTTTCAAATATTCCATGCTCACGAATAAGTGAAAGTTCAAGTGCTTTAATATCACTCTCTGCTCCTATTATTTCCTGTGGCAATGCAATTATTTTACCATCTTCTCTTCTATCTAACTTACATAGAAGTATTGTCCCTTTTTCATATTTTTCACCACTAGAAATGGCAAAAGTTGTTGAAATTTTTGCTCCTTTAGGAACTAAAAATGTATTTTCGCCTACATAATCCACAATTCCAACTATAGTTGATACTTTATCGACAATTTTATAAACCAACCCTTCCGCACTCTCTGCAGTGGTAGAGTAGACTTTACATATAACTTTGTCACCATCTAATGCAAAGTTCGTTCTGTTTGCAGGAATAAAAACATCACAATTTAAACCCTCACAACTACAAAAACCAAATCCTCGCATTGTACCCATGAACTTGCCATAATATAACCCAAGTTTTTCATTTGGAATTACAACGTACTCACAAGGTTTTACTTCACAAATTTTTCCACTATTAATTAACTTTTCTATTATTTTTTTAGTTTCTTGCAATGTAATTTTTAGGTTCTGTGAAATAAACAAAAAAAACTTGTCTTTGCTTTTCGTTGCAAGACAGCCTTTTTCTATAAGTGCTAAAACTTTTTTTATATTTGTCATTTATACTCCTGCATATATTTTAACCGATACAATAAACAAAATAGCACAAACTAAAATCACGGAAGCTAAGATGATAGTAGCTATTTTTATCCTGCCTGCACGAGATGAACCCTTATTTTTTGAATAATAACTTTCCTGCATATTTCCCGTGAGTATGTCTGTACCCTGAGCGTCAGAGGATTGCATTAATACCAAAATAATAAGTGAAATAGCAGATAATACTAAAATGCAAAATAGCACAATTCTTATAATAGGAAATGAACTAGCCACCCAGTCAGCAACCATAATTGTTGAATTAAACATATAAACTCCTTTATTTAAACATGACGATTGTAAGAAAAATTAACATAATAAGTAACACGATAGAAAGTATGACATAACTAAACTTAATAGTGAATTTTTCACCCACTTTATAACTTTTTATCATTAATACCACACTGCAAGCCAATAATATAGCAATTATGCCAAAAATAGCAAGTTTAACTCCGAAATTTTGACCTTTGAAATAATCAACCATATTTTCATATGCACCAAGAAGTGTATTCAAATTTTTCTACCCTCCTTGATATTCTATCATACTTTCATTTTTTTTTCAAGTATTTTCTATGATTTCTTGTTTTTCTTGTCATAAAGTCTGATAAAAAATTTCTCTATTTCCATTATCGGTATAATTAGAATGGCAAAAGCAAGACATATTAGCCAATTTTGCCATGAAAGTGAACAAATTCCAAAAGCATTTTGTATTGACAATACCGGAATAGCAACTATTATAGATGCAAAAATCACAGATCCTAAAAAACCAATAGTAAACCATTTGTTCTTGTGAAGTTTAGGGTTGAAAATACTCCTATGATCACTTTTTAAATTTATAGCATGGAAAAGTTCTACAAATGCAAGTGTCAAATAACTCATTGTAACTGCACTAACATGTGAAAGTTCCAAAACATATATTCCGAAAAAGTAAATACCAAGCACAATAACAAGTATAAAAAATGTTGCAAAAATTATGTTAAATCCAACACGACCAGAAAATAAACTTCCTCTATTTTTGTTTGGTTTTTGTTTCATTATATCATCCTCAGCACCCTCAAGTCCTAATGCCAGTGCCACAAAAGTATCTGATACAAAATTAAGCCAAAGTAAAAGCGGGGCATTAAAAAACTCATTACCTGTCACAAAATTCATTACTGTCAACAAAATAAGTTCTGCAAGAGAAGTACCAAATAGAAATTGTACTATTTTTAAAATATTTGCATATATCTTTCTTCCTTCTTCAACTGCTCCCACAATGGTAGCAAAATTATCATCAGTTAGGACAATATCTGCAACATTTTTTGTAACATCTGTACCAGTAATTCCCATTCCTACACCAATATCAGCTTGTTTTATAGATGGAGCGTCGTTAACTCCATCACCTGTCATCGCAACTATCTTCCCCTTACTTTGCAAGGCTTTAACAATTTTAACCTTGTGTTCAGGATTTACTCTCGCATAAACACGATAAACATCAACAGCTTGCATAAATTCTGCATCATTCATCGCACTAAGTTCTGCTCCAGTTATAACTTCTTTTTCAGAGGTAGCAATTTTTAAATCCTTAGCAATAGCAAAGGCAGTATTTTTATGATCACCTGTTATCATAATTGTCGTAATACCTGCCTGCTTACATGTTTTAATGGCGGAGTATACTTCCTCTCTTGGCGGGTCAATCATGCCCGAAAGTCCTATAAAAACTAAGTCACTTTCAAGATCGTTTTTAGGTGTTTTTGGTATCTTATCTATCTCCTTGTAAGCATAGGCAAGAACACGTAATGCACGATTTCCTAGTTCTATGTTTTTATCATTTATAGAAATAATATCAGACTTTGTTAACTTTTTAACCTTCCCATCAACTAAAATCTTTGTACATCTTAATAGTAAATTATCAATAGCTCCCTTTGTATACATATAATATTTACCATCACACTCATGAAATGTCGACATAAGTTTTCTATCACTATCAAAAGGTAACTCGGCAACACGTGGCATATTCCCATCGAGTTTCTCCTTATTGATTCCAAGTTTATAACCATAATGAACTAAAGCCGTTTCAGTGGGATCACCAATCGTAACAAGACTAAAACTTTCACCCTCAAATTGAACCTTTGTATCATTACATAATAGCATACAATTAAGGAGCATCGTTAAATTTTTATTCCCTTCAACTATATCAATCGCTTCAGTTATGTTTTTAGAAATTTCGAAATTTTCTTCAGAAATTTCATCTTTTTTTGCTAAAATTACATCAGTTTGTTCATTTTTAATATATTTATCTAATTTTTTGTAATTTTCATCAAAAGTAAAAATCTCTTTGACAGTCATCTTATTAAGAGTAAGAGTACCTGTCTTATCAGAGCAAATAATCTCTGTCGAACCAAGCGTTTCTACTGATGCTAATTTCTTAACTATTGCACGCTTTTTACTCATTCTACCAATGCCAAGTGCCATTGTAAGAGTCATACATGCAGGTAATCCTTCTGGTATCGCACAAACAGCAATAGCAATAGCCATTGTAAATGCGCTAACAAAATTACTCCATCCGCCTTGAATAATGTTGACCACCAAAAGAGCAAGCGACACAGCAACAACTAAAATAGTTATATATATATTTGTCTTTTTAATCTTTTTTGTAAGAGGAGTATCATCTTCTTTTACTTCATCTAAGGTCTTTGCAATAAGCCCCATTTGAGTTTTCATGCCAGTTGCCACTACGATAGCCCTAGCTCTACCATATGTAACAGTACTTCCCATGAATAACATATTGCTCTGATCCCCTAGAGGTACAATAGTTGATTGCTCACACTTTATTAGATTTTCATTTTTCTCAACTGGTACACTTTCACCGGTTAATGCACTTTCCTCAACTTTTAAACTAGCACTTTCTATAATTCTCATGTCTGCAGGTACTATATCTCCTGCCTCTAAAATGACAATATCACCAATAACTAAGTCTTCAGTTTTTATTTTTTTAGTAATCCCTTGCCTAATAACTTTTGCATATGGCTTTGTCATTTCCTTCAATGCTTGCATTGATTTTTCAGATTTTAATTCCTGAACATAACCTATAACCGCATTTATAAGTACAACTATAAAAATTATACCACATTCGAAAAATTTAGAAACATCATTTTCAATACAACCAACAACTATTGAAAACACACAGGCAAAAAGCAACACTATAATAAGCACATCATTAAACTGAGATAAGAATTTTAATATTTTAGGTTTTGGTTTCTTTTCCCTTAATACATTCTTACCAAATTTATCTAGTCGCTCCCTAACTGAGTATGTAGAGAGACCATTACCACTTGTATTATATTTTTCAAATAGCTTTTCTTTGGATAGTGAAATGTCATTTTCATTCACTTCGACATTTTCTTCTTCGTTTTGTTTGTCAAGTTCCATTCTTATATTTTAACATATAAATTTTTTTTTACAAACAAAAAAAGCATAAGATACACAATAAAATCACTAAAAATAAATATTTTGATTTTTCTTATGCTTTAAATTATATTTAATTTGCATTGGTGTAATGATTTATGGATTTAAGTAAAATTTTTCTTGCAAGTTCTGCATTTGCTTGTCCATGTGACATCTTCATAATTTTTCCAACAAAAAAGTTAATCACTTTATTTGGATTCGTCGCATAGTCTTTAATTGCTTCTTGATTTTCTTTCAATACTGTGTTAACAAGCATACTAAGTGAATCTTCATCCGTTATTAAGGTTTCAAGTTTCAATAGCTGTGATTTTACATCTTTTGCTCCAAATTTACACTCATTAAGAATTTGCCTTGCCTTTACCAGTGTTATTTCTCCCATTTCAAGTTTTGAAATGATTGTTGCCAAATCTTCAACACTTATTATATCACATAAACTCACATCAACATCTTCTTTTATTATTTTTAAAAGGTCAGTGATGATAAAATTTGCCGCCAATTTAGGTGAAACTTTCAATTCAACCAAATTTTCAAAATATTTTGCATACTCTTTTTCTGATATAAGGATATTTGCATCATATTCTGAAAGTCCTAATCTCATAAATTTTTCTTTAAGTTCTAGTGGAAGAGGAGGAAGAGTGCATTTAATCTGCGATATCACTGTATCTCTAATATGAATAGGCGGTATGTCAGGGTCCTTAAAATAGCGATAATCTTGTGCTTCTTCCTTGGATCTCATGGCTAAACTTTTACCTCGATTATCATCCCATTTTCTAGTTTCCTGTCTTATTTTTTCACCGATTGATAGAAGTTCTATTTGCCTGTTTGCTTCATATTTAATAGCTCTTTCTACCATCTTAAAAGAGTTTAAGTTTTTCATTTCTGTTCTAACGCCTAGCACGTTACTACCTTTTGGTTTAACAGAAAGGTTAACATCACAACGCATGCCACCTTGTTCCATACGACAATCAGCCACCTCAGCAAAGATAAGTGTACGTCTCAATTTTGTCAAAAACTCCACAGCTTCATTAGCAGAGGAGATGTCTGGTTCAGTCACAATTTCGTCAAGCGGTACTCCGCCCCGATTATAATCAATATATGTTCCTATTGTTTCACTTTTGTGAATCAACTTTCCAGCATCTTCTTCTAAATGTATCCTGTTCAATCTTATAAATTTTCCACTATCTAATCTTATTCCACCACCTAGACAAATCGGAGCAACAAGTTGAGAAATTTGATAAACTTTAGCAAGATCAGGATAAAAGTAGTTTTTTCTTTCAAAAACTGCAACCTCACTAATTTTACAACCCAAGGCAAGCCCCGCTTTTATTGTTAGTTTAATAGCTTCTTTGTTAATAACTGGAAGAGCCCCCGGAAAGCCTACACACACAGGGCAACAATTCGTGTTAGGTTTATCACCAAAGCTATTTTTACAAGAACAAAATACTTTTGTCTTAGTCTTTAGTTCTGCATGTATTTCAAGCCCAATAACTACCTCATATTCCATACTTCATTCCCGCCTTAGTTTCAATAAATTTTGCAAGTGAATAAATCTTATCCTCGCACCCATAGTTTGACAAAAGTTGTAACCCAAGTGGAAGATTATTTTTACCTTTAGCATAAGGCACACAAAGACATGGCAAAGAAGTAATATTTGCTGAAATAGTAAACAAGTCCTCAGCATACATAGCAACTGGATCATTAGTTTTTTCTCCCGCAAGAAATGCCTCACCAAAAGTAGCTGGAAATATTAAAATATCTACTTTTTGTAAAGCGGAAATAAATTCGTTCCTTATTAGTCGTTGAACCTTTCTAGCTTTTTGATAATACGCATCAAAATACCCAGATGACAAAACGAAATTGCCTAACATTATTCGTCTTTTTACTTCAAGCCCAAATCCCTCACTACGACTTTTGTAATATACATCATCAATATTTTGAGTTATTTCACTTCTATGAGTATATTTTACTCCATCAAATCTCCCTAAGTTCGAAGTTGCTTCTGCCGATGCCAAAATATAATAACTAGGTAAGCAATATTCATAATGCGGAATTGAAATTTTTTCAATTTTTATGCCATTTTTTGATAAAAAATCACAAATTTTATCAAAATTTTCACAATTTTCTGAATTTTTTATTGTTTTTTCAAGTTCGGAAATCACTCCTACTCGCAAAGAACAAGCATCAATTTTATTGACTTTTTCAATATTTATATCTGGGTTATCTATTGTTGTGTTATCATTTATATCTTTCCCTTGCATAATGGATAGCACCAAAATATTATCGTTTATATCTTTGGTAATTGGACCTATTTGCTCCAAACTCGAAGCATATGCCACAGCTCCATATCTAGATACCGCTCCATAAGTGGGTTTAATTCCAAATACTCCATTATACGAGGATGGTTGACGAATAGACCCACCAGTGTCAGTACCTAAAGCGAATGCACACATATCAAGGGCAACTGCCACCGCAGAACCACCGCTTGAACCACCAGCAATTCTGTCATCATCAAAAGCGTTCTTCGTTCGACCATAAATGCTATGTTCTGTAGACGAACCCATGGCAAATTCATCCATGTTGCAACGACCTAAAACAATTACACCTTCATCCAAAAGTTTTGAAAGAGCGGTAGCCGTGTATATAGACTTGAAGTCTTTGAGAAAATTACTACCCGCACTCATATTATGCCCTTTAAAAAGAATGTTATCTTTGATCAAAATTGGAACACCAAACAATTTTCCTGCCGTCTTTCCTGCTTTTAATTTTTTGTCCATATCTTTTGCCACATCAATGGCATCTTCAAAGACTTCAATAACAGCATTCTTATCATGATATTTTTCGATTTGAGAAATGTAGTACAACACTGCCTCTTCACAACTAACCTTTTGTGCCTTTATCTTTTGGGCAAGTTCTATTGCAGTTAAGTTTTTCATATTACTCCACCACCTTAGGTACATTAAAATAACCTTTTCGCTTCTTTGGTGAATTTTTTAAAATCGTTTCACTTGAAAAACTTGGTTTAATTTCATCTTCACGCAATTTTTCTATGTCAACTACACCTTCTTCTTCCCACTTGTCGTCTGTTTGCACATCTTTGATTTTTTCAACAAATTTCAAAATATTCTCTATATCCTTCTGCATGATTAAAAATTCTTCTTCACTCAATTTTAAGTGTGAAAGTGTTGCAAGATGTTCTATTTGTTTTCTATCTATTTTCATATTTAATTTCCAATTAATAAATAATTATATTATTACAAATATTGCCTTCTTATCTTATTGCATTGTTATGGAGTAAGCCTATCAGGACCACGGAAAATAAACATTGCCTCTCTCAAATTAGGTAAATCTAGCAGTAACATAATTATTCTGTCAAGCCCCATACCAAATCCACCATGAGGAGGACATCCATATTTAAAGAAGTCAATATAATTTTTTCTCAGTGTCTCTGGGTCGATTCCCTTTTCCTTTATTTGTTTTTCAAGAACATCGGCTCTGTGTTCACGTTGAGCTCCACTTGTAATTTCTACATCTTTAAAGTACAAGTCATACGTTCTCGAATAAATTGAACCATCACCTTTTTTCATAGAATAAAATGGTCTTACACCATAAGGATATTCCTTTACGAAAAAGAATTGATGTCCTGTTTTTTTCATCATGTATGAGGTTAAAAGTTTTTCCGCTTCTCTATCAAGATCATCTCCCTCTTCTAATTCATAATTGCACTCATTTTTTAATATACTATAAGCTTCTTTCATAGTAATTCTTGGAAAAGGCAAGGTTGGTACTATAATATCAATATCGAGTTCATTTTTTATTCGGTCACCGAGTTTTTCCTTGACATATTTAATTCCAGCATGCAAAAGTTCCTCCTCTACTTTCATAACGTCTTCAACATCTTCAACACCAGTAAATTCTAGATCAAATCCTGTAAATTCTGTTGCATGTTGTTTTGTATGAGAGTTTTCAGCTCGATAGACTGGAGTGTTTATAAATACCTTCTCAAAACCAGCAGCAATAGCCATCTGTTTATAAAATTGTGGACTTTGAATAAGGTATGCTTTACGATCAAAATATTTTACTTCAAAAACTCCCGCACCACTTTCGCTTTCATTTCCACTAAGTGTTGGACAATGAACTTCAATAAAGTCATTATTTATGCAATATTCTCTCATACCCATTGAGAGTGCTGTCTCAACTTCAAATATAAGCCTTTTTTTACTATCTCTAAGATCAATCCAACGATAATCAAGTCTTTGATCAATAGAACTTTCACCATCAATAGGAGATACCTCGGCACGACTTTCAACAGTTACTTTTTCTGGCAGAATCTCCTTACCACCCATCTTTACCCATTCATTATTTACACACTCACCTTCAACCGTTACATAGCAATCCGCTATTAAAGAAGAGAATACTTCAGCTATTTCTGGATGTTTTGCCTTTTCCACAGTAATTTGTATCTTACCACTTCTATCTTTCAAGATAATAAATTGCATGCTTTTTTGGTCACGCACCTTTTCTATCCAACCAGACACCTTAACAGTCCCTTCTTTTAAATTTTTGATTTCCGTTTTCATAATTCCTCCATTTTAAAAAATAACCTTAGGTTTTTTGCCTAAGGTTAAACTTCATGACAACAAAACCCACTATAGTGTGTTAAATAAGTTGTTATTGTCATTATTAATTTCAAAAATCATATTATGATTATATAGAAATTTTAAACATAATGTCAAGTATTTTGACAATTTTTTAAGATTATTTCTTATTTATTTTATTATCGGAAGTTGGGGCAAGTAAAACGAAGTCACATTTGCCAGCAACTGATGTTTATCCAAACGAGGGAATGCTTGGATTTATCGAGCGAAATGCGAAAGCAATTCAAATTTAAACTTGATTTACTTTTGATTTGTCATATTATAAAGATTAATTTGCCTTGGAAGAGTAGTAATAAAATAACTTCAATCATATCAATAACTAAAATTGCTACTAAACAAAACAAAAGGGATTGCAAAAATGGGAAATTTGTTCCATAGACTCTACATTCACAAAAACTTTTGGCAGTTATACAAAAATAAAGCGAAATTATAAAAAGGGTAATAATTTGACATGGTAAAACCACAAAAATTGCAACAAATACTCCTGTCAATCCATAAAGCAAAAGCAACATCACAAAATTGACACCAAACAAATAAGCTCTATATGCAATAAGAGCATATCCAAACACAGAAAGCCATCTAACCTTTGCACATAATGTTAATACTCCAATAATAAATACGAGTGAAAAAAATCGAGTAAAAAACACAGAAACAGAACCCATCGTTCCTGTTTCAAATGGTGAGAGTAATTTTTCGCATAAATATTCAATCGTCCCAATGCTATAAGCTTTAATTGCTAAAAAAATACCAGTTAAAAAACCCAAGACAATAAAGAAAGAAATAAGCAATATTCTTAATTTATTAGATCTAAAATTGTCTTTTATTGCAAAACGAATATTATCAATTATTACGCCTATTTTATGTCTTGCCATGTGAAATTATATGTTATATAAACATGTTTTATGATTTTTTAAATCACACATTATCTGCTCTTATTCTTACATTTAGAAAAATAACAACAAAATCTTAGTACACGCATATACATAGATATGATAAGACGATATAGAAAACGTGGGTTATGGCATGGGCTAAAAGTTTTTCTTTTTGTCTTAATTTTTTTACTTATTATAGTTATTCTATATGTCTATACAATAGTAACTCCACTTGTTCTTAAAGTAACAAATCAAACCGTTTCAACTGTATTTATGCAAGCGATTAATGATTCAGTGTTAGAAACTCTTAACGAAGATGGTGTAACATATTCTGATTTTGTCGATGTATCGACTGATACCGAAGGAAATATAACTTCAATCGAATTAAAAACTTATACTCTTAACCTATTC
Organism: uncultured Lachnospiraceae bacterium; assembly: GCA_964653635.1. Taxonomy (GTDB): domain Bacteria; phylum Bacillota; class Clostridia; order Christensenellales; family UBA1242; genus Caccovivens. The sequence goes on from CAZZGZ010000001.1 coordinate 72,721, forward strand.
GTTGCAGAAATCACAAAGTTCTCACAAGAAAAAATAAATTCACTTTGCATGCTAGGAACAGATGTCCCATTAGGGGCATTCACAGGTATATCATTTTTATCAGACTCTGGTCCACAAATTAAAATAAAAATGCTACCTTTAGGTTCAGTAAGCACGCAGGTCAACTCTTATTTTGAGTCTGTCGGTATAAATCAAACTTCACACACTGTTCTTCTATCAATATCTGCATCAATAACAATAATTTTACCTCTCTATGCACACAACATGCTTATATCTTCAGATGTCATAATAGCAGAAAGTATAATAGTCGGCAAGGTACCAAGCATATATTTAAGTGGTATAAATCTTACACCATGACATTTAAGAATTAATGTATCGAAAGGGTTTTACACGACTTGCTTGCATTTCGGCAGTAAATATCATTTTATCCCCCTGCTTTTTATAACGAACAACCACATTTCCCTCAAGCTGAAGATAATCACGGCAAACAGACAAAATTTCTCCAGCTAAAATGTTGGCAGTAGAATCAAGATCAAAAAATTTTTCTCCCTCTAGTACTTGTGTAAGTCTATCACTCGCAGAAATTTTATGCTCCAAAATATTCTCCTTTTATAGAAAATTAAATATTCTTTTGTGAGTTTTTTAAGATTGATGTACGATAAATTTAATTTTTACACACGCTTTTTTATATTACGTTTGAAATAGCCCATTATTCCACGATATTTGAATGTACAATCAAATATTTTCTTTGTACCATCATGTATGTTTTCAGATAGCAAGGTAAAAGCCCTGGCACTTTCCTTTGTAGCAAGAATAACTCCCGTCGCACTTGTACTACTAACCTCATCATCCTCTGGAATAACTCCCAAAAGTGGCACTCCTAATGCGTGAACTATACTTTCTATTTCAGGCATTTGCCCTGATAACAACATGTCTCCTCTCATTCTGTTTATAACCAATCCAATACTATCAAGTTTGTACGATTTTAATAAAGAAACAACCTTATCTGCATCCTTTAATGAAGACATATGAGGAGTCACAACAACGATTGCTTCTGTAGCTGGAATTACTGCTCGTGCAAAGCCCTCATCAACTCCTGCGGGGCAATCTATTAAAATGTAATCGAATGAATGATCTAAATTGTCGACAATTTGCTTTATATTTTCTCCCGTAATTTTTATTCCCACACATCCACTACTAGAAGCAAGAATAAAAAGAGATGGAATATTACGCACCTGCACAATGGCTTGTCTTGCCCTACATTTTCCACTCACCACATCAGCAAGGTCAAAAACAACTTGCCTCTCACAGCACAACACAACATCTAAATTATTTAATCCTATATCACAATCAATTAAAAGTGTGCGAAACCCCAGACTTGAAAGATTAATACCAAGATTTGCACATATGGTAGTCTTTCCAACTCCGCCCTTGCCAGAAGTGAAAACAATTTTACGTGCCATTACACCTCCTGTACCATTTTTATCATCATAACATATTAAACTAAATAAAAAAGAACGAATATTCGTTCTTTTTGTTGCATTTTGGTATATGTCTTATATTTCTTCAAATTGACTATTATACAAACTTGCATAAAAACCATTTTGTGCTAAAAGTTGTTCATGAGAACCCTGTTCAATAATGTCACCATCTTTCATTACTAGAATAAGATCAGCATTTTTTATAGTTGATAGTCTGTGTGCAATAACAAAAGATGTTCGATTCTTAGTAAGCTTATCCATTGCTTCTTGTATAATTTTTTCCATTCGAGTGTCTACTGAGCTAGTTGCCTCATCCAAAATTAACATCGGACTATTTTGTATCATGGCACGTGCAATAGTCAATAATTGTTTCTGACCTGCCGATATTGTGGTATTATCATCTAGTATTGTGTCATATCCTTGCGGTAAAGTTTTAATAAAGTGATGTATTCCACATGCTCTGCAGGCATCTTCAACTTGTTCGTCAGTTACACCTTCTTTTGAGTATTTAATATTATCTCTTACAGATGCGTTATAAAGCCAAGTATCTTGAAGAACCATTGAGAATAATTCATGAACATTTTCCCGAGTTAATTCACTTGTTGGTACGCCATCAATTAATATCTCTCCACTGCCTACTTCATAAAACCTCATTAACAGATTGACCATAGTAGTCTTTCCAGCTCCAGTCGGTCCAACTATTGCTACTTTTTGCCCCGCTTTTATCTTTGCTGAAAAATCTTTAATAATAGTTTTATCTTCATTGTAGCCAAATTTCACATGTCTAAACTCAACATCACCTTTTACATTTTCAAGTCTAAATGTTTTATTTGACTCATCCTCAAGTTCTTTTTCGTTTAAAAACTCAAATACACGCTCACTTGCTGCACCTGCAGATTGTAAACTCGTGAGATTTTGAGCAATAGATGAAAGAGGCTGTGAAAATAGACGTACATAAACAATGAAAGCTACTATAATACCAAATGTAATAGTTCCATTATTAACAAGCAATGCACCAACTATACATACTACCACGTATCCAAAGTTACCAATAAATCCCATAAGTGGTCCCATAAGCCCTGATAAGAATTGAGATTTCCAGCCTGAAACGTAGAGTTTTTTATTGAATTCGTTAAATTTTCCTTCCATTTTTGCGTTAGCATTATAAACTTTAACCACATCATGTCCTGAATATACCTCTTCGACATGGCCATTCAAATTGCCCAAATTTTTCTGTTGCATGACGAAATATTTTTGGCTTTTTGCAAGAACCAAAGCCATTAAACTAAAGCCTATCAAAGTTGCAACAATGGCGGAAATTGCTAATAAATAGTTTGTAACAAACATCATTATAACACATCCTACCAAAAGTACACAGGATGTGACCATGCTTGAAACTGAGTTATTAAGCGTTTGACCAATAGTATCTACATCGTTTGTTACTCGTGAGAGAATATCCCCATAGGTAGTATTATCCATATATTTTAATGGCACTTTATTTATTTTTTTAGAAATATCCGAACGCAATCTTTGTGCAGTGCGTTGCGTCACAGTGTTCATAATAAAGCCTTGTATATACGAAAAAATAGCTGAAAGTACATACAAGATTATAAGAATAATGCCTATTTTGATGACATCATTAATATTCACTTCACCAGAATTGCTAACCCATACTGATAAACTATTGTCTTTGAGACTTAAAGCCACTGTTCCAATAGCGACCTCGCCTGAAGTTTTAAGTTCTGACATTGAAAAAGCAAATGGAGGCATCGTTTCGCTTGGCACAGTTACAAAATTTTTCTGTCCATCATCATCCTCTACAAATTGCCCATATGTCAAAATTAGGTTATCACTACTTTGGTCATATTTTATGGAAAAACCTGCTCCACCACCATTTTTAATTTCTACTTCTAGTGTATCACCTGTCATAATACTAGAAAAGTCTTCATCATCTATATCTATATTAGCATAGATACCATCCTGAATTATATTGGTCATATCAGAAAGTTTGTTAGGTCCAATTAACGTTAATACCGCACCTGCTATTGCAAGTACAAGTGCGACAATAATGATAAATAGATATGGCTTGCAATACTTGATTATATTAAGTAAAGATTTTTTAAGGTCTTTTGCCTTACCATAGTTTTGATTCATTTTAGGCATGGAGTTCCTCCTCAGATAATTGCGACAAAACAATTTCTTTGTACACCTTACAAGATTTTAGAAGTTGCTCATGAGTGCCAGCACCAACCATCTCGCCTTCATCTAAAACTATAATAAGGTCTGCATCTTTGATAGTTCCAATACGTTGTGCAACAATCAATTTCGTTGCATCTTTCATATATTTTTTCAAATTTGAGCGTAGTTTTTTGTCGGTTTTGTAGTCAAGTGCTGAAAACGAATCGTCAAAAATAATTATTTCTGGTTTTCTAGCAACTGCACGTGCAATCGAAAGTCTTTGTTTTTGTCCACCAGACACATTTGTCCCTGATTGTGAAATTTTTGCATTGACACCCCCAACCTTTTCTACGAATTCTGTACTTTCTGAAATTTTTAATGCCATATTAATGTCATCATCATTTACTTGCCCAGTAGCATTTTGCCCAAAATTAACATTATTTCTTATGTCACCGGCAAACAAAATAGCTTTTTGTGAAACATATCCGAGTTTATTGTTGAGCGTCACTTCATCATATTCCTTTATATCTTTACCATCTATAGTAATCTTGCCACTAGACGCATCATAAAAACGTGGAACAAGATTGATAAGCGTACTTTTACCCGATCCAGTTGACCCTATAAATGCCACTGTTTGACCAGCATGTGCTACAAATGAAATATCTTTTAAAACATAATCATCTGCATCAGGATATTTAAAACATACATTTTTAAATTCAACCTCACCTTTGATATCTGTATCTCCACAAAAGTCACCATATTTAATTGAGCTTTCTGTATCAACCACTTCATTGATACGTCTTGCAGAAACAATAGCACGAGGCAACATAATGAAAATCATTATAAGCAACATAAAAGCAAGAACAACTTGTAGCGCATAAGAGCTAAACACAATCATGTCACTATATAAACCTAATCTTTCAGTCAATCCAGCATTATTAATTATGAAAGCCCCAATAAGATAAATCGCCAAAGATAAGCCACTCATTACTAAACTCATAATTGGTGACATTATCTGCATTACACGTCCTACAAAAAGGTGCGTTCTTGTCAGTTTTTTATTAGCTTTTTCAAACTTTTCCTGTTGATAATTTTCAGCATTATATGCACGCACAACTCGTAACCCTATCAAATTCTCTCGGGTAACTCTATTTAAGTCATCAGTTCGTGACTGAATAATTTTAAATTTTGGCACTGCTATGAGTGCAACTGCAATAATAGTTATCAAAAGTACGCAAACTGCCACTGCAGTAGCCGTTGACCATTGCCAACTCTTGCCAAGTATTTTTACAATAGCCCAAACTGCAAGAATAGGAGCTTTTATAAGTGCTTGAAAGCCAAAAGCAACCGTATTTTGCACCTGAGTAACGTCATTAGTAGTTCGAGTTATTAGACTTGCAGTAGAAAATTTTTTGATTTCATTTGAAGAAAAATTTTGTATTTTTCTAAATATTTGAAAACGAAGTGTTGCCGCAAGTCCACTTGAAATTATACCAGCACAAAAGCATACGCATACCGACAACAAGGCCGACCCTAATGCACATGCAAGCATATAACCGCCATTAATCCATAATTCACTCTCTTGACCTGAGGTAGAAATTATCTCCGTAATGGCACTCATATAATCTGGAAGTTTCAAATCAAGGTATACTTGACCTACAATTAAAACAACACTTATAGCAACTAATAACCATTGTTTACGATTCAAATTTTTAAATATTTTAATCATATTATCACCTCATTAACCCCAAAAACAACCACAAAACTCAATAAATAATTATTTTCTGCTTACAATTATATGCAGAAAAAAAATGAAAAAGTTAAATATAAATTTAAACTTTCTTGTACTTTTTTGATTTATCTGCTATTATTTTAGACGCAACAGTTAATAATAAATCGTTATCTTTCGTACTTTGGCAAACGAGTGAAATAAGCTCGTGTGCATTTGAAATGGTAAAAATGTCATTAGAAAAAGTTATGTTCTGGCTCTCCTTACAAGGAAACGATTTTATGTATGAATTAAGACTGGATTGTGAAAGATCCGCATCAATAATACAAGCGCTATCGACTGATTTTAAATAACGTTTCACATCATTAGCAAAACTGCGAATTTCAAAAACTGAAACAGTATTTTTTTTATGAACTTCACAAAATAATGCTATCAAGTTTTCAAAATTCAGTATGTAGTAGCCCATCATTTCTCCTTAGTACATAAATAATATATGCGATGAATCAATAAAATACAACAATTACTATTGACATAGTTTCGAAAAAACAAGAGAAAAAAAACTAGTCTCGTCTGCATAAGATGTAAAGTCTTATTGCCGACCACAGAAACGAAACACCAATATATTAGCACATTAAAAAAAAATTTCCAAACAATTTACACCATTTTTTGACAATTTTTTTTCTATCTAGTTTTTATTCTAAAATAGATGTCATATTTTGTTGAAAAATGGCATATACAATGTTGATGGATACGTCTTTTTTAGAACTGAGATGCAAAGAAGTAATAAATATTGTAGATGGTAAGAAACTAGGACACATAATTGATGTTGTGTTCAATCTTGAAACCTGTCGCCTGCTCGGTGTAGTTGTCCCTGGCGAAAAGAGTTTATGGAACGTATTTAAGTCAAATAATGAACTCTTTATCGCCATTAATCAAATTGTAAAAATAGGATCAGACTGTATACTCGTGGAAATATGTGGCAACCAGAAAAATCAAAGCATTTCGCTATTAGAAACAAAATAAACTTCTTAAACTTTGTATGAATAGAAAAACTATTAAAACACCTCTTTTGTAATTATGTTTGTTATGAAATATAACAAGCCATTTAAGTTTTAATTTCTGTATATGCTATCTTATCCAAAAACTCTTTAAAGTACTTTGGCAGTTCACATGTAAACGACATCTCTTTATTCGTACGTGGATGTATGAATGAAATAGAAGAAGAGTGTAATAGCTGTCCGTGTAACCCCTTTTCACTCTTTCCGTAGACATCATCGCCTACAATAGGACAATTTAGATATTTTGCATGAACACGTATTTGATGCGTCCTTCCAGTTCCAAGTTCAAACTGCACTAGCGAATATTTCACAAAGCGTTTTAGCACTATAAAATTTGTAACGGCAAGTTTACCCGAATCTGAGACAACCATTTTTTTTCTGTCTTTTTTATCCCTAGAAATGTATGTAGTAATAGTCCCAAAATCATCTTTTAAATTGCCTGACAAAAGAGCAATGTAGGTACGTTTACACTGTTTTGTTTTAATTTGATTTGCAAGATTTACATGTGCCATATCATTCTTTGCCACAAGCATAAGTCCTGAAGTATTTTTGTCCAGTCTGTGAACAATTCCAGGCCTAAGGTTACCATTTATCCCACTTAGGTCTTTCACCTTATATAAAAGCCCATTAACTAATGTCCCATTTTTTGTACTTTCACAAGGATGAACTACGAGTCCTTGAGGCTTATTAATTACTAGTAAATCATGATCCTCATACACAACCTCAAAATCAATATCTTGAGCAATCGTGGATATTTTTACAGGTTCTAATTCTTCCCATTCTACAATCATTCCATGTTTGAGTTGATAACCAGATTTTAAAATTTTCTTTCCATCAACAAACACAACACCTCTTGAAATCATATTTTTTACATGAGAACGTGTTGTACCATCAGAATACAAAGAAAGTAAAAAAACGTCTAGCCTCTCATTTGATTCTTTATTAAAAATAGCTTTTTTCATTTTTTCGCCCTTTTACGCAATTTTATAACGATGTATATCATATATACTACCATAAGCACAACACCAATTGTGATGAATGTGTCTGCTAAATTAAACACTGGAAAAGACATAAACTCAAGATTTATAAAATCTCTAACATAGCCATAAGAAACACGGTCAATAAAATTTCCAATGCCACCACATATTATTAATGCAAAACTTATGTGATAGAGGTAATTTTTAGTATGATGAGAAAAATAAACATAAAGTAGCATGATAATAAATAATAGGGTCATAATAATCAAAATTGTCCCATTATTTGAAAATAAACCAAAAGCCATACCAGTGTTTTCAACATATATAAACGAAAAAATACCTTTAATAACCATGACCTTTTCAGTCAATCCCTCTGCAACATGCTTCGTCACCATGTCAATTACTAAAAGTACACAAAAAATAATGCCAAATGTGAAGTACTGCCATTTTAACTCTATTAATGTATTACCAAACTTCTTTTTTTGTTCCATTTCTTTATTATAGCACAAAGCCATTTAAAATCAAATTAAAATCAGCAAAGCCCCTTTCAATTTTCTGCCGACTTTTCTAATTTTTTTGCGACTACTCCCTCAATTTTTTCAACAATAAAACAATGTGTCGAAAAAACACAAAAATAAAGTGGCAAAAGATATAAATCATACCCTCGCATGTTGAATACTGCAACTCCCAACACCCAAATTGTTATTGTGATAATAAGAATATCATCCTTATTCGCTTGTTTTAATTTCTTAAAAATGCCCCTAAAATTGTAATAATACAATTTTGACAATTAATGTCGGAAGTCATACTCGAACATGATCCATTGCCAAAGTTTCATGACTTTCCTCTTTTTTAAGTTTGTTATGCCTAATTTGATAATTTTTAATAAAATAGTCACATTATATATTAATAAAAAATTTTGAATTTATCGAATAGCACTGATGGTAGTGGTATGTACATACTATCCACTATATATATTGCATATTATATAAATGAGACTAATAATCTTTACAAAAAAATAAAAACGAACTACTAATTCGTTTTTATTTTTTAGCTGATTTTAAGTTTTCAATCTTTTTTGCATAATGAGCTTTTTTACGATCAGCACTGTTTTTATGAATTAAATTTTTGCTTACAGCACTATCTAAAGTTGAAGTAACAACATTGTATTGTTTTTCAGCTTCTTCAACATTATTTTCAGCAATCAAAGTCCTGAGCTTTTTAATTTCAGTTTTAAGTCTAGATTTTTGAGAATTATTCTTTTTATTTCTTTCTCTTTCTATAACCACTCTTTTCTTTGCAGATTTGATGTTTGCCATTTTTTTCTCCTTTAAAATGATTATCTTTGTCATTATATCATAATAAAAAAAGATTTGCAAGTTTTTTTATAAAATTTTTTAAGCGAGTCAATAATTAGACATGAGAGATTTAATAGACGAATGCTCTGTCGATTTAAAAAATAGTGGATACGAAACAAAAGAATATAAAAAACTAAACATAAGTGTTTCTACTTTAGATATAAAAAATAAGCGTGATGAACAAAAATATGGATTTGAACGTGGTAGATATGAAATAATATCTTGTAATGGCTTGTTTTTATTTAGTGATGATAGTGTTGACAACACACAAAGTATACTTATAAAACGTTTCAGCAGTTTACTTTCAAAGAAAAAAATTAAAAATACATCCAGATTGCTCATCGTTGGACTTGGCAATCCAGAAATACTTGCTGATAGTTTAGGTGTCAAAGTCGTTGAAAAAATCGGATGCACTGCTTATAAATCGAATAATAACATATATAAATTTACTCCAAATGTTTTTATAAACACTGGCGTATCGTCTTTTGAAATGGTACTCGTGCTTGTGGAAGCTTTTAACATTGATGCGGTAATACTTATAGACAGCTTTGCTAGTAGCAATCTTACACGCCTTGCTACCACTTTTCAATTAAACGATGCAGGGCTAACTCCTGCAAGTGCAGTAAACAAATTCGGTCAAAAAATTTCAAAAGCAACATTACACGTTCCTTGTTTTTCTATTGGTGTACCATTGATGATATATTCATCCGACATAAATAAAAACGCCAAACCAAATATTCTTTTATCACCTAAGGATATCGCAAAAAATGTGGACCAACTTTCGACTATAATCGCCAATGCAATAAATAAAATATTAGATATAAAAGCAATTTAACTCATTTATCACGTAAGATACAACTACAAAAGTCAAATAATAGCTAAATAAATCAATTACTGATATTCTTCTTGTTCTATCGAGATGTTTAACTTATAGCACGTTCTTTTGAACATGTAAGATATATTATCTGAAAATTCTCTGCTAAGTTCTTTATAACATTCTTGACTTTTTCGAGTTTTTCATTATCAAGGCTTATAAATGGGTCATCAAGTACAATAAATGGTTTCTCTCCATGTACATAAATCAAATCAATTAATGCCAACCTTTTGCAAATTAGAACTATAGAATTTAAGCCCTTGCTCAAAAATTCGCCTTCTTTGAGCGTTGCACCTACTTGAAATTTTACTTCCAAATTACTATCAATAGTAAGGCTTTCAGATATGATTTGAGAGTACTTTGCTTGAAATATTTTATTTACAGGATTTACAAATTTGGTTGAAATTTCATTCTTTGCCTCATTCATAAAGTCAATAGCTTTTAATACCATATCAATCTTTGCTTGCACTTCTTTTCTTTTTTGAATAAGATTTTCATTTTTATCTTGATTCTCATCTAAGGCAATTTGTAATGATTCAATCCTTGCTTTAAGATCTGACAATGCTTGCATTTTAATTGCTAGGTTTTTATCTAGCAAAGTAATATTATCATTTAACTCTTTTGACAATGCGACAGCCTCTTCATAAGTCTGATTTAGATTTGCTTTAATCTTATTATCTATTTCTATTATCTCTTGTTCAAAAAAAGTGTTTTTATCATCTTTTTTTGCTTTTTTAAATGAATATGAACCACTTTTTCTACTTTTACCCCTTTCTACCTTTTTGTAAAAAAATGCAAAATAACAACTCACAACTAATAAAATCACGAACACAGCCATCAGTATATAATTTTTTAAACACCCAAAAAGTATAACTAAGAACGCAATTAAAACACTTAGACAAAGAAATATTTTATTGAATATAGTAAAATTGTTTTTTCTTGTATCTTCAAATTTATTATCATTTTCAGCCTCTTCAATTTTGTAATTATATATCAATGCTTGCTTTTTTGCTACTAAATCGTTGACACTATTGAGTTTTTCACTTAAAGATGTTTGCATTTTACGTTTAGAGTCCAAACTTTGTGTTATACATTCTATTTCTCCCGATAACCTTTCCGCTTCATTAGTGTTCGCCATAGTATCAGAGGACAATCTGGTAATTTGTGCATTCAATTCGACAAGTTCACTATCTTTTGGCATTTCGTTTTTATATTGCCTTACAAGTTTGTTCAGTTTATCAACTGCACGAGTTTGGCTTTCCATATCAAAAGCATTGTCTTTAAGTCCAGAAAGTCCCGCCCTCATTTCATCATTGACAAATAACGAAAGTTTATCCTCACCAAAAAATGCAGTTGCAGTAAAAGTCTCAACACCAACACCAAAAATTTCTTCACCTATATTAGAGCTAAAATCTTTTGATTTTAACTTACTTTCAGCATCATACAATTCAAACATATCTTTTTCTGGCGTTGCTCCAAAATATCTTACTAAAATATAAGTTTTACCCCTTGCCGAAAAAGTAATATTGCCACCATAATTTCCTCCAGAAAAGGGAGAATATCTACTTCTATCCACTGCAAATTCTTTGTTACGCAATTTTGCAGACATACCATAAAACATCGCCTTTAAAAAGACAGCAAGGGTTGTCTTTCCCTCACCATTTCCACGTAAAAATGTTGAAATTTTATCATTAAATTTTATTTCAACATTTTTTAAAACTCCAAAATTTTCTATATAACAACTTAAAATTTTCATATTTTTTCCATTATTTTATAGTTTTTTTAATAGTTTTTTTGAAAAAGTAACCCAAATAACTGCATTTATTTTTTAGTTACAAACTCAAATCCTCCCCTCGTAGAGCCATAATTCCTAACATGGCAATTTTATTCTTTTCTTCATCTGAAAGTGTAGAAGAAAAAACCTTTTCAAGATATTTTGATTTAAGTGACATTTCTTCAAGTTTGATTTTATTCAAATCTATTTTTAATTTTGTTTCATTTTCTACTTTAACGAAGAAGGCATACTTCGACAAGTTGCTTTCTAGAATGTTTGTATCTATGATATCATCTTCTTCAATAAAACCTGTTAAGGTAATTTTATACAAATCCTCTTTGGATCTATCATTTATACACTCTATAACTGCGTTTTCTATTTTTTGCATAAAATTATTATGATTATTGGAAACATCCAAAGATAAACTATGATATAACCTGCTTGCAAAAGGGACAAATGTAACACTTACATTACCACTACTATCTATATCTACCACATTAAATCCTCGTTTCTCCGTTTCATCAAAGCCCCGTCCTTCAAGACATCCAGGATAAGACCAAGTCATATTTCCAACCTTATCTATGCACGGCTTGTGAATGTCGCCTAGTGCAAGATAAGTTATGTTTTTATATGCAAGAGCTTTTAAATCTATTTCACCATCTATTGTCGAGCCGTGAAGTAAACAAACGCTAGGACTATGTGTGAAATTAATTTTACTCAGATAAGTCTTACAAAAGGGAACTCCACCGAAACTAATTCCATCTATAATCAATTCTGAAAAATCTTCAAATTCATAAAAATTTTGAGGATTTTTTTCAAAAAAAACGCATTTTTGATCATGATTTCCACGAATATATAAAAATTTTACGCTTTGCGCTTCTTCTATCACGGTTTGCAGAAATTTTCTAGTTGATACTTTAATAGTTTGACTATCAAACATGTCCCCACAAATAAGAATCAATGAAATCTCATTACTTTGAGCATATGAAACCATATTTTTGAAAGTACGCAAAAGTTCATTATTACGTATTGAAGCCTTCTCAGAAGGTAAAAATCGTAATCTTGAGTCAAAGTGTAGATCTGCACAATGAATAAATTTCATATCTCTCCTTTTTTATTGGTATAGATTTAATACTAATTATATTATAAAAAATCAAATTTAATTTTCAAGTATTATAAATCATAATTGTTTATCAATAGTTTGATTTTACTATCAGTAACAAGGTTTGCAGTCATATAAACATAACTAGCATTTAGACTAGAAACATTGACTTTGAATGGATTTGTAAGTTCAGCATTAGTAAATGAACATTCAATGCGATTTGTCTCTTCTGTATCAATAAGACTTCCGTCATAATTTTCAAAGTAGAAAACAGCTGAGGCATTGCTATGCACTCGGAAAGTAATAATACCAGTTTGAGTCTTTGCTGTCAAATCCTTTTTTATCATTTTATCATAATAAATTATATCTATGTTACCTGAGGAAGAATAAAGTGTGGAAGAATCGGTACAAGAAGATGTATATAATCTTATTGCTCCACTTGATGTCAACACGTTAATAACACCATTAGCCACTAAATTTTTATAATCACTATTTCCCAAAGTCACACTCCCAGTGGTTGTCGAAATATCAATCATATCTGCATCAAAGTTTGAAATAGATATTTTCGCACCACCCATAGATAGAGCTGAGATTACGCCTAAACATTCATCAACTCTGATAATAGGTGTGTTAACTATGGAAGGATTTGAACAATAAAGACCATATATTGTGCCAAAATAATAGTTGCCACTTTCACATCTGAGATTTACAACCCCCTTGACAAGGTCACAAGATACGTAACCTGATGTGGACATAAACTGCACCTGTGTATCTTCATTACTACAAACAACACTTTGATTATTAAAAGTACCTTTGCCTATATCAAAACGTACGGAATCCCCCGTTATAAAAAATCCTTTTGTTAAGTTGTCCGCCGTCAAATTGCCTTGCCCATAAAAATCATCAGGAGTTTGTTCATATGACACAATCGTGCCCGACGAAGTCTTAATATCAAGCGAAGAAAAAGTGCAATTACTTGTGGTACTCATACGCACTAAACCCGTTGTAGTCGTAATTTTGGCATTTAAGTTAGCCCCGTTTAAGTCATGAAGAGTAGTCCCATTATAGCCACCAAAACAAACTGCACCACTTTGTGTCACTACCTCAATGGTCGTCCCATCTGCTAAACAGCTATCTGCCGAGAACAAATGAATTAAAACTTGCACATTCTTTCTTAAAAATAAGAAGCCAGTATTTTCTTGTAAGTCAATATCAATAACACCATTTTCAATAGATACATTAAAGTCAAAATCTAACTTGTTAGATGAGCGAGTAAAACCTTGCACATCATTAATTATATATATAGCATTCTTAGAACGTTCATTGTCACAAACAAAAGTGACTTGTGCATAATCAGCATTAACATTGATTGTATTTATGTCAGAAAAATCTATTTCAGCTTGATCTTGAGGAGTTTCATATGCTGCTGCGTATGGGACTGATTCTACTATTTCATATACTTTAGAACTAGAAAAAGTTTTCAGCCCCAAAATTGACTTGTCAGGATTTAAAAGCAAAATAAAAAATACAACCACAAAAAATGCTAAAACTATCGCAAGAAAAAGAAATAAATATATTAGAAAACCTTTTTTGATTTTAGACTTAGCCATATACTACCATCCATAATTATATTTTACACAATTTTTTGACAATATCAAAACGATTTACACTTATGTTGTATTTTTTATAATCTAATTAAAAAATAAACTCTTTAAACAAAGAGTTTATTTTAAAAGAATAGACAAGTTTCTTATTGAAAGTAAATTTTCTGTATTAAATATCTTCCTTCGCAACACAATATGAATTACAATAATTGCATATTAATCTAAAATGGCTTTTATCCTACGAATACCACTTGAACAACTTTCCTCTTTTATAATTTTTAAATGATGAAGATCACGAGTGTTTTTTGCATGAGGTCCTCCACAGATTTGACGATCTACATCCCCTATTGTATAAACTTTGACTTGATCACCATATTTATTGTCAAACACACCATATGCACCAGACTTTCTTGCCTCTTCAAGAGATAACACCTCACAAGTCACATCTAACTCTCTTGATATCGCATCATTTACAAAATTTTCTAGAGTCTTAATCTCCTCTGCCGTCAACTTATGATCAACATTAAAATCAAATCGCAAACGCTCTGAAGTAATGTTTGAACCTTTTTGAACAACCTGCTCCCCAAACATTTTTTTTAACCCAGCCAATAAAAGGTGTGTCGCTGTATGAAGTTTAGCAGTTTCATAAGAATCATCTGCCAGTCCGCCCTTAAAAGTCCCCACAGAAATTACTTTGCTTTTTTGTCTATGTTCAGCTAAACAATCTTGAAAAGTTTTCTCATCAACTGAATATCCACGCTCTAAAGCCAATTCCTTCGTAAGTTCCAAAGGAAAACCAAAAGTGTCAAATAACCTAAATGCCGCCTTGCCCGAAATTACGTTTTTTACGACTTCTCCTGATTTTTGAGCAAATTCTTTATGTTTTTGTATACCTAAAAGTACCTTCTCGAACTCTTTAAAACCTTCTTCTATTGCTTTTGCAAACTTATCCACTTCTTTTTTAAGTTCTTCTTTTATCTTTTGACGATTATTTGCTATATCTAAATAATCTTTGCCGTAAACATCCACATAAATATCAACAATATCGTCAAAATAACGCACATCAAACCCAATATTTTTTGCATGATTAACTGCTCGCCTAATAAAACGCCTTAAAATATATCCCTGCCCTACATTAGAAGGCAATACCCCATTTGAATCACCAATTATGAAAGTCGCACTTCTTATGTGATCACAGATTATACGATATGAACGTGTTGCTTTTTCACTTTCATCAATCTTAGTCTTTGCCTTAGTGCCTATAAAATCAATAACTCGCCTTAATGTACCTATTTCATAGACACTCTTTGCTTCATTAATAACACAAATAGTGCGTTCCAATCCCATTCCAGTGTCTATGTTTGGACGTGCAAGTAATACCGGCTTATCACCCTCTTTTTCTACCTTGTACTGCATGAAAACATCATTCCAAATCTCAATATACTTTCCACAATCACAAGATGGATTGCACGTCGGACAACATTTTGGCTTACCTGTGTCATAAAACATTTCACTATCAGGGCCACATGGACCAACTCCTGAACCCAACGCCCACCAATTATCTTTGAGATAGTATATGTTTTCAATTCCACAATCTTTCCAAGTTTTGTATGCTACCTCATCCCGTTTGATAGTATCATTACCTGCAAATATCGTAATCGCTAAACGATTCTTTGGAATCCCTAAGTATTTTGGACTTGTGAGAAATTCATATGATAGTTTTATCATTTCCTCTTTTGGACAATCACCTAAATACCAATTTCCGAGCATTTCAAACAAGGTCAAATGCACTCCATCACCAACCTCATCAATGTCGTTTGTGCGTATACAACGTTGAACATCACATATTTTATTCCCTGCTGGATGTTTTTCCCCTAAAAGATATGGCACTATCGGTTGCATACCCGCAGTATTGAAAAGAGTGGTGGGATCATTTTCAGGTATGACCGAGGCACTATCAATTCGTTTAAAACCATGACTTTGAAAAAACTCAAACCATAAATTTTTAAGATCAATATCAGTTTTAATTTTTTTATCCATAAATTCCTTCTCTTACCTCGCATATTATATCACACAAAAATATAATTTGCAAATATTTTATATTTTTATATTATTGATGTAAAAAATAAGAAATCAAATAGGAATATGAATGTTTTTCTATGATTATTTTTTTCAAACATTGTGATGCAAAATTAATCTAACTAACCTTTTTTATTCATAAATAAAAACACAAAGCCTTTGCTTCGTGTTTTTATGCTTGCATAATTCTACTATTTAAACGCCTATTTTTTAGAAGTCGTAAGAAATGCTAATACTGAAGTTAGAATTGAAAATATTGTGATAAAGTAAATTGCAATATGAGCTATATACCTATACGAAGACGAACCCAAATTACCTGCATCAACAACGGTTGATAATTTACCGCATCCAACAACAGTTGATATAAAGAATACCAAGGCTCCAAGAATTGATAACAGACTGATAACTTTAATAATTACATCTAGATATTTATTTTTTATGAAAAAGCGAACAACCAAAGCAATTAATAAAAGTCCAACCAAAACAAGTGTAATAATCAAAAATATCTTTGCAACATTCCATCCTAAAATGTTATCCGTATCTTGTAAATCCGAAATAATATCAAACCACTCAGTAAGTCCCGATGATTTTGTGCTAGTTGTAGAACCCAATGTTATTTCTGTACTTATAAATTGAAAAGCCAAAGATATAAACGACATTGCCGCAGTTATGAGTGCTAAAATACCAAAGATTAGTCCTTTATTACTCCTTTTACTTCTTTTCCCCATAAACCCTCCTTTAAAAATATTGTAACTTTTTTATAAAAAAAACACAAACTTTTTTTCTGCAATTTAAAAAATTACTCTATTACATATTATAAATGTTAATTTTATTTTTAATTCAAATTATACAAAGCATGCCAGTTGCGATAGTTATTATAAACATTATTAAATAACTACAAGGACTGATTTTTTCTTTCATAATCCATCTCTCATACAACATTATTATAATAAGTCCCAAAACACTTATGGCATCCACTATGCCTAAATTCATTTGCAAAGCAAGATGTAATATGACAAGTTGACTTGTTATCCTACAAATTGAAATGACAAATAACCATATATCTTTAAAAATTACTTTGATTGCAGATTTAAAATTTTTCTTTTTTATAAGCATTAAAATGCAAGCAAAAATCATCATAAAAATATTCATTAAAAAACTATACACGATGTTACTTATACCTATTCTTGATATCACACCAGGAATTAGCCCTTTAACAACCGCCACAACAACCCACAACGCTAGAAATAAAAATCCGATGTTTAATCTGTAACCAAATTTACGAGAAAGCACATTTTCCGTTATTTTGCTTTGTGAAGAACATAAATTATTTTTCCTCCCACTCTGAACAAATGCCAATACGATACAAGCTATAATAATTATCACTACAAGTAAAATTTGCAATAGTGTTAATTTTCCACCAAAAAATACCCAGCTTAAAAGAGTTAAAAATGCTATGTAAATTTCTGACACGCCTTCCGCAATAGACATCGGTAGATTCTTTGAGGCGATGAACCAAAATACGACACCTAAAATACCCAAAATTGAAACTAACGCTATATAACTTATGCTTATAACATTTATCCCTTCAAATATGATAATGCCATTTACTAAATAAGATATAGCAAGTGCCATGCTAGAAATAATAAGCCCTAATAAACAAATTCCAAAAAGTGCCACTATACAATCATTACATTTTGTATTTTTATATGAAATAGTCTCGCCTGCATTTTCAAGAATTATCAAAACTAAAAATATGTAAGTCATACCTGTCTATAACAATATATGAAAAACTTGCTCAAAAGTTTTTCAAAGACAGGTTTTCATATCAAAACTACTGTTATACCAGGATTACCTTTATTTAGGTCAATATCCAAACTTGCCTGCTCGCAGTTTGCAAGAATGATTTGAGTTATTTTATTTTCTATTTTAAAATCAATACCACGTACAAAATCATGAATTTTGTGTTGTTTAATAAGACGAAATAAAAGAAAGGGTAACTCTTTACAAATCGAGCCCCCAACACCTCTTGAACCATAACCATGTATAAACTTAATAGCTCCCACATTTTCATGCTTTGCTTTATTTATTTCTATCTCACAAATTGCAAGAGCCTGCTCGGTACTTTCTCTATTTGCTTTTAAATTAATAACTTTAAAATCTTTACTCATATTTTCCCTCTAAGATGAGCTAGTTTAAGAGTCTGCATTGATCGTTTGTACCTCTTCATCTTGGAGAAATTCAGGTATTTTTTCTTCTGCTGGAATTTCAATATTTTCTGAAATAGAAAACTCATTATAAAGTGTGTCTGTGGAATTTTGTGGCGATTCGATAGTTGCTATGCGTTCAAGCAATTCCTCATAATCCGGTAAATCACTAAGGGTCTGTAAGTTAAAACGCTTCAAAAAATTATCCGTTGTTCCAAACATTAAAGGCTTGCCTACTGCATCCTTTCGCCCCACAACCTCAATCATATTTTGATCAGATAAGATTGCAATCGCATACTCAGCCCCTACACCTCGAATTTCTTCAATTTCAAGCTTTGTAATTGGTTGTTTATAAGCAATAATAGCAAGAGTCTCTAAAGCAGACTTTGTCAATGCTTTTTCTCTAATAGGATTTAGCACTTCATTAACATAATCACTGTATTTAGCATTTGAACATAATTGAACTTTATTTTTGTATGTGATAATTTGCACGCCTGCAAAATCAGCAAATCTTTCTTTTAACTTTTCAATAGCTTTTTCAATTTCTTTAACACTAAGCTCAAGCTTTTCAGCAATAAATTCCTTCTCAAGCCCATCACCAGAACAAAATAGAATACTAAAAAGCACATCAGCTACATCATAATTTGAATCTATTTTCATAATTTTTCTCCTATTTTCCTAATTAATTCACTCTTCATTTGTGGTAACTATTATCTTCTCAAACGTTCCAGATTGTTCTACCTTCAACATTTGCAATTTTAAAAGTTCTAAAAGTGCCAAAAATATGTTAATCATTTCACTCTTTGTGTTATCATCACTAAAAAGTTCAGTAAAATCGAAACGCCTATGTTCACGAGCATAATTGCGAATTGAAATTATCTTTTCAGCAATCGTAAACCTATCTTTAACAATCTTTTTCGGTGCCATTGTGTCATCAACTTTCTTTAATTCATTTTTCGTCAGAAGTTTTGCAAACGCATCAAGAAGTTTATCAAGTGTCATATCTTTTAATATTATTTTTACCTTTTCATTTTCCTTGCCAGGCAAACGATAGAATTTGTTTATATCTTCAAGAGGTTTTAAACTTTTACAAGTCTCTTTAAAAAGTTGATATTCCTGTAAGCGTTTCAATAGCAACGTTTCATCATCCTCTTCTTCAGTCCCATCTTCAACCTTTTCAACAGGTAATAAATATTTAGATTTTATTTCTATAAGTGTTGCTGCTACTGTAATAAATTCACTTGCCTTATCCATATCCACAGACTTTATATCTTGCATATACTCAAGATACTGGTCGGTTATCTGTGCAAGCTTGACAGTTGAAATATCAAGTTTACTCTCTTTAATAAGATGTAATAAAAGATCAAGAGGACCTTCAAAATTCTCGAGTTTAAACCTTATATCATTTGTCGAAAGTAGTATATCGCTTGTATTTTCTTCCATAACTTTTTCCCTTTAAATTCATCAACTACTATTTTGAATATATGACTAAAATAATCCCCAAAAAGAAAAAAATAAATTTTCTATTCCAACAAGGACAAATCTCGCATATAGTTCATATAATCCAAAAACCACTAAAACTACAAGTAGTAACATACCAAATTGTCTCATAAAATTAGAATAAGCATTATGTGGACGCAAGAACGTTTCAATAAAGTTAAATCCATCAAGGGGATATATCGGCAAGAGATTGAATGTAGCAAGCGACAAGTTGATTACCACTAAAAATTGCAACAAATAGCCAATCAAGAATAAAAACATGTTCGATGCTGAAAGCAAAGCTTCTCCAAAGAAATAATATAGCCCCGAAAAGATGAAAGCAAGTATTAAATTTGTAATTATGCCTGCCAATGAAATAAGTACTCGTCCTTTTTTATAAGAGCGACAATTCAAATAATTTATCGGTACAGGCTTAGCCCATCCAAAGCCCACTATCAAAAATGATAAGAGTCCAAACGTATCAAAATGTTTAAAAGGATTAAGCGTAAGTCTGCCCGCTAACTTAGCTGTTTTATCTCCACACCAATAAGCAACCACACCATGTGAAACCTCATGGCATACAATAGCTAGTGTGACTGAAAAAAGATAAGCAAACAAAATTACTATTAGTTCTAAAAACGAAACCTGACCTACTAGGTTAATGATGTAATAAAGCATAACATATTATAACATAGATATTCGTAAATTCAAAACAAAATAAGATTTAAAAATATGATATATTTTGTATTATTATAGATAGATATCATAAAAAAAGTAGTCAAGTCAACTTGGAATTCACCTCAACTTTACCGACTTATCATTTATCTAATAAGTTTTAAGAAGTTTTTGCAAGAAAATTTTCTATCACATTTTTTTGCATAAAGTCGTTAATTATTTAGCAACATGAAATAGATAGTTACTAAATATTGTATTTGTATGCACATAATATACACTACATAATGCTACAATCTTTTACTATTTTTTTCGTTTTTTACTTCCAACTCTTTTATTTTTTTGTGCAGAGTTTCTAAGAATTTAAATGCAAGATCATCAGCTACAACACGCTCCGAAAAAGTGCCGTTGTTATATCTATCATCTTTGTCTCTATTTAAGACCGCCTGTTCTAATTTTCTAAATCTCCTGTTATTTTCAGACTTATTAGATGAAAAGAAGAATAATAGTGGTACTTCATACAATTTTTCGATGTCTTTTTCTACATCTTCGACTATGCCATTGTATCCACTTGGGGCTTTATATTTTTCGCCATGACAATCACAAATAATTAACTCTCCATCACAATCTCTACAAAGAGCGTATCCATTATTGATTTTGATGACCTGACGATATAGTCCTGTACAATTTAAAAGTGGAACAGATGCTAAATCTTTTGAATAAGTGCAGTCAATAGTGTAAAAATAAGGATTTTCATTCACCCTTATCAAAAAACCATTCCCGAAAACTTTTATGCTGTTGTAATTACAACTAATACGCTTACCTTCATATGTGAAAAAGTACTCTTTACCATCTTGTTGAATCTCTATATTTTTATTCATAAATATATATATGTATAAAAATAAAAAAAATGTTTGAGAATTTTACGATTTTGTATATACTAAGTGTAAGGAGAAAAATATGAACGAAAAACAAAAGATTGGCTTTGATAGTAAAAAATATATAAAACTTCAAAGTGAAAACATCAAAAAAAGAATTAAAAAATTTAGTAAATTATACATGGAAATTGGTGGCAAAATATTTGATGATCTACATGCACAACGAGTACTTCCTGGTTTCGCCCCCGATACAAAAGTTCAGATTTTGGAAACTCTTAAAGACGACCTAGAAATAATAATATGCGTTTCAGCTAACGATATTGAAAGAAACAGGGTAAGAGATGACCTTGGACTTTCTTATGCCGACGAAGTATTAAGACTTGCAGACAACTTACGTTCAAGGCAACTAAATGTTTCCTCATTCGTAGTAACAATGTTCAAAGGACAACCATCTGCAGAAAAATTTGGAATGAAATTACAAAGCCGTGGTGAAACTGTATATTTTCATAGTTACACTAAAGGCTATCCAAAAGACGTAGACACGATAGTGTCGGACGAAGGATATGGGGCAAATCCTTACATAAAAACAACTAAATCACTTGTAGTCGTCACCGCCCCTGGAGCTTCAAGCGGTAAACTTGCCACATGCCTATCACAACTCTATCATGAATATAAATTGGGGCATAATGCGGGTTATGCCAAATATGAAACCTTTCCAGTTTGGGACTTACCTTTAAAAAGCGCCGTAAATATTGCTTATGAAGCGGCGACCGCTGATATACATGATATAAATGAAATCGACCCATACCATTTCAATGCGTATGGAATACTTTCAGTTAATTATAATCGTGATATTGAAGTATTTCCTATCGTGGACAATATCCTGCAAAAAATCATGGGTAAAAAAATCTATAAATCACCAACTGACATGGGTGTAAATATGATTTCAAAGGCAATTATAGACAATGAAATAATTGAAGATGCTGCGAAAAAGGAAATCGTTAGACGATACTATCGTGCTGAATGCGATTATAAAAAAGGAAAAATTTCACAAGATAATCTTGATCGAAACAGAGTCCTATTGCACGACGCAGGTATAACTCCAAGTTATTTAAAACCAACTGTCATCGCAAAACATGCAAGCAAAGAGAGTGGGTATCCTTGTGTAGCATTAATGCTAGATGATACAAATTATGTCGTAGGAAAAAATAAAAAGATTGTCTCCGCCGCAGGTGCAGTCATCTTGAATGCTCTAAGAACTTTATCAAATCTTGGAGATGATTTTGATGTTATCTCAGATGAAATACTGATGCCCATAGTAAAGTTAAGAACGGAAATTTTAAAATATGAATCCGGCGTGCTTTCCGTAAACGACATTTTAATCGCCCTTTCAATTTGTTCAACCACCAATAACAAAGCTAAAAAGGCTCTCTCAGTAATCGATAAACTTAAAGGGCTTGATGCTCACGCTACTTATATACTCCGAGATAGTGAAGAACAAACTCTCAAAAAACTCGGTATCAACATCACATGCGAACCTCAATACCTAGATAATAAACTCTTTCATGAATAAAAAACACACTTATGCAAATTTCTAATATACCTAAAAATTACAAAACTTCCACACCATAACATGTGGAAGTTTTTTTCAGACAATTATTATTGTTATCTTTAAAAAATCAATCTGTATTAATTTATACCATTTCATGACTATTTATATTATTCGAACGTAAATTAACTAGGCATATGACAATTTAAATTTTTAATAAATTGACTACTATTGAAGTGAAACAAATTATTCCATAATTTAGTTTAAGCATTATTAAACACCTCGTCCGCCACCGCCTCCATGACCGCCACCGCCAAAATGTCCACCACTACCACTTCTACCATGCGTTGAAACAGTTGTAGCCATTTTTGTTGCCATAGAAGCATAATACCGTGTATAACCGCTTACGAATGAAGATGAAATATGATTTATGACAATTCCACAATATATTGCATTAATTACTTGTGAGTTGTTTGTTTGAATCCATATTGGAGCATTTATAGGTATTGACTTAAACTTCTCTTCCCAAATATCGGAAACACCTAAAACTTGAGCATAAGGGAGTACATTATAATAAAGATTTGGCTCATCCTTCAACATCATTTCAAGTTTATCTTTTTCTGTGGCTGTAATAAAAGCTTTAAAACCATCTATTTGTCCTAACAAATCAATATAAGAGTCCGAACGAACAACACATTTTTCCTCCAGTATTGCAAGAATTACACCCGATATCATAACAATTAGCAATGCAACTATGCTGAACTTTAATAATGCCATGATTATTGCAAGAATAACAAATAATATAAATAATTTAAAATATGTTTTAAAAGCCTCCTTACGAGATATGAGTAGCTGATTTCCTATTTCGTATGCAAAAATTCCGCCAACTGCAATGATTAAAAATTGCCAAAAATCCAAATTTGTTTGCAATAAAGCAACTCCACCCTGCACAAAATCAATTATACTTACAAATATACCAGAAAACACGAGAAAAAGTGTAGATAAAAAACTTATAAACAAAGAGCGTTTTTCACCACTTTCTTTGTACATAGCTTCCTTGTTAGGTAAAATCTTGTCAAAATCAAGTTGTTTTTTCATAGTTGAAAGACTGGAATAAAAGCTGTCACTAAGATTTGAAACTAAAACATCCTTACCTGATGCAAAAAGTGATTTATAAAACGTAACAACATATGCAGGCATTGTATTATCTTCTATGCTTCGCTCAGTAGCTACTAATCGAATATTTTTTGCTTTTTCGTCTTCAACTACTACGTTTAAATATCCATTTTGAGCAAGATAATATACTAAAGAGAAAATATCTTTGTCATCCACTCTTCCATCATAGTATTTCCCAATTTTTAAAGGATCAAGATTAAATGGTGGAGTAAACGTTACAACGGGGACTCTTAATTTTTCTTTTTCTCTCGTCAAAAACGTAATTACAGCCATAATAATAACCACTAATGCAAATATCCCAACTATCAATAAACCTGCATTTAAGCCTAAGAAATTTGAAAATTTATACCAAAATGTGTTCGTTGTTGAAAGCAGTCCATCCTCAAACTCGAAGTAACCAGTAATACCACATGCACTTTCCCCATCAATCGAGTTTAGTGGCAAAAGTTCTGAGGTCAACTCTACTATATACAAATCATCACTTAAATATTTATTAATAGTGGCATAACTATTAGTTTCACTTCCTAAATCTCCTGAATAATATTCCTCATTTATCGGTGTGTATGGCAAAATAAATTTTGCAGTAACGTTGTTAAGTGGAACTGTCCAACCATAACCTATAATGTTTAGTACAATCGCATTATCCCCTGCCTCATCAACAGGGACAATATAATCATAAGTAAGCGTATATGAAATAGTTTTGCCCGTTTTTAATTCGTTCCCTTTAAGATATACTGAAGCAAAGCCAGATATATCACGATTAGTAACATAATAATTAAAATCGCTGTCATTACATGTAGCTTTTAAATTGGTTACCACTTCACCCGCATTTGTAGGTATGTCACGAATTATCCCATGACTAGATGACCCAGTAAATTTTACTGTAATAACTTCAGTAACTGCAATAGTTCGATTTTCACCAACTACCATTGTAACATCATAACTTTCTACAGAATAAGAAGTGTTGCCTATATTTGTAACTTTAAAAAGTGTAAAGTAAGCAAATATTACAACGATAACAAGCATTATAATTAGAACTAATTTTTGAAATTTCGACCTTGTATGTTTTTGAATTAATGCCGAAATGTTGGCCATAAAAATCTCCTTAAAAAATTAAAGTGACATATGCCACTCTAATTAAAACTTAACTTGTGGAGCAACCTTCTCTTCTTCGTTTACAATTTCAAAAAGGTCTTTCTTTTCAAATTTATAGTGTTTTGCTATAACATTCGATGGGAAAACTTCCCGTCTATTATTATAAAGCTTTACACAGCCATTATAATATTTTCTAGAACTAGCAATTTCATTTTCAAGTTCCTTTAAAGTTCGAGATAACTCTTGAAAGTTTGAATTTGCTTGTAATTGAGGATAATTTTCAGTGACATTGAAAAGTGTCTTAAGTGTGCCAGTAAGCATATTTTCTGCTTTTGCTTTTTCTGTAGTGTCATTTGCAGACATACATGAATAACGTGCT
Organism: uncultured Lachnospiraceae bacterium; assembly: GCA_964653635.1. Classification (GTDB taxonomy): domain Bacteria; phylum Bacillota; class Clostridia; order Christensenellales; family UBA1242; genus Caccovivens. Next base: position 98,370 of record CAZZGZ010000001.1, read on the forward strand.
TGCATTACACCTTCCAACGTTTTTTCCTCATGTTTTGCATACCCCTTGACAGTCTCTACAAGGTTGGGAATAAGGTCATAACGTTTTTTCATATAAACGTCCATTGTCGAATAGCCTTCATCTGCATTATTTCTAAGTTTGATAAGTGAATTGTAAGTATTTACCCACCATATTATAAAACTCAAAACCAAAACAACCACTAAAACAGCAACAACTATTCCGATTATCATCCCGATCATAATTAAAACTCCTTGACTTGATTATAACATATACAACTAAAAAATACAAACATTTTTACATAAATAATATTTATAAAAAAAATAGACATTTATTACAAAAAAGTTGCAAAAAAAACAAAAAAGTTGTATTATTTAATAAAACTATAGAAAAAATTTATAAACAAAAAAACTAAAATTTTTAACTTAATGACAAAATCTTATTTGAAAATTTTAATATTTATAAATTGTCTGCTACATGTATTAATTTTAATATAATTTATTGATAATTTACGAAAAACTAAATTTGATTAATCTAATTGATAAAAATATTCAGATCACTTTCATGCCAAAAAACATACTCGATTTTATAAGTTAAAATTTAATTAAAAAGGAGGTTAATAATGATTGACAATGATGGAATTAAACGTCCAGATGACCCACATGCTCACCAAATACCAGTTAAAAAATGCAAAAAACGTTCTACATTCGATGCTAATTATCAATACGTCATTAAAAAAAATCCCTTTTTTACTATATGGTCTTCTTTCATTCGCTTTCTAGCATGGTGCGTGTTTAAACCATATTGTCACCTTGTTTGTGGTCTTAAAATCAAAGGTAAAAAGAATTTAAAAAAAGTCAAGAAAACTGGCTTTATTGTTGTAAATAATCATGTGCATTGCCTTGATGTTGTTATGATAGGCACATGTGTTTTACAAGTAAGAAAAATATACATTTCAGTTATGCCAGAAAGTATTCAACGGAGCGTTGTAGGTAGAATTTTGCGTTCACTATGTGCCATTCCAATTCCAGATACAGTATCTGGAATGAAATCATTTTCAAAAGATATCCAGTATGTATTAGAAAATCACAATGGGCTAGTATTTTGTGCTGAAGGTTCCCTATGGCCTTATTATCGAAATATAAGACCATTTAAGAAAGGTGCCTTCTTATATGCTGTCAATAACAATGTACCAATCCTACCTATGGTTATACTTTTTCGAAAACGTAAACATTCTAATAAATCTCCATTCAAATTTACTATCCAAGTTGGTGAACCGATATATGCAAATCAACAACTTGAAAACAAAAATGAAAAAGTTGAAGATTTACTTCAACGCACACAAACTTATTTTACAAAAGTTGCAAATGAGCATTATTCAGACCCTAAAAATGGTTTTGTAGAAATAGATAATAATATTTAGTTATGATGTTGTGTTATTTTTTACAATCACACCCTTTATCTATATACCAAAATATCAAATTTTTATAAAATTTATATTGTTTTTTATATTTAGTTTTAAAATCAATCAATTATAATCATCGACTTATGCCGTCGAATAAGAATTAATAAATGTATATTTTGCTAAAATAATATCCTTACTAGAAATATTTTTTATCCAATGTTCTGAAACTTATACTCTCTAATATGTGTTCAATTTTAATATCCCTTACCCCCTCAAGATCAGCTATTGTTCTTGCCACTTTTAAAATTCTGTCATGTGCACGTGCTGAAAGTTTTAATTTATTGAATGCACGTTCCATAATTATCTCACCATCTTTGGTTAGAGTGCAGTATTTCTTCATTTGAGAAACGTTCATTTTAGCATTACAGAAAATATTATCATTCTTAAATCTTTCAAGTTGAATTTTTCTTGCTTTATCAACACGTATTTTTATCTCAGCAGATGTCTCCTCTTTTTCTTCACTTTTAATATCTGCGTATTCAACACTATCTACCTCAACATGCATGTCAATTCTATCCATTATAGGCCCTGAAAGTTTAGAAAGATACTTATGAATTTGCATTTGAGAACAAGTACATGTTCTATTTGTTGCCCCAAAATTTCCACAAGGACATGGATTCATGCTTGCAATTAGTGTGAATGATGCAGGATATGTAATCGTGGATTGTGCACGTGCAACTGTAATAATACCATCCTCAAGGGGTTGACGAAGTGTTTCAATTAGTTGTCTAGAATACTCAGGAAACTCATCCAAAAATAGGACACCATTATGTGCAAGTGAAATTTCTCCCGGCTTACTTTTCGCCCCACCACCTGTCATAGCAACAGATGACGCAGTATGGTGCGGAGTTCTGATTGGTCTTGAAGACACTATTCCTTCCTCATAATCCAAAATACCTGCGATTGAATGAATCTTTGTCACTTCAAGTGCTTCTTCAAATGTCATGTCAGGCAATATGCCAGCAAAACATTTAGCAAGCATACTTTTACCACTACCAGGCGGACCAATCATGATAACATTATGACCTCCCGCAGCAGCAATCTCTAACGCACGTTTTGCCAATTTTTGTCCTTTTACATCTGAAAAATCTAGGTAATTTTGTTTCTTTCTTATTGCAACTTCAAAGGATTTCATTTGAACAGGTTCTATTTTAATATTTCCACGTAAATATTCCACCACATCTTTAAGTTTGTCACAAGAATAACACTCAATCCCTTCAATAAAGCTAGCTTCACTTTCATTTGCTTTAGGTATAATAAATCTTTTATACCCTTGTTCCCTTGCAGCAATCAAAAGAGGTAAAACACCTCTTGCACGAGCAAGTCTACCATCTAGACCAAGTTCCCCAATCATTATAATATTTTTGCATTTTTCACTCATTATTTGGTCAGAAGCACACAAAATTGCAATAGCAATAGGCAAGTCATAAAGTGTGCCATCTTTTTTTATGTCAGCAGGTGCGAGGTTGACTGTATAGTGGCGAAGTGGAAATTCATAGCCAGAATGTGTAATTGCTAACCTTACTCTTTCACTGGCTTCCTTGACAGCTGTCTCAGCAAGTCCAACAACTGTAAATTTATGTTGACCTCGGGACACATCAACCTCAACATTTAGTGGAAAACCTTCAAGCCCCATAAGTCCAAAACTTTTCAATGTAGCAAGCATTCTATTCTCCTAATAATATTTTTAGTACATTTTAACACAAATAATAAATTTTATCAAATTAATTTGTGATATTAACAATTTGTTATAATTTTGTTATAATTTATATTTTTAAATTATATTTTTTAAAAAAAATAAGTTTGACGTATTGACAAAAAACAAAATTTCATATATAATAGAAAATCAAAGGAGAATAAAATGCTTTTTAAAATTATAGAAGATTACGAATGGACAAACAATCCAGCAAATTTAAAAAAATATATTACAGAACATTCAAATGAAAACATTGATAGCCAACGTGATGGACGTGGTGCTACAGCATTGACTTACGCATGTGGCTATAACAATATTACATTAGCTTTCATATTTGCATATTATGGTGCAAACAAATATGAATGCGATGTTTTTGGAGTACCTGCAATTAGATATTCATCTACTCCATACATCATATCTGAAGCTATTATGATCAGTCAATATGTGCGAAAATTTTTCCCAAATGCTGATATTGATACCATTTTTGAAATGGCTAACGATGTCACTATTATACTATCAGATAGGTCAATTTCTTTATACGAAGATTGTTGTGAAATTGCCAAAGAATTAGTAGATAAATATAAGATTCAAAACAAACAAGAAAAGTAAATTATTTTTTATATTTAGTACCTAGTATGTGCATACCATTACCACATATTGACATAAATTAATCAAATGTATGAATATATTATGTAATTAAATAAATCACATGCAAAGAATTGAAAATTATAATAATACCATTTTTCTTTCTTTGAACATATACAAAATACCCTTATGTAACATTTTCCATTGTTACATAAATAAAAATAAACACAGATTATGTGTTTATTTTTTATTTTATTTATGATGTTGCTCACTTTATACAGCCCAACACACACCATTATCGTCAAAAGTAAGATTTGAAGCTGTGGTAGTTGTGGAGATACTTGTTCCGTTAGGTGACAAACATATAATCAATGCACTCATTGACTTTGGTACTTCAATTGTTACTACATCTGAAATTACAACATAAGAGTTAGTGGAAAGTGTGGCGGTTTTGGATTTTCCATTAGAGGAAAACTGTTTACAATTTGTGGATTCACTAGACATTCCGCCACTAGATGATAATCCCAAAATATAACCACCTGTATATTTATAGCCATTTTCTGTGTCAATAGAGCTATCAGAATTCCCAGTAGAGATAATTACTGACTTACCACCGGCAATAAGAATACCATCATATGCTGTAGTGCTGTTAGAATCAATACCGTCTCCACCAGCAAACACATAAAGTTGACCTCCAGAAATGATTATGCTTTCGCCAGTTGTACCTGTCCCATTAATCCCATCATCACTAGAATAGACAGAAATATCTCCTTCCTCAATATTGACGACAAGTCCCTCTAGCCCCTCATAACTTCCTGAAATAGAAATAATTCCGCCTGAAATTTTTAAAATACCATCAGCATGTATACCATCATCATTACTAAAAAGAGTAAGCGTCCCACCGGATATGGAAATATTTCCTGTACCATAAAAGTCATCTGTTAAATCGTCTTCATCACCAAGAACAACATCGTTATTTGTGTGTATGGCATCGTCATAAGATTCAATTTCAATAATTCCGCCCGTTATGTTAATTTCATTATCTGCTTTAATTCCCTTTGTAGAATAATCTCCTTTGTCAGTGTTTCCTTCTTGTGTTCCACCAGGCTGATTTTGGTTGCTTGCAGTGTAGTTTGTAAAATTCACTGTCAAACTATTTCCACTCTTAGAAAGAGCTAATGTGTCATAGTTGTTGTTGATAGATTTTGCTGAAGTACAAAGATAATAAGAACTATCCTGACTTTGCTTTTGATTTGAATAATACATATACACAATCATTTTTTCATAACCACTTGGTTTATCAACTTTGTAATAATAATATGTTGAACCATTGAAACTGTTTGATTTTTCGCTTGAATAAACTTCTGCATTCTTCCAAACATAGTCTGTGTCGCTATTGTAGTATTTCACTGAAAATAAATAGGAATCATTGTTATAACGAATATAATATATATCATCCACAACTTTTGAGACTTCTTCTGAATATTCCGAATATTTATCTGTGTATATTTTTATTGTTCCGCCCGTAATCTCGACATTATAACTTGCATCAATTCCGTCACATGCTGCATAAATTTCTACTATTCCACCTGAAATTGTCACTATCCCTTTTTGATTTCCTTTCGACGAAATGTGGGAGTTTTTAGTTTTAATTCCATCTCCTTGTCTAGAGATAAGTATCAAAGTTCCACTTGTTATACTAACCGAATCATTGCCTTTAAGTGCATTATCCACACAGTTAACAGATAAAGTGAGATTTTTAATTTCTAAGTCATCTTTTGTGTGAATTCCATTGTTATTGTCAGACACAATCGTTAAACTTCCTTTGCCTTTTAGCGATAAGTCAACAGTCGAATAAATACTTGCTGAAGTTTCATCTTCATCTACTGCTTCACGTTTATCATATATAGCATTTGTAGTACTATCCTTCACTGAAATTTCCACACTCTTTGCTGAAACGACGTATATCGGCACTTCAAAATAACTTGTGATTGTAATTCCGGCAAGTTTAAGAATAAAGTTGTAATTTTCTCCACAATCAATTATTATATTGCCATTAAGTGTACCTGAGAGTGTATAGGTTGTTTCTTCAATTATTTCACCAAAAGTTATTGTAAATTCATCATTATCATTGAAAGTGATTAAATGATTATCTGTGTTGCTACTACAACTAATTGTAAAAGTTTGCTTTGGAATAATTTGCCAAACAAGAGTTAAATTTCCAATTATGCCATTTCCCCAACATGTATTAGAATCCTTTGGTGATAATACAATTTCATATGTTCCAGTATCAGTCGCAGATAGAGTTTGACTTACAACATTCATGGTATTTTCATCAAAGTTTTCAATATCTGTTAAAGAAATTTCCTTTACTTCGCCATCATAGACAAACGTTTTATCAAGAGTCGGAACAGTCAAGGTGTTCGAAAAAGTTCTTACTTGTACTTCAATATCTGTTATGATGTTATAATTTTTTGTATCAGTAGGTATACAAGTAGCAAGATATGCTGAATCCTCATTTACGATTGTATTAGGCTCTTGCCATGTGAGGTTATATTGTGAAATATCCAAATTATCAAGCGTTTGCCCGCTGATGATTCCTAATGTCCCTGGCAAAGTGTAAATTGGATCAGCTTTCGATATGACAAAATTTTCACTTTCAGAAACCGCTCCCACAGTCTCACCTTCAGCAATAGAAATAGTCACACGATATGAACCAACGTCGGTTGGTGAAACAATTTGTGTGTTTCCACTATAAAAAGATATGCTTACTTTCCCATCTGAATTGTTAGTATCATAGGTCGGAGTAGCCACACTTTTACCATCATAAACTTTAGATAAATTTTCTATGTTTGTAATCATCCCCAAATCTTTCGCTTGATTTTTGTTTATGATTATAGGAAAACAACAAAACAATATTGCAACAATAACAATAGATACTATAACAATATTTATCATAGTGGTCTTTTTTGACATAACAAACTCCTTTTTATTTTAATATAATAAAAAATTAACAACTTGTCAAATAAAATATAATCATTTTTTTACTTTCTATTTAATACGACAAAAAAAGAAAAAAAAATTAAACTTACTAAAAAATAAGACTTTACATGAATTGAAAATACATGAAAAAAAAATAACTAAAAAATTTAAAATTTTATTAAAAAAGTGCAAGAATACGGCAGACATTACATCAATGTGGACTTTGGCGGGCTTTTCAAACAATGACTACAAACGCAAGCTCCCGAGTCTTACAATTCTTGGAGCAATTACGTTGCAATGAGGATTTCGCCTGTTGCAGATTTTACAAAAGTTTGAACACATAAACATTCAAATAACAATGAACACATATGTAAATAATACCGAAAAAATGAAAGAAACCTCAGTGAATATTTTTGAGCAAGCAGTTAAATTGCACCTTACTAATCCAAAGATAGTAAAATATGAATTTTAATTTGTGGTCAAACTTAACAAAACTCTCCATATAATAGGGAAAAATAGGTAAATATTAACTGATTTAGCTCAATTTTTGACCACAAGAAAAATAAAATGTGGGCAAAATGGCCATTTTTAGCCAAAAAGTTGACCACAAAAAAAGATGACCACATACGCAGTCACCTTTATTTATAAGGCATTTAGCCATTTTTTGTTATTCAATGATTTGAGAAACAACGCCAGAGCCAACTGTTCTGCCACCTTCACGAATAGCGAAACGAAGTCCTTGTTCTATAGCAATAGGCTTAGAGAGTTCAATAGTCATTCTAACGTTATCACCAGGCATAACCATTTCAACTCCATCTTCAAGAACTATAGTACCTGTAACATCTGTAGTTCTGAAATAGAATTGTGGACGATATCCATTAAAGAATGCAGTATGACGACCACCTTCCTCTTTCTTAAGAACATAAACTTCAGCAGTAAACTTAGTGTGAGGATTAATCGTACCAGGTTTAGCCAAAACTTGTCCTTTCTCGATATCAGTTCTATTTATACCACGTAATAAAAGTCCAACATTATCACCTGCTTGTCCCTGATCAAGAATCTTCCTAAACATTTCGACACCAGTTACAACTGTTTGACGTTTTTCACGAAGTCCCACAAGTTCAACAGTATCATTAATTTTTACAACGCCTCTTTCAATTCTACCAGTAGCAACCGTACCACGACCTGTAATTGTGAAAACATCTTCAACAGGCATAAGGAAAGGCTTATCAGTCTCTCTTTGTGGAGTTGGAATGTAAGAATCAACAGCATCAAGGAGTTCTTGAATAGGTTTAAGATCTGGACTAGAAATATCATTTCTATCACATGCTTCGTTTGCCTTAAGAGCTGATCCTCTAATAATAGGTGTCTCATCACCAGGGAATCCATACTCACTTAAAAGTTCACGGATTTCCATTTCAACAAGATCAAGAAGTTCAGGGTCATCAACCTGATCAACTTTGTTCATAAATACAACTATATAAGGAACTCCAACTTGACGAGCAAGAAGTATATGTTCTCTTGTTTGAGGCATTGGGCCATCAGTTGCAGCAACTACTAGGATAGCACCATCCATCTGTGCAGCACCTGTAATCATGTTCTTAACATAGTCTGCATGTCCTGGGCAGTCTACGTGAGCATAATGTCTCTTTTTAGTTTTATACTCAACATGAGCTGTATTAATTGTGATTCCTCTTGCTTTTTCTTCTGGAGCCTTGTCGATTTGGTCATATTTCATAGCCTCAGCAAGACCAAGCATAGCTGAGTAACGGCATATAGCCGCAGTTAATGTTGTTTTACCATGGTCAACATGTCCAATGGTACCAATATTGCAGTGTTCAAGTGAACGGTCAAAGGTTTCTTTTTCTGCCATTTTGTAATATTCTCCTTTAATATGATTTCTTTGATAGTATATCATAAAATATTTTTTTTTCAAAATGTTTTTACGATTTTTTTACTAAAATGTTAAGCATTTTTAATCATCTATTATAGCGATAAAATCCTAACAAGACGATAGCACAAAGGCATAAATCAAATAAATTTTTCTTCCACACTCGTCTAAATGTGATTACAGAGTTTCTTAATAATTTGGTGTCAAATTGACTCAATTTTATTTGTTTTTCTTTCGGTCACCCATAATCTTTTCACTTATAGATTTTGGAACTTCGCTATATTTCAAAAATTCCATAGTGAATGTACCACGCCCCTGAGTCTGTGAACGAAGATCGGTTGCATAACCAAACATCTCGGAAAGTGGAACTTCCGCATTTATAATCTGAACACCTGGTTCACTTTCATTCCCCATAAGATTACCACGACGGGATGTTATGTTGCCCATAACTGTTCCAAGATATTCATCAGGAACAATAACTTGCACTTTCATGATAGGTTCTAGAAGGACTGGATTTGCCTTAGAAACAGCATCACGAAATGCCATAGAACCAGCAATTTTAAATGCAGCTTCCGACGAGTCGACTTCATGATATGAACCATCGACTACTGTAACTTTAAAGTCAACAGTTTCATAGCCAGCAAGTACACCATTCATACGTGCTTCAGCTATACCATTATTAATAGGTTGTATATATTCTTTAGGGATCGACCCACCAACAGTTTTATCTTCAAATACATATCCAGAACCTGGTTCTAATGGCTCAATATCAATTACGCAGTGTCCATATTGCCCCTTACCACCAGACTGACGAATGAACTTGCCCTCAGCATGTGCATTTTTGCGTATGGTTTCACGATAAGCAACTTGTGGAGCACCTACATTAGCTTCTACTTTAAACTCACGAAGAAGACGATCAACAATTATTTCGAGATGCAATTCTCCCATACCAGCAATTATAGTTTGCCCTGTTTCCTGATCAGTGTAAGTTTTAAATGTAGGATCCTCTTCAGCAAGTTTGATAAGAGCTAATACCATTTTTTCTTGCATAAGCTTAGTTTTTGGTTCAATAGCAACACGAATAACGGGTTCTGGAAAATCCATACTCTCAAGTTGAATAGGATGATTCTCATCACAAAGAGTTTCCCCCGTTACAGTATTTTTCAAACCTACTATTGCTGCGATATCACCTGCTCCAACTTCTTTAATTTCTTCTCTTTGATTAGCATGCATACGTATCAATCGCCCAACACGTTCCTTTTCGCCCTTATTTGAGTTATAAACGTAAGAACCTGCCTCAAGTTTTCCTGAATAGACACGGAAAAACGCAAGCTTTCCAACAAATGGGTCAGTCATAATCTTAAACGCAAGTCCTGCGAATGGAGCATCCTCGCTTGGAACACGTGTTTCTGTTTCACCAGTCTCTGGATTTATACCATCAATATGAGCGATATCAAGTGGACTAGGTAAAAAATCAACCATACAGTCAAGAAGTTTTTGAACCCCTTTATTTTTATATGATGAACCACAGATAATTGGAGTAACTTGTTTACTAATTGTTGCCTTTCGAATAGCCTTTTTCAAGGTATCAATATCAAATTCTTCACCGGCAAAGTATCTCTCCATTAATTCATCATCGGTTTCAACTATTTTTTCTATCATCTCATCATGATATTGTTTTGCTTTTGCCTTGTATTCCTCAGGAATTTCAACTTCTTCAACATTTTGATTTAAATCGTCATGATATATAGTAGCCTTCATATCAAGTAAATCTATAATTCCATTAAAATTATCAGCAGATCCAATAGGTATCTCTAATGGAAGTGGATTAGTTTTAAGTCTATCCCTAATTTTATCAATGCAAGCAAAGTAATCAGCACCATCACGATCCATTTTGTTAACATAAATCATAGTTGGAACTTTATATCTGTCCGCTTGACGCCAAACTGTTTCAGTTTGAGGTTGAACACCACCACGAGCACAAAGTACTAGCACAGCTCCATCGAGAACCTTTAATGATCTCTCAACTTCGACAGTAAAGTCAACGTGTCCTGGAGTGTCAATGATATTAATCTTATGATTATTCCAGAAACATGTTGTGCATGCAGAAGTGATAGTGATACCCCTTTCTTGCTCTTGTGCCATCCAGTCCATTGTTGCTTCACCATCATGAACTTCACCTATCTTATGTTTTTTACCAGTATAGAATAGAATACGTTCTGTGGTGGTAGTTTTTCCAGCATCAATATGCGCCATTATACCAATATTTCTAGTCATTTCTAGATTAGTTGACATATTTTTTCTCCTTATTTATAGTCTTTTTCACTTTTACTTTATGAAAAGTTCGAGTTTAACAATTTTGTATTGAAAAACTCCATATTTTGCATTAATACAAATTAATCAATGACATTTTTACCACTTAAAATGAGCAAAAGCTTTATTAGCCTCAGCCATTCTGTGCATATCGTCACGTTTTTTAATGGATGCACCTGTATTATTATACGCATCCCAAAGCTCACCAGCAAGACGCTCATCCATAGTTCTTTCGCTAGTACGTTTTCTTGCATTTTCAACTATCCAACGAATAGCTAAAGTTTGCCTTCTTTCTGGGCGAATCTCCATAGGAACTTGATATGTTGCACCGCCAACACGTCTGCCCTTAGTTTCAAGGACTGGCTTAACGTTTTCAAGAGCTTGATTGAAACATTCAAATCCATCAATTTCATGTTTCTCTTTAATACTATTGAATGCGCCATAGACAATGCGTTGAGCAAGCCCCTTCTTACCATTTTCCATAACTTGATTGATAAGCTTAGTAACAACTTTACTGTTATAGATTGGATCAGCGAGGACGTCTCTTTTTGCCACACTATTTCTTCTTGGCATATTATTATCTCCTTTTGTTAAATTTTTAAATACATTCTAACTAAATAATTTTATCTATTTATTTTTTAGGTTTTTTTGCACCATATTTAGAACGAGATTGCATACGTTTAGCAACTCCAGCAGTATCAAGTGTTCCACGGATAATATGATATCTTACACCTGGAAGATCTTTAACACGACCGCCACGAACAAGTACAACGCTATGCTCTTGAAGATTGTGACCTTCACCACCGATATACCCCATTACCTCAGCTTTATTGCTAAGACGAATTTTAGCAATTTTTCTAAGAGCTGAGTTAGGTTTTTTAGGTGTTGCTGTTCTAACTGAAATACAAACACCTCTTTTCTGTGGATTTCCATGAAGATCTGGTGCTTTAGATCTCTTTTCGAATTGTTTTCTTCCTTTTTTTACAAGTTGATTAATTGTAGGCATATTATTTTTCCTTTTACAAAATTTTCTTGCGACCAAATTGACTTAATCGACATATCAAAGTGGAAGTTTGTCTAAAAAAGACGCTAAAGTATGCACTCTACGTCTTAAATACCCATTATAAAACAAAATCGTTTTGTAAAACATGAACAAGCACGAACCCAAAAGGTCTTGAAACAAGGTTTCAATCAGTGATTAACAAAAATAATAAGTCACTTGCTGTTTGTTTATGCTGTGATAACTCACAAGGCACTGTTTCCGACATCGAAACATACGAGTTTATTATATACAAAAGATATAAATTTGTCAAGCATTTTGTTTAAATTTTGTAAAAATTAATTTTGCCTATTGACAAGCATTCAAACATGTGTTATAATTCACTCGTTAAAAGAGGAGAAAAAATATGAGTAATCGCAAATGCAAAGCAAGGTTTGCAAATGAAATGGCAACCGAATCTTATTTAAAGCAACCTGATAAGGTTATTGATAACTTATCTAGCAAGTATGACCTAAGTCAAAGAGAAGACAATTCCGAAGAACTCAAATTGTCTAATAATCCTAACATTCTCACATCAGAAAAGGTTAAAAAAATTTTAAAACTTGAAAATTACAATCCAGAAATAGTCATTCAATTAATTTCGGATGAGATATTAAAGATAGGACTCAACAATGACTGTCATGAGAAATTATACTTAATAAAGGGTCGATTAAATAAGTATGGAAAAGAAATTATAGATACACAAAATCCTGATCTTATAACTCTATTTGCTATCTACTTTGATGAATACCTTTCTAATTTACAAATTAAAACTTTGGAAAACATAGTTTTAAACTCCAAAGTTGCCAATAAAGACGTCCTTCTTGCCAAGCTCGCAAGTAACATATCAAGAGTAAATAAATACACAGTTGCTTACACTCTCCTATCTTCAGGAAGTGAAATGATTGGCTATTTTATAAAAAATGTTAAAGATGCTGACATATATATTTCAAGAGCTAACGCCATAATACAAGAGGAACAAAAACAAGAAAAATAACACAAATTGTGTTTATTTTTTTGGTATTGACATAATAGTTTTGTTGTGATAAAATAAAAATATGAATAATGATGAAATGCTTAAAAATTCAATTTGTTTTATGGGCCCTAAAGCTGTTGGTAAAACTTTAATAAGCAAAGCTATAACAAAAAAATTAGGTTATACCTACATTAACCTTGACACAATATATGCACATATACAGCGTATGTGTGCGTGTGATTCTTTTGAGGACTATACCACTATACTCAAACATGATAGACTAAATGCACTATCAACTTTAGAGTATAGTTGTGCGACTAGAAGACTTAATTACTTTAAAGAATGTGACATGCTATTTGATATGGAGCAACTATATAATTACTTATGGTACGACACCAGTTGGATTCCAGTAATTGAAAAACTATCTCTTAATAGCCAGATGTTCATTTCGCAGATTGAAAATGTGCAAGCCCTTGATTATATTATATCAAAAATGCGAGCCCCTTACGTATTTGATTTAGGTGGGCATGTAGGCGTAAATATCAATGTACCAAAATCGGATTTACATTTTATTGAACAATACTTTCAAGCATCATATAAGGATCTTAAGGAGTTTCAGTTTAGAACGATAAAAAAAATAGGTGTTAGAGTATTTTTAATGCCTGGACAAAATTATCTACAATGTCCTTGTGAAGATATCCATGATGAAGTCAATGATCTACTACTTCATAAATTAGATAGCTATAATACTTTAAGCAATATGGCAATAAGTACAAATGGAATATTTCACAATTTCTCCGATCCTATGTTTGAAAAAAGAGGAAGTAATGATATAGATGGATTCTTAAACAGAGATAAAAATAAAAATCAATCAGAAATTCAAAACATTTGCGATGAAATTATTTATAGAAGACAGGAATTACAAGCAGAAGAAATGAAGGAATAATAGTTTTCTTCATTTTTTTTGTCATAGTTTCTACGTATTATGATTTGCAATAATGTTTTAATATAGTCTTATAGCTCAAATCTTTGTAAAACTCAATATTCAAAACAAAATGTTTAAGATATAACGAGAAACGACAATAAATACACAAGTACTTATATATGCAATAGATTTAATATCATATCAATTTATAAAATTCTTCCTCAGAAATAACTTTAATACCTAACGCCTTTGCTTTTTCAAGTTTACTCCCCGCCTCTTGCCCTGCAAGGACGTAGTCAGTAAGTTTAGAAACCGAACTCTGACACATACCGCCATTTTTATCAATTATGTCAACAAAATAAGAGCGTGGCTTAGAGAGTGTGCCAGTAATCACTATTTTAAGCCCAGCAAGTTTATGACTTATTAGTTCTTCCTGTTCTAAAACTTCTACACCTAAACTAAGCAACCTTTTTATTTCCGATAGATTGACTTCATCTTTGAAAAAGTTTACAATGTTCCCAGCCACCACCTCGCCAATATCATCTATAGCGGTTAACTCATCAGGTGTAGCATTTTTAAGTTTAGTTAGATTTTTAAATTTTTTTGCAATTTCCCTTGCAGTCTTTTCTCCAACTTCTGCAATTCCAAGTGCAAATAAAAATCTTGAAAAGTCAACTTTTTTTGAATTTTTTATACTTTTTTCTAAATTTTTTGATTTTTTTTCTTTAAATTTTTCAAGTTTCAAAAAATCTTCGTGGGTGTAGGTATACAAATCAGATGGCATTTTAAAACCTAAAACTTCATGTAATGCCTCTGCTGTTTTTGACGAAAAACCCTCAATGTTCATAGCATTTCTACTAGCAAAATGTACAGCCCTGTCTATTATCTGCTCCAAACAACCAAGCTTGTTAGGACAATATAATAACATATTTTCTTGCATAAGTTCAGAGCCACAACAAGGGCAATATTTTGGAGCAGTTATCTCTTTTGCATTACTTACCTTTTCCACACAACCAAGCACCTCTGGAATAACTTCATTGCTCCTTCTTATAAGAACACGTGAACCAATACTAAGTTCCTTTCTCTTTATGTCATCAATATTATTTAATGTAGCACGGGATATATTTGCACCTGCAAGTTCAACAGGTTCTAAAATTGCAATAGGTGTCACTCTGCCAGTCCTACCCACCTGCCACTTTACATCTAGCAATGTTGTGGAAACCTCTGTCGCCTCGAACTTATAAGCCATAGCCCATTTTGGAAATTTTGATGTGAAACCTATCTCATTACGATATGCAGTGTTATTAATTTTAATCACCATTCCATCTATGTCTATATCTAAATCATTTTTAGTCTTGCCAACCTTATTTATTAAATCAATTACTTGCTCTACAGTAGTGCATATTTCAAAAAAATCGCCAACATTGAAGCCATTCTCCATCAAAAAGTTATGCATCGACTCTTGCGTCAAAAAAGACTCATCACAATATATTATTGAGTAACAAAAAAAAGTAAGTCTACGTTTTGCAGTCTCTTTAGGGTCAAGATTTCGTATCGCACCTGCCACGCCATTACGAGTATTTTTCAGTTTAATAGGAGCAGTTCTGTTGAATATGTCAAGTGCTTTTTTTGTCATCATACCTTCACCTTGAACGATGAGTCTACCTTTATATTTGATGTCAAGTGGTACTGTAGGTATCGTCTTTACTTGCATAGTAACATCTTCTCCTACAATTCCATTTCCCCGAGTTGTTGCTCTGACAAAAGCTCCATTTTCATATTCTAGAACTAATTGTAATCCGTCATATTTATATTCAAGAGCAAAGTCTGTTTTAGGATCAACATTTCTCATCTGCACCATCCACTTCTCAAGTTCGGGAAAAGATCGAACCTTTGATAAGCTATATAGTTTATACTCATGTCTATGCTTCACAAAGCCAGACAAAACTTCACCCCCTACTCTTTGTGTAGGCGAATTTGGAAGAATAGTAGAAGTCCTTTTTTCAATTTCAACTAGTTCATCATAAACTTTATCATACTCTCTATCAGAAACTATTGGATTGTCCAAAGTATAATAGTTGTAATTATACTTTTCAATAAGCGATATAAGTTCTCTCATTCTTTCTACATCATTTTGACTTACCATATCATTTTTACTTTTTTTATTATTTTTTTCAAAAAAATCATAATTTTTTGAGTTTTTTTTCACTTTTTCTCTCCAAATTTATTATTTATTCCTCTATTTCTAAAGGTGCAAATTCCAACATTAAACTCTTCTGTCCAAAATCTTCAAACTCTATATCTGCCACAAGACCATCATCACTTATTTGTGTTATTTTCCCATAGCCATATTTTGGATGAAAGACCTTTTGAAATGGCTTAAATTTTGAAATCTTGTCAATAGTTTTATCTATATCCTTTTCAATTTTAGATGTTCCTAATTTATCATAAATACTAATGGTAGGCTTAACTAGACCCAACTCTTTTAAAAATCTACTTGGATTTTGCATTGAGCTTTTCCCATACATAAATCTACGCTCTACGTATGTCAAATATAAAAATTCCTCCGCACGTGTAAGTGCCACGTACATCAATCTACGTTCTTCCTCCATATCAGCTCTATCATAAGCATGTTTTGACGGGAAAATCTGCTCCTCTAATCCAACTATAAATACAACTTTAAACTCTAACCCCTTTACTGAATGTATAGTCGCAATGTTTACTGCACCTTTTTCTTTTATATCATCAGTGTCAGATTGCAAGGTGATATTTTCCAAAAAGTCTTTTAGAGAAACTTTTTCACCCTTATCTTTAAATTCTTTAACTGATGAGAGAAAACTATCTATGTTTTCTAATTTTTCTTCATCTTCTGCCCCTCTAGATTTGTAAAAATCTTCAATTTCAAAAACATTTATCACTTTTTTTACAAATTGATAAATATCTAATTTTTCACATTCTTTTTGCATTTTTTTCACATTTTGAGTAAATTTTTCTAATTTAGTCTCTATTTTTTTATCATTAACCTTACCAGCCACCAACATGTCTAAGATTGTCATATTCAATTCTTTTGCATTATTTTGTAGTTTTTCTATTGTCGTTTCACCTATCCCCCTTCTCGGGAAATTGATAATTTTTAGTAAAGAAATTTGATCTTTGGGATTTACGAAAATTCTCAAATATGATATTATGTTTTTTATTTCTGATCTATCATAAAACTTATATCCACCATAAATTCTATGCGGTATTTTAGCTTCCAAAAAAGCCTCTTCAAAATTTCTACTTAATGAGTTTGCACGCATTAATACTGCTATATCATTATAATGATAACCAATACTTACAAATTTTTGTATTTGTTTAGCAACAAAACGAGCTTCCTCTTTTTCATTAGTTGCCTTATATACTGTTGGTAATTCACCATCAAAATTTTCTGTCCAAAGTTTTTTATCAAGTCTTTCGCTATTATTTTTGATAACTTTATTTGCCATCTCTAATATGTTTTTTGTAGAGCGATAGTTTCGTTCCAATTTAAAAACTTTAACATCTTCAAAATCATTACAAAGATTGAATATATTTCTAAAATTGGCACCACGCCACGAATAGATACATTGATCCTCGTCACCAACCACGAACAAGTTTTTATGCACAGATATTAACCTTTTAACAAGTTCATATTGCACAAGGCTGGTGTCCTGAAATTCATCCACTAAAGTATACATATACCTATTTGAATAGGCATGTAATATTTCAGGAAAGGTATCAAAAAGTTCTAAAGTTTTTAAAAGCAAGTCATCAAAATCTAAGGCATTATTATTTTGTAATATTGACTCATATTCGGAGATTGCATTAATTATATCATTAGCTCCATTAACTTTTTGATTTATAAGTTCACTAAAAAATACATTAAAGCTGATACCTGAATTTTTCCATGCTGATAAGTAATATTCTATGTCTTTTCTAAGCCATTCATCCTTTTCATTATCCAATGATAATGATTGATACACTTGTTTTAGCACTTTTTCTTGATCATTCTCATTATATATGGTAAAATTTTCATTGTAAGGAGGAATATTATAAATTTCTTTACGAAGAATTCTAAGACACAAGGAATGAAATGTTGATATTAACACATCACACACGCCCATATCCCTTAATCTTTCCTTCATTTCTTTACAGGCTTTGTTGGTAAAGGTGATAGCAAGTATTCGTTTTGGATCTACCCCCTTCTTTTCAATCAGGTACGCTACACGATGTGTAAGTAATCTAGTTTTACCGCTTCCAGCCCCTGCCGTCACAAGAACAATCCCTTCAGTTGCATCAAGAGCCTTTTTCTGCTCGCTATTCAATGAATTTTCATCATACTTAATCATGCTTTTATTTTATCATAAACTGAAAAAAATTGGTAGTATTTTTAAATAAAAAAATAAAAGCTTTAAGCTTTTATTTTTCCATACCATCTTCGCATTTAATTTGTGTATAGTTTTTATAATAATTTTCTAATTCTTTAGATAAAGCACGATTAGCAAGCTCCTGCAATAATTCTTTCTTTAATCTGATAGAACGAGAAGGTAAACCAAAAATCTTGTCATAGTAATCCAAAGCTTTTGCAAGGTTAAATTGAACTAAAATATCGTCAGGGCTATCATTGTATAACTTTGTCAAAAGTTTGATAAGAGTTGTTAGTTTAACTTTTAACTCCTTATTTAGACTAACATACTGCATATTCTTTCCACCAATGTATTTTTTTGCCTTTTCAATCAATTTATACGAATCTAAAAACATCATTAATTTTTCTGCTGTAAGCTCACAATAGGTTTCAAGTGCTGTGATATCTTTATGCTCACTTTCCCATATTTGAAAAAAAGATTTTCTTAATTCTTCAAACTTTCTCATTGATGTCGTTTGTTCAATTTCGCCCATTAAATAATGAATATCACCTTTCGCAGGAGTAACTCTATAACTCTTTTGCAAGTAGATATCAGCTTTGCATAGTTTACAATTATTAAATAAGTCCATACTATCTAAAAATCTAATATTTGCTTCTTCGAGTTGTTTTTTAAAAGATTTTAAATCTTCATCTTCTTTAATTGCTTTACATACAAAATTATAATTTTTAGTCTTGTCATCAACACGTGCATCTATTACAGGATTTGTTTCGTTTTCATCACTATAACGATACCACTCACCAACTGCCGAATCCTGTCCCATTTCTGCTAATTTTCTATAATATGTCTTTAAACTATTATCATCGCTTACCCAACCTGTAAGCTCTTTACATTTTAAAGTTATATAATCGTTGTCAAGACTATTTATACTTTCCATAATTTCCTCCAACTACGCTTGCATTATATCATACTTGCAAAATAATGTCAATAGCCCAAACAAGGAAAATTTTTATAAATTATGAGTAACTTCGTTTTGCTTTTTTGAACTTAAAGAAAGTTGTAACATTGCCGTATCGTTTAAAAATTGTTCTGCATGCAAATACTCATTTTTCGAAACATGCAGGTTATTCTTATCCATACAAATCAAAAGTTTCGCATAAGCAAATTGAATAGCCATATCTTCTGGATTAGCCTTCAATTTTTCATGAAGCTCTTTATAACACTTTTTAAAACCTTCTTTCAGTACCTTTTCCTTTTTAAATATTGAATTTTGTAGACCCTCTTCACCTAGTTCCTCTTTGACTTTTTCTATCACTTCATAAAATTTATTCTTATCAGCATAATCGTTATATGAATACTCACAATAATTTTCTAGTGCCAAAGGATCTCCATTTTCAACCCATAAATTCAAATACGTTTTTTTCGCTTCTTCACGCTTTTTAACCGAAGGTAGATGTTCATATCTATCAATCAAATCACATAATTCCTTACATGCGTTAATCATTTGTTCTTTAAAACAATTTATTTCTTCACTATCAAGTCTATAATCAATACATACCTCTTGATACTCTTTTAAAATTTCCCATAATCTACTAACAAATGTTCCATATTTTAGAAAATCTTCTCTATCTATCGTAAATCCTAATTTATTGGATAGTGCTAATAAATAATCAGCAGAACAATAATCGTCAAATGTTTGCAAAGATATTTCATCGATTTGTTTGCCTTTTAAGGCGTAAAAATTACCTATGGCATCTATTTGACCAAGTTTTGCAAGAGTAAAAAGCTCCTCATAAAAATTTTCATCGTTATAGTCCGTTAGAAATCTACTCCAAACAATAATAAAATCCTTATCCAAATCGGAAAGCGTTTTTTGAATCATTAAATTTTCTCCTTTTAGGGGAGATTTTATCATTTTTTCTAAATGATGTCAAGTCATAAAATTACTCATCGCCTTTATCCACGTTTCAACATTTCATGCTCATTTTCACGTTCGAGTTTATCTTTAAGCTTAGCAAATTTATCAATAGTTTCAAAAAGATATCGCTCCTTACCTTGTTCGTCTAATCCCCTAAGAATTTTTTCATCCATTAAAATCTTAAATGGATTTATAGTATCATCACTTAACAGTAAAGTTTTTGCTCTCATATTAAATTCCTCATCATTTTCATCTATAAGCTTTATAGTGATTTCCTTTTGATGGGTTTGTGCAACCTTATTATGTTTATTTATCAATCGTTGCCTAGCACGAAACGCAACTTCACGTAATATATCTCTACTCATAACCACTCCTTTTGATATAAGTATAAAACATACTATTAGTAAAAGTCTAATATACCACGGCACGAAAATTAGAGTAAAAAGACGTTCATTGTCGAAATTTATTCAACAGTTACAGATTTTGCAAGATTACGTGGTCTATCTGGATTCAATCCTAGTCTCAAAGCCACTTCTAAGGCAAAATACTGAAAAGGTATCATGGATATTAATGGCAAAAAAATTTCGTTCACTTCGGTAAGTTTAAAGTATCCATAAAATCCTGCAAACAACTTTTCATCATATGGACTTACCACAAAGACTTTTCCTCCACGTGCTTTAACTTCTTCCATATTGGATAGAGATTTGTCTAACAATTTTTTCTCTGTTAATATCGCAAAAATTAAACTCTTTTCATCCACAAGTGCAAGTGTGCCATGCTTTAATTCGCCTGCTGGCACAGCAATACAATTAATGTAAGAAATTTCTTTTAATTTCAAACTAGCCTCTTTACATGTTATATAATCAACACCTCTTCCTATAAAAAAAATTTTATCAAATTTATTCATATCATCATAGTTAATCTGTAAATGTTGCATTGAATAAGTATTTAAAAGCTCATCAAGTGCCAAAATGAAATATTTACTTTGTTCACACATTGAAAAAATTAAACACAAAATAGCCACGCATTGACAAGTGTATGCCTTTGTCGATGCAACAGCAATTTCTCTACCTGCATATATGGGTAAAACAAACTTGCACGCCTTTGCAAGCATTGAATACTCAACATTTGTTACTGCGATTGTATCAAAATTTGAAAGTATATTTGCACATGCAATAGTATCAGCAGTTTCCCCACTCTGACTTACTAGGATATATAAAACATCATCCTTTAAGATATTATCTGCATACCTAAATTCACTTGCAATGTGTGCCGATGCAGAAACTCGCAAATATTTTTGTGTCATATAAGCTCCAAACATACAGACGTGATATGCTGTTCCACATCCTATGAAGGATATATGAATATAATTTTTTTTACTAACATTTTTTAAAAAGTCAATTTTTTCAAGTTTTAACCTTTCAAGTTTCAGAGCAATTAATGTTTCTTCTATTTCAGCTCTCATAATACATGAATTATTATTTTTTTTGAAATTATCATTAAAATTATCAATTTTTTTACTTTTTTTTGCTATTTTTTGCAGTTTTTTATCAAAAAATGAAATCTTACTTTTTTCAAGTACTGCAATTTCATTATCATCTAGACTATAATAATTTTTGTATTCATTTGAAAATGTTATCACATCCGAACTTACACTTTTTATTTTATAACTACTTGCAACATAGAGAGGACTCTTATTTTTTGCTACGTATATTTTTTCTTCGTCATTAAATATTACTGCAATAGCAAAACTCCCTTCAAGTTGCTCAAGAGCCAATGAAATACCCTCCAAATATGAAGATGTTTTGTTGCAACTTTGCTCAATTAAAACAGCTATTACTTCTGTGTCAGTTTGCGAATAAAAGGAGTACCCTTTTTCTATCAAATTTTGCTTAAGAATTTTATAATTTTCAATTATTCCATTATGCACGACAGCAATTTTTTTATTATTAGACATATGAGGATGAGCATTTGTTTCATTTGCTTCGCCGTGAGTCGCCCACCTTGTATGTCCTATCATAACACTCGTTGAAAATCCTTTTTGAGCAAGAATTGTGTCCTTTAAATTTTTTATCACACCTACCCTTTTCACACACTCGATTTTATCACCATTAAGAAAAGCAACTCCTGCCGAATCATAACCTCGATACTCTAATTTTTCAAGCCCTGAAATTACTTGATCTTTTAACTCATACTTACTAATATAACCACATATTCCACACATATATTTCTCCTTCGAATATATAAACTTATGTTTAACTAATTAAGAATGTGCTAACTAAACCTGTTTAAGAATCCTTTGCCCATTTTGAAAAATAATCTTAAAAAAACCTTTAAAAGAGTTTAGATTTGATTTACTTAAAATTTTTTTAGCATCATCTAAGTATGAAGAACAAAATTTTACAGAAATGCCACAAGTACGAGCAAGAGATTGTGGTGTCGAAATGACTGCACTGGGTATTTTAGAGTTTTTTAACATACTTGCAAATGCAAGTGTTTCACTACGTGACAAAAAGATAGCAATAATATAATCCATATTCACCATTTCCTCATATTTTTATTATATTGTTATAAAAGGAAAACGTGAAAATGAGTAGTATTTACTTAGACAACAGCGCAACAACTATCTACAAGCCAAAAATAGTAATCAAAGCAGTAGAAGAAGCATTAACAAATTACAGTGCAAATCCTGGACGTGGCGGGCATCGTGAAAGTATAAAAGCCGGCATGAAAGTTTACGAAACACGAGAAAAAGTTGCACGCTTTGTAGGTGAAAGCAACCCACTAAATGTCATCTTCGGTTATAACTGTACGGAATGTCTGAATATGGCAATTTTTGGTACAGCAAAACATGGACATGTAATCTGTACTGAAAATGAGCATAACTCTGTATTAAGACCATTGGAAAAATTAGCAAATGATGGCTTGATATCATATTCTGTCGTCAAACAACCTAAAAACAGAGCAATCTCACGTTCAGATATAGAGCCTCATCTCCGTCCCGATACTTATCTTATCATCTGCAATCATGTGTCAAATGTTAATGGTGATATGTGCGACGTTCAATCCATTGGAAGTCTTGCTCGAGAAAAACATCTTTTGTTTTTAGTGGACATGGCACAAAGCTGTGGACATTTAAAAATGGACATGGAAAAATTTGGAGTCAGCATGGTGGCTCTTGCTGGTCACAAGGGACTATACGCAATGCAGGGTATTGGAGTCTTAGTTATTTCGAATGGAATAGTTTTATCTCCACTAATTTTTGGTGGAACTGGTACAAATTCAGAAGAACTAATACAACCAGTTAATAGCCCCGAACGATACGAATCTGGTACCCTTTCCGTTCCTGCAATAATGTCCCTTTCAGCCGGCATTGATTTTGTACTAGAAAACGGAGATTTTATAAAACATAAAATTGATGATTTACAAACTTATTTACACTACGAGCTTTCAAAACTTCCACTTGAAATCTACACAAATCCGGACAACACCAACGGCGTTTTCGCTTTTAACTTTAATGAATATAATTCTGATGAAGTTGCTAACTATTTGAGCGAAAAGCATGGAATCTGTGTTAGAAGTGGATTACACTGTGCACCACTTAAACATAAAGCACTTGGCACATTGGAGAAAGGTGCAATACGAGTTTCTCTTGGAATAAATAATACTTTTTCAGATTTAGAACACTTCGTCTCTTGCATTAAACACATAAATAAGCATGGCTCACTTTAAAAATTATAAAATTATGCGTTTATTAAAATCATATAAACTCACAACCTAGTTTAACTATAAATATAATAAAAATGAAAGTTGGTTATGCCAACTTTCATACAACATGTTGTAGTATTATGCGCATATTACATGCTATATTTTATAATAATATACAGATAACACCACCTTTACCTTCATTTACAATCCTAGTTAATGTTTTACGCATTTTCTTTTGTGCATCAAGTGGCATAAAATTTATTTTCAAGTTAATGTTATCACTTACCAAACTAGATAAACTTTTGCCTAATAAATTTGTATCCCAAAGAGCTTCTTTATCTTCAAATTTCTCTTGTAAAAAGTTAACCAAATCTGAGCATTGCGGTTCTGTCCCCACCATAGGCGTGATTTCAGTATTAACATCAACTTTAATTAAATGCAGGCTTGGAGCTGTAGCTCGAATTTTCACCCCAAATTTACTACCCTGTTTAACAAGTTCTGGCTCTGATAGTTCAAACTCTTCCTGTTTAGGTGCAACTATGCCATAGCCAGTTTCATTTACTTCATCTAAAGCTGTTTTGATTTTATCATATTCAGTTTTGGCAACTGCTAAATCCTTTATGATGCTAATAAGAGAGAAATCATCTTTGATATCAAGTCCACATTCATTTGACAACACGTTATAAAATAACCCATCTTTCGGCACTACAGAAAATGTTACAATACCATCACCCATACTGACATTTGTAAATGTTATTGGATCAAATACTTCACTTTCTGCAAAAACGATATTTTGATTGGTTGCATCACCTATTTTTTCAACACGTCCGGCAAACGTTTTCATTTCATTCACAATTTCTGATATGACGGGATTTGTAAAATGAAGGGCATTAAGCCATTTTGGCATTTTTATGCGAATACTTTTAAGAGGAAATTGTGATAAAATGTTTTCAAAAAGTTTGTCAACATCCTTATCTCCAAGTTCTAGTGCATTTATAGGTATAACTGGGACACCATATTTTTCACTAAGCATGCTTGCAAGTTTTTTACTTTCATTATTCGTAGGATTTTTACAATTTAAAACTACAACGTATGGTTTCCCACTTTCTTGTAATTGCTTTATAACCTTTTCTTCAGCTGGAACATAATTATCCCTAGCAATATCTGTCACACTGCCATCTGTTGTTACCATAACAGCAATCGTAGAATGTTCGCTAATCACCTTTTGCGTCCCTAAAGTAGCAGCTTTTTCAAACGACATCTCTTGCTCACTCCATGGTGTTTTAACAAGTCTTGGTGCTCCGTCTTCACTTACACCCATAGCCTCTGATACAAGATATCCAACACAGTCAATCATACGCACCTTTAACTCAACTCCACCTGCGACAGAAATCTTAACTGCTTCATTTGGAACAAAATGTGGTTGAGTTGTCATAACAGTTTTACCATCGGCACTCTGTGGAAGTTCATCTATAGTACGTTCTTTAGTACTCTTGCTCTCTATATTTGGCAAGACTAATTTTTTCATAAAGTTTGATATGAACGTCGACTTGCCTACACGGACAGGACCAACAACGCCAATATATATGTCACCATTGGTTCGAGTTTTTATATCATCATAGATTTCAAATTTATCCATTAATAGCCTCCATCGCTTTAATTTATGAACTTGCGGTGTATTTTATGACTATTCACACAAATTTATGCTAAATTTTATACTTATATGGATTAATGATTCTTTGATAATTTAAGCCCATTTAAAAAAAACTAACATTATGTAGACTATAACTACTTCATCTCACTTTTAATAAATACACTAAAAAAACCGCTAAAAGCGATTTTTTACGAAAGCAATATCCCTGCATAAACACTAGCGGAAACTATCAGAAATATTGTTGAAATCAAAACTAGTATGTAAATAACTCTTGAAAGCCAGTTAAACCCACCACAAATTTTTTCTACAAGGTTAAAATTGAAAAGACCTATAAGCCCCCAGTTTAATCCGCCAATGAGTAGTAAAATAAGCGTAATAATATTTAATGCTATCATGTTTACCTCCTGCTCATATGATGTGTAATTTTTTTAAATTTATAAAAATAAATATGAAAAATATATAGACGTTCGTTTTAAGTAAAGCTATTTTATAAAGTTTTTCTAAATTAAGTACATCTTTTAGACTTCGTTGCAATTAAAAAGCAAAAAACATTATAATTAAATAAAATAAACTTTCTGTGAAAACAAAAAGATAGCTTTACATTTGGATTTTCATAAGTCATCTTAAAACTGCAAAAAAATAATAATGTTATTATAGTGATTTATAATTTTAGTTATGTTTTATAGTCTTTATCCCTACCCATATATAAGCAAATCAATTAATAAAAAAAACGAACTATAAATCTTAGTTCGTTTTTTCGCTAATCACACAATAGCATAGTCTTTACTTATTAGGCATTTAGTCAAATAACCTACTGATAGAATCTATTTAATAAGTTCTATTCGTATATTTTCTGCAACTAATGCAATAAACAACGAATTAGATGGTCTATCATATTTACTAGTAAAATTTGTATGCAGTTCTTCGTTGAAGACGTTAAAATCTGTTCTATTAAACGCTGAACTTATTGCATGTCTTATACATCGTTCAACTAGCATACCAGACTTCACGCCAAAATAATTCGCTACGCTATTATACAGACCATTGGTTATACAATAAATAAGTGATGGCTCTTTTACAACTTTAGCTATAGCTATCTTCAAAAAGTTATAACCTAAGTGGCAAACGTTGAAACCAAGTTTTATAAGCGTCTTAGCAATTAGCTTATCTAGAGACTTTTCGTCCTTATCCATACCTTCCCTCCTTTCGATGTATATTAAACCACATTTTGAGAAAAAAATCAAGGGGTTTTTACAAAATTTTTTTATTTTTTACAAAAAAATTTTCTCAAATCGACATTCTTTGGTAATTTTCTACTTTTTTCAATATTTTTTGACGTTATTTTTATTGCTGATTATACAATTAATGATGCCAAAAAAAACAAAAATTTCTATTTTAGGAAATTCATTGACATTTATATTAGCGTAAAAATCAACTTTGACATAGTTTTTACTATATACATTTTATTTGATTAAATAAAACTATAAGATAATTTAGTAGAAAATGTTATTGATCACTAATTAATCCTTTCATTGTTTTAAGAGCATTTTTTTCAAGTCTTGACACTTGGGCTTGAGATATGCCGACCTCTTCACTAACTTCTACCTGTGTCTTACCTATATAATACCTAAGAAGTATAATTTCCCTTTCTCTTGGATCAAGCTTTTTGATAGCATCCGCAATAACGATATCGTCGAATAAATTTTCTTCACAATTTTTGTTATCAGAAATCTGATTTTCAAGCGATACCTCTTCATCTCCATCACTATATATTGGTTCCGATAAAGACAAAGTGTCAGATATTGCATCTAATGCAAAAGTAATTTCAGTAAGAGGTATTTCTAAAAACTTGGCAACACTTTCTAAACTAGCCTCTTCGCTTTCTGTGGATAAAATTTCCCTAGCTCGCAGAGCCTTAAAGGCAACATCCCGCATACTTCGTGGAACTCGAACCGAGTTATTGTCACGAAGATACCTTTTAATTTCACCCATTATCATAGGCACAGCATAAGTTGAAAATTTTACGTTCAATGTTTCATCGAAATTATCAATAGCCTTCAAAAGTCCAACACATCCAACTTGAAACATATCATCAGCCTTGACAGATCGGGAGGAGTACTTTTGTAAAACAGACAAAACTAATCTTAAATTCGCAACTATGAACTCCTCTCTCGAAAATTCATCACCTGCTTTTACCTTTTTTAATAGGTCAGCAAGTTCTTCAGCTTTAAGTTTTGGTAATTTAGATGTGTCGACACCAGATATGAAAACACGATTTGACATAATCACTTCCTTATGAAGTTATGTTTCCAAATTAAAAAGTTTTCTATGCAAATTAATTTAATTTCGCTAAAAATAGTGTTTTTTTGACTTTTTTTGTGTTTTCTACATCTTATAAAATTATTTTAAATAAAACTTATCATTCATTAATGATAGATTTCATGCTCTTACGCATTTTTAGTAAGATTTTCTTTTCTATACGTGAAATATAACTTTGGCTTATACCCATGATATCAGCCACCTCTTTTTGTGTCTTTTCCTCTTCACCTAAAAGACCAAAACGAAATACTATTATATCTCTCTCCCTTTTTTCTAATCCATTTAGTATTTCATTAATTATATTTTTATCTACCTTTTCATTTAGTTCTTTAACAGTTTCGTCTTCTCCAACTGTCAAAACATCAGCAACCACAAGGTCCCCACTTTCACTTTCCCCCGAAAGAGGTTCATCTAAACTAATTTCACACTTTTTTCTATTAACTTTACGAAGTTGCATAAGAATTTCATTTTCAATACAACGTGAGGCATAAGTTGCTAATTTAATATTTTTCTCAAGACTATAACTCTTAACAGCCTTAATAAGCCCAATCGCTCCTGCTGAAATTAGATCATCATTTTCTATACCAACTCCATAAAATCTACTAGCAATATACACCACAAGACGCATATTATGTTCAATCAAAGTATCCCGTGCTTGCTCACTTCCATCAGCCATTTGCATTAGCAAGTTTTTCTCCTGTTGCTCACTTAAAACTTCAGGCAGACTTCGATCACCAAAAGCAAGTAACACAAGACCATCTACTTTTTTTAATTCTTGCTTATTTAATCTATTGAAGAACCAAACTCTTAGTTTTGTTAATATATTCATATAAATATCTCCTTATATAAAATCTGCATTCAAAAGTATCTGACTTGATGTAACTTTTTCAAAATTGTAGAGAGCAAGTCCTAAGCAGGCATCTTTAATTCTGATGTTATGAGCGAATACTTCATCAACAATGAACACAAACATTTTCCCGCTTGCACTCGCCCCGCCACAATTAATAAAGTGACCAAAAGTCAAAGAACCAACATTTTCACCATTGAATATTTTACATGCGATTTCATCACCAACCAGTTTACTCAATACTGAATGATTTATAATAATTACATTTTTATTTGTCGCTGGATCCTTTAACATGTTACCACTATCCAAATATCCACAAAAATTAAAGGTTTGTGTGCCATTTTTTATGGTAACATCATATGTGAAAGTTTCAAGCATATGTTTTTTGTAGCGAACCTTTATTATATACAAAATCACATAATACAATATAACAGAGCTTAGCATTATTATTATAAAGGATATTTCCCCTAATAAACACTCAATCATATAGGCAAAACCACCATACATAAAGGTTACAACCATAAAAACCATAAAATTGATACAAAGTTCTTTGAAATTTTTAGCTTTAAAACATATAATGCTTATCATAAGACCAATACATAATTTACAAATAACCTCAATTATTAGTGGTAAATAAAATAGTGGAAAAATTAACGCTAAGACACTCGCACATAAAGAAATAAGAAAAATTAATCTTGCTTTTTGTCTCAAGATTTTTTCACTAGTTAATAATATCAAAATGTCGATTAATAAATTTTCGATAAGCACATATTCAATAATTATTTCCATGCCTAATCACATAATACTAAATAGCAAAAAATAATATTAACAAAAAAAAGACAAAATTTTGTTCATTTTGTCTTTTTGTGTTATCAATTTATTTGCTATAACTATAATCTAAAATTAAACAAAATCAAAAAAAACTACAAATAGTAGTATTATGTGCATAATACTTACTATATCTAGAATTTAATGTGCTTAAACTTCTTCTTTGTGCTTCTTTTATAAAGCACCACCATGCCACCTATAACCTGAACAATCTCAGCGCCAACTCGCTCCGCAAATAAGTTTGCCACCTCTTTTGCAGAATATTCGCATGAATTAAGAACATGTATTTTTACAAGTTCCTTTGAGTTTAAAAGTAAATTCAAATTTTCTATAATAATCTCATTGATACCATCTTTGCCTATTTGCATAACTGGGTCAAGTGCATTTGCAAGAGCTTTTAAACTTGCTCGTTGTTTAGTTGTTATCATAATTACTCCTTATATTCAAATTCAAAATCCAATATTTTAACTATATCTCCTGACTTAACACCCTTTTCTTTCAAAGCCGATATAACTCCTAAATCCTTTAATTTATTTTGAAAATAAGCAAAAGAATATGGATCGGAAATAAAAATCCCACGTGAAAGTTCTTCTATAAGTCCACCACTAACTACAAATGTATTATTGGAAATTCTATCGACTAGCAAACTTGTAGTATCTTTAACATCTAAATCAACCTTATCTACAATGATAGGATTTATTTTAGGTATTCTAGATAATTTTTCTATGACTTTTTTCTTAAGTTTCTCTATATTTCGATTCTCAAACGATGCAATTTCAATATGTTCAACATTTGGATATAATACCTCAAATTGTTTCACTTTTTTCTTTAACTCTTCATCATTTAAAAGATCACATTTTGAAAAAACCACTATTTGAGTAAGTTTAGCTAGATAAGATAGATAATTTTTAAGTTCTTTATTAATTATCTCATAATCATTAATAAATTTACGCCCCTCACTTTCTGAAATGTCGACGACATGAAGAATAAGCCTAACCCTTTCAACATGTTTCAAAAAGTAGTGACCAAGTCCAGCCCCATAGCTCGCTCCTTCAATAAGCCCTGGAATGTCCGCAACCACAAATGTTTTTCCAAGTACTTCACATACACCTAGATTTGGATATAACGTAGTAAAAGGATAATTTGCTATCTTTGGATTGGCATTTGAAATAACAGACAACAAACTACTCTTGCCAACATTTGGAAATCCAACAAGCGCTACATCTGCTATAGTCCTTAACTCAAGAATCACTTCACAGGACTGCGTCTTTTCCCCCGCTTGGGAAAAATGTGGAGTTTGTTTAATGGAAGACTTAAAAAACATATTTCCATGACCGCCTTTTCCTCCATGTAAGGCCGTAAATTTTTTTTCTGGTTCATTTAAGTCGGCTATCACTTTGCTAGAAATAGGCTCTATAATAACAGTCCCCGTTGGCACTTCAATTATAAGGTCTTCCCCATTCTTTCCTGTCTGATTTCTTTTCCCGCCATTTGCTCCATTTTCAGCAATAAATATTTTCCTAAATCTAAAATCATACAAGGTATTAAGATTATCTTTGGCAATGAAAATAACATCTCCTCCTTTACCGCCATCGCCACCATCTGGCCCACCATTTTGAACGAGTTTAGTATGCAAAAAGGAGATAGCACCATTGCCTCCATCACCTGCTTTAATAGAAATTTTAACTCTGTCTAAAAACATTTATTCTCCTTTTTAATAATTATGAAATTATTCTTAACTTAATTTTTATCAGTTTCCTTAGAGGCATAATAAGTACAAATTTGTCTAAACTTACATCCTTCACAATTTGGATTTTTTGATTTACATGTATATCTTCCAAATAACACCATTTGAAAGTGAAGTCTAGACCAATCATTTTCATTGAACAAAGATTTAAGTTTTAATTCACACACATCTGGCTCATTTGTATTAACTAGCCCTAATCTGTTGGCAACTCTTAGAACATGGGTATCTACTGCTAGTGCATTTCCTTTAAATGCTTCACTAATTATCACATTTGCAGTTTTTCTTCCAACACCTGACAAGGTAACAAGTTCTTCAATAGTATTAGGCACAACACCACCAAATTTGTCAATAAGATTTCTGCTCATCTCTCTAATGTTTTTCGCTTTGTTATGATAAAAACCACAAGAATGAATTCGCTCTTCAAGTTCTTGTTGACTCATATTGACGAAATCTTCTGGTTTGTTTGCCACTTTAAATAATTCACGTGTCACCATGTTAACTCGCTTGTCGGTACATTGTGCAGACAATATAACTGCTACCAATAGTTCAAATTCCGAAGAATACTCAAGTTCGCAAACAGGATTTGGTATCAATTCGTTAAAAGTATTTACTATAAAGTCAATGTCTAACTCATCGCTCATATGCACTTCCTTTGTACATTCAATTTTAAACTACTTCATTAAAGGGAATAGGATGGTGTCACGAATGTTAGGCAAATCGAAAATAAATTGAATGAATCTATCAATTCCGAACCCAAGCCCACTCATCGGTGGCATACCATGCTCCATAGCGAGCAAGAAACTTTCATCAATATCCATCGTTTCGTCATCACCCGCTTTTTTTTCTTCAAGTTGTTCTTCAAGCATTTTTCTTTGAACAATAGGATCAACAAGCTCAGAATATGCTTTAACTAGTTCCGCACCACCAGCCACAACTTGAAAGACATCAATAACTCTATCATCCTCATCATTTCTTCTCGCTAGAGGTATCATAAATGCTGGATAATTGTAAAGTATAGTAGGATTTACAATATTTTCACGTATTTTTCTTTTATATACAAAATCAATGAGTGTACGAATTGTCTTGCATTCTGCAAGCTCTCCCATAGAAAATATACCATTTCCAACAATTTTACTTTTAAGAATCTCTACATCAGTTTCTTTAAGAAAGTCAAACCCCAATATTTCTCTCATTTTTTCCACGTAATTTATTCTTGGCCATTCTCCAGCAAAATCGATTTCTTGCCCCTGATAATTAATCTTAGTAGTATTTAAAACTTCACTGAGCATTTTAATAATTAGATCATGGAAAAATTTAATATTATCTTCAAAATACCAATAGGCTACATACCACTCAACTTGAGTAAACTCTTGCAAATGAGATGGATCCATGCCTTCATTTCTAAAATCTTTACTTACTTCAAACACCCTATCAAAACCACCAGCCATCGCCTGTTTATTCCAAGTTTCACAAGCTATTCTTAAATTACAATCCATATCAAGGGCATTATGATGAGTATAAAATGGTTTGGCTGAAGCTCCCGAAACACTAGTTTGAATAATAGGTGTCTCAATTTCAATAAAGCCATTATCCTCTAGGTATCGTCTTAAGAATGATAAAATTTTAGAACGTGTTAAAAATACCTTACGAGTTTCTTCATTACATATAAGGTCAAGATAGCGTTGACGATATTTTATCTCAGTATCCACAACTCCATGAAATTTTTCGGGTAAAGGTCTCAAAGCCTTAGATAATAATGTAACCTTTTCAGCTTTAACAGTTATTTCCCCAGTTTGAGTTTCGTATACCTCACCTTCAACCCCAATAAAGTCTCCGATATCTATCATTTTTTTATAAAATTCGTAATCTTCTTCAGAAAGCTCATTTCTACCTACTGAAATTTGTATTTTACCTTCAATATCACGTATCTGACAAAAACCAAATTTACCCATAATTCTTCTAAAAATCATACGTCCTGCTACCTTAACTTTTTGTCCAAGTTTTTTTCGTGCAGAACATATCGTATCTGTACAATTATAGTTTTGCTTGTAAACAATATGCCCAGAATTTTTTAAATCTTCAATTTTCTTTCTTCTTACATCCACTTCGTTAGATAGATTTTGTTCAGCCATAATTCCTCCTTGATTTTTTATTATAGCATAAACAAATTAATTTTACAATAAAATTACACGTTTTAACTTTTCCATGAATAAACTTTCATACAGCGTTTAACTTTATAAACATAATTTCTAGTCTCTACAAATGGTATGTCATCGACTGTTAGTTCTACATTCTCATCAAGCCATGATGCTACATTACTAGGTCCAGCGTTATAAGCTGCTAGTGCAAAATCCAATTGTTCAAAACGTGCAATTAGATATGATAAATAATAACTTCCAAGCTTTATATTATATTTTTCATCGAATAAATTTTCATAAAAGTACTCCATTTCAAGCATTTCGCATAACCAACTTGCCGTACGTGGAAGGAGTTGCATTACCCCTACTGCTCCAGCAGACGAAATTACATCTTTATCAAAACCACTTTCGACGTTTGCCACTGAAAAAATGATAGCTTTATCAACATTGAATTCTTTTGCATAAATACTTATAACGTCCTTATACCTAATAGGATAAAAATAATCAAAAAAGAAAAATTCAAAAAATATTAATAAAAAAATCGAAAAAAATGCAAAAATAATACAGAATTTGCTTTTCATTTAATTATTTTATGTTAATATTTCTATTTTTATTTGCATTAAATCAAGTTTTAATTATTATACAAAAACAACGAAAAGGTGAGTTTTTACCATATTTTTATATCAATATTTATGCAATATCCAAAAAATATAATAAAAAATAACTAAAAAAACTTATGTAAAAAATAAAATCGCCTCTCAAATATTGAGATGCGTAATATATTTAAAACTTAAATTATTTGCCAAAATTTACATTTTTCTCTTGTTCTTTGGAGATGATCATAACAGTGTCACATGAAATTTCATATGCTTTTCTATCTTCCACCTTACCATCTTCCAAAGTTTTCTTGTAATCACGTGATTGCATACGCCCTGATAGTTCTATCTTATCTCCAACTTCTAATGAGCCAACGAATTTTGCATTTCTCCCCCAAGCAATACAAGGCAAATAATCAGATTTATTAGAATTATTGCGATTAACCGCCAGTAAAAAGTCACAAATTTCTCTGCCAAAGGGTGTAGTTCTGACAATAGGCTTTTTACAAAGATATCCCTTAAGAGTAATACTGTTTTCATATATTTCTTCAATATTTGGCTTAATTTCTTTGACAAAAAAATTAAGTTTCAATCGACTTCTACTATTTTCAAGTTTATTATAGCTTCTAAATTCACCAATAAGTTTTAAATTCTTATTTAAAATAGAATTGATATCACCATTTTTTAATAATCTTTCTGGAACAGTCAACTGTACCATGTCATCTTGTCCTGAAAGTCTCTTTGAGGAGATGCTTAATGTGTAGAATTTTTCGCCATCCCTTTCATGTAATAATTCAGCATCAGACGAAATAATGCCAGAAATTTTTGCTATATTATTTTTTTCTAAAATACTCATAAAATTTAAAGTTTTTTCTTGATTTGTTGCCATTTTTAATTTCTCCTACCATTTTTTTAAAGTTTATGTTGCAAACCATTTCTATCAACTTCATAATCAGTTTCATAAATAAGTTCACCAATACTTGTAATTTTATATCCAAGTTTTAAAAGATTGTCTAATGTCATTCTAAGTGCTGGCAGAACGTTATCTGCATTGTTGTGCATGAGAATAATTGACCCATTACAAACACCTTGTAAGACACGACTTGTAATATCTCCCGCAGATAATCCTTTCCAGTCCAAGCTATCAACACTCCATTGAATTGTTTTTAAATTTAAACTTTCTGCCGTCTCAATAAGTGTATTATTATAAGATCCAAATGGTGGACGGAATAATGCCACCTCCTTCCCCGTGATGTTTGATATCTTATCCATTGAACTTGTCAGTTCCTCTTTTATCTGCTCTGCTGAAAGCTTAATCATGTCTGGATGAGTTTCTGAATGTGTTCCAATTTCGAGTCCTGCATTATTTATTGCTTTCACTAAGTCCTCATGCTCATCTACCCAAAACCCTACAAGAAAGAAAGTTGCTGTTACATTATATTCTTGCAAAATTTCAATAATATCAGCAGTTTTATCTGCACCCCATGCAGCATCGAAAGAAATCGCTACTTGTTTTTCCGTAGTGTCAACTGCATAAATTGGCACTTTTCTTACAGTTTGACCAAAGAACACACCAGCTGAGGCATAACCATTTCCTCCAATAGCCAAAAGCACCGCACATAGCAAAACAAAAAAAGCAATTTTTAACGTCCTTGATTTGATTACGAACCCGTGCATCACAAACCTCACTATAAATATAAATCTTTTAACATAATTTTTCACAAAATTTTTATGTTGAACATTTTTGTATTTTCACTAATTTTGTCGAAAAAATTCAAAAGTCAAAATATACTTATTCAAACATCAAACAAATTATGCTAAGAAGTAAGTTTCTTTCTAAGTTCTAGTAGTATCTTATTCTCAAGCCGAGAAACCTGAACTTGCGATACATTCATGATATTTGCAATTTCACTTTGCGTCTTATCCATAAAATAACGAAGTAATATTATTTTTCTATCTTTTTGTGGTAATTTTTCTATGATATCTTTTAAAGCTATAGAATTAAAAATGTCATAATTTTCGCTCTCCTTTTCAACTCTGTCAATTAGCTCCAAAGTTCCATCTCCATCTTCAAGAGGTGTATAAAGGGATACAGGCATACTCGAAGAATTCATAGCAAGTATTATATCATCCTCTTCAACTTCAAAATGCGAAGCTAGCTCTTTAATGGTTGGATTTCTTTGATTTTCACTTTCAAAAAAGGCACTATACTTGTTAATTCTAATATTTAAACTTTTTATGCTTCTTGACACCTTAATAGCACCATCATCTCGCATAAATCTTTTTATTTCACCTACAATCATAGGTACGCAATAGGTCGAAAATTTTACATCATATGATAAGTCAAAGTTTTTTATCGCCTTTATAAAACCTAATGCTCCCAACTGATATAGGTCATCATATTCTATACCTTTATTTTTATACCAGCGAATCACACTCTTAATAAGTGGCGAATTTTCTACAATTAAAGTATTTTTAGCCTCATCATCACCCTTCTGTGCCTTTGCGATAAGCTCACGCATTCTCTCGCAATTCTGCATTATGCCTCCGTTATAACTTTTTGTTTTTCAAATTTCTTTTTCATCATAACCTTTGTACCTTTCCCCACCTCACTTTCAAGACTGAAATCATCCATAAATGATTGCATAATTGTAAATCCCATACCAGAATGTTCCTCTTGTGATAGAGTAGTGTAAAAAGGTTCTTGTGCTTTATCAATATCCTCTATCCCCACGCCAAAGTCCTCGACGATTATTTCAAGAGTTTTACTATCTAACTTTGCACATATAACAACTTCCTTATTTGCATCACATTTATACCCATGTATTATTGCATTAGTTACCGCTTCAGAAACAGCCGTTTTAATGTCATTTATGTCGGCAATTGTCGGATCTAGTTCTAAACAAAAAGCCGAAACTACCGCACGAGCAAACTTTATATTTTCACTTAAAGCTTTAAATTTTATTTCCATATAATTACTTTCTTTCATAAATATCTCCAATTTTAATAATGTTATTCTATTTTTTTATTTCGGCAATTCTTTGCATAGGTATAATCTGCAAAAGCCCAGATACCTCAAAAACTTTTTTTGTAACCTCACTAATATTGCATATAGAAAGACAAATACCCATACGATTTGCAAGTTTATATCGTCCCAAGAAAAGTCCAATACCAGTACTATCTATGAAGTTTACATCGCCAAGATCAAACAAGACCGACTTTATATTTTGCATTTGTAATATTTCATCAATCTTTTTTCTAGCATTCACACAATTATACTCATCTATTTCACCTCGAATACTAATAATCATGCTTTCGCCTATTCGTTTATAACTTATAGTCATTTTGCCCCCCAAATTTATAATAGCAAATTTTTATGTAAGAAAAATAAGCAAAGATTGCTTATTTTGTCTTTTTTTTGTTAAATATGTTATTATAATCTGAAGAATATATTGTGGTATTATGCACATACCACATACTATATTTATCTAATCTTCCTCTCCATCACTTCCTGTGTGCATTTTACCCGCAGACATAAGTTCTCTAATCTTATTTTCGATTTCATCATATAAATTCTGATCTTGCTCTAATTTATCTTTAACACTTTCTTTCCCTTGAGCAATTTTCTCATCTTCATAACTAAACCATGAACCTGACTTTTTAATAATGCCATTTTCAAGAGCAAGATCAACAATACATCCCGTTTTGGATATACCCTTTCCATAAATTATGTCAAATTCTGCAGTCCTAAATGGTGGAGCACACTTATTTTTTACAACTTTGACCTTAGTTCTGTTACCAATTATTACTCCATCACTTTTTATGGGTTCTCCCTTCCTAACATCAAGCCGAATGGAAGCATAAAATTTTAACGCTCTCCCACCAGCAGTTGTTTCAGGATTTCCAAAAAGGACTCCTACTTTTTCACGTAATTGATTAATAAAAATGACTATCGTTGAACTTCTACTTATTGATGCTGTTAGTTTTCGAAGTGCTTGACTCATCATTCTAGCTTGCAAGCCCACATGGGAATCTCCCATTTCACCATCTATTTCCGCTTTTGGTGTAAGTGCTGCGACAGAATCCACAACGATTAAATCAACAGCTCCTGAAACAACTAATTTTTCACAAATTGATAATGCTTGTTCTCCATTATCGGGCTGAGATATCAATAAGTTTTCAACGTCAACGCCTAATTTTTTTGCATAGACAGGATCGAGTGCATGCTCAGCATCAATAAATGCAACATTTCCACCCATTTTCTGTGTTTCTGCAACGCAATGCAAAGAAACAGTGGTCTTCCCTGAACTTTCAGGTCCATAAATTTCAACTATTCTTCCTCTAGGAAGCCCGCCAATTCCAAGTGCTAAATCTAATGTCAAACAACCTGTGGGAATCACTTCAATATCTTCCTGAGGAACATCTCCAAAACGTATTATTGAACCTTTACCAAAATCTCTTTCAATTTCGAGAAGTGCTTTATTCAAACTTTCAAGTTTTGCTTCACCCTCTTTTCTTGTAACTTGTATTGATTTTTTTTCTGCCATAAACTACTCCTAATTTTATTATACCATATAAACTGATAATTTTGCAAACACACTTACATATTTTCTAAAAATTTTATAAGATTATAAAGTGCTACATTAGTAGCGGTTTCTATAATTTCATTACGACTGCCACTTAATCTAAACTTATAACCATGAATTTCATCAATATCACCTATAGCTATGTATATTATTCCTGCCTTTTCTGAAGAAGCATCACCCGTTATTGTAAGTACTAAATCTGTACCTGCGAATATCAAAAGTTTCTTTGCAAGTTCACCACTCATTTCCATACTTTCACATGTAAAATCACGAATAATTTCTTCATCTATGTCTAAAACTTCTTTTTTAGCACTTGGCATGTAAAGAGTAAGTCCTTCTTTAACATATTTTG
This sequence comes from uncultured Lachnospiraceae bacterium, assembly GCA_964653635.1. Taxonomy (GTDB): domain Bacteria; phylum Bacillota; class Clostridia; order Christensenellales; family UBA1242; genus Caccovivens. The sequence continues at coordinate 137,314 of CAZZGZ010000001.1, forward strand.
AAATACCTTCATTGTTGCGAATAAGAGAACTTACAATACTTCCGCCTGTTACACTTTCGACTATTGAAAGAGTCTTGTTATTGCTTTTTAATAAGTCAAATACTTTTTTTTCAAGAGGCAAAGCAGGTGAACTATATGTTCCTGTAAACTTCTCTTTAAACTCTTCATAAAACTTTGAATATTCGGTATCAACAATGACTCTCGACAACAAATTTTTCTCGCATATTCGATATTTGATGTTTTTAGATTTGAGAAAATTTTCTATTTCGATTGGATTTTCACCAAAAACAGATAAACTAATCCTTGTTTTTCTAAAATCTATAATTTTAAGTGCCTTAGATGTGAGCATTTTAACATCGCACTCTATAGGAAGGAATAATATACTACTATTTTGTCCTTGAAGCAAAACCCCCTGTTCATTTATAATCTCTTTATCTTTACAAAATTTTATCCCCGCACTAGCTATTAGTCCATCAATTTTTTCATTTTCGGCAACGACTATATTAAATTGCGAATCTAACGTTTCATAGTTTAAAAATCTTTCATACGTTTTATCAGCAAACATACATACATGTGCAAAAGTTAAGTCTAAGCCTTTTTCAAAAAGAAAAAAAGAAAAATCTTGTATAGAAAAATCGAGATTACCTAAAAGCAATTTGTCAGATAAAATCAAAAGTTTAGTTTTCATCACTTAGCACCTGCTTATTCTTAATAACATAGTTTATAGCCGAAGCTATAGTTAAAATTGTAGATAAAATCAATAAAGACAAAGCCAACGAAGATAATGCAACCCCTACAGTCTCCTCCATGAGAGTTGGAAACATATCAACTATGAAAGCAATAGCAAAATATAACACTAACATAATATCCTGCAAAAATGCCTTAATCTTACCTAATTTATCTGCAGCCATAACCACATTTTTAGTCGCAGCAATTTGACGAAAAGCACTTATTAAAAATTCTCTTGCCAAAATGATTATAAAACAAACTACTGATACAATCAAACAGGCATTTGATGGATAAGCAATAACACTTTTGCCAGTTGAAAGAGGCACTGCTAACAGTAACAATATTGCAGTCATAACCATAACCTTATCCGCTATGGTATCTAAAAATTTTCCTAGCGTTGTTACCATATTGTATTTACGGGCAATGTAACCATCTACAAAGTCAGTCATAGTGGCTATAATAAATATTAAACCTGCTATTAATTTTCCATAAGGAAATAATGTCTCCAAATAGAAAAACACGACAAATGGCAATAAGCAAATCCTTGCAATTGATATTTTATTTGGTAAGTTCATAATTTCCTCCTGTTTTTGCAAAATAATTTTCACCATCAAAGTCAATAATTTCAGCCGTGATGATGTCACCTTCTTTTATTATATTATTATCCTCGATTTTTACGCCAAAATCTATACCCAAAGAAAGCCATGGCGTATGCCCATTAAAATATCCCGTCTTTTCATCAAATTCATCAACTAAAATTGTAGTAATTTGACCAATTCTTTCAAGAGCTTTTTCACTCGCAATCGAATTTTGAAACTTTTTTATCCTTTTTAACCTATGCTGTTTAATAAATTGTGATTTTTGATTTTTCATAAAATAACTATATGTAAACTCCTCCCTAAAGTATGGAAAGAATCCTGCATAATCAAACTTAACTTCTTTAATAAAATCACAAAGTTTCTTGAATTGTTTCGCACTCTCTCCGGGGAATCCAACTATAAATGTAGTTCTAATTGCAAACTCTGGATAATCTTTTTTGATCATTGAAATTAATTTCCTAGTATCCTGTTCTCCTACTCTTCTTCGCATTTGCTTTAATATATCATCATCTATATGTTGAAGAGGAATGTCAAGGTATTTACACATCTTTACTTCACTTTTCATAAAATCTAAAAGTTCACGTGTGACCATTTCGGGATAACAATAATGAATTCTTATAAAGGCTATGCCTTTGATTTTGCATAATTTTTTACAAAGAGTTATTAAATTTTCGCCATTTTTCAAATCCGTGCCATACCTTGTGGTATCTTGTGCAACAAGGACAAGCTCTTTAACACCATTTTTAGCAAGTTCCTTTGCTTCACTCAAAAGCTTGTCCTCACTTTCACTTTTATATCGTCCACGAATGCTTGGTATAGTACAATAAGAACAAGCATTATCACACCCATCAGCGATTTTTAAAAATGCTGAAGTTTTAGATACTGTATTAACTCGTACCCCGCCATAATTTTCATCGCCTTTAACATTAAAAAGACTTGCAACAATCTGCACGATATCATCATTTTCTCTAAGGTAAAGAAATTTATCTACTTCTGGTAAATTTTGTGGCAGGTCTTTATATCTTCTTTGACTTAGACATCCTGACACGATAATCTTTTTAATCTTCCCTGCCTGTTTAAGTTTACCCGCTCTGATGATTTCGTTAATAGCTTCCTCTTCCGAAGGTCTTATAAAGGCACAAGTGTTTATGATTAACACATCACATTCATCAGGATTTTGACCAATCATAAAACCTGCATTTTCTAACTTTGCAAGCATTTTTTCAAGATCGACTCTATTTTTATCACACCCAAGTGACACTGCGCCAACTTTTATATTATTCATTTTTCTCCTCTGTAAAATTTATATCTTTCAAATGCACCAACAAGGTTACATTTGGTTTGATATAGCCTAGATTTTCCATTGCAACAAAGTACCTTTCAGCTTCAACGAAAGTAAGTGAAAAATTTCTTCTTAAAAAAGAGATACTTATTTGACTTATCCTATTTAAAGTCAGAACCTTTAAAACCTCAACAAAACCACATTCTTTCTCTATTGACATTCGCATTTTTTGTACATCTTTTATCCCATTTTTATCATAAAGTTCGTTAAATTGCTCAAATGTAAGCATAAAATTTTTTTTGTTAACATCACCACTACTAATATAACCAAGAGTCTTTAATGCTTGTAATAGATAAGTTCCAACCCTTTCACCAATTTTCAACTGTCCTTCTAAAAGTTCTAAGCTTACCTTACCATACTTTTCAAAAATTTCAACAGCTTTTATAATCAAATTTTCGTTTTTAATTTTTGAAGATATCTCAGACAAAGTCAATTTTTCTTCACTTTCATCACGTTCAAGTTTAACCTTGTCGACGTGAGAGTTATTCAATTTATCATGCCGAATTTGTTCATTTCGTTCATCTCGTATTTTCATAAGCCTAAAATATAATTCATCTTTTTGTACTTGTTGAAAATCAAACATATAACCCCTCTTTAGTAATCAACATCGCCATAAATTTCCTCAAATTCTTCCATGGTAATGAGTACCGTTCGCCCCTTAACACCATCAGCAGGTGTTACATATCCAAGTTCCTCCATATGATCAACAAGGCTAGCAGCTTTTGGATAACCCATAGCAAACTTCCGTCTTAACATAGTTATTGAAGCTTGTTTATTTTCAATGCAAAGTTTAAGTGCCTGCACAAACAGAGGATCAATTTCATTCCCACTTGACTTATTTCCAACCGCATTTAATTTGCTCGGATTAGTAATTAGTTGTTCTATTTCTTCATCAAAAATCGTTTCATTATTTTCTTTTGCAAAGTCAACAATATCGTTAATTTCATTAGTTTCAACATAACATCCTTGAACACGCATCCCCTCTGGTGCTCCCTCTGGAAGATAAAGCATATCACCACGACCTAACAATTTTTCAGCTCCAACACTTTGAAGAATAGTCATAGAATCCATGGACGATGTTACTCTAAAAGCAATCCTAGAAGGAATATTACTTTTAATTAGTCCAGTGATAACATCAACAGTAGGTTTTTGTGTTGCAAGAATAAGATGTATGCCCGCCGCTCTGGCTTTTTGTGCCAACTTAATAATTTTATCTTCACATTCTTTTTTAGAGTTCATCATTAAATCATTTAACTCATCAACGATGATAACAAGATAAGGCATTTTTTCTTCTTTACCGATTTTTACACTCTCACGGCTGTTGAATTCTTCGATTGAACGAACCCTAGCATGTTCTAACATTTCATATCTCTTTTCCATCTCAGCCACAGCCCAAGAGAGAGCATTCACTGCCACCTTTGGATCATTAATAATTCTAGGAGTGATAAGATGAGGAAGTTCAGCATATGAAGAAAATTCCACACGTTTAGGATCAATAAGCATAATTCTAACATCGCTTGGTGAGGCTTTATAGATGATACTCAAAATAATTGAATTTAAGCATACAGATTTCCCTGAACCAGTAGTTCCAGCAATGAGAACATGTCTAAGTTTTTTAAGGTCGCCGACAAGCACCCTACCTGTAATGTCACGCCCGAGAGCAAAACATAATGGTGAAGGATTTTCATTAAACTCACGTGAAGCTAATATATCACGCAAACTTACTTTACCTATTGTGCGATTTGGCACTTCAATTCCCACTACGCTTTTGCCTGGAACTGGAGCTTCAATACGAACAGCCCCATTTGCAGATAGTGCCATAGCTATATCATCTGCACGATTTTTAACTTTTGTGACTGGAACCCCTATTGGCATTTCAAGTTCATACCTTGTAACTGCTGGTCCTATTAATACCGCTTTAACTTTGGCTGGAATATCAAAAGTCTCTAAATTATTCTCAAGGATAACTTTTTTAGTAGTAACCTCTTCTGCCATAAATGATAGGTCGTCTGACTTTGTAGTGATAAGCGATAAAGGTGGTTTTGTGTAAACATAAGGTTTATTTTCTTTTTCAGACTCATAATTTCTATTTGGCAGTACATTTGCAGTAATCTCATCATTTGTGATAAATCTTTCTCTCTGCCTTACATCATCTGGTGACATACGCTCTAAAAAGTTCGGTCTTAGTTGATTTTCACCAGCTCTATTCATCGTAGTAGGATTGGACACAATATCATCTTCACCTCTTCCCCAAACTTTCCTACCACTTTCAAATGGGTTTGATGTAAATTCATTTTCACGTGTCTGTTGTATATTCATTCGATCTAGCCCCTCTTTTGCGAGACTTTGTCTATTATCACCTCTTAAAAATTGTCCTTCACTACGTACGTCACCTTCTCTATCAAAAGAAGCTCCATTAAAATCACGTTGTGTGTCACGTCCATTATCCTCTTTGATTACATTTTCTCCCTCTATACCTGACAGACTTTTCCAAGATGAACTTTCAGAACTTTTAGTACCACTTGTAAAATAAGAGTTTTTCTGCCTTTCTTCTTCTATCGTCTTGTGCATTAAAGTATCAACATCAAGAGTTAAATCACTAGCACTAACTTCAGGCAAACTAGTTCTTTTAACTTCACTTTTTGGTTCATGAAAGAGTTTATCTTCATGCACTACAAAATTTGGATTTATTTTGCATGACTCTTCGTGCATTTCTTCTATAATATTGTTATTATTATCAGGCTCGATTATAGTATCTGCCTTGACTTGACCACTAACAAAAATCTCTGGCTCAATATTTAATGTATCGCTAGAATACGTTTCCTCATCTGCACTCAATGTTTGCTCATCATCAAACTTGTGTCTATCTGGGAACAGCTCTTCCAAATTAACTTTAGACGGCGTTAGTAAAAAATGCTTTAATTCTTCACGAGTCATGTTTTCTGTACTTACCTTTTCTCCAACCTGCATAGTCTGAGAAAGCCCAGCATTCTCTTCTCTTTCTTCATTTTGCGAAATCTCATCTTGTATATTTGCTGTTGCCATTATACCATTTTCTATGTCTTTCATGCGTGATTGAGAAGGTTGTGTTTGTTGCAAAGTTGGAGTCGCTGTTTTTGGAACACTTTCTTCTTTTTCTTTAAATCTAACTTGTAAAGGTTTCTCAAGATTTTGTGCAATTCTTTTTTGACGCCAACAATCAATTATTATAGCAAGCGAAAAAGCCCCAAGAAGGAAAAATATGACAATCGCCCACCAAAAACTACCAGTTAAAAACTGAATGTTAGCTACAAAAAATCCTGAAATTGCGCCTCCTAAGGTATAAACTGCATTATAATTCGCACAAATATATTTAGAGTAAGTATTTATTTCTTCAGCGGGTATTAAACATTGAATATGAATTGTTTGAATGAGACAAATTACACTAAAAATGAACAATGATACAAATACGGCATACCTTTTAGGCATTACGTATTTTTTTTTATTCAAAAATGCTAACCCAAGTATAAATGTGAAGATAAAAAATGGATAGGCAAAAAAACCCATGAGTGAAAGAGAGAATTTTATTGACCCAGGAATGAGATTTGAAAGCAATAGGATATAAACTAACAAAGATAAAGTTATGAGCGTCCAACCCACAAGCTTACTATTATCTTTTTTAACCTTTTCTTTTTTTGCTTTATTTTTAAAGTTATAAATAGCCACAACTTGCCTCCTTAAACAAACATGTAACTATAAACACCCTCGTGCATTGTATAAAAAATTATATCATAAAAAAATAAAATAAAACAAACTAAATCGCCTGTTTATTTAATTTTATCGGTTTTTTGTGAAATTTTTTTAATTATCAGAAGTTTTGTCTGTAAGCGGGATGAAGCCACATTTACTAGCAAAATTGATGTTAATTCAAATAGTGACAGGGTTGTGCAACAAACTTGTTTTTAAAGTTATTTAAGCAGGACAACATCCCTTCGTTTTTATTATCTTAATTTTTTAAACATTCACTAACCGTAGTTAAATTAAATCCATTAGATTTGTAGAAAAGAATAATATTTTCAAGTGCAGTAGCCGTACCAGAAGTTGGATGCATTAAGATAAAATCCCCACTGCTTGCATTTTTAATTGCACGAGAATATATCACACTAGCATCTTTATCACGCCAATCAATAGTGTCTTTAGTCCACATAATTGTCTTGTATCCAAGATCGACACATGCCTTAAGTGTGTTAGCATTGTAGTACCCGCTAGGCGGAGCAAATAAGGTCATTTCAAGTCCAAGCTTTTCTTTTATTATTTCATCGCAAGAAGCAATCTCGCTTAAATTGTCTTCATATGATAATTTGTCATGATCCTTATGATGATAACCATGATTAGCAATTTCATGTCCAGCTTCGAAAATTTTAAAAAGATATTCTTCGTTCATACTTGCCCATATACCACCTATAAAGAAAGTAGTTTTAACATCATACTTTGCTAACGTTTCAAGTATTTCATCTAAATACTCATTGCCAAAATAGACATTAATCATCATACAAACATTATTTGAATTTTTGTTACCATTATAATATAGATTTTCAGCACTAACTGTGGTAGTAATTGAACTTGGGATACTAGCACACATTGCAAGTATAAAGAGCATAATTACAATTATGACATTGATTAATGAACGTTTGATTTTTATTGCAAATATCGGTTTTTTCATATTTAAACATATGCCAAACTTTAAATAAATATTTTCATTTCATGTTGAAAATTTTTATTATGATTTAATCTTCAAAAAATGGACATTGTTCTAGAAAAAAAACTAAAAATAGCAGTATTATGCACGTAATACTAACTACATATTGATGATTAGTCGATATTCTTGTCTGTCGCTTTTACTTCATCCCCCATATTGATTTTGTTTTCTCTTGCAAGTTCACTTGCGGGTATAATACGTTTTAAGTCAATTCTCCCCTTTTCGTCTACTTTAATGACTTCGACTTCTATTTTATCTCCTACCTTGACAACATCCTCAACTCTTGCAACATGATGATTTGATAGTTTAGAGATATGAACCATACCTTCTTTACCAGCCCCTAAATCTACAAAAGCACCAAATTTTGAAATGCGAACCACTTCTCCATCATATATATCGCCCACTTCAACTTCCTCAACTATAGAAAGTATGATCTTTTTTGCTTTCTCTACCATTTCTATATCAGCACTTGCAACAAAAACATTGCCATCATCATCTATATCAATCTTTACACCTGTTTCGGCTATTATTTTATTAATCACCTTTCCACCAGATCCGATAACGTCTTTAATTTTTTCTGGATCAATTTTAAAAGTTATAATTTTTGGTGCATAACGAGATAACTCTTTACGTGGCTGTGGAATTTCGTCTAAAAGTTTTTGCATAATAAACATTCTTCCTACTTCGGCACGCTCTAATGCTTCTTTTAAAATATCTCTATCAATGCCTTTAATCTTAATATCCATTTGTATTGCAGTGATACCTTTTGAAGTACCAGCAACTTTAAAGTCCATATCACCTAAGAAATCTTCTAACCCCTGTATATCACTTAAAACTACAACTTTACCTGACTTATCATCTTTTATCAAGCCCATAGCTATTCCTGCCACCGGTGCAGTAATAGGAACTCCGCCATCCATAAGAGCCAAAGTCGACCCACAAACCGATGCCATAGAGGAAGAACCATTTGAGGAAAGCACTTCGCTTACTAGCCTAATGGCGTAAGGAAACTCATCTTCAGGAGGAATTACAGGCTCTAATGCACGCTCTGCCAAAGCACCATGTCCAATCTCTCTCCTACCCGTTGCTTTAATTGGCTTTGCTTCACCCGTTGCATATGGTGGCATATTATAATGATGAACATAACGATTTACCTCTTCATCATCAAGCCCTTCAAGTTTTTGCATATCTGAAATTGTACCCAAAGTAAGTGCCGTTAATACTTGTGTCTGTCCTCTAGTAAAAACTCCTGACCCATGAGCACGTGGTAACACACCACAGTCGCACCAAATAGGCCTAATTTCGTCAATCTTTCTGCCATCTGGACGTATACCTTTTTTAATAATTTTTGAACGGACAATCTCCTTTTTAATATTATAAAGCGTGTCGCTTATTTCCCGCTCACACCCATCAAATTTTTCTGCAAAGTATGATAAAACATCAGCCTTTACCTTATCCTCATTAATTTGGCGTTCCGTTCTATCAAAACTATCTAGTGCCATCTCTAGTTTGTTTGTAGCATAAGCTCTAACCTGCTCATCAATTTCCTTTGGTACTTGATAGTATTGTATCTCTTTTTTAGGTTTTCCTATCTGCAATGAAACATCTTCAATAAACTTTGCGATTTTTTTTATCTCTTCATGTGCAAACATAATTGCATCAAGCATGGTGTCTGTTGGTATTTGATTTGCCCCCGCTTCAACCATCAAAACTGCATCTAAAGTACCACTTACTGTAAGATGAAGACTAGATTTTTCACGTTCCTCTTGATTTGGATTGAGTAAAAATTTGTTGTCAATTAATCCAACTTGAACAGAGCCAGTAGGTCCATTAAATGGAATATCTGAAATCGTCAATGCAAAAGATGAACCTAACATTGCTAACCACTCGGGTGTAACATCAGGGTCGACTGATAGTGCAGTAGCTACAATCTGCACATCATTATAAAACCCTTTTGGAAAGAGCGGACGAAGTGGACGATCTATGAGTCTTGAATAAAGAACAGCCTTATCAGACGGCTTTCCCTCACGCTTTTTGAACCCGCCAGGAATTTTACCAACAGAATACATTTTTTCTTGAAATTCCACTCCTAAAGGGAAAAAATCCACCCCTTCACGTGCTTGTTCAGACATTGTAACATTGACCATAACCACAGTATCTTTACAAGATACTACACATGAACCATTTGACTGTTCACAAAAACGCCCCGTTTCAAATTTAACAACCTTATCACCTATTTTTAATTCAAAAATTTTTCCTATTTTACTACTCATATGCTTTTCCTTTTATATTTTAATAAAAAATCCATTAATAGTAAAAAAGGGCAAAAGAATAATTCTTCTTCCCCTTTTTATTTTACTTCTCTAATGCCTAAAGATTTGATTAGCTCACGATAAGCATCTATATCCTTATCTTTCAAGTATTGTAAGAATGATTTTCTCTTACCAACTTTTTGCATTAAACCACGACGAGAGTGATTATCTTTGGGATTTGTTTTCAAATGCTCAGTAAGACGTGTGATTTCCTCTGTCAATAATGCAACTTGAACTTGAACAGATCCTGTATCATTATCAGACTGTTTGTAAGTATTGATAATTTCAGCTTTCTTATTTTGTTCCATATTTTTCCTCCGATTTAATTTTACTCCCAAAACATAGCAATGCGTTCGAAGGGCTCGCAAAACTCTGCAATGGGTAGGAATATTTTCCCATATCGACGTTTTAAGTTTATCATATTGAAGAAGGTTTGTCAAGCATTTTAGCAAAATAAAGATAAATTCATTCCTCTTCTCATTTAATTTAACTTATTTGCTTAAATACATAGCATCTTTATTTTGCCTTACTCCATATTCATTCTTTAACCTAACGAAATGTAAACTTTCTACTCCTTTCACAAAAACATAATACTTTCCTGGCAATATTTAACTAAAGAACTTTATCTTCTTTTCTATCATTTCGTCTATACGAGCAATGTAATCTTCAATAAACTTACAATTTGGTTCACGTACTATTTTATTTTCAATATTATATACACGTTTCGAAATGGCACCTGCTCCAATACCTATAATGCTGGTGATATCCTCCATTGAGTCTATATTAAAAAGACAAGGTTTTTTATCACGAAAATATCCAACATTTTCTAATCCTCCAAGCTGATTTTTTTGCCTGTACACGTAATAAGGCTCATAGCCATTTTCCCCCAAGACTTTGCTAGCATATTCTATCATAGCATTTACATTACTAAACTCAAATTCATTTTTTTGCTGACAAAGTTCTGCTCCTTTTTTGATACTAAGCGTATGAACTGTTACATTTTCGGGATAAAATTCGAGTACTTTAGACATTGTACGTTTAAATATGCCCAATTTTTCCATAGGAAGTCCTGCGATGATATCCATATTAATATTAAATCCCATTTCACTGGCAATTTTATAAGCTCGAAGGACATCCTCATTTTTATGATTTCTACCAATTCGCTTTAAAGTACTTTCGCAAAATGTTTGTGGGTTTATGGATATTCTAGTAACATTGTGTTTTTTTAAGACTTCTAACTTTTCTTTTGTAATTGTGTCAGGTCTTCCACACTCTACAGTAAACTCTGAAACGGGATAACTTAAATTAGCTAAAAGTACGTCAAGTTGTTCACAAGTTAATATGGTCGGCGTGCCGCCTCCCACATAAATCGTACGAATAATATATGAATTATCCTGAATCATTCTTTTTACAGCTTCGAGTTCTTTAAGAACACATTCAAGATAAGTATCAATATTTTTTTCAACTTTTTTATATTCACTAGATATGAATGAACAATACAAACACCTAGTCGGACATATAGGAATATTGATATATAAATTTACAAGTTTATCATTTCGAATAATACAACGTTGATTTGACAAAATTTTCTGAACAAGTCTAGCCTTTTCATAAGAGACACCATACTCTTTCACGAGCGATTCTACAAGAAGATAGGGTTTACATTCACCACTTTCTATCATATCACGTGCAACTTTTGTAGGGTGAACCCCAGTTAGACTTCCCCATGGCAAGGTTGTTTTAGTTTCTTCACATAAAACATTGTATAGCAGATTTTTTGCATAACGCTTTCTAATACTCTTAGATTTACGTTCACTTAAATCCGCCTTTAAAATATAGGCTTTTTCATATTTACGCTCCTTACCATTTTTTAGTATAAAGACATTACGAATTTCGCTTCCTAAGATGATTTCTTTGTGAGAAATTGAAAAAGGAGGAGTTCTGTCCCCATAAAATAAATTAATTAAATCAATAAAATCCTTCTTAAATTCACTCTCTGTTTCAATATTCATACTCTTTACCTACTATATAATGTATTATTATGTGCATACTATATGCAATATATAGTAAAATGCAAATTTTATAAAATAATCTCACACCTTATAAAAATCGCCATATTTACTTACCTTACCCTATAAACATTTTGCGTAAATTTCTTTGACTTTATTTGTGAAATCAATTTCTCAATATCTTGTTTTGACCTCACACCAACCACTATTTCAAATTTAATTCTATCCACCTGCATACTTGTGTTTAAAGAACGAATAACAAATCCTCCATCAGTTATAAGCTTAGTTATTTTTGCAACTACGTCATATTCGTTATCAGTTATTACTTTAATATCCGCAAAGAACTCACGAGTAACCTTTTCTTCAAAACATGCCGGGAGTATTCTTTCCTTTTCAAGGTATCTAAGATTACAACATTCCTTTCTATGGATAGTCACCCCTTTGCCTCTTGATATATAACCAACTATTTCATCCCCTACAACAGGATTACAACATCCAGCATATCTAACAAGCATGCCAGTATCTCCATCCACCATAACGCCATCAGCATTCTTATGCAGATGTATTTTTTCCTCATTCAAAGGCTCGAATTTTTTAGTTTGAGTGTAAAATGCGTTAAGATTGCCGATAACTCTATTTGCCGTTAATGTGCCTTGTCCGATTGAAGCATATAGCTCTTCAATACTATCAAGTTCAAATTTATCAAGGAGTTTGTTTATAAACTCCTGTTTTAAAAGATCTTTACTAAGGCCTCTTACCTTCAAATTTTCAAGTAATATAGCTTCTCCATTTTTTATGTTCTCAGTTTTTAAGGCTTCTTTAAAAAATGACTTAATCTTACTTCTTGCACTCGAAGTTTTGATAACTTTAAGCCAATCTCGTGAGGGACCTTTTGAATTCGGATTTGTAAGAATTTCTACTGTGTCACCTGTTTTAAGCTCAGTGGTGATTGGAACAATCTTACCATTAATTTTTGCTCCAACACATTTATGTCCCACATCACTGTGAATTGCATAAGCAAAGTCAATTACACAAGCACCTTCAGGGAACTCAATTACTTTACCTTTTGGTGTTTGAACAAAAATCTCACCTTGATAAAGATTGATTTTCAAAGTTTCGATAAATTCTTTTGAAGATTGATTTTTAGAATTATCTATAATCAACCTCAGCCATGCTAATTTTGCATCAAGAGCATTTTGCTTTGTGCGTTTTTCTTTATACATCCAATGTGCTGCAAGACCATACTCTGCAATTTTATGCATAGAAAATGTACGTATTTGAATTTCTAATGGTCTTGAATTTTCCGCAATTATTGTAGTGTGCAAACTTTGATATCCATTTTGCTTAGGATTTGCTATATAATCCTTCACTCTACCATCTATAGGCTTATATATGGAATGTATTTTGCCTAATACACTATAACATTCTTCAACTTTCTCACAAATAACACGCATAGCAATAAGGTCATATATCATACCTAAACTTCTATTTTTTTCTTTTATCTTTTTATAGATACTAGAAAAATGTTTTTGTCTATATGTTATCTCATAATTAGAAATTCCAAGTTCTTTCATTATCTTTTCTAATTTTAATTTAGTAATTGCAATTTGCTTTTCATTCTCTTCTTTTTTTAAAAGGACATTGCTTTCAAGTTCCTTGTATATTTCAGGTTCCTGATATTTTAAGCAAAGATCTTCAAGCTCAGACTTTAACTTATTTAACCCCAATCTTTCTGCTAAAGGTGCATAAATTTCTTTAACATATTTAACCATACGAGCATCTTTTGGTGACAGAGGCATTCTGATCTTAAGCATATTATAATTAATCATTGCAAGTTTAACAATTATCGTTCTAAGATCCTGACAAATTGCAATAAACATATTACGAACATCATCTGCCTCCTCACTTTTTGTGATTTTTGTTATATCACGTGTAGTTTTGAATATGTTATACATTTTTGTAACATCAGCGTTTACGCAAATAAGAAGCTCGTCAGCAATTTTATCATTTCTCTTCCATACTTCATAAATTAGATATGCAATACATACATTAAAATCTAACTTAAATTCAATAATAAAATCGGTAACAAATATAACCCGCTCCTCATCAAAATCTTGAGTTAAAATCTTTATCAAAAGATCCTTTTCTTCACCCTTTAATTTATAATTATTTTCTATTTTTTCTAAAATCTTTTCGTTCATACTACCTCATTTCTTTCAGTGAAAGTAATTTTCTATATATTTTAGAAGAATTTAAGTCGTGTTTTTTAGTATTTATGACCTTAATCATCATAATTTGCTTATACTCAACTTTCAGAATATTTAGTTCCTCAAAGACCAAAATCGCACTATAAAAAGTATTAAAACGAATATTTTTGTTTTCGATCTGCTTATGATAAAAATCAAACAAATTTATATACATTCTATCCGATTTTGTTGTTAAAATTTTATATATTTTGCCAAAAGTTTCTCTTGATAAATCAATTCCCTGATAATTTCTTTTATCAATTTGCTTATCTATAGGCAAAAATATTTCCGCATTAGATACCTTTTGTATTTCGCTAATATATCCCCAAGATAACACCGGCGAAAGAAAAATAATTTTGGAAAAGTTTTTTGCCCAATCCACTTTTTGAGGTGAAAGTAAAATAGAATTATAACCTGTGGCACATTCACTACATGCTAAAACCTCATAAATATTCTTCTGCTCATATATTCTTGAAAATTCAACAAAGTCATACCCTGAAAAAGTGACAAATGCTGTACCAAATACAGTAGTATTCAAATTCGAAACAAATTTAATAAGATCATTTTTCGTATAATAATTAAATTTAATATCTTTGTCCTTTTCATACAATAATTGTTGCAACTCAAAAGGCTTGGTCAAAAAATTCGCATTTGATGTTATTAACTTTCCCCCATCAAAATCAGTAACTATCCCCTTTTTTTTACACTCACCAGTAAGTTCAAAAATAAAAGATTTTTGACGGGATAACTCAAGCATACTAGCATAAGAAGAGTAATTAAAAAATAGCAATTCCAAATCATTTATCTTGATTTGTGCATGTAATATATTATACTTCATTGGTTGTATTTCTGCATTTTCTGTGGTAATTTTAAAACGAGGTCTTGGATTACCACATCCAACTGGTTCTAAAAGTTCAAGTTCCTTTAAAAAGAGTGGTGTAATTTCTTCAGTTGTAATCTCTTGGTCATAATACTTTATGGGCATGAAAGCCTTGTCCGAGTACTCCTTATACACAAAAGCATTTACACGCCTATTAAATTCTTCATAATTTGCTCTTTTAAGTGTCAAACCTACAGCCATAGTATGACCACCATAGGTACTTAATATGTCCTTGCACGACACAATTAATTGATGAATATTGATATCATCTATACTGCGACCTGAACCTGTTAACATCTCTCCATCATAAGCAAAAAGGAATACAGGTCTCTTGTATTTTTCAACAAGACGAGAACATGCAATGCCCAATATACCTTGATCCCATGTTTTTGATGCAAGACAGATCACACGAGTATTTTTCATATCTTGTCTTTCTAGAGCTTTTATAGCATCTTCGGTAACTTTCGTACAAAGTTTCTGCCTTTTTTCATTATGCTCATTGATTTTTGATATATAATATTTTAACTTGACAGGGTCATCTAACATATACAGCATAAGTGAATCTGAAGCATCACCCATACGCCCTGACGCATTTAATTTAGGTGAAATTTTAAAAGAGATGTCAGTAGATGTTACCTTAGTAAGATGGAGATTGTTCTCTTTTAAGAGCATTTTTATTCCTATGGGCAAATACTTTTCAAACAAAGCAAGCCCCTTTTTTACAATGGCTCTATTTTCGCCTATCAAAGGCACGATATCAGCAATAGTAGCTATCGCTGCAATAGGCAAAAACTCCTCCGCCACTTTTTCGCCTAGTAATGCCTCAGCAATTTTATATGCAAGGCCAGTACCACAAAGCTCAGTAAAACCAAAAGCTTGTCCTTTTATTTTTGCATTTAGCACGATAGTATCTGGTAAAATATCAGGTATTTCATGATGATCTGTAATGATAATCTCAATACCTTTTTCTTTTGCATACTCTACTTCTTCATAACAACTTATACCACAATCAACTGTTATTATAAGATTTGGCATATATTCCTGTGCAATTCGATCAATACACTCCCGTGACAATCCATAACCATCAACATACCTATTTGGCAAAAAGAAATCAGCTTCAATACCATATTTTTTAAGAGCTTTTAACATAATGGCAGTTGCAGACACACCATCAACGTCATAATCGCCAAAAATCAAAACTTTATCACCCATAAGTTTTGCAAATTTGATGCGTTCTATAAGTTCCCGCATATTTAGTAGATCAAAAGGATTTAAAAGTGTATCTGGGTGTAAAAATTCATCAATTTCAATTTCATTATCAAGTCCCCGATTAAGTAGTAAAGACATTGTCCTTTGTGACAATCCAAATTTTTCTGAATAATCTTTGATTTTCTCAGCGTTATGGTTGTAATATTGTTTAAAAATCATAACACACCTATCTTTTGGTAATATTTTAAAACATTTAACAAAAAATAGCAAGTGTTTTATAGAACTTTTTAAACAAACACTTGATAACATAGAAAAGCCTTCAAATTTTAACCATATCTAACTATTATTAATAACTTATACAATTACCATAATAATTAAAAAACATGACTCAAATCCTTAAAAAAAATTATTTTTTATAAAAGCAAGACCTATGAAGAAATCTTCTCACTTTTTGCTTGCTCGGTAACATCCAAAACTTTCAACTCTACTTTTTTAACCCTGCTATCTTCAATCTCAAGAATTGTAAAAATCAACTCTTTAGTACGTTCCTCATATGAGCCATCCTTCAAAAATTTATCATCTACAGCAAATATACTAACCTTTTCCCCAATCTCAGGCAGAGTGTTTAATTGTTCATAAATAAGCCCAGCTATTTGTGAATAATCAGTTTTAGGAAGATGTTCAATCTCTAAAAAATCAAAGAGTTCTTTTATATCCATTTCGGCAGGCAAAATATATGTGTTTTCGCCAGTTTTTACTATTTCCGGTTTAATATCTTCACCCATGTCATGCTCATCATATACTTCACCAACCACTTCTTCTATAGTATCTTCAAAAGTGACTAATCCGCTCGTGCCACCATGTTCATCCACAACAATACACATATGTTGTTTCTCTTTTTGCATTAGTCTTAAAATTTCATCTACTTTCATATTTTCACTAACTGAAATAGGATTGAGAAGAAGTCCTTTCACGTCAATATTTTCCTTCTTTAAGTATGCAGTCGAAAAGTCTTTGTAATTTAGAATTCCAATTATATGATCTTTATCCTGTTGATACACAGGAAGTCTTGAATAGTTTGATGTCATAAATACTTGCAAAATTGCATCTTGATTCATATTTTCATCACTTATGTCTATACCCACTATATCTACACGAGCAGTCATGATATCATAAGCTGTCTTTTCTTGAATGTCAAGAACTCCCTGAATTAAGTCAGCATCTTGACTTTCAATCACTCCCTCTTCTTCCATTGTATCAATGATATTTTCTAATTCATCTTCTGTCACTGTTGGCTTTACTTTTGTATCTTTCTTTGAAAAGAGTTTTTGAATCCCTGAAAATATAAATACAAGTGGGGTCAAAATCTTCATATATCCATACATAAAACCAGAAAATTTTAACGATAATTTCTCCGGCGATTTTGAAGCCAAAGTTTTAGGAAGAATTTCTCCAAAAATCAGCACAATTATAGTCATCACTACTGTATTTAAAACGTTAGAAATGGTAGGATTTGCAATTAAAGCACCAAAAACCAAAGCACAAAGTGTGGTTGAACATATATTTACAAAATTGTTACCTATTAAAATAGCAATAAGCGTCTTATTGGTATTTTCTGCGATGTATACCGCTTTTTTTGCACCTTTTATTTTGTCATCAGCCATAGATTTAAGCCTTGGCACACTTACTGTGGTAAACGCTGTCTCTGCCGAAGAGAAAAATGCAGAAAAACACAAAAGAAAAATAATAACAACAAACAACACTATTACAAGCCATGTCGGCAGGTCCATATAATGCTCCTTTTCATTGAGCGTAAAGCAAATATCATCTAAAATTGAATATAAAATTAGAATTTAATAAAATACGATAGTAAAAGTACAAATTTACAAGCCATAACTAACAACCTTTATTTGCCAAACTCAAGTATTATCTATTATATCATAACATATTGCATTTGTCAACTACTCCGTTAAATATGAAAAACTTTGGTAGTTTTATCACAAAAAACTCTCTTTTTTTAAATATTGTAAAATGAAATTTTATCAATCTAAAAGCATACCAATGTTATGTAGATGGATTAGAAATATTGTACTATATTTAGTATGTAGTATGTACATAACACCACGATTTGTTGAATAAAAAAAGAGCATATTTGCTCTTAAATTATTCTAATGATATAATATAGTAATAAACTGGTTGATTACCTTTTGCTATTGTCACTTCGCAAAGAGGCCATTTCTCACCAATTCTTTTTTGAAGTTCATTTGCATCTTCTTCTCGTATATCCTCACCATAAAATAGAGTAATATTCATTATATCATCATTAATCATATTCTCTATTAATGAAATAGTTGTATCCGCTACTAGTTTCCCTTTGGCCAGAATTGCTTTATCATCAAGCCCTATGATTTCACCTGTCAAAAGATCAAATCCATCAACATGAGTATCTCGCACAGCATAAGTCACCATACCAGATTTGACACTCTTTATCGCTTCCAACATAGCACTTTGGTTTTCTTCTACTGCCCCATCAGGATTAAAAGCAATAGCTGCAGAAATACCCTCAGGAACTGAACGAGTTGGTATAACCACTAGATTTTTATTCGTTAAATCTTTCGCTTGTTCAGCCGCTAAAATTATGTTTTTGTTATTTGGAAAGACAAAAACATTCCTTGCAGGTACTTTATTTGCAGCTTGAGCAATATCTTCCGCCGAAGGATTCATCGTCTGTCCACCAACTATTATTTCGTCAACAGTTAAATCTTTGAATATATCAGCCAGCCCGGACCCAGGGGCAACAGCAATCATTCCACTTTCTTTTGTTTCCTCAACACTTGCCGCTTTCTTCTTAAGCTCTCTATTCTGCTCCCTCATGTTTTCTATCTTTATATTCCATAATTCACCAAGTTCAAGAGCATATCCCAGTGCTTGATTTGGTTCATTCGTATGAACATGAACTTTGACCAAATTCAAATCGCCAATACAGATAACTGAATCACCAATTTCCATGAGTCTTTCTCGAAGTTTTGCAATATCTGCCTCAGTAGTCTTTTTAAACATGTTTATAATCATGTATTCCGTACAATAACCAAATTCAATATCTCCAAGGTTATTAATCTCTGCAATGACATCGTCAACAGACTGTGCCTTTTTGTCACTTTCGTCAAAAGATACATCAAGTTCCTCGCCCATAAGGAGTTTGTAAAATCCAGTGAATACAATAATAATACCTCTCCCACCAGCATCTACTACTCCAGCTTTTTTAAGTACAGGCAACATTTCAGGTGTTTCTTTGAGGATTTCTTCACCAGTATCTAAAACTTTTTTCAGGAACATTTCAAAATCGTCACATTTTTTCGCAACCGATACCGCATTATCGGCCATAACACGAATAACAGTTAATATAGTTCCTTCTTTAGGTTTAGTAACCGCTTTATACGCAATAGTCGCTCCTTCTTGCATAGCTCTTGCAAAATCTTTGGTGGTGATGTTTTTACAAGCACCAATTTCCCTACAAAAACCTTTAAATATCTGTGAAGTAATAACACCACTATTGCCTCTAGCCCCACGCAAAGCACCCTTACTGAATGCACTAGATATATCTGCAAGAGCGTTGCCTGAAACTTTATTAATCTCTGTTACAGCTGATTTAAGTGTTAAATACATATTTGTCCCTGTATCACCATCTGGAACAGGGAAAACGTTTAATGAATCGACATAATCTTTATTTTGTTCAAGTAAAGCTGTTCCCGCAACTAACATTTTGCGAAAGGTAGCACTATTAATTGTTTTTTGCATATTTTCTCCTAGATACGAACCCCTACAACATGAACATTGACAGTATCAACAATCATGCCGGTAAAATTTTCAACACTATACTTGACTGACTTCTTTAAAGATTCAGCTACTGCAGTAATAGAAACGCCATATTGCAATATGCAAAATACGTCTATGAAAATTCGGTTCTCAATATGATTTATTCTAATTCCCTTAGAAAAAGGGGTTTTTTTATTAATTTTGTTTTTGGAATCTTTGAATGACTTAGACTTTACTAAGTCCACTACACCATAACAATCGAGTGCAGTAAAACCAGCAACGACACTTATTGCATCGTCACTTATCGAAATGTTACCATAATAATTGTTGGTATCTACAGTCATAACGCCCTCAAAATTATTTTGATTATCAAAGAATTTTAAGATAGTACAATATCTTACTCCTATATAATACTATATTTTCAACTAACAATGCAAGCATTTTTTTGTTTTTTTTAGATTTTTTTGATTTATGAGCAAAAAGACTTGCATTTTTTTTAGAATTGTGTTATATTAAAGAACATTAAACATGAAATGGAGGATAATATGAGCAGAGTTTGTGAAATATGTGGCAAAAGTCAGATGGATGGAAAGACAGTTAGTCACGCCAACAACAAAGCACCTAGAAAATATAGAGTTAATTTACAAGAGACTGAAGTTGATGGCAAACGTGTTACAATTTGCACAAAATGTAAAAAAACACTAAAGAAAGAGGCTCAATAGTCACCTTTGGTGTTTTTTTATTGTCAAAAAAATAAGGTAGTGCATATAATAAGACTATGGAAAACATCAAACAGGAAGAAACTAATAAAAATATAAAAATAATATGTGTTAAAGTTCCAAAATTTGCCAAACCATTTCTAAAATTTTTTATAAAAAAAGATGAGCAAAACTAATTGCATCGCTTTGCAATTCTAAGTTTTGTCATTTTCATGAAATATAATACTTTTTTCATTTTAAAGACAATTTAATTGTCTTTTTTTATTATTTCTTTGGCACATGCGACACCTTCTGCTTCAGCACTCACAATCTGTTTAATTGACTCAGAACGGATATCACCTATCGCATACACCATATCTAAGGAAGTTTCAAAACTCCCCATCTTAGTGACTATGAAACCATTTTGCATCTTTAATTGACCTTTCAAAAAATCAATTTTAGGCTCGTAGCCCAAGCAAACAAAAAGTCCTGAAACTGTTAGCTCGCACCCCCCTTGCGTATATACTCTATTCAAATTTTCTTCACCGCTTATCTTTGTTATTAAATCATTGTGTATAATTATATTATTTTTAAGGGCTAATCTAGGCATAATTCCCTCATTAAAAAGATAAACTTTATCGCATATGTTGGCAAGGTAGAGTGCAGAGTTGATTCCACTTCCATTTTTTGAGATAACAACAACTGTCTTATTCTTATAAAAATATCCATCACAAGTTGCACAATAACTTACGCCTTTGCCGAAAAACAAATCCTCATTTTCAATTTTGGCTTTCTTAGGAGAAAGTCCACACGCCAACACTAAATTCTTACACTCATATTTATTTTTTTTAGTTTTCACAACTTTTGCTAAATCCAAAAATTCAATATCTATTACATTCTCGTATTTTACTTCAACATCAAATCTTTTCACATAGTTTGAAAACTTTTTCCCAAGCTCTATGCCTGATATCTCGTCTTCAGTAGGAAAATTGGCAATCCTTTCAAGAGAATTAATTTGCCCACCTAAGGCATTTTTTTCGATAATAAGCACGCTCCTACCACTTCTTTTTAAATTTACAGCAAGAGTTATCCCAGCAGGTCCTCCACCCACAACAATAGTATTATACATATTCACACCCTATTTTTTGTAATTTAATCTTTTGCAATGCTCACAAGAAATAATTCCCTTTTCGTTAATTTTAGAAAGAGCTATGTTAGGAAGTTCCATCCTACATCTGCCACAGAGTTTGTTTTCAATAGGCACTATAACAGGAAAAATATTATCATCCCTTCTTTGCATATAGGCTTTGAATAAATCATCATCAATATCCTTCTTTAAGACTTTTAATTCTTTTTTAATTTCTTCTATCTTTGGTTGTAATTCATTGCATTCATCTTCATATATTTTTAAGTAGCTTGTATAATTTTGACTTGCTTGACTATGTTGTTTTTTTACTTGATTAAATTCTAATAAAATATTTTTAATTTTTTCAGCAAGCTTAGTTAAAAACTTTGCAAGTATGACAAGATTATTAGTTATCTTATCAGCTATTTTTTGCATATTTGCAAGTTCACTAGTATTTAATTTAGTTATGTCCTTTGCAAGAACGGTTTCAAGCGATTTTTTGGTCTGTTCTATTTTAACTTCAGCGTCAGAAAACTCTTGTTTAGCCTTTCGTGCTAATTCCTCAAGCTCTGCAGATCTTATGGTAGCCTTTCGTGCAACTTCCTTACATTCCTCAAGTTTTTTCTTGTTCTCACCATTGTCGAGTCTCCGTGTTAATTTAACTAACTCGCTATCCTTTTCTTGATAAATAAGTAACGCATCTATATTCATATATACTCCTCAATTAATTGTTGCCTGTATTATTCCCTATAATTGAACTATCCACAAACTCGGCAAGCTTCTTTGCTCTGCTTGGATTTTTAAGCTTTCTAAGTGCCTTAGCCTCAATTTGTCTAATTCTTTCTCGTGTGACATGGAATTGAAGTCCCACTTCTTCCAAAGTCTTTGGTCTGCCGTCCATAAGACCATATCTTTGACGAATAACTTCTTGCTCTCGAGGTGTAAGCGTTTCAAGTACTGACAAAAGCTGTTCTCGAAGCAAACTTTGTGAAGCATAGTCTATTGGAGATCGAGCTGTCTCATCTTCGATTATATCCCCCATTTTGCTATCATCTTCTTCCCCAATCGGAGCCTCTATCGAAATAGTATCTTGTCCAACTCTTTGTATCTCAACAACCTTATTTGGTGAAATTTTCATTTCTTCAGCTATTTCGTCAGTGGTTGGTTCACGCCCTAATTTTTGCATGAGTATCCTCACCGCACGCTTGTATCTATTGATCGTCTCCACCATATGGACTGGCACTCGAATAGTCCTTGCCTGATCTGCTATGGCACGTGTTATGGCTTGTCTAATCCACCAGGTAGCGTAGGTAGAAAATCTAAAACCTTTGTAAGGATCATATTTTTCTATAGTCTTAATAAGCCCAATATTACCCTCTTGTATCAAATCCAAAAAAGACATCGCCGTTCTATTAACATATCTTTTAGCCACAGAAACAACAAGTCGCAAATTAGCGGAACATAGCCTCATTTTAGCATATTCATCGCCTTGTGAAGCTTTTACAGCAAGTACATGCTCCTCTTCTGGCGTAAGTAGAGGCTCTCTTCCTATCTCTTTAAGATAGGTTTTTACAGGGTCATCAAGAAAACTTGATGAGATAAAGTCATCAAAATTCTCTTTTTCTATTTCATAAGGATCAAAATCTTTAATTATTTTTATCCCCATGTCTTGTAATTTTTGAGTAAATTCAATTATTTGATCCGCAGATACATCGAACTTTGTCGTAAGAGCTCTACATATATCTTCATCATTAATTGACCCCTTTTTCTGTGCGAGGCTTATTATCTTCTCGTACGCTTTAGCTAATTGCTCATCAACTGAGGGAGTGTTTCCTGCGGACTTATCTTTTACAGACTTACCCTTCTTTTGTTTTTCGATTATCTCCTGCACCCTTTCTTTATCTGTTTTGGTCATAAAATTCCTCCAAACTCTTCTTTTTTAATTGTTGAGTTATTTTAAATATTTCATTTGCAATTTGTGTTCGCTCAGATGTATCTTGCGAATTTTTATAAAGTTCATTTAATTTATGTTGTCTTTCTTGCAATTCCTTTTCGCATAGAAGCCAAACACACTCATCAAAGTATCTTTCTTCTTTCCCAGCTAGAATTTCAAAGTTGTAAAAAACTAATGATTTAAGGTATTGTTCATCTTTTACATCAAATTCATCAAATAAAGCACTAACGCTTTCACATTTTTTTGCGACCTCTAACACGTCTTTCTGATTTATAAATTTGAAATAATTAAGATTTGATTTGACGTATTCCTTTTTATACAGAATAGAAGCTAATATAAACTTTTCAGCACGATCATATGCACTCTCTTTTGCATTCGATTTTTCTACCTTTTTAACTTGTGTTCGTTGTCCCCCAGCAATGGCATTTTTCTTATCGAGAGCTAACATATCTTGCCTTAGTACGTCAGTCGGCACTTGTGTAAGGTCTCTAATTTTTCCTAAATAAATTTCTTTTTCTGAAAGCGTTTCAAGTTTTTTTAAAAGCATTAATGCGCTTTTTATGAATTTAGTTTTTTCTTCAGATTTTGACAAATCATATTTTTTGCATTGATAATCAAGTAAAAAATCCATATAATATTTTGCATCATCAACTTGTTTTTGCATAAACTCTTTTCCATAGGTTTTAATAATCTCATCAGGGTCCTTGCCTTCTGGCAGTGAAACAACTTTGATATTTAAACCAACACTAAGTAAGATGTCAATACTCCGTATCGTCGCTTTTATTCCTGCTCCATCTCCATCAAAGCATAGAATTACGTTCTCGCTAAAGCGTTTAAGTTCGTATGCATGATTGATAGTTAGTGCAGTCCCCATACATGCCACAGTATTTTTGAATCCCGCCCTATGCATACATATTACATCTATTTGTCCTTCAACAATAATTATATTAGACAAACCATTTTGATTTTTTAACTTTTTTAAAAGATTAATACCAAAAACTACCCTACCTTTTTTAAATACAGGTGTTTCCGCAGTATTTTTGTATTTAGCTAACGTTTTATCGCTTGTTAACAGTCTCGCTGAAAAACCAATACATTCATCAAAAGAATTAAAAATCGGAAAAATTAAACGCCCTGCAAATACATCATAAATGCCTTTATTACCTTTAACGCAAATTCCCGCATCAATCATTTCACTCTGTGATACACCTTTTTTATTCAGATATTTTGGCATGTCACTCCACGATGAGGAATAACCTATTTTAAAATCATCCAATTCGTGCCTTGTAAATCCTCGAAATTTGACATAATCTTGCGCAACTTTTGCTGTTGGTAAATATAAATTGTCTTTATAATGTTTGTAAGCTAAATCAAGTACATAATATAGACGTTCTTTGTGCTTATTTTGTTGCAATAATTCTGCACTTTGCTCAAGTGTTGGAAGCTCCATATTGACATTATCTGCTAGTATTTTTACCGCATCTATAAATTCGCAACTTTCCATCTTTTGAATAAAAGTTATCACATCTCCGCTTTCTTTACATCCAAAACAATAATAATATCCTTCAGGATTGACACTAAAAGATGGAGTCTTCTCCGAATGGAAAGGACAACACCCCCAAAAGTTTTTACCTTTCTGTTGTAACTGGACATACTTAGATACAATATCTACGATGTTATTGCGTGACTTCAGTTCTCTTAAAAAATCTGTGTTATTTCCGCTTTTTTGCAACCTAACTTCCTTTTATTTTGCCTAAACTAATAAATAGTTATGTAATTATAATCACACTTTGCAATTATAATATACTAAATTAGATATAGAATTCCTCTTTTTTACATTGTTTTTTTTTAAAATTAATTTGTTTGAACATTTATTAAACAAAAGAGAAAGTGAGCAAAGAAAAAGCGGAACATGGTTGCTTTAGCCGTGTGAATATTACATCTTATTCAAATTCTACAAATTATAGTTCTTACGCCGGTGGTTTAGTTGGACAAAATTCTGGAAATATAGAAAATTGTATTGCAGTTGGAGATGTCTGTGCGAAAAAAGATAACAGATATCAGTATGTTTCAGATGTTTATGCTGGTACTTTATTTGGATTACGCAGTTCATATTCTAGTGTTGTCAATAACAATTATTATTACGAAAATCAAGTTGTTATTGAACAATTAGGTTCAACTTTCACTGAATATACTAAAAATGGTGCAATGTGTTCTAAAGACGACTTAGAAAATATGAATTTTTATTTAGATACCCTTGGCTGGGCAAATGATATATGGCTTTTAGATAATATAAATATTGAAATAGAAAAATATCCAATTTTAATAAAACACTAATAAAAAAAACTAAATTAATAGGTTCAATTTAGTTTTCGTTTGGTGCGGGCGGTGGGACTTGAACCCACACTCATTACGAACACGCCCCTTAAACGTGCGCGTCTGCCGTTCCGCCACGCCCGCATTAAATCTACAAAATCCATTATAACGGATTTTGCAATATATGTCAAGTAATTTTTAATATTTCTAGATAAGTATTTTAAAAGCTACAACCCCAAATCTAGCTTCCTCTTCTTTAGAGTAGATCTGCGAATAATAATCTGCAACTTCCTCTGGCGTTGCACTTTCATCAAAACCTAACTGAGTAGGATCTAGCGATTTTGCCATTTCATAAAAAGTTTTATAAAAATCTTTTTTTATAACACGTGCAGAAAATGTTTCACTTTCATCAATAGTATAAAAATCAATTCTATCACCAATCGACACTTTACGCCTTTTGGGATCATTCACACGAACCTCATAGATTTTATTTCCATTAAGAATCAAACGAAATGCTTGCTCATTTAAATGCATAGAAACTATCATTACACCACTTCCTTATGTTTATTATAGCACATTTTGTCGAAAAAAACAAGTCATTGTGGAATATTTTTTAAAATTTGCATAATTAATTATATATACACTAATCGAAACCACCTTTTTAACAATTTTATACTATTTTTTTATAAAATTAAAAAAAACTTATGAAAATGCTTGATTTTTTTTTGAGATTTTGATATAGTAAAAGAGCAATAGGTTAAAATTATTGAAAAATCACAACTTAAATATGCGGGAGTGGCTCAGTGGTAGAGCGTCGCCTTGCCAAGGCGAAAGTCGCGAGTCCGAATCTCGTCTTCCGCTCCAAAGAAACGAGAGTTTCTTAAAACCAAACCATAAATGGCTTGGTGCAACAGAAGAAATGCAACAATAACTTCGTGGTACCATCGCCAAGTGGTAAGGCCAAGGTCTGCAAAACCTTTATCCCCAGTCCGAATCTGGGTGGTACCTCCAAAGTTTGTTGCATTTTTCGTATGTTGTTGCGTAATTATACTATTTTGTATTGTATATGCAGGTGTGGCGAAATGGCAGACGCACAGGACTTAAAATCCTGAGAAGGCAACTTCGTGTGGGTTCGACTCCCACCACCTGCACCAAACGAAAAAATAGATAAAAGAGAGAAGTTAAGCCAAAACACTGCTCTCTTTTGTTTTAAAAAATGAGGTGTTAGAAATGAATTTTAAAGAGTTAAAAGATAAACATCCATTAAAATATTCAAAAATTACAAAGACAAAAAAGGTAAGACTATAATAATAATTCATATGAACTTAATGATCTTGAAAAACGTATTCGTGAAAAAACTAATCGTAACGAAGTTGAACGTGTTAAAAGTTTTCAAGAGGCAGAAGAGCACAGTTTGTTATAACTCTTAGCCGCATATAGCCCACCCCAACTTGAATTTGCCAGCGGTTCGGGTACATTATCACTTGTCGCACCAAAAAGGAGCAATCCCCAATTCTGGTTTTTTTAATAGTGTTATCATCAACTTTATGCAGCATTTACTTTGACAATAATTTTCTTAGTGTGCTATATTTTTTGTATAATAAATATAATTTAAAAATTATAATTAAACTTGGATAATAGCATTGATTTTTCAAGGGGAATATGCTATAATAAAAAAAGAAAATACATTGTAGTGGAGTTTTTTGATGTTGGATATTGATAAGATATGTGATGTTTTTGAACTAGAACTAAGACTTTGCAGGCCTAAAGAGTGGCTCGTTGATTATAAGGCTTTTAGAAATTGTATTGCTAATGCTTTAAAGTCTGGCAATCTTATTTACCCGAAAAATGAACAGGACCTCTTGGAGGAGGCTCATGATATAATTCAGGGAGATTATATTTATAATTTTAGAGGCCCTAATGGAGTGAAATTTAATGCAGAGACGATGCTTAAAGATGCTCCTATATGTAGAACTGCATTAACATATAATGTTAAAGATGCTTTATCTTCTGATGAAGACATTTCAGCAACCGCAAAAAAAATTGTTAATTCATTAGACGAATATCATAAGCGTAAATGGAATAATTTTAAAATAGAAATTAATTTATCTTTGGAAAAAGGGGCAAGTATATATAAGATTGATGAGTATTTTGAAAGGCTGTTGTCTGAAATACAAAAAACACATGAGATAAATGTCAATATAGTGGTAAATTTCAACGAAGAGAAGCTTGGTAAACATGATGTCCGCTATCTTTTAGACGATACTGAATTAATAAACCTTGCTAAACTTCAAGAAACTCTACATAAATTTGGCACTGGCCAATTACTTTTTAGAGAATCTCAATACGGCAAATGTTGGGATTTGACGCAAGTTATAAAAACAAACAATTGTATTCAAGACTTAGTTGAAACAATAAAAGAAAACAAACTTTCTCCATTCGAGGCTCTTTTGTTTATTTGCACATGGGCTCAAAAAAATATAAATTATTATGATACTGACTCAGTTTCCGAAAACACAAACACTATTGCTGCGGCGGTTAACAACAAAAAAGTACGATGCGTAGGTTTTTCTCAGTTTGTAACAGCTGTTGTAAAAAGCCTTGGTCTTGAATATTTGCAAGAGGATAATGCACTTTTTGCAAATGGGACAATTAATGTGGCATATGAGGAAACTAAAGATGGAAAAACGAAATATTTTTGTTCTGATCATTCCCAATCAAAATGTTATTTGATTGATAAAAAATATGATATACATGGTGAAGTAATAGCAGATGCATTAGGGTTTAAGGAGTATGGCTTTGATTTAAGAAAATTGGACAACAATACAACACTCCTTACAATGAGTCCGATAACGACATTTTCTAGTCTTCAAGAAAAAAATCCATATTACAAAATTTATCCTGGTGATTATGAAACCTGTGATGTAAAAAAGTATGATGGAATATTCTTCCACAACATCAAAATTGACGGGGAAAGCCAAAGAAAAGTTTTAAAAGAGACAAAAATAAATGCTAAAATAAGCAAAGGTTTGCAACAGAATGGAATTTGTTTTAGTTCATATACAAAAGCCTATAAAAAAGTTATTCCATTGATTTTTCCAGAACTAAAACCTGGAGATATTGTTGCGCCTATACCTACCTTCCTTGATGCCGAGAAGAAATACTGGACAGCAAATAAAACTATTGAAATTAGCAGAAATGAAATAAGAGATTTTTGGATGAAACAAGTTGAAGACTTCGAAAAAGAAAGCGGAGGAAGAACGTTATAAGTAAAGTATAGTTAGAGTAACAAATAATCTATATAAGATAAAAATTTGACAAAATAGCAAATTAAAACCTACATAGAATGGGTTTAAGAAAAACAAGAGATTGCAGAAGAAAACTAATAATAAAAAGGAAATCTCAAAAATTTAAAAAAATATTAAAACAATAAAAATCAAACCTTCAATTTAGGGGTTCGATCTTGATTGAGCTTGTCGCACCACTTGAAGCTAGTTTAAAATAAAAATTTAAAAAAGATGTGTAAATTATGAAAATTAGAATAATCGATGGAAAACACCACGTTTATACTGACGAAGAATGGTAAATGAAGCAAGTCTGCAAAGACACGTTTAAAAGAAACTTGACGAGTTTGTTGAAAAATGCAAAAACGGAGAATTTCACTATTTTAATGCTGTAAACTACTTTTCAGAACATGAAATTATGCAAGAAATTCAAGAAAAGATAAATAACAAAAATAAAAAATCTGAATATTCTGATGACCAGTTGGAAATATATTCCGAACAATTAGAGGCATATAAAAATTTCACATCAACACGAAATTGTAAAAAGTACCATTGACTTTTTCAATGACAATTATCTTAAACAATTTAATCTTACAAAGAGTGAATTTTCTATTTTGCAAAAATCTTATTGTCTAAATGCTTTACATTGCTTTATCTATATATTTTATGCCTGTCACTTTACCATCCCCTTTCTGGAACTTTTAAGTCCAAAATTGCTTCTTCCTGTGCATCTGGATGGAGTTCCATTAACCCCTCTTCTTTTGCTACAGCATATTTGTTTTTATTTTTCTTAACTTCTGTAATAAGAGCATTGAACACATCTAAATCTTGTTGTTTTGTCCATTCATCTAATTCTTTATAAGGAACGAATAAATGTTTATTAGCTTCTGTTCTTTCGTTTCTTCTCATCCAATCAGCATGAATAAGTGTTCCTACTGCTCTTTTTACTTCTTCACTAGAAAATTGTTCTAATGTAGTACCTCTTTTAGCATATTCTTCATACACATAAACAGCCCCTTTGGCAGCCTCTAAATTCTCTCTTTGAGAATCGGCAGACAATTTTTGGAAAGGCCTTAAAATATTTTCTTCTTGTGTTTCAGCCCTATAATTGCCTTTCCCTGCTCTTTTTTGTTCTTCTTCTGTCAATGTTCTTTTAGTAAAGCGCTTAACAACAATCGCTTCACTTTCAAACAATTTCATAAAACCTTCAAATGTTTTAAGTGCATCCGTTACAGTCGATGTATATTCCATCAGCCAATCTGTGTCCAACTCTATTGCGTTTCGTGTTTTTCCATTTTTATTGCAGGCTTCACCCAAAGCATTACCAGGTCTTTGGGCACCATTTTCCATTACCGCATTAAATCTTTCATAAAAAGCTCGCAGTTCTCCTTTACACCAAACTTCATAAACTTTTGTTGCAACATCAATTACAAGTTGATCTCGATCTTCAGTTTTCATAAATATTCTCCATTTAACACTTGTATTATACTATAATTATAAAAAAAGTTGCAAGTGTTTGCAAAATCTTTATAGGTACTGCTTATAATTTTTGATTGTAATCTCATTTGGTTTTATATACATTAAATTATCCCACTCAATAGGAAATGATATTGGTGCATTTTCACGTGCTCTTAATGAATATGGAGCGACACATGTTGCGCCTTTACTATTGCGTAAATAATCAATAAAAATCTTACCTTTTCTTTCGCTTTTTCTTATGTTACTAGTAAAAAGCTTTGGCAATTTATTTTCCATAAAAATGGCTATATTTCTTGCGAACTTATTAAATTCATCCCAATTTGAAAAATTTTTCAATGATAATACTATATGATACCCCTTACCTCCACTGGTTTTTAAATGACTTATAAGCCCTAAATCGTCTAAAATTTCTTTTATAGCAAGTACTCCTCTTCTTAATTTCGAAAGAGCAACATCTTCAGCAGGGTCAAGATCAAAAACCATCATATTTGGAACGTCAATATCAGGCACACAGCTACCCCATATGTGGAATTCTAACGTCCCCATTTGCACTTGAAATATTAGTTGTTTTTTATTCTTTATGTAAAAATATTCCTCATTTTTATTCTTAAAAATTTCAACAATGCCACTCTTTTTTACAGTAGGATGTTTCTTAAAAAAAGTTCCACTATTAATATCACTATAACACCTAATAACACTTAATAGTCGATTATTTAAAAAGGGGAGTATTTTTTCACCAATAGTATTATAATAATCAGCTATATCAAACTTTGTGATTTTACCTTTAGAGAAAATTACCTTGTCAGGATTTGTTATTAATACATCATTTATATACTTTTCCATTCATACCTCCAGTTTAATTTCAGTAGGTTTTTTATCAAATCTTAGCCCCTTAAAACTTGCTTGCCTTAAAATCCCATCCCTTGTAATTTCAGCAAACTGAATTTCAGCAACTAACTTTGGCTTGATTAATTTTACCCCTTTGCCAGGAACTTTTATATATTTTTCGGATGTTATAAGATTTTGGAAATTTTTACTTAAAACTTTTCTTTCATCATTTGTAAAGCCAGTCCCTGCCTTTCCAACATATACAAGTTCTTTACCATCATAATAGCCGAGCAAAATAGCAGATAGATTATTACCACTAAGAGTATAACCAATGACCACAAATTCTTGTCGCTTATAACATTTTACTTTAATCCAATCCTCACTTCTTGCCCCACGATATGGCGAATTTATATTCTTAGCGACTATCCCCTCAAATCCAATTTTTTTAGCGAGAGAAAAACATTCATCTCCCTGTGCTATGACCCCACTGCTTAAAACGATTCCTAAAGGAGGATTTGTTAAAACTATATTTAAAAGATTTCTACGTTCAACTAATTTTTGAGTTCTTAAATCTTTCTTTTCTAAAGCAAGTAAATCAAAAACTACATAAAAAAGCTCACCTCCATTTTTTATACGAGCTTGCAAAAGTCCAAAATCACTTATACCTTTATCGTTAAAAGCAACAATTTCTCCATCAAGCACACAATTTTGTTTAAATGAACTTAAAGAATGTGCAAGTGTTACAAATTTTTTCGTAAAATTTCTGCCATTGCGACTTATTAGTTTAACATTACCATTTTCTATAAAAGAAAGTGTTCTATAACCATCATACTTAATCTCAAATAACCACTCATCGCCCCTTGGTACTTTATCTGACAATGTAGCGAGCATGACTGAACATGAGTGAAAAGGAAGTTTATCTTTCTTTTGTCTGTTTTTTAAACTTATATCTATAGTAGAAGTAAATTGATCATCAAGTTTAACTATAAGCCAATTTTTTTCATCTATTTTTGTAAGAGACCAACCCCCTTGATATTTACTACCACTTAGCACAAATTTTATATGCCCTTTTTTAAGTCCACTTTTGAAGTCATTACAAGGAATGTATGTACCGAAGTCAAATATTTCAACAATTCCTGCCCCGTAATTACCTTTTGGAATGACGCCTTCAAAACTCATGTAATCGACTGGATGATCTTCCACCATAACTGCAAGACGTTTATCCTTTGGATTGCTTGAAAGTCCTTTTGGAACTGCCCAACTTAAAAGGACTCCCTCATATTCTAACCTAAAGTCATAATGTTTAGTTTGAGCCTTATGATATTGAATAACAAATCGTGATTGCTTACTACTATTTATTTTCCCCTTTGGTTCTTTTGTTTTAGAAAAGTCACGCTTTTTATTATATTTTTCTAATTTCATACTATCTCACTTTCCTCTTTGGTGACTCTGTATTTAAACTTTTTTGTAATGCTTCCATTAGATTTATAATTTTAACTGGTTCATGTTGTTCTTTGGATTGCACAATCTCATTTCCAGCAATTTTTCGTTTTATAGCTTTTTTAATCTTTTGATTATATTCATCTTTATATTTTTCAGGCTTAAAAATTGAACTCATCTGTTCTATTAAGTTAATTGCAAGTTCTAGCTCCTTTTTTTCAACTTTAGTTTTCTTGACCTCTGGTACTTTCTGTATTTCCTCACTAAAATATAAGGTATTTATTAGCATTACACTATTTTTTACACGGATTAATATAAGCGTTTCTTTTGTACCTATAATTGTTTTTGCAATTCCAGCCTTATTTTGTTTTTCCATTGCCATTAACAAAACATTAAATGCCTTTTCCGCTCCAATCGGCGATACGTAATAGCACCTATCAAAATATATAGGGTCAACTTCGTCTAGACTTACAAATTCTTCAATTACAATGTTTTTATCCTTAGCAGTTTTGAGTTTTTCAAAATCTTCATCGGTAAA
This sequence comes from uncultured Lachnospiraceae bacterium, assembly GCA_964653635.1. GTDB lineage: Bacteria > Bacillota > Clostridia > Christensenellales > UBA1242 > Caccovivens. Next base: position 170,857 of record CAZZGZ010000001.1, read on the forward strand.
AATTACGTATTTATCTTTTTCATATTGATACCCTTTTACTATATCCTCATTTTTAACTTCTCTGTTTCCACAATCCACACAGGTCTTCTTGTATTTAATTCTTGTCATAGTCTTTTTATCTATCATATTAAATCCTATGTCGTTGTCTTTAATGGATAGACTTAAAGATACAGGAATATAAACTAATCCAAAACTAATTGCACCCTTAATAGTCGCCATAAATCCTCCAAAAATTTATTTTATTTATTATCTGCAAAATAAATAATTTTAAGCGAAAAATAAATTAAAAATCACATTCTTTTTTATAAATTACTTAGAAATTATTTTAATAAGATATCATGACATGATGCAAGCATGCCCATTAAATGAGAAACAATAACTTATCTTAAAGCTATCTTTTATGTATTATTTGATTGACAAGAGTTTTTCAAATTTGTTAAAATACTTGCAAGGAGAATTGATATGGCAATACGAATAGAAAAAGATTTTGGCGGAGTCGTTTTTACTCCAAAAAAAGAAGAAGTTTATGATAATGGAGGCGGAGTACTATACCCAAGAGTGGTCGAACTTCATCATAGTGGTAATATGAATGGGGTACTTCTTGCTACATTCGACCATTACACAAAAAAAGAACCTCCTGTTTCTCTAATTTATGCAAGTTATGATCATGGTAAAACTTGGGAGTATTATAGTGAAGTTTCAGATAGCAAAAATGGATATGGTATTCGTTTTCAACCCGATCTATTTGAGTTACCAATAAATTGTGGTGATTTAAAAGCTGGCACCCTCCTATTTACTGGTAATTCAGTCCCCCTTTCGTTCAAGTCCACTGAACTACAACTCTATGTGAGCACTGACCATGGCAAGACCTGGACATATCGATCTAGTTTTGCTTATGGCGGAAGACCAATAGAGCAAAACTTCAAAGAGTTAGGTCCTGTTTGGGAACCATTCATTTATATCAATAAGTATAATCAAATTACGATTGCGTTTACAGATGAACGTCCTCATACAGATAGAAAATTTAATCAAACGCTTGCTCTTGTAACTAGTAATGATGGAGGAAAGACTTGGAATGACCAAATTTTTGTAGCAAAAGTTCCAAATGGTGACCTTCGCCCTGGCATGCCAATAGTAACAAAACTTCCTAATGGCAAATATTTCATGTGCTATGAGATAGTAGGTTTACCTTGTTGCGATATTTATTTTAAAATATCGGACGATGGTGTGGATTTTGGCGACCCTTCGGATATGGGTATAAGAGCAGAAACAAGTGATGGTCAATACCTTGGAAGTATGCCATATTGTATTTGGGTTCCACAGGGTGGAAAAAATGGCACAATAATTCTAAGTGCACATAGAGATGGTGACAAGATGGGATATCGTGAACATGGAAATCTTTTAGTAAATTATAATCTTGGACAAGGACCATGGGAAACTGCCCCTATGCTTGTTTCTTACGATGCTCGAATGATACAATGCGGGTGGAGTATGGGTATGTGCACTATAGAAAATGATACAAAACTAATTCAACTTGCACCAGTCCAAACAGACCCTCGAATGCTTCAAATAGCTTATGGAATTGCGAATTTAAGCACAATAGATTAAGTTTTATTTTTCATACAATTATATGTCATAAAACCCTATGCTAAAATCTAGTAATTTAAGTAGCATAAAAATGTGTCTTTATGATACATTTTTTGTTTTTCATTTATTATATCTTAAAACAAAATTTTGATTTTATATCAATTTATAAATATTCCCACTTTTTTTGAAGCACGCACATTAGATAAGAGTTTAATAGTTTTAAAATAAGTTATCCTACTATAGCCTTGATGTAGCATAAGTATTCATTTTAAAGATAGTCAAAAATGCAAGCATAAAAAAAAGAAAACATCTCATTTATTTGGTGTTTTCTTTGTTTTATGCTACTTAAATTACTAGATTTTAGCATAGACTTTATGTTAGTTATACCAAAAATTCCCATCTTTTAAACATGTTAATATTAATACAAGTGTAAAATCAATTAAGAAACGGGCGAAAATAAGTTATCATACATTCTTCCCATTGTCCGATTGACTATTTCACCACATATTTTTCAATTATAAACTGATGTTTTCACTATTCAGGTTGCACTGGCGTTTGTTTCTCAGGGATTTCTACTACAACGCTCTCTGTTGTCAAAAATGTAGCCGAAACTGATGCTGCATTTAAAAGTGCAGAACGTGTAACTTTTGTTGGATCAACAATCCCCTTTTCAAACATATCTCCAAATTCATTTAAAAGTGCATCAAATCCATAGGCATTATCTGTAATATGCTCCATAATTTTAGCGATTACAACACCACCATCCACTCCAGCATTGCTAGCTATCTGGTAAAGAGGTTCTTTTATTGCACGAGATATAATCTCAGCACCTGTTTTTTCATCTCCTGATAAAGAAGAAATAAGTTTCTCAAGTTCCGGCAATGTCTTAATCAAGGCCACTCCACCACCTGCTACAATCCCCTCTTCACTTGCTGCTTTTGTAGCGGAAAGAGCGTCCTCAATTCGGAGTTTTTTCTCTTTCATCTCGACCTCAGTTGCAGAGCCTACTCTAATAACTGCTACACCACCCGCAAGTTTAGCAAGTCTTTCAGACAATTTTTCCTTTTCATAGTCATTGCCAGCAGTTGCAAGTTGACTTCGTACTTGCGAAATACGTTTTTTAATCTCTACTTTATCACCAGCACCCTCAACAATCGTAGTCTTATCCTTATCAACTTTCACTGTAGTCGCTCTTCCAAGGTCGTCAAGTGTTATAGTTTTTAGGTCATATCCAAGTTCAGAAGAGATGACCTTTCCGCCTGTAAGAATTGCTATGTCTTCTAGTATAGCCTTTCGTTTATCCCCAAAACTTGGAGCCTTTGTTGCAACAACTGAAATTGAACCACGAAGCTTATTAAGTATTAATGAAGAAAGTGCTTCACCTTCTATATCATCAGCTATAACAAGAAGCTTCGAACCAATTTTTACAATCTGCTCTAAAACTGGTAATAAGTCAGCAAATACTGAAATCTTTTTGTCTGTGATTAATATATATGGATTATCAAGTTCAGCCGTCATCTTTTCCATATCTGTAGACATATATGGTGACAAATAACCCCTATCATATTCCATTCCTTGAGCTAGTACAAGTTCGGTTTGCATTGTCTTCCCTTCTTCTACAGTTATAATACCATCTTTACCAACTTTATCCATAGCATCTGCAATTAGTTGTCCTATTTTTTCATCCCCAGCAGATATTGTTGCAACTTGCATATAGTCATTAGAATCTTTTATAGGTTTACTCATGCCTTTAAGCTGTTCGCACACGACATCCACAGCCTTAAATATACCATTTTTTATAATAATAGGATTCGCTCCTGCTGTAGTGTTTTTATTACCTTCATGAATAATTGCTTGTGCAAGCACACAAGCCGTGGTAGTGCCATCACCAGCAACATCATTAGTTCGCACGGAAACTTCTTTAACAAGTTCCGCCCCCACATTTTCAAAAGGATCATCCAATTCAATTTCTTTTGCAATGGTTACACCATCGTTTGTAATTAAAGGTGATGAAAAATTTTTAGAAAGAACAACATTTCTTCCCTTAGGTCCAAGAGTTATTTTTACCACGCTCGCAAGAGCGTTTACTCCGTTTTCGAGTGCTTTCCTCGCTTCAATACCTTGCAATATTTTTTTTGCCATAATTTTCCTCCTATTCCAAAATTCCCAAAATATCAGTTTGTCTTAATATTAGATACTTCTGTTTATTTAGTTCAATTTCAGTACCTGCATACTTCGAAAACAATACTTTGTCTCCAACTTTCACGTACATCTTTTCTTCTTTGCCATCGATTGTTCCACCTTCACCAACACTGATAACTTTGCCAACTTGTGACTTATCCTGTGATGCTTTTGGCAAGACAATTCCACTTTCTGTTTCACGTTCAGATTCTTCGACTTCTAAAACGACTCGATCAAATAAAGGTTTAATTTTCATATGTTTACTCCTTTTACGATATATATTATACCTCATATTTTATTTTATGTCCAACATATTGACAGACAAATTGCGTTTTTTCTTCTAAAATCTCACATTTTGTCATATTCATATTTATCATACTCTTAGTAAAAGGTCAATAAAATATGACAAAAACAAAAACATCTATGGGACAAATTGCTTTTATATGTATCTGTGCAATTATGACAATACTTACGTTTTCATTTGCTAATTTGCTATCTTCATTACTCATTAAAAGCACTATAATTTCTGCTAATACCATAAAAAATAATGAGTTTACTATATACTTTTTAAGTTTTGACAAATTCTCAAATCAATCTGACGCCCAAGAATGTGCAAGAAATATGTATTATCAAAATATAGGCGGATACACATTAGAATATAATGGGCTATATTATGTGATCGCAAGCGGTTACAAAAACGGCAATGATGCAAATTTAGTCAAAAATAATCTCAGTTCAAATGGCACTATAACGGAGATTTTGGAAATAACCTTTGCTAGCGTATTACTTAGCGGAGATTATTCAAATGAGGAAAAAAACGTACTAGAATCATGTCTGTGCTCTTTTTACAAAGCTTACGAAAGTTTATATGATATTGTGATCAGTTTGGACACAAACGTTATATCTGAAACCTCAGCAAGACTTTCATGTAATGATGTTCTTACTTCTTTTTCGAATAACCTACAAAATTTTACAAGTCTTTTGGGAGAAAATTATAAAAGTTCCATTTTATCACTATCAAAAAGTTTAAACAATGCAAAAACATGTTTAACTAATTTATGTAATAATAAAAAAATAGATAGCACACAAACTTTTTCTTCTCTCATAAAATATAGATATACAGAATTGTTGGATATTTACAGAAATCTGACTCTTTCTTTAGACTATTAGGAGAATTATGAAGAAAGTACTAGTACTTGATAGTGGAATAGGTGGACTTTGTATACTACATGAATGTGTAAAATTATGTCCTTATTTTAATTATCTTTACTTTGCAGACACATTAAATCTTCCATATGGCGAAAAAGACGAAAAAAAACTTTTAGAAATTACTACTTCAAATCTAAAAGATATACAATCTTATTTCCCATTTGAATATGTGATAATCGCTTGCAATACCCTTACTAGTGTAGCTATAAAGGATTTAAGAAAGACATTTACAGACGTGACTTTTATTGGTACAGAACCCGCCGTTAAACCAGCTTTAACAAAATATAGTTGTGACGAACTTATACTCATTGCCACGCAAAACACTATACAACATAGTCGAGTTGTTAATTATGCAAAAGAAAAAAACATATTTGTGGTAGCCTTATCAGATTTCGCTAAGGTTATCGAGGATAATATTGACAACATGAATTATTTAAAAGCCTATATAAAAAATAATTTGACTAAAATTTGTTTTGAAAAGAAAGGCATCATTTTAGGATGCACGCACTATGAACTAATTGCAGATTTGATTGAAAAAGAGTTACATTTTGAATGTTTTAAATCGGCAAATGGTGTTGCTAAAAGACTTAAAGACCTTTATATAAAGAAATTGCATAAAAGTCTTTCGGATTTAGAAATTAAAAATAAACTCAATAATAGTGATTATCTAATACAATTTCAATCTTCATCACTAGAGTCTGGAAAATTATCATATATTTATAAAAGTATTAAATAGACACAATATATAGTAGTATTATGCACATAACAGATACATTATATAAAAAAAGATAAGCAAATGCTTACCTTTGTTTTTTCTTTCTTAGTTTTTCAACCCATGGTGGTACTGAGGAAACATTCACTCTAGAAGTTTTTGTATTTTCCTCTTTCTCAAGTTTAACAATATCATCTTGTGGTTCTTCTTGTTTTTCATACAATTCAAAAGGATTAAATTTTTGAGAATCTTCTGCTTCCAGTTTTGTATTTTCTTGTCTCTCTTGTTCAAGTTTCATATATTCATTAGCTTGTTTTTCTTCAGGAGTCACAAATCCAGTTGCTATGATAGTAATTTCAATTTCATCTTTCATCTCAGGGCTAATTGCAGCACCAAATATAAATATACAATTAGGATCTATAACACCTTGCACCATACTTGCTGCATCATTTACCTCTTTAAGTGACATATCAAGTCCGCCCTTGACATTTAAAATAACACCAGTTGCCCCATCAATATTTGTCTCTAAAAGAGGTGAGGCAATAGCTTGATGCACCGCATCTAACACCTTGTTTTCACCTTTACCACGCCCAATCCCCATATGAGCGAGGCCTTTATTTTGCATAACAGTTTGCACATCTGCAAAGTCACGATTAATAAGCCCTTCATTTGCAATCAAATCTGAAATTCCCTGTATACATTGACGAAGTACATCATCAGCATATCTAAAAGCCTCAACAAAAGTAGTATCCTTTGGAACGACTTGTAAAAGTTTTTCATTCGGAATGATTACGATAGTATCAACATACTTTCGCAACTCTTTAATACCTTCCTCTGCCTGATGAGCTCTAACTGGTCCTTCAAAAGCGAATGGTTTAGTTACAACGCCCACAGTCAAAATTCCCATCTCTTTTGCTATTTGTGCAACAACTGGTGATGCACCAGTCCCTGTACCTCCACCCATACCTGCGGTAATGAATACAAGGTTTGTATCTTTAAGCACTTCTTTAATTGAGTTTCTACTTTCCTCTGCCGATTTCTTCCCCACATCAGGTTTAGCTCCTGCTCCAAGTCCTTGAGTAAGTTTTTCCCCTATTTGAAGCCTTTTTGGTGCTTTAGAAACAAGAAGCATTTGTTTATCAGTGTTAATTGCAATAAATTCCGCTGAATTAACGTTAGCTTCAATCATCCTTCCAACTGCATTATTTCCACCTCCGCCAACTCCAACAACTTTAATCTTGACATTTGTCGAGTAAGGCTTTGTAGTATTTGCTTGATTTGAATTATTAAAATAACTTTCCATATTCTCACCTACTTTTAATCATTCTACAATATTTTTTTTATTTTTTGCAACAAAATTTCGTAATTTTTGAAGTTTTATATACGTTTTTTAATTCTTTAACACATAATTTGCTAAACTATATAGTGTAGCACATTCTATCTTGTCTATGTATGGTTTATTTGGTATACCCAGTTTGACTTCTTTATTTAAAAGATTTACTAAATAATTTTTTGCACCTTCAATACCTGTAAGCCCCTTGCCTGTTAAGTATATGTCAACCCCTGTAAGCTCAAGCCCATTCTCTCTCACACATTGTTTGATCACGTCTGCAATAGTTGCTATTTTATACCCGGCAACTTCATTGACTGCCAAACTAGGTATTTTCACTATCCTCCCTCCAAACGTAATAAGCTCGTACTTGTCAGACGGAAGAGCTTGAAGTGAAACGACGAGCTGTCTTTTTAAAGTTTCAGCATCATTATATTCAATTTCGAAAGCTTCACAAAGGTCATTTGTTATATGATTTCCTCCAAGCGAAAATGACGTAAGAGCCATAATCCCGTTGCCATGCACAAAAGCTATACTTGATGATAAAGCTCCAATATCCACAAGCAAGCATATATTTTTGGCTCTAGCATGTTCTGGAATGACAAATAGTGATTTACATAACGTCTCAGAAATGTACTCAACTTCTTCAACACCATAACCTTCAATGATATTGTTTAGTAGTCTGATATAATTTCTATCTGCCGTTACAACACAATAATCTGCTGTTACTTTTTGAGCTTTTTGGTCTAAGGGTGTGAAAAGAACCCTATCTTCATCTAAAATATATTCACTCGCAGAAATACCCACTATCTCCATGTCGTTATCATTAAATTTTTCATACATTTCTGTATAAAATGTATTAATATCAATTTGGTTGATCTTATGTTTATGTTTAAAAACTTTTGTTAGTTCATGTATTTGCACAGCACTAAACTCAGCAGGAACGCTCACATATACTTTTCTAATTTTTTCTCCGCTTAAAGTTTCAAGTTTTAGAAGTAAATCACAAAAATGGTCATTAAGCTTGAAAGGTTCGATAAACTCTCCCTCCATATATCCTTCATATTCATTGCTAGATTCTGCCTCTGTGATAAAGTTGCCACATGATCCATAGCTGGTAATCAAACCTCGCAAAGACGAAGATCCAACTTCAATAACACAAACACTCTTTCGCATACTCACCTCATAACTTATAGAAAATTTTTATCATATAAATTCACTATTTGTCAAATAAAAATGCGATTTTTTAACTTTTACTGACCGTAGCATATATTTTTTTATTTTTGTCAGGATGATCAAGAATTGAAATTTTACATGTGTTCAAGTCATCAATACTGAAAAATTCATCAACTCCGTTACCACTTGAATCAATCGTAGTAGTTATGTACTTGCCATAAACACCATCTTCTTCAATCAAATCATCATAAAGTTCGCTTTGTACAAGATATGCTCTTTCTAATTTTTGCCTGAGATAATAAGTCATGTTTTCTATATAGAATTGTTGCCCAGAACGTAGGAAAAGATTGATATTTTCATTTTCAATTTTGACTTTTGAAAAAGTAGCAAGTTGCATACTTAATGTTACATTACTTGCAAGCAATGTACTATAAAGAACATAATAGTCATTATCTAAACTTAGAAAGTCACACACATTAATCGTGGAATTTTCATATAAAGAAATGTCTAACGCAATAAGACTTTCATCGTTTTCACTACTTTTGGATAAAACTTTAAAATCATTATCTAGTGAGTAAAATTCATCTCCCACCTGTAAACTATAATAAGCCACACGCTTTGCAACATGAATTACAAAACTATTAGGAAATATAGTTTCAATATTGATCACTTTTATATCTGCAAAAGTACTTTCAATTTTGGCTATATACTTACTTTTTGATGCAAAAAAAACACTTTGCCCATAGTCAAATTCTGCTGAATTTATAATTTCAGTTTGCAAAGTTTCACTATCATCTACAGCATAACGAAAATCTACACTAACAGAAGAGAGGGCAAAGACTGTCCACATTAAAATCAGTATTACACCGATTATGAAAATGAAAATACTTAACAATATTATCAATTTTGCCTTCTTCATAAGGTCATTATAGCAAATAATTTCAATATTACAAAACAAAAGGAGAAACATGTCAAAAATTTTAATAAATGGCAGAAACAAGCTTTATGGTAAGATTAAAATTGAACAAGCAAAAAATGCTTTCTTACCAATCATGTGCGCAAGTATCCTAGCAAGTGAAAAAGTCTGTTTAAAATCGCCACCAGACATTTCAGATATTTTTTATTTAAGTGAAATTTTGAAAGATTTAGGCGTAAATATTGAAAAAAATGATAAAAAAATCGAAATTTTTTGCGAAAATCTTAAAAAAACATGTATAGATCCTTCCCTTGCAAGCAAACTTCGTTCATCAATTTTCCTTTTAGGTGCTATTATTTCTAAGTCAAAGATAGCAAAAATACCTCGACCTGGTGGATGTGATATTGGAACAAGACCCATAGATTTACATATTAAAGGATTAAAGATTTTAGGCGTAAAAATAATCGAAAAACATGGTTATATCTATTGCGATGCTAGAAACATACATTCAGGTATTGTATTATTAGATTTTGCTTCTGTTGGTGCTACAGAAAATTTAATTATGGCAAGTGTCTTTTTGGAAGGTAAAACTATACTTTTAAATGTAGCAAAAGAACCAGAAGTTGTGGATCTTGCAAATTTTTTAAACAGCTTAGGTGCTAAAATCTCTGGAGCAGGAACTGACAAAATTGAAGTTATAGGAGTTGAAAAACTGCATGGAGGTACTTATTGCCCAATTCCAGATAGGATTGTCGCAGGAACGTATATGATTGCTTGTAGCATGTGCGGTGGAGAAATAGAAATAGAAAATTTTAAAAGTGAAGATAATATATTTCTCGTGTCTAAACTACGTGAAGCTGGCGTTAAAATATTTGAATATGAAAACTCAGCTATTGTATGTTCCACTCAAAGACTTATAAGTCTAAAAAAACTAGAAACTGCACCTTACCCTCAACTTTCTACCGATTTACAATCATTATTTCTCTCTATGCAAAGTATAAGTAATGGATCGTGCATGATTATAGAAAATATCTTCGAAAACCGATTTAAAGTCGCTATGGAACTATGTAAAATGGATGCTGACATAAGTATTTACAAAAATGTGGCAATAGTCAATGGAAAACCTAAACTCTATGGTGCTGAAGTATATGGCACAGACCTTAGAGCAACCGCTAGTTTGATACTTGCTGGGCTAGTCGCCGAAGGTTATACAACAGTTCATGGAATAGAATTTCTCAGTCGGGGCTATGAAAATATGGTAGAAAAACTACGCACTCTTGGAGCAGACATCAAATTAATAGAATGATTATAAGATAAATCAACAAACAATGGCAAAGCACTAATTCATCTATTTACACGATTTTTACTTAAACATATAACTTTAAATGTTTTAAAGTTAGCACATTTTATAAAAGAAAATCAATATCAAATTTTGTAAATATTTTTTTGAAGTTTGGACAAACTAATAACAGGAGGATAATCTTTTATGAAAGAAATATATATGCTTATTGGTTTTGGTGCTGGACTAGTTACGGGAGTGCTACTATATAGATATAGTGGTGGCACAAAAGAACTTGTAAGAAAGGGCGAAAAAGCAATTATCAAAGAGGTTGAAATGGTTAAGCAAGAAATGCAAAACGCTCAAAAACAGGCAGATAAAGAAGTTCCAAAACAAGAAAACAATAAAAATAAAAAACAAAAATAATTAAACGTACTATAATATCTTATTCTTCTTCCATGCCCATAAGCATAGGAAGTTTTTTTATGACAATAGTATAAATAAGGCAAACTTTTTTTATTGTCTGCATATAGTAATCTGAATTTAGCAAAATTTACCATGCCATATTTTACATAGTCAATTATTGTTAAATTTTAAAATATTGTAACTTTCATATCTTATTACAAGCTGTGACTTCGTGTAAAACTAAATCTTAAAAACAACTCGCCGTTTTGTAATGTAGTAAAATAAATCAATAAATAAAACAAAATTGTTTTAAATAATTTATCACGTTTAGCAATGCAAAGTTATGTTTAGGTTATTTTGTGGTGTTATGCACATAATATATACAATATGTACTAAAAATAGTTAACACCATTATAACAATTTGCGTTTTTTTATTTTTGAACTATAACGTAAAAAATATAATAAAAAAATCATGCTTTTTACATAGCATGACTTTTATTTATTTTCAATAGTCTTTACTTTTGTAGCTGCTTTACCAGTGAGATTTCTCATATAATATAACTTTGCTCTTCTTGGATTACCAGATTTCACAACTTCAATCTTTGCGATTTTTGGCGAATGAACTGGAAAAGTTTTTTCTACACCTACGCCATAGGATATCTTTCTAACAGTAAAAGTTTCACGAATTCCGCCATTTTTTCTAGCAATTACAAGGCCTTCAAATATCTGAATTCTTTCCTTGTCTCCTTCAGCAATTTTCTGATGAACTTTAACAGTATCCCCAACCTTGAAATTTTCAATATTTGATTTCATATTCTCTTTTTCAATTACATCTATAATATTCATGACTTATCTCCTTTTTTCAGATTTTCGACATGGTGTTCATGCCACCTTATTATGTAACAGCGGAGCACCCGAAGTCTTTGTTATTTTAACATATTTTCTAGCGTATTGTCAAGACAAATTCTAATTTTTTTTAATCTTCTTACAACTATTCCCCGTGTATCACAAATACAATTAATAAAACTCAATAGATTAATACATATGGTGCAAATATAAGACCATATAAAGTAATATGAGCACATATCGTTGTGTTATTAGTATAATATATACAAAATTTTGTGCTTACATCTATTAAAATGCGTTTTCAATATGTTCTAATTCATCGCCTAAAATTGATACGATATCAAATTGAAAATCATATTCTTTATATTTAGGATTTCTTTGCACAAACCATTCTAATGCAGATTGAATTTTTCTTTGTTTACGTTCATCAACAGCCTGAAAAGGCATTCCAAATTCATCCGTTGTCCTAGCTTTAACCTCCACGGCGATAATAAATCTTTTTTTAGTGGCAACAATATCTATCTCAGCAAATCCGCAATTATAATTCCTAGTGATAATCTTGTATCCCTGTTTTTTTAAATACTTAACTGCTTTCTCTTCGCCAATATCACCTTTTATCTTGTTAAACATTTTCATAATCTAAAGTAATCTTCCCTATACGTCCCTTTCTAAAATCATCCAAAACTGCACTTGCTGTACGTTCAAGATCTAGCCCCCCGCCAGCAACTTTATAGCCTCGCAACCTAGCTATATCATCAAGGCACATACATCCTGTGTAGCGAGTATTAAATAACTCTTGATACGAAGACTGCAATATATGAATAAGTTCATTAGCAAGAAAAACTTCATCTAGTATATCATCTTTTATACTGCCTACAATGGCAAGTTTTTTAGCAATCCTTTGATCCTCAAGATTTGGATATAATGTCCCGGGAGTATCATAAATTTCAATCATTGAATTAACTTTTAACCATTTGCCTTGTTTAGTCACTCCTGCTCTATCACCTACTTCCACCTTGACTTTTCTGCACAAATTGTTGACAATAGTACTCTTCCCACTATTTGGAATGCCAATCACAATAGCCCTAATGTTAGCGACTACGCCCTTAGCTTTGTATTTTCTTATCTTTTCACCACATAAAGACATAATTGACGCAACAATCTCTTTTTCTACTATTGATTTAGTACTTACAAGTTTTAACACTTTTTTGTCATGTTCGGCTAATTTCTGTTCAGCCAAAGCCGTTTTTCTGTCGTCCGCAAGATCCGACTTGTTGAGGATGTACAAAATTTTCTTGTCTTTTGCAATTTCATCAAGTTTAGGATTAAATGAAGAAATCGGAATTCTAGCATCTAAAACATATATAACGACATCACAAATATTCATTTTAGATTTAATGTCCAAAAGTGCCTTGTGCATATGCCCAGGAAACCAATTAATCTTCATTTTTTTCTCCTAATAAATCGGGGCGAATTTTATTTGTTTTTTCAAGTGACTTCTCATATCTAAATTGTCGTACTTTTTCATGATCCCCAGATAATAATACCTCTGGTACATTATGCCCCTTAAACTTTGCAGGGCGAGTGTATTGTGGATACTCTAAAAGTCCATTTGTAAAACTTTCTTCATTCAAACTCTCTTTAGCAATAACCCCTTCTATAAATCTCGAAAGGCTGTCTACAATCGCCATTGCAGGTATTTCTCCACCAGTTAACACAAAATCACCAAGAGATATTTCTTCAATATCAAATAATTCCATTATTCTAGCATCAACCCCTTCATAATGACCACAAACAATGATAATGTGCGATTCAGTCGCAAGAGTTTGTGCTTTTTGTGATGTAAATACTTTACCACTAGGACTTGTAAGAAGAATTTTGCTATTACGTTTTTTTACATGCTTTATTGCATCATATAAAGGCTGAATCGTCATCACCATACCTGCACCACCACCAAAAGGATAGTCATCACATTTTCCGTGCTTATCCTTAGAAAACTCTCGTATGTTTATGACGTTGATATCAATAATCCCCTTGTCCTTGGCTCTTTTTATAATACTTGTATTAAAATATGAAAAAGCTTCAGGAAATAGAGTGAGAATATCAATTTTAATAGTCTGTTTTTGCACCATCAAACTCCTTCCTAAAAGCATATAATCTGCCGTCTTTCATCTTAAAAATAGAAGTGACGAAAGGAACTTGAATTTTCTTGCCGTCTTGTTGCATAACAAAAATATCACATGCACCATAATTTTCGATATCCATTATTTGTCCCACAAAATATCCATTTTCATCATACACTTCTAACCCAATTAAATCTTCATAAATTAGTGTATCACCCTTAAGACTATCTATAATGTCTTTACGAAGCATAAGGGACTTTGCACGTAATAGTTCAGCATCATTTCTATTATTAACTCCATCAAAAAATATATAATAAAACCCCTGTCGATATTTGCATGCTCGAACCTTCATAAGGCTATTGTCAACATTTATTTTTTTGCCTATAATATACGACCAAACCGCAGAAATATCGCAGAAAGGTTTCACTTTAACCTCCCCTAAAATACCCTGCGGCTTGATTATTCTACCGATAGAAATATCCACACTATTCTCCGAATTTCACATAGATTTTTTTGCGTTCTTTTCCAAAAATAGAATGCACAATATTTCTGATACTTGTTGCAACTTTTCCACCCTTGCCTATGACTCGTCCTAAGTCATTACTTGCGACAATTACGTGCAAAGTGACACTTTGTTCATCATCCTCTCTTTCTATTTTTACAGCGTCAACATCTGAAACTAAACTGCAAACAAGAAATCTAACTAATTCTTCCATATTTGCTCCTAAGATTATTTGTTATCTGCACTAATTATGCCACTCTTTACTAACAATCGCTTTGCAGTGTCAGTTGGTTGAGCACCATTTTTAATCCATTTAGTAGCTTTTTCTGCATCGATTTTAACTTCAGCAGGATCAGTAAGTGGATTATACGTTCCTATGATGTCAATAAACTTGCCATCTCTTGGCGAACGAGAATCTGCAACGACAAATCTGTAAAAAGGTGATTTCTTATCCCCTAAACGAGTAAGTCTGATCTTTACAGCCATTTTCTTTCTCCTTTTTGTAAATTTATATAAACTTGAACTTTCAAGGTTATACCATTAAATTGTCACATTTGTGACGACTCGCACTACTTACACTCTTTGATTTTAAAAAAATCTCTTTTTGTTTTTCATTTGTTTCATAAGTTCCTTTGACTTATCAAAGTTTTTAATCAGAGCGTTCACTTGTTGAATAGTAGTTCCCGATCCTTCAGCGATACGCTTTCTACGTGAAGCTTTGATAATTTCAGGTTCTTTTCGCTCTTGAAAAGTCATCGATTGAATAATAGCCTTGTTAATCTCTAGCTGATGTTCATCAATATCAAGATTTTTAATTTTCCCTGCAATACCAGGCACCATAGAAAGTATATCCTTCAAAGAGCCCATTTTTTTTACACTTTCCACTTGAGTAAGGTAGTCATCAAAGGTAAATGAATTTTCACGAAACTTTTGTTCCATAATCTTCATCTCTTCTTCACTAACCGCTTCTTGTGCTTTCTCAATTAATGAAAGAACATCTCCCATCCCTAAAATTCGATTTGCAATTCTATCAGGATAAAATGGTTCTAAATCACCAATTTTTTCACCTACGCCAGAGAATTTAATAGGCTTACCTGTAACCGCTTTGATTGAAAGTGCAGCACCACCTCTTGTGTCCCCGTCAAGCTTCGTGAGAATTACCCCGGTAATGTCGAGAGCATCATTGAATGCTTTTGCTACATTTACTGCATCTTGACCCGTCATTGAATCTACAACAAGCAAAATTTCTGTTGGCTTTAAGATTGATTTAATATCTTGAAGCTCTTTCATAAGCTCTTCATTAATATGCAATCGACCAGCAGTATCTATTATGACAGTGTCAAATCCTTGTTTAATAGCATGTTCAACAGCTTGTTTTGCTGTTTTTCTAGGATCTGAATTGCCTCTTTCAAAAACCTCACATCCAGCCTTAGCACCTACGACTTGTAACTGTTCTATGGCAGCAGGGCGATAAATGTCGCAAGCAACTAAAAGTGGTCTTTTGCCTGATTTTTTAAGATGAAAACCAAGTTTAGCACACATAGTTGTTTTACCTGCCCCCTGCAACCCACACATCATTATGATGGTTGGAGGATTTGAAGCTACGGCAAGTTTTTGATTTTGTGAAGACATGAGTGCAACAAGTTCTTCGTTAACGATTTTGATAACTTGCTGTCCTGGTGTCAAACTTTTAAGCACCTGCTCACCAACAGCTTTCTGTGAAACATTTGCAACAAAATCTTTTGCAACTATATAATTCACATCTGCCGATAAAAGTGCCATTCTGACTTCACGCATAGCTTCCTTGATTTCAAGTTCGGTTAGTTTACCTTTACTAGTAAGTTTTGAGAAAATATGGTTTAATTTCTCAGACAACGATGAAAATAGTGCCACTAAACCTCCTCTAACAATTTTTCAATCTCGACTTTCAGCCCATTATCAATGGTATTAGTTTCTAAAATTTCACAGAGAATTTTCTTTACCATTGTGTTTTTTTTCAAAAAACCTAGTTTCCTCTCATAATTTTCAAGCTTTCTCTCGGCTTTTTTTACAAAGTCAAAAACTGCTTGACGTGTCATATTAAGTTCCTCGGCTATTTCTGATAATCCTAAATTGTAATTTAAGTACACATCTAGTATTTGTATAGTCTTATCTGTGAGCAAATTTTTATATGTGTCATAAAGCTGACATAATCTCACAGTCTTTTCAAGTTCCATAATCGCCTCGTTATATTTCGTCAACCATTTTTGCTTTACATTTGTATTTTAGCACATAAAAAAGAATATTGCAAGTATTTTTTGCAATTTTTTATAATAAATCTAAAATTATTTTATTTGAAACATTATAGTACATAGGATTTAAAATTGCTCTATCTTTTTTAATACTAAAAATTTTTTTATCTAAATATTCCTTGAATTTAATATTTTTTTCGAGGTCATAATTGTATTTTTTTAGCATCCTTAAATCAATTCCTACCCTACTTCTAGCTCCGAGCATAATTATCTCTTCAATAACTTCATTACTATTTAAGGTGTCTATAATTTTTTCATTATTCCCTTTTATATATTCACACAAATTTCTAGTATTTAGAATTCTATTATTCTCATAAAATGAACATGCCCCACTCCCTACGCCTAGATATGGTTCTCGTCTCCAATATGTTTCATTATGCAAACATTCATACCCACTTTGAGCAAAATTTGAAACTTCATATCTACTGAAATTTTTACTTTTAAGAAATTTAACAAGATTATCAAAAATTTCAGTACAAGTTTCATCACAAATTGGTAAGTACTCTCCATTTTTAACCATCGAAAAAAGTTTAGTTTTTTCTTCTACCATGAGCATATAACAAGAAATATGTTTAACACCAAGGTCAATTAATTTACTCGCATCACTTAGCACCTGTTCAAGAGTTTGCCCCTCCAACCCCACAAGCAAGTCTGCTGAAATATTTTCAAAGCCTATGTCACGTGATTGCTTAATAGCTTGTTCTACTTGAAGCGAAGTTGTAATTCTACCCAATTTTTTAAGTTTATCATCATCAAAACTCTGCACACCAAAGCTTATTCTGTTTATTCCCCATTTTTTATACGTTTTTAATTTTTGGATACAAACACTTTCGGGATTACACTCGATTGTCCACTCCTTAAGTTGTGATAGATCGAATTTTTCATATATCGCCTGTGCAATAAGCTCAAACTCTTCTTGCGATAAAAGGCTTGGCGTTCCTCCACCAAAATATATTGTCTTTAGTCTATATGGTTGTTGCTTTTTGATCTCACAAATAAGTGCCTTTACATAATCATCTGTTTTCGAACTTACATTTGAATAAAAATCACAATAAAAACACCTTTGTTTACAAAAGGGTATGTGAACATATAAGGCAGCTATATTACTCTTCATCAAGCCTTAATATACTCATGAACGCTTCTGCTGGAAGTTCGACCGATCCTATACGTTTCATACGCTTTTTCCCCTCCTTTTGCTTTTCCAATAATTTGCGTTTTCGAGTAACATCTCCACCATAACATTTTGCTAACACATCTTTTCTCATAGCAGAAAGGGTTTCACGTGCTATTACTTTACTGCCGATACTTGCTTGAATGGGTACTTCAAAAAGTTGACGTGGCAGTATTTTTTTTAATTTTTCTGTAATAGCTCTGCCACGATTATATGCTTTATCCTTGTGGACTATCATCGAAAGGGCATCACATTTATCACCATTAAGCAATATATCAACCTTTACAAGATCAGCTTGCTTGTATCCTGAAATCTCATAATCAAAACTGGCATAACCTTTTGTACTTGACTTGAGTTTATCGAAAAAATCATAAATAATTTCGCCAAGTGGCAGTTTATACTTAAGCTGTACACGTCTTTTGTCCAAATATTGCAAATTCAAATATTCTCCACGTTTATTCGTAGCAAGTTCCATTACAGCACCAACATATTCTGGTGGTGTATAAATATTTACATCAGCAATAGGCTCTTCTATATGATCTATACTTACAGGTTCAGGCAAATTTGATGGATTACTTACTTTAACAACTTGACCATCTGTTTTATACACATTATAAGACACGCTCGGTGCAGTGGTTATAACATCTAAATTATACTCTCTTTCAAGACGTTCAATTATTATTTCATGATGTAAAAGCCCCAAAAAACCACACCTAAAGCCAAAACCTAAAGCCTTTGAAGTTTCAGGTGTATAAACAAGACTAGCATCAGATAGTTTAAGTTTTTCAAGAGCCTCCTTAAGGTCATTATATTTACTACCATCCATAGGAAAAATTCCACAAAAGACTACTGATTGTACTGCTTTATAACCAGGAAGTGGAACAGAACATGGATTATCAACACTTGTGACTGTATCGCCTACGTGGACATCTTGAATAGTCTTAATAGCCCCAGCAAAATACCCCACATCGCCTGCTCGTAAAATTTCACAAGGATACATCTGTGGTTTAAAAATCCCTACTTCAGTTATTTCATATTCACCACCAGACTGCATTAATTTAATTCTATCCTTGACCTTCAAGGTTCCATCAAAAATACGAATTAAACAAATTACCCCCTTGTAACTATCATAATGACTGTCAAAAATAAGGCATTTAAGTGGTGCATTTTCATCACCTTGAGGTGGCGGAACATTACGAATAATTGCCTTTAAAACACTCTCTACATTCTCCCCACTTTTTGCAGAAATGCAAGGACAATCACTCGCATCAATGCCTAATGATTCCAATATCTCATCCTTGACTTCTTTAATGTTTGCTGAAGGCAGATCAATCTTATTTATAATAGGAATTATCTCTAAATTACTATCAATCGCAAGATAGGCATTTGCAAGCGTTTGTGCTTCCACACCCTGAGTAGCATCCACTAGCAAAAGAGCACCTTCACACGCCATTAGCGAGCGAGATACCTCATAGGTAAAATCTACATGTCCAGGGGTATCAATAAGATTTAAAATATATTCTTCATCTTCAAATTTATAGATTAACCTGCTAGGTGCTAATTTAATAGTAATTCCCTTTTCTCTTTCCAGTTCCATACTATCTAAAATTTGGTCTTGCATATCTCTCTCAGCAACTGTACCTGTCATCTCTATCAATCTATCTGCTAAAGTGCTTTTCCCATGATCTATATGTGCCACTATGCAGAAATTTCTTATATATTTTAATCTATCCATGGCATATATTATACCAAAATCAAGACATTTTGTAAAAATATTTTATTATAATCTTGACAAAAAGTTTATGATTTGCTAGAATACAACTTCTTAGGAGAATTTATATGCAAAAAAATGATATCCACAATGCTGAAAAATATGAAAAATCAAAAGAAATTGCCAAATGTTTAAACACAATTTATTCAAACCCATCACAAAGTGATCTAAATAAAAAATATTTAAAAGTTAGAAGTAAAGTCTTAAAACTAATGAACAATACCGAAGTAATTAAAAACTTATGTGCTGGACTTAAAATTGCAATTTTAAAAGATCAAAAAATCAAAAAAACTCGAAAATTTTTAAATATATGTTTGAATACCCCAGGTCTTACTTATGATTACAAAGAATTTTACCTACCTTATGATCAACAATCTTCACCCGATATCGAAAACTTAATTGATTATTACAAATTGTCTACAAGCAATCTCATAAAACTTTATGAAATAGTAGGAAATTCCAATTTGACAGAATTACGAAAAAATGCTTATAAAAATAGAATTAAACTTTATGTGGGGCAAACCGAAAGCACATATGGAATGTTAAAAATGGGTAGGGCATTTAATGTCTTTTATAATGAAAATGTTCTGATTGATGTTATGAAACATGATAAAAGGATTACAGAATTACCAGAAGCGGTTATAAGATATTTTATGACCTGTGATAATTACGCTCGTGCTTTTAAAGAATATATTTTAATCCTTGCTAAAGAGTTAAATTATGACAAATTACAATGGCTATTAAGTCAAGATATGATAGAAAATGTTGAAGAAATTTTTGATATTTTAGCTAGTAAAAATTTCGCAAATTGTAATGATGTTGCTCTGTTTGTTACTAAAATATTTGACAAGATGCCAAATTTTGATATGAGTAGTCAAAATCGCCAAATAGTGTTTGACTTAATAGTTAACCAAAATTCCATGCAAAAACTGGTTAAAATTATTAACAATGATTTACCATTACTTTTGCCAAATCTATTAGAATATGTTAAAGATAACAACCTTATGGAAACATTTTTGCCTTTTGAGTGTGATTATTTACGAAAAAATTCAACATCATATCAGGCGGATTACTTTTTTGAAAATATTGATAATTTATCAACTCAATATGTGAAATATTTAATTTCAACTTCAGTTCAAAATTCATTAATAGATAAAAGTGAACAACTTGCCAAAATAGAATATCAAATTAAAATCTGTAATTGTTTAAAAGTGTTGACAACTAAATCTGCTTCACAAAGTCTAAAAAACGCATTGACCAACTTGACTGAAAGGAAGCGTCAAATCAAATCCTCAAATAAGAAAACATTATCTCAAAAAGAATGTTTTGAAATTATAAATAGCTATATTAAAGAAAATCAAGACTAAGCTATGATTTATATAACATATAAACAGAATATTTACAATAATTTTGAAAATTATGATATAATAATGTAATAATGCTAAATATAGTTATACATTACTTAATGACGAGCATTTACCATTAAACAAAGCTACACACAACTTTTCAATGAGGTATACATGGATACAAAGATAAGTTTTCTTTTAAAAACTCCAATAGCTCACAGAGGTTTGAATAATGACAATATCCCCGAAAATTCACTAATGGCTTTCACTGAAGCTGTTAAATGTGGGTATAATATCGAACTTGATGTGCAAATGCTTGCAACTGGCGAAATTGTTGTTTTTCATGATGAAAACACTCTGCGTCTTACTGGACAAGACAATCTTATTCAATCTCTTAAATATGAAGATATAAAAAAATTGCGTTTATCGAGTACCTCACAACAAATCCCTACGTTCGAACAGGTCTTATCCGTTGTTGATGGCAAGGTTGGAATATTGATAGAAATAAAAAACCATAAAAATATTGGTATATTAGAAGATAAACTTATAAATATTTTGAAAAATTATAATGGTGCACATGCTATACAATCATTTAACCCATTTATTATAAAGTATATTAAAAAAAATGCCCCACAAATACCTTGTGGGCAACTCTCATCTTATTTTGAAAACGAAAATATGAGCAAATTTCTCAAATTTATTTTAAAACACATGTTTCTTAATCATTTTATAAAGCCAGATTTTATTTCATATAATGTAGAGCAACTACCAAATAAATATGTACGAAAGTTTCGCCACATTCCGCTTTTAGCGTGGACAGTTCGCTCATTACAAAAATGGAATAGCATTAAAAATTATTGCGATAACATTATTTTTGAAGGTTTTTTACCAAATATCAACATGTAGTAGTATTATGTGCATACCTCATACAACTAATAGTATGTTTTAAAAACTGAACCTATTCATATTTAGTCATGATCTCATGACAGCATCAAACTATTAGAACAAATTGACTAGTTAAACTAGAATTCATTCTAATACAAATAGATGAAAAATTCAAAATGAATAAATTCACAAATTTACTCTTATGCAAATAATGTTGCTATAAATGTTGCAAAGACTAACACAGCAAATACTATCCAAATCACAAGCCATGCAATATGTTTTTTCCTCTTTGTCCAACCGAAACTTACAACTATTGTAATGATGTAAGCAATCGCAGATCCGATTTGACGCATTGGTGTTGCTATTTCTGGAATAAATGACAAACAAAGTGCAAATCCAATCAAGCATAGCCCAATATATGCAAGAAAATCGAATATTTTTTTAAATGTCCACTTTTCACCTTTCGAATCGGTATATGAAGTTTGTTTTTTTTGTGCCATAGATTTCTCCTATATAAATATATTAAAATTAATTAAATTTTGCCAAATAATTAGATTATTTTCTTGTAATGTAATTTGCAAGGTCAACAAGTTTACATGAATAACCCCATTCATTGTCATACCAAGCTACAAGTTTTACAAATGTATCACTTAGCATTATACTTGCATTAACGTCAAATATACAAGTATGAGGATCTCCAATAAAATCTGAAGATACCACAGCTTCATTTGTAATATCTATAATGCCATTCATATAGCCCTTGCTTGCTTTTTTAATGGAATCTACAATTTTATTCATGGTCGTCGGACGAGCAAGTTTGCAAGTCAAATCTACAACAGAGGCATCGACAGTAGGTACTCTAAAGCTCATCCCTGTTAGTTTCCCTGAAAGCTCTGGAATGACTTGTCCAACAGCTTTTGCAGCTCCAGTTGAAGATGGAATGATATTTACTGATGCACTTCTTCCCCCTCGCCAATCCTTCTTGCTTACTCCATCAACAGTCAGTTGCGTTGCTGTTGTGGAATGGATTGTAGACATAAGCCCCTCTACAATTCCAAACTCGTCATTTATTACTTTGGCAAGTGGAGCAAGACAATTTGTAGTACAAGAGGCATTAGAAACCACTTTCATATCACTTTGATATTTATTTTCATTAACACCCATTACGAACATAGGCATATTTTTGCCAGGCGCAGAAACAACAACCTTATTTGCACCTGCCCTTATGTGTTTGCTAGCACTATCAAAATCGGTGAATTTGCCAGTACATTCTAAGACAACGTCTACGTCCTTCCAATTTAGATTTTCTGGATCTGTTTCACTAAAAAATTCAATTTTCTTCCCATTTATTATAAGCAAATTGTCCTTTACTTTAACTTTTCCATTGAATCTTTTGTGAACTGAATCATACTCGAATAAGTATTTCGCATAGTCCACAGTTATAAATGGGTCATTTATACCGACTACTACCATATCGTCTCTATCTGCAATTATCCGCATGGCAAGCCTGCCTATTCTACCAAATCCGTTAATTCCAACTTTAATTTTTTTCATTTTATTCTCCTTTTTTCATTATTCCCATCGACTATTTTTTTTAAAGTACCAACTCTAAGATATAAGACTTCTTTACATACTCCATAAAGAGTAATCATTATCACAATTAATGCCACAAGCGATATCAATGCCATAAATATAGCACTTAGATTGGTAAGTACTCCCAATAATATCACCACACATATAGTATCAAGTATTATGCCAGCATATAGCAACAAATATGAAATCGGCTCACTTTTATCAACGTTCAACTTGACTTTTTTACTAGAAGTTTCTATTGCTTCTTTAGTGTAACCTACAAGATTATCAATCTTAAATAGAGATGAAAATTGATTAATATTTTTAACAAGCATATAGAGTTGTTCAGAAAAACAAATTGCCGAAAAATCCTCATAAATTGTGAATTTAAACAATGTCAATTCTACTTTTTGCCATAATTTTTCAATAAAGGTGAAAAATTTGTTTCTTGTTTCTTTTAAGTATACAATTTCCTTTGTATTATTTAAAAGTTGTGTTAGTTCTTCCAAAGATACTGGTCTTCTTAATAAAAGAATTTTACCTGGCAACAAATTTTTTTTAAGACTATTTATAACATCATCCTCTGACTCTTCTTTATTAAAATGTTGAATTTTAACATTTTTAATCGTCGTGTCATCCCCAATAAGACCTACTATGATTTGTATTTGCTTTTCCTTACGTAATGTATTAATTAAATCCTTAAATAAGGCTATCTTTTCGGTCACAATCATTATATTAACCATGGTGTTGCTCTGAAATTTTATTAAGTCTTCTAGCATGCCTACCACCTTCAAAGTTTGTAGTTAAAAATGTTTTAACTATCTTAATCGCTTTTCGCCTTTTTACAAAATTTGCTGGCAACACTAAAACGTTTGCATCATTGTCTTTTCTAGATAACATTGCCCCTTCTTCATTATAACAAATCGCAGCTCTAATTTTCGTATTTCTGTTTGATGCAATACTCATGCCATTCCCCGTCCCACAAATAAAAATACCTACGTTTCTTTCGTCTTGTAAAACCTTGTCTACCCCAGCCTTTGCATAATCGGGATAATCCACACTATCTTTACTATACGTACCAACGTCTATCGTTGTAATATTTTCTTCGGTAAAAAATTTTTTGAGTCCCTCTTTGAGTTCATAACCTCTATGATCACTGGCTAAAATAATCATTTTTTCTCCTTTTAAAATATGTTTGGCATTAAAATGCTAAATATTCGTAAAATAGCATCATACAACAACCTTGCTGTTTGTTCATAGACATAAAGTTCTTGTCCATATGGGTCCGGTATCTCCAGCCCTACGTCAGCAAAACTTAACACTTTGACGTTACCAGTAATCGCCCTTTGTAATTGCCGTGTCATACAAATATAGAGAGTTTTCGAATCAACCCTTTTAAGCTTTATGCTTTTTCGATCTTTTGCCTTGATTTGAAAGACATTAAAAAGTGCAAGTTTCGCATAATCGGAAATATTATCACCCTTTGCATAAAGCCCTTTAGACTGAATAGTTATACCATCAATTTTCCTCTCTTTGAGTATTTTTTTTGCAATGTGTTCCGCCATGATAGATCGGCATGTGTTACCTGAGCAAACAAAACAAATTTTCATGATGTCTCCTTTAAAGACTATCTCATAACTATTTTAGATAAAAAAGAAAGATAAGTCAAATAAAAATGGTTAATTTACTTAAACATGTCAATAATTTTTTATGCAAAAAGTTACTCACCTTTTCTCAACATTATTACGAATTTTTTCGATTTTTTTATTGTCATTTATTTGGGCAAAATACATTTTAAATAATCTAGTAAGTGCCATATTACTTTCATTTTTTATTGTATCGATTTTTGAAATTCTTCGTTTTATTTACTTAAAAAAGAAAACTTCTTACCTATCACTTCGACAAGAAGAAAAAGAAAAAGCGGAAGACACATTCCTATCACTTTGCACACATGCACATCCTGAAGAAGAGATAAAAAATATTCTGTCTAAAACATATTTAAACATACAGAAATCAAAAAATTGTATATATGTAACAACTGATAACAAAAAAACACTTTTTTTTATTCATAATAAATTAGCGCCTCTAAGTTGCGATGACATTTTGAACATTTATACTAAACAAAAAAGTGCCAATAAAATTGTCATACTTTGTGGTAAATATCAAAATGACTGCGTGCGATTTTGCAATAACTTAGATATCGAATTCATTCTACTTGACCAATATGAAACATATGAAAAAATATATAAATATCAAAATTGTTTTCCACAAATCACCAACAAATATAAAAAGGAAAAGAGCAAAACTTATAAAGATTTTGTTCTAATTGCATTTAATAAGAGACGTTCAAAATATTATTTTTTTTCATCTATATTTTTAATTTTTTATAGTTTTCTTCTGCCAAACACCCTTTATTATTCAATTTTTGCTAGCATACTTTTAATATTATCTATTATTTCACAATTTAATAAAAAGTGTAATAAAACCACTGCATATAGTATATTTAATTGACATATATATTGAGGTGTTATGCAGGTATTACCCACAACATCTTCTACTTTGCCTTTCAACATTTATAGAAATTCCTATTGCAGCCATGAATACTGCGACAGAAGTTCCGCCACTAGAAATGAATGGCAATGGAAGTCCTGTTGGTGGTATTGAACCAGTAACCACAGCTACATTTAAAAGTGTTTGCACTAATATTACAAGACAAATACCAACACATAAAAAAGTGCCAAATCTGTCTTTAGAAGAAAGTGAGATCTTTATAAGAAAAATGCCTAATAAAAGATAAATTAATAATAGCGCTATCGCCCCCACAAGTCCAAGTTCTTCTCCAATAATTGAAAAAATAAAATCTGACTCTGCAAAAGGCAAAAACATATACTTTTGTCTTGAATTAAAAAGTCCAACACCAAACAATCCCCCATCGCCAAGAGAATACAAGGACTGAATAAGTTGATAGCCTTCTTTAAGCGGGCTTGCCCATGGGTCAAGAAATGCGAAAAGTCTTTTAAGTCTATATGGCTCCATAGCAATAAGTACTGGTACACATATCCCCGCACCACAAGAAAGTAAAAGTGTATGTTTTTTACTCATTCCACCTGCTATAAGCATAAAAAAAGTAACAAAAGCAATACACATAGTTACACTCATACTTGGTTCAATAATTACAAGAATACAAAGTAGCCCCGCAACCATAAGCATTGGCAATAATGTTTTAAATAACTTTATATTGTTATAATTTTCGCTTAAATAACTTGCCATAAAAATAACAAGAGCAAATTTGGCTATTTCTGAAGGTTGTATAGATATTCCAAATAGTTGCACCCATCTTTTAGCCCCGTAACTTTCAACACCAATGCCTGGTACAAACACTAACAACAAAAGTACGAATGTCACGCCCATAATCACCCACTTTAATTTGGAGAGTTTATGATAATCAAAAAAAGCAAAAAACACTAACCCACACAAACCAAGTATTACCCCAAATATTTGCTTTTTTAGGAAAAAACAACTATCGCCATACTTATAATTTGCTTGATACATAGAAGCACTATATACCATGAGACACCCAAAACAGGCAAGCAAAATTGTGATAATGATTACTAATAAGGCTGATTTTGATAAATTAATTTTTTGAATCTTCATAGGCATCACCCTGAACTATTTCTCTAAATGAGTCACCCCTTTCACTATACGAAGAAAATTCGTCAAAGCTTGAACATGCTGGGGATAAAAGATATATTTCTCCCTTGTCCGCACAATCTCTCGCATATATGCTCGCTCTTTTCATTGTATCAAATAACTTTGCATTAACATTCTGTTTTAAACATTCGTCATAGATAATTCGACCCGTTTGTCCAAAACAATATACACATTTCACATTATGACATTTTTGAATAAGATTTTTAAACTCATATCCCTTGCTTTTACCACCAAGTAACAATATGAGATTTTTATGCTCAAAAGCCGATAAAGCGTTTTCCGTACTAGAAATATTAGTCGCTTTTGAATCATCAATAAACTTTGCCCCTCGTATACATCCAATATATTCACATCTATGTCCTGCAGGACGAAAGTTGCGAATTGCAAGTGCTATATCAGAATTTTTTACTTTTAAGCACTTAGCTATAGCAACACTTGCTAAAACATTCTCTAAATTTTTTTCGCCTAATAGGCTAATCTCATCTGTACTAATTATAATTTTATTCTTGTAATATATATTATCCCCTAAAACATACACTCCATGATTTATAGGATACTTAGAAAACCATATTTTTTTTGCCTTGCCTAATATACTCTTGCACTCTTCATCATCAAGATTTAGGATATTTTTACCCTTACCCCTAAAAATTTTAAGCTTGCAACTTCGATAGTTTTCAAAAGTCTCATGTCTGTCTATATGATCTATTGTTATGTTTAATAACGCCCTAATATTTGCTTTAAATATTTTCGACTCTTCTAACTGAAAGCTACTAACTTCTACAATTATTATGGAATTCTTTGTAGTATTTTTACAAACAGAAGTCAAGGGTAAACCAATGTTCCCACATACAACTACATCCTCATATTTTTGTCGCAACATATCTCCAATTAACATGCAAGTTGTTGTCTTCCCATTAGTACCCGTAACAGCTATAATTTTGCCATTACAAAACAAGTAACCCAGATCAAGTTCAGACAATATTTTAACCCTTCTAAGTTTGAACTCTTCCAAGATTTTATTACCAATTACCTTGACACCAGGACTGACTATTACATAATCGAAATTATATTTTAATGGCTCTTTAACAAAAGAAAAACTATCATATGTGGTATAATTTATATCATCATACGTACTCACGCATGCACCTAGACTATGAAGTAGTTTACAAGAGGAAAAGCCACTCTTCCCCATACCATATACCAGAACTTTTTTACCATTGAATTTATTTTTCATAATCACCACAAAAACACAAATTTTAGACAAAAAAAACTAATAAAAATAACTATTTTTTAATAGTTTTAGACATTTTTGTATTTTTAAATCAAATACAATAAAGTCGAAATACAACCTAAAATTATAGTTATAACTATATATACGACAGTTATTTTATTTTCATGCAACCCTTTTTTTTGAAAGTGGTGATGCAAAGGTGCCATTAAAAATAGTCGTGTTTTTGTACGCTTAAAATATACTACTTGCAATATATCCGAAATAGCTGAAAGGACAAACATGAAACCGATGGTCACTATTAAAAATTCAAGCCCCGATGCAGAGCATAACCCAGATATAAAACCACCAATCGCCAACGATCCAACGTCACCCATAAATATCTTAGCAGGATACATGTTTAAAACTAAAAAACCAAGAAGAGAACCACTCATTATTATTGATATCACAGCAAGCTCGTTTTGGTTCAAAATACATAATATAATAGAAACAAAAAGGCAAAATATAGCACTAACTCCTCCTGCAAGCCCGTCCAACCCATCTGTCAAATTTACGCTATTTGTTGTCGCTATCACCACAAAGAATACAAAGGGTATTATAAAAAATCCTAAATCAATGTTGATATTAAAAAAATTTATGCTTGTCCCACATTTAAAAAAAACATAAATTGCAAAAATAAACCCTATACCAGCTTGTCCTATTATTTTTTGATATGGAAGCAATCCTTCATTTTTATGAGTCCTTACTTTAATAAAGTCATCCATAAAACCTAAAATGGCAAATGCCAGCATCAGAATTACTGGCATAAAAACAAATATATCCTTAACTGCAAACACAATACTACAAACAAGACACGTAAAAATAAAAGCAAGACCTCCCATTGTAGGCGTACCATTTTTACCTTCATGATCTTTTACGTAATGCAAAATAGTTTGTCTTGCTCCTAACTTTCTGCACAAACTAAGTACAAAAGGCGATATGCACATACATACAATAATAGAAACTATGAAAGGCAATAGTAAGGTTATCATGACTTCTCCTTGTCACCTATTATATGCATTTTGACCTGTTCATAATCACTATAATGCAATTTTTTATTCCCGATAACCTGATAAGTTTCAGCTCCTTTCCCGGCAATAACTATACAATCTCCCTCTTTTGCCCAATCAATCATTTTGTGAATAGAATAAGTTCTATCCACGCATAACATGTGATTCATTTTTTTCATTCCTTTTTCTATATCATGCAAAATATCTACTGGCTTTTCGTTTCGAGGATTATCACTTGTTACACAAACAAAATCTGAATATTTTTCGGCTATTGCACCCATAATAGGACGCTTAGCTTTATCTCTGTCTCCACCACAACCAAATATTGTAATAAGCTTCCCATTACATAAAGCTCGAACATTTTTAAGAAGTTGATCAAGTCCATCGGGAGTATGAGCATAATCAATTATAACGAGTTTACCCCCGCAGTCTAGAACATCAAATCTTCCGTCAACATGTTTTAAACTCTGTATCCCCTCCTTTATGTCATTTATGCCTACATTAAGCGAAAGAGCAACTGCAATAGCTCCTAAGACATTAGAAATGTTGTAAGAGCCACAAAGACTAGTACTGACTTTGAAAGTATTTGATGAAGTTTTGCAAATAAAATTGGAGCCGTTTAGACTCAATTCTTCATCTATACTTTTCACATCGCCTACCCCACTTCTTCCAAAGGTCACAAGCTTTCGTAAGTTTTTTTCACTAAATTGTCTGCATAATTCATCGTCGAGATTGATTATCGCTCTTTTAACATTTTTACTCATCAAAAAATGTAGTTTTGTTTTTGCATATTGCTCCATATTTTTAAAATAATCTAGGTGATCTTCAGTTATATTAGTCAACACACCTGCTTCAAAATTAATTCCGTGTATTTTATCTAAATCGATAGCATGAGCTGATACTTCCATAAAAACATGCGTTACGCCACTTTCTTTCATGATTTTAAAAATATAATGTAAACAATCTGGATCAGGAGTGGTCATTCCAGTGGTAATTGTCTTATTGTTAAATGTTGCCCCTAAAGTCCCTATTATCCCAACATTATATCCTGCCGTTTTGAAAATATTTGCAAGCATATTAACAGTAGTGGTTTTGCCATTAGTTCCTGTTACTCCTATAATATGTAAAGAGTCGCATGCCTTTTCATTCAAATTCTTTGAAACAATAGCATAGCCCTTTCTAATATTGTCAACATTTATAATATTTTCGCCAACTATACCTTTTGGAGCTAGAATAACACTAGCACCACTATGGAACGCATTTTTTATCTTCCTTTTAGCATTTTCTTCATGTAGGCAAACAAAAAGGTCATCCTTTTCAACTTTGCTGTCATCAATCTTTATTGCACGAACTGAGTTTTTATATAAATCAACTCCTAAACTACTATAACGTAGTCCATTTAGAACATCTTTTAATATCACAAGACACCTCAAAATTCTATATGATTTATAATGTTTTTTGTTGAAATTTAATTAAAAATTTACCCAAACGGACAAAACACTTGCAAGAAACATTATTTTTAGTTATAATAAAAGAAATGGAGATGGTATGAAAAGACAAGATTTTATATTAAATAAAAATTTACTACTACATGAAAAGGTTAGTATTGAAAGCCTTAACAATTCTTTTTTAAAAGAGCCTAAAAAACTTATTAAATTTTTTGAAAACAGGTATAAAGAGCAAATTAAAGAACTTGTTGACGACTTTTTAACATTTAAAAATAAAAGAATTATTTTGTTAGCTGGGCCAAGCTCATCCGGAAAAACTACTACCTCACATCTCATCAGAAATACTTTAAAACGAAAAGGCTTTAACACCGTTACAATCTCTTTAGACGATTTTTACTTGCCTTATGATAAACGTCCTTTAATGCCTGATGGAACAAGAGATAATGAAAGCATTTATTCTCTTGACCTGAAGTCTATCAACAATTTTGTAAAAAGTATATTGAAGCATGGCAAAGCAAAAATGCCTGTATTTAATTTTTTAACAAGATCTCCTGAAGATGAAAAAGTAAATATCAAAGTGGATTCAAATACCATAATTATATTTGAAGGGCTTCACGCATTAAATCCAGATTTATTTGAAAATTCACTTTCTCTTGCTTACAGAGTCTATATTAGTCCACGGACTGACTTCTATCTTCAAAATAAACTTTTACTCACCTCAACACAACTACGTTTGATGAGAAGATGTATACGAGATATCTATACAAGAGGAACAAAGATTGGCTCAAATCTAGCAGGGTGGAAATATGTTACAGAAAGTGAAGATATATATATAAAAAGATATAAAGAGACGGCAGATTACTTTGTTAATTCAGCTTTGGTTTATGAGTTGTTATTATATGCCAAATATCTTAAACCACTTTTAATGGCAACAGAAGGAAGCAAACAAGCTTTGCAACTTATACGAGTTTTGGATGGATGCGAACATATGGATAAAAAATTAGTACCCCCTCAATCTATGCTTTGGGAATTTTTAGTTTATAAAGATGATTAATTAAAAAAAAATCGCATAAAATTGCGATTTTTTTTAATTTTTTTTCTGATTTTTTAGATATTTTTTTGAAATATCACCCTTAAAACAACATATGAATATTTTGTACTACTAGCATCTATTTTCACTTAAATTTTCCTTATATTTTTTATTTTGTCTTGTGGCCAAATATCTATATTTTAATACATTATATCATATCTTAAAATATTAAGAACGCAAAAACTACTACTGCAACGATAACCAAAATCCAAATGATAAGCGCCACAAAACCCACGGCTTTCCTGTTTAATTTTAATTGGTAAATCATATACAAAAGCCCGCCGATAAGCCCTTGCACAAACAAAGACAATGCAATAAAAGCAGTCGCAATAATTCCAATAATCGTCAGTATTATGAAAGACCCGCCAGATGTGAAATTAGCCACACAATAACTTAGTCCCCAAAGAGCTAAAATAGTTAGAGCGCCACAAATGACGCTTTGAATAATTGACCGCACGCCCAACGAAACGCTTGTTGCCTTTTTAGTTTCATCATCTCTAATTTTTTTATATTTCCCCTCAATTTTAATCCAAAAGGTGAAAAAATTCCAAATAGTTTTCAACAAATTAAACATAATTACCTCCCAATACTATTCATCAGAATTTTCGATTGTAACTGAAATTGAAAGTTCTACCCACACTGCACTTGACTAACATAAAAGTTTCTGTGGTTGAACCATTTGCTAGCAGTAAGATTGCCTTGATAATTTGAATAGGATTTGATTGTCCTTTTTGCTCGGTTTTCCGCCACATGCGGAAGGCAAGCACGCACACACATCAAACAAAAATCAAGGCAAATATCAATATTTTTTTCATATTTTCTCCTATAAATTATTTTATGAATTTAAGAAAAATATATAAATCTTATTTATTAATACCATAATTTAAAAAAAACTACAAATAATTTAACCAATATTTTAAACTTGTTATAAAAAACCTTATTCATCAATAACACTTTAAATATTTCTAATCTAAAATTTTGATT
>CAZZGZ010000002.1:0-122515 GCA_964653635.1 uncultured Lachnospiraceae bacterium
AATAAAAGTAGTTATCATACACTTGATAACTACTAAATACATAATCTATCGTCCCCATATATTGTGTTCTGGTGGAAGTTATAGGGATCGAACCTATGACCATCTGCTTGTAAGGCAGGCGCTCTCCCAGCTGAGCTAAACTTCCATAGCAAGAGTATAATAACATATTTTCATTCTTATTGTCAACTATTTTTTTAAATTTTTTTCAAAGATTTTTATAAATTTGACTTTGTTATAGAATTATTTGAAGTGAATATAATAAAAATATGTTTTACGTAATAGTTTTGATGGGCGTGTTACAAGGACTGACCGAATTTTTGCCAGTTTCTTCAAGTGGGCATCTTGTTTTAATATCAAGGATTTTTAATGTAGAAGAAAGTTTGTTTCTTAGTATTATATTACATGTTGCGACATTGATTTCCGTTATTATCGTGCTTAGAAAAGAGATTTGGCAGTTGATAAGGCATCCATTTTCAGAGCAGATGCGACTTTTAATCTTAGCGACTATTCCTACTTGTGTGATTGTGATTATATTAAAGCCGATTGTAGATAGTTCTTTTGGTGGTAGTTTCTTACCAATTTGTTTTATGATATCTGCAGTATTATTGTTAATCACAGATTTGATGTGTCAAAATAAGAAAGAAAAAAGAGTTGACTATAAAATTGCAATATTAATGGGTATAATGCAGGGGTTTGCGGTGTTTCCAGGGATTTCGAGGTCAGGATCTACTATATGTATTGGACTTAATGCAGGAGGGAGCAGAAAGGATTGTGCCAAGTTTTCCTTTTTGATGAGTTTGCCGATAGTTTTTCTTTCATTACTTATGGAAGTTTTTGAGATTTACACCAACAATATAAGTATATCAATAAATATTCCTGCAACTATCATTTCATTTTTAGTAGCTATGTTTTTAGGTATAGTAACAATAAAATTTATGATTTCACTTACCGAAAAAATTAAGTTTAGGTGGTTTAGTGTATATCTTACACTCATTTCAATACTTAGTTTTATTTTAATTTACTAAATTTGACATTAAATTGGACGAGCTTTCATAGAATCATATATGGAAAATTTATCCAAAATGGACGTAGAAAGTTCACTTAAATATTTAAATTCAACAAGTAGTGGACTTTCTTCTTATGAAGCAAAAAGTAGATTATTACAAATTAACAAGCGCAAAGAAAAAATAAAGAAAAATCACTTTTTAAGTGAATTTTTTAAGCAGTTTGCAGATCTTATGATAATAATTTTACTTATTGCATCGGCGGTTTCTATAATTATAGGATTAATGGAGGGAACTACTAGCGAATTAATTGACGGAGTTTTAATACTATTAATAGTTATACTTAATGCTATAATGGGAGCCATGCAGGAGCGAAAGGCGGAAAAAAGTTTGCTATTATTGAAGAAAATCACAGAACCTACAGCAAAAGTATTTCGAGATGGTGTTCTTAAAACGTTAAATACAAAGTTACTTGTTCGAGGTGATGTAGTACTATTAGAAGCTGGTTCAATTATTCCAGCGGATGTCAGATTAATTGAGAGCGTATGTTTAAAGATAGATGAATCATCGCTCACGGGAGAAAGCGTTCCAGCAAGCAAAGAGGCGAGTTTAGTTTATCATCGTGACGTTGCAAAAAACGATAGGCAAAACATAGCTTATTTAGGGACGATCGTGACAACGGGGCATGGTAAAGGAATAGTTTATGCTACCGCAGATGAAACTGAGATAGGGAAAGTATCAAAAAATATAAAACAATATAAAGCGGAACAAACGCCTCTTCAAAAAAATTTAAAAGAAGTTGGAAAAATTTTGACGTACCTTGTATTGTTAATTGCGACTATAACTTTCTTACTTGAGGTTGCCATAGATCCTAGTAATATGATGGAAGCATTTTTAACTTCTGTTGCTATTGCGGTAGCAGCTATTCCTGAAAGTTTGCCTGCTGTGATTACTATTATTATGAGCATTGGAGTGTCAAGACTTTCACAAGAGAAAGCCATAGTCAAACGGCTTTCGTCTGTTGAAACTTTAGGATGTTGCGATATTATTGCTAGTGATAAAACTGGTACAATTACTGAAAACAGAATGAGTGTTGAAATGGTGTATACAGAGAGCAAGTTTTATAATCATGATGTAAAAAATATAAATAACATCGAAATATTATCAAAAATTTGCACTTTTTGTAGTAATTTTGAAGAAAATAATAAAAAAATAGAAGGCGATCCAATGGAGGTAGCACTTGTAAATTTCGCCAAAATAAATAATCCAAAAGTTTTGGAGCAAAAAAAGTCGTCGAAAAAAATAGCCGAAATACCTTTTGATTTTGAAGGTAAATTTATGACTACAACCTACGAAGTGGAAGGTGTAAAGATTGAATTTTTGAAAGGGGCAAATGAAGAGGTAATAAAAAGATGTGATTTTATTTTAGATGGCAATGTCAGAAGGCTTGATGGGGAAACTGCTACAAAGATTGAAAATGCGGTAAGTACTATGGGGAAGGAAGCTATGCGAACTATATCGCTTGCATACAGGACTAATTTTGGTGAGGGTTTTATTTTTGTTGCATCACTTGGCATGCTTGATCCTCCTCGAAAAGAAGTATTTGAGGCAGTAAAAAAGTGCAAAAAAGCAGGGATGAGACCTATAATGATTACTGGAGATCATAAGGAAACGGCACTTAAAATAGCCCTGCTTACAGGGATAGCAGAAAGTGATGACCAAATAATGACAGGATTAGAAATAGACAATATGACTGAAAAAGAGCTTTTAAGCAAAGTTGAAAATATCAATGTGTTTGCTCGAGTCACTAGCGATCATAAGTCAAGGCTTGTGGAGATATTGAAAAAAAATGGGCATGTTGTTGCCATGACGGGAGATGGTGTTAATGATGCACCTAGTTTGAAACGAGCTGATATTGGTATTGGCATGGGTAAAAATGGGAGCGATATTGCTAAAGAAGTTGCTGATGTTATTATAGCTGACGATAATTTTGCTACAATAGTTATAGCTGTAAAAGAGGGACGTAAAATTTATAGCAATATACAAAAAACAATCAAGTTTCTATTTTCTGCAAATATGGCAGAAATTATGTCGCTATTTTTAGCAACAATCATTTTTCCGCAACTTTCATTTCTATTGCCAGTTCAAATTTTATTTACCAACCTAATAACGGATTGTTTGCCTGCACTTGCACTGGGTTTTGAAAATTGTGAAGAAGACCAAATGCAGGAAAAACCTCGTGATGTGAAAAGGGGACTATTTTGTAAAGGGACGCTTGTTTCAATCATATATCATGGTGTGCTACAGACACTATTTACTCTTGTAAGCTATATTTTAGGATTGAAATTATATGACGAATCCACAGCAATAACAATGGCATTTTACACCTTAAATTTGATTCAATTTTTCTATTTATTTTCTGCTAGGACCACTGACTATTGTTTCAAATCAAATCCTTTTAAAAATAAGTTTATGACATTAGCATATGTTTTTTGCTTTGGGTTGATAGGGATACTAGTATTTACTCCATTAGGTTCAATTTTAAAATTATGTGAAATATCTATTTACGCCTGGATAATAATAATTTTTGAGTGCATTTTAATGTTGATTTTAAGTGAGATGTATAAATTCGTTTCTAAAAAATTAAAAAATAAGTTAAAATTCATTAAAAATTAATAAAAATAACCAATAATGGGTTATTTTTTATTTATTTTAAATATTTTTTGAAAAACATTTGTTAAAAACAAATTGTAACGTTTTGGTTATTTGTAAAAATAAAAATACTTGCATTTTGTGTGCGGATGAGATATAATATACCTATGTTAAATGATATAATAAAAAGGTCAGAACTTTTTCATACTCTGCAAGAGCAAGTGTTATCAAAAAAGCTTTCAAATGTATTACTATTTCGATGTGAGGATGAAATTCTTTTATCAGGGTATTTGAAACTTTTATGTCAACTATTATTATGTGATAAATTTTGTGGACAATGTAGCATATGCAAACAAATAGAAGCAGGAACTTATTTAGATGTGCATATCTATCCTAAAACAAATGCTAAACTTAAAGTAGATGATAGTGAAAAAATAGTTGAGGAAAGTTTTGTAAAGCCAATCGAAGGTGCATATAAAATATTTTTAATTAATCTAGATGATGCAACAGAAGAGGCACAAAATAAACTTTTAAAGATTTTAGAGGAAGCACCGATTAGTAACTATTATTTTTTAACTACTTCAAGCGAAGAAAGTGTACTTCCTACTATAAGATCCCGTGCAAACAAAATTACAATTCCATCCATAACCGATGATGAACAATTCATAAATGAAACAGAAAACATAGCATTTAAACTTGCAGGTGGCAATTATAGTAAAATGAATAAATATTTGGCATTAAAGGATTTTGAAAAGATCTTAAATATAAGTGTTTCTGTTTTTTCACAGATGAAAAATTCAAAGCAATTACCGGATTTTTATCATGAGATAACAAGTTCTAAAGTTGAATTTTCTATATATTTAGAAATTTTTGCTCAAATTGTTCAAGATTTATTAAATATTAAATCCAATAACGAGAAATATTTAAAATTACCCACTTTTGTGCAGGATTTGAAGAATTGCATAAATGATTATTCATATAGGGCTTTAATTGAAATTAGTAAAGATATAATTTTATCAAACAAAAAATTAAAATTTAATGCTAATGTGAATTTAGTTATAGAAAATTTCTTATTAAATATTCTGGAGAGTAAATATATATGGAAATAGAAACTGTAAAAGTTAAATTTAGTGATAATAATACACTATACGATTTTTCACCTAATGGTCTACAAATAAAAAAAGGTGATTATGTGGTTATTGATACAGAAAAAGGGAAAGAAATCGGCGAGGTTTTTTCGGAAATCGAAAAAACAGAGTATTCACACATACCAGGCAGACTGATAAATATTTTACGAATTGCGACAAAAAGTGATTTAGCTGATGCTAAAAAATATAGCGAGCAGGCAAATCTTTTAAAACCTGCAATACAAAGAGTAGTTCAAGAAAAAAATCTTGATATGAAGATTATAAAGGTTGACGCCAACTTGGATAATTCAAAACTTCTTATCATATTCTCATCTGAAGAAAGGGTGGATTTTAGGGAGCTTGTGAAAGAACTTGCAAGTTTATATAAGAAGAAAATTGAGTTGCGTCAAATTGGGGCTCGTGATGAAGTAAGGATTTTGGGAGGTTATGGTGTTTGTGGCAAGGAGTGTTGCTGTTGTCAAAATTTTGGGCAGTTGGCTCATGTGTCAATAAAGATGGCGAAAACTCAAAATCTCTCTTTAAGTCCTGAAAATATTAGAGGTGTTTGCGGAAAATTATTATGCTGTTTGTCGTATGAAAACGAAGTCTATACTGAATTGCTAGAACGGATGCCAAAGATAAACTCATTTGTGCAAACAAAAGAAGGTAGAGGGAAAGTGATTTACAATGATGTGTTAGCAGAAAAAGTATCTGTTAAATTTGAAGATGAGACGGGTTCTAAGATTTTAGATTTTAAACTTAGTGATATTGTTATTGATGGGAATAAGTAATGGAATATATTTGTGATTTGATGTGCGATGGGTTAAAACTTATACAAGATGACGAACTATATTCCTTTACATCTGATTCTGTTATACTTGCTAATTTTTTAAAAATAAAAAAAGGAGAGAAAGCAGTAGAGATTGGTGCGGGAAGTGGTGTCGTATCACTTCTGGCTCTTGCTAAAAATAAGGACCTTGCTAAGATTTATGCGTTTGAAATGCAAGAAAAACTTGCAAAAATATGCGCTAAAAATGTTTTTTTTAATAAAAAAAGTGAAAAAATACATGTTTTGTGCCAAAAAATTCAAAATTATGAGAAAGTTTTAAAAAAACATAGTGTGGATGTAGTATTTTCAAATCCGCCTTACTTTAAAGATGATGGACTTGTTTCTCCAAATGAAATCAAGGATATTGCAAGAAGAGATAAGTATTTAAAAGTAGACGAGCTTGCACAAGTAACAAGTGATCTACTAAAATCCCGAGGAAGATTTTATTGTGTATACTCTAGTGAAAGAAGTTTAGAACTCATTGCAGAACTAAAAAAACATAACTTGATTGTAAAGAAAATGTTTTTCACTGAAAACGGGAAGGGGAAGGTGACGTTGGTAGTCATTGAAGCTGTAAAGGATGCAAAAGATGGAGTAAAAGTTTTGCCTAATCTTATAACAAACCTTCCTGATGGGAAATTTGTTGAAGAGCTTACAACACGGAAATTTTTATAAGGAGCTTTTATGGATGAAAAAGAACTAATAATTGAAGAAAAATATTTAAAAAAAGTTCAAAAAATAATAAAAAACTATATTTTAATTTCTAAAAATACATGTGCTGAATTAAATAACGAGCTTGATAAATATAAAAAATATTATCAAGAGAATGTCCGTGCTTTTTTAATAAACATTGATGAGAAATCTGATTTAGAAACCAATCTTCAAAACATTCATTCCATGCAAAGTATGATGACACGTAGAAATAAACGTTTTTTAAGACAGTATAAAAAACCATATTTTGCAAGGTTATCAGTTTCTAATATGACTTCAAGCTTAGGGGACTGGAATGATGAAAAAGGATTTGACGCATATATAGGTATGGGAGAAGTGCTTGATGATCAAGGGTTTCCAGTGGTAGTTGACTGGCGATCGGATATTGCTACACTATATTATGATAACGATTGTGGGGATGCACAGTACACCACTCAATTTGAGACTGTTTTTTGTAAGTTAAATCAGAAAAGACAATATCAGTTTGAGAATGGTAAATTGATTTTATATGTGGATAGTGATTTTAACGTAAATGATGAGATACT
Source organism: uncultured Lachnospiraceae bacterium (assembly GCA_964653635.1). Classification (GTDB taxonomy): domain Bacteria; phylum Bacillota; class Clostridia; order Christensenellales; family UBA1242; genus Caccovivens. The sequence goes on from CAZZGZ010000002.1 coordinate 6,869, forward strand.
CCAAATGGAGTTATCTAAAAATGCTTCCACAAAGATGAAATCAATTATTTCAACTTTACAGAAAGAACAAAATATGATAATTCGTAATAATTTTGCTCGTGGGCTTTTAGTACAAGGTGTTGCAGGTAGCGGGAAAACTTCAATTGCTTTGCATAAAATAGCCTATATGTTGTATACATTTAGAGATAAGTTGGAAAGCAAAGATATTTTGATTATGTCACCAAGTGATTATTTTTCAAATTATATAAGTGGAGTTTTGCCTGATCTTGATGAAGATAATTGTAAGATGACGACTTTTGAACATATATTCAGATCTATGTCCAATGAAAGATTTATAGATAGAGCTACTTATCTTGAGGATTTATTTGAAAAGGGTGATCCAATAAAGTTTGAGGAAATTGCAATTAAGAGCAGTTTTGATTTCAAGGATAAAGTGTTGACATTTATTTCAAAAAAGCTTCCAACGTATTTTAAACCTAAAAACATAAGAATAGGTAAATTCCAAATTTTGGCAAGTGAAATTTATACCTTGTTTTTTGAAAAATTAAAAGATGCAAAAATATATGATCGCATTGATGTTATGGCGGACTTGTTTTGTGAGCGTCTAACAAAAAGCAAAAAGCTTAAAGATGAAATTAAAGAAAAGTTTAAGAATATCTTATATGGTATGCTTTCCATGGATCGTCCGATTAAAATTTATAACGATTTTTTGCAAAGTTGTAACATGCCACAAGTTGAATGCCTGAGTTATCTTGATCTTCCTGCTTATCTTTTAATTAAGCAAAATCTTTTAAAAACTTCTTTTTATTATGGTGCAAAATATTTGATAGTTGACGAAATTCAAGATTTATCTCCTTTGCATTTTGAATTTTTTGAACAAAATATGGATTGTCAAAAACTTTATTTAGGAGATATTAATCAATGTATTGAAAAAACTCTTGATAGTTCATATCTTCAAGATATGCAAAAAACTTATAATTTGGATATTGTACAATTAACTAAAACCTATCGCTCTACAAGGCAAATATTTGAAATGTCACTTAAAATTAAAGATATAAAAAACGCAAATTGTGTGGCTAGGGATGGTGAAGAAGTAGAGATTGTCAAGGGCGGCCTTGAAGAAATAGAAAACTATGTAAAAAAATATTCCGCAATATTTGAGCATATAGCAGTTTTATGCAAGAATGAAAGTGAAGCTAGTGATATATTAGAAAAAATTAAAAATCCTAAATGTACTTCAATGATAAAAGATAAGAAACTTCTTATTCTTGCAGGTTACAATGCCAAAGGGGTGGAGTTTGATATGGTCATAATACCAAATTGTGACGATACGAGATATAAAAGCGAAATTGATAGAAATTTATTGTATGTATCATGTACAAGAGCCTTGCATAAACTTTGCATAATATACTCTGAAAAATTGACTAAGCTTATTTCTTTATGACAAAGTGCAAAAAAGTTAGGTATGCGCTCCTTTAAAAATAAGCTTTTGGGACTTATCCACATTAAAAATGTGGAAATGTGGATAACTTATCCACATTTTTTTATAAAATCTTATACTTCAACGTTAAAAAACTATAGCTTTTAGAGTTGGCAACTTCAAAATCTACTTGACTTGATTTACTAAATCATATATAATTAGTTGTAAAAATATATTGCTTAAAAGGAAATGTATGAAAATAATTGAGCCAAGGAAACTTGCAGGTTTTTTTGAGTTATTACCCAAAGAACAAATTATCTTTGAAGAAATGCAAGCTAAGATTAGAGAAATTTTCTATAAACATTCTTTTGTCCCACAGGATACACCCATTCTTGAACTAAGTGAGATACTCCTTGCAAAAAGCGGAGGAGAAAGCGATAAAGAGATTTATCGTTTTACCAAAGGGACTACTGATATAGCTATGCGTTATGACTTGACTGTACCTACTGCACGATATGTGGCAATGTATAATGACGAACTTACTTTCCCGTACAGAAGGTTTCAAATAGGGAAAGTTTTTCGAGCAGAAAAGGCACAGCATCTTCGTTTTAGAGAGTTTTATCAGTGTGATGCTGATATAATTGGTAGAGATGAATTACCATTGCAAGCTGATGCTGAATGTATAAAGTTAGTAGACGAAATATTTACTGCATTAAAAATTGATGAAATAATAGAAATATCAAATAGAAAACTCTTGTTTGGAATTTTACAAGGTATGGGGTTAGCAGATAAGTCAAATGAAATTTTGATAGCACTTGATAAGAAAGATAAGATAGGATTAAAAAATCTTAAAGATATTTTAGTTAAAATAGGCGTAAGTGAAACAGATATTCAAACGCTATTTGTTGCAGTTTCAATAGAAGGGCAATATGAGGATGTGAAGAATGAACTTTCCAAATTGTCACAAAATGCAGAGTTTTTAAAAGGTATTCAAGAGCTTGATGAGCTTTTTGCAACACTTTTAGCTTTAAACATACCACGAAGTGCCTATAAGCTGAAGCTTTCGGTTATTCGTGGTCAGAACTATTATACTGGGACAATTTTTGAAACACGAGTCAAAGGGAAGGAGAATTTTTCTGTTGTATGTGCTGGTGGAAGATATGATAACCTCACGTCCTATTTTTCGGATAAGGTATTTCCAGGAGTTGGCATGAGTGTTGGATTAACACGACTGTTTGCACTATTACAGAGTGAAAATATGCTGACTGAATATAAAGAAATGAATAAGGTTTTAATCATACCTTTAGGCGAGTATAAGATTGAATGTATGAAAGTTATGCAGACCTTACGGGAAGCTAATGTGCAATGTATAACAATGTATGAAAATCGCTCTTTTAAAGCAAAGATGAAAGAGGCAAACAAGCAAAAAGCGAGATATGTTATCATAATTGGTGAAAATGAAGTAAAAAGTCAAAAATATGTTTTAAAGGACATGCAAAATTCAACACAAGAGTATTTGTCACTTTCTGAGATTATTCAATATTTACACAAGGAGAAAAAATGAATCAAAAATATTTAATAACAGCTGCACTATTATATATTAATGGGCTTCCTCATCTTGGGCATGTGGTTGGCTGTTGGTTGCCAGGTGATGTATATAATCGTTTTCAAAATGCCGTAGGAAATGACAGCATTTACGTAAGTGGAACGGATGACCATGGGACGGCAACATTTATTTCTGCACGTGAACTAGGCGTTTCACCGAAGGAATTTATTAAAGTTATGAATGCAAAGATGAAAGAAATTGCTGATAAACTGAATATAAAATTTGATAACTTTAGTGGGACAAGTACAGATATTCATACTCAAGTGACGTGTGATTTTTTCAATGAGTTACACAAGAATGGATTTATATCTGAACAAAAGTCTACCATGCTTTATTGTGAACATGATAAGATTGCCCTTGCTGATAGATTTGTAATTGGCAAGTGCCCTTATTGTGGATATGACCATGCATATGGTGATCAATGTGATAAATGTGGTAAGAGCTATGAACTCGATGAACTCCAAAATCCAAAGTGTGGTTTTTGTGGAAATGATGCGGTTAAGAAGGATACAAAGCATCTGTATCTAGATTTAGACAAAACGGCAAATAAGCTTGATGAATGGATTGAATCTAACAAAGAGATTTGGCGTCCTCATGTTTTTTCAATGGCAAAAAGATGGATAAATGAAGGGCTTAAACCTAGATGTATCACACGTGACATTCCATGGGGTATTCAAGTACCGCTAAAAGGTTATGAGGATAAAGTATTTTATGTTTGGTTCGACGCTCCAATAGGGTATATTTCTATTACAAAGGAATTGGGCGAAGAAGTTATGCGTGACAGATGGCAAAACAAGGATTGTAAAATATACAATTTTATTGGTAAAGATAATATAGACTTTCACGCTGTAATCTTTCCAAGTGCTTGTATTGCGTGTGGCAAATATGAACTTGCCTCAAATGTTGTCGGTTTTAATTTTCTCAACTTTGAAGGACAAAAATTTTCAAAATCTAAAAGGATAGGTATTTTTGGCTCAGCACTACTAAATAGTGACATAGATATAGATAGTTTACGTGCTTACCTTGTATCAATCTTTCCTGAAAATAGGGATAGTGAATTCACTTACGAAGGCTTTAAAAACAATACTAATGCGGAACTTGTGGGAAAGTTTGGCAACTTTTTCAATCGTACACTTTCTATGAATAAGAAAAATTTCGGGGGAAAATTAGGTATTGATTTTAGCGATATTAAAGGAAATTTGAATGATTTTGATATGACAATGGTTGACGCAATCAAATCCTATCCACAAAAAATTATGGAGTTATATGACAAGACAGAGTTCAGAGGTGCATATAGAGAGATATTAAACATGGCAAGTGTAGGTAATACTTACCTTGAGAGGACTGCACCATGGAGTATGATAAAAAATGGTGATTTAGATGGAGCAAGGAAAGTGCTTTATCTATGTTTAAACATGGCAAAGTCTCTTGCCCTTTTAATGGCACCAATCATCCCAGAAAAATGTCAAAATATATACAAGCAAATAGGATTTACTGATGATGTGCTAGGCAAAGGTGCAATGCTTAATGCGTCCTTTATTGACATTTCCAAAGATCATGAGATAAAAGAGGTATCTCCATTGTTTGCACGCATTGATGACGAGATGATATCAAGATATAAAGAGACATTATCTCAATCGATGGAAAATAAAGATCTGTTTAAGATGTCTTGAAAGAAATGATGTTAATTAAGGAGAAGAGATGAAAATAGGTATAGTTGGACTTCCTAATGTTGGGAAAAGTACATTATTTAATGCGATTACTCAAGCGGGAGCAGAGAGTGCAAATTATCCGTTTTGCACTATTGAACCAAATATTGGTGTTGTAGATGTACCTGATGAAAGATTGAAAGAACTTGCAAAATTGTATAACACGCAAAAAATTCTTCCAGCAAGTGTTGAGTTTGTTGATATTGCAGGACTGGTGGCGGGAGCAAGTCATGGTGAGGGTTTAGGGAACAAATTTTTAAGTCATATTCGAGAGGTAGATGCCATAGTTCATGTTGTACGTTGTTTTGACGATAGCAATATTATACATGTGAGCGGGAGCGTTGATCCTTTACGTGATATTGAGACAATCAATATTGAACTTGCATTATCGGATTTAGAACATGTGCAGAAGTTATATGAGAAAAATGCTAAACTTTTAAAAACTGGTGATAAAACGCTTGCTGAGAGTGTGAAAATTTTAGAACAAATCAAGAATTGTCTAGAAAAAGGTGAAAAACCTAAATTTATCACAACTAGTGACGAGCAGAAAAATTATGTTAAAAATCTTAACTTGCTCTCTATGAAACCTGTCATTTTCGTAGCTAATGTTAATGATGAATTTTTAGGTGGAAATAGATATACGAAGTTAGTTGAGCAGTATGCAAGCGAGCATGAAGATAGGTGCATAACCTTATGTGCAAGACTTGAAGAAGAATTGATAGGATTAGAGCCTGAAGAAAGAGATTTATTCAAAAAAGAATTAGGGGTAAGTGAAAGCGGACTTGATAGATTAATTCGAGAAAGCTTTGACCTTTTAGGACTTATGACATTTTTGACGGCAGGGGAAAAAGAAGTTCGTGCGTGGACAATAGAAAAAAACACCAAAGCTCCTCAAGCGGCAGGTAAAATTCATACCGATTTTGAGAAAGGTTTTATTCGAGCAGAAATAGTTTCATATGATGATCTTATAAATGCTGGTAGTTTTGTAAAAGCTAAAGAGCAAGGTAAAGTACGTATAGAGGGGAAAGACTACGTCATGCAGGATGGAGATGTAGTGCTTTTTAGGTTTAATGTATGAACGATTATAAAAACTTGACAAGTTTAGCACTTGCATTTGTGGGGGATGCTTATCATACCTTGTATATACGAAATAAAGTGCTAGCAGATAAAGTTAATTCACAGAAGAATTATCATGTTAAAGCTTCAAAATATTGTAATGCTAAATCTCAAAGACAGGCATTAGAAATGGTCAGTGATATGTTGACTGATGAAGAGTTAGAAGTTGTTCGACGGGCTCGTAATGCAAAATCAAAGCATCAAGCAAAAAATTACAGCGAAGAGGATTATAAAAAGGCGACTGCATTCGAAGCACTTATTGGATATCTTTATTTACAAAGCAATTTAGAAAGAATTGACGAATTGTTTGACAAAATATATAGTTAGAAGGTGAATATGAAAATTGAAGGGAAAAATCAAGTTAGGCAAGCATTAAATTCTGGTACAACAATTAATAAAATAATAATTGATAAAAATTTTGCCACACGTAAGGATGATATTATTAATCTTGCAACTTCTAAAAAAATAAAAATAGAATTTCTCAGCAAGAGGGAGATGGACAAACTATCGGAGACTTCTCATCATCAAGGATACATAGCTGAAGCAGTTGATTTTAAATATAGCGAGATAAGTGATATTTTAGCCACTGCTTACGGAAGAGGAGAAGACCCATTCGTTGTGCTTTTGGATGGCATAGAAGATCCACATAATCTTGGAGCTTGTATTCGTTCTTGTGAATGTGCAGGGGTACATGGCATCATTATTCCTAGAAATCGTGCATGTCAAGTCAATGAAACTGTTGTAAGAACCAGCGCAGGGGCAACTGCTAATATGAAAGTGGCGGTTGTGTCAAATCTTAAAGATGCAATAGATAAGCTTCGAGATGCCGGATTATGGATTTATGTTGCTGAATCGGAAGGTGAATGTGTTTATGAAAAAAATATGACTGGAGCTATCGGAATTGTTATCGGTAGTGAGGGAACGGGCGTAAAAAAGACATTAAGAAGCTACTGTGATGGAGTAGTTTCGTTGCCACTTCTAGGCAAGGTCAACTCCTTAAATGCAAGTGTTGCTTGCGGAGTTATGGTGTTTGAAATCACTCGACAAAGGATGCAACATGTTAAATAAAACTGACGAATTTGATTGTGATGAATGTTTGGTCAAGGATGCTCAAAGCGGAGATGAACTTGCTGAAAACCTACTCATAGAAAATTACAAAGAGGTGGTATTAAAGATAAGTCGTCACTACTTTCTAATTGGTGGAGAAATGGAAGATTTGGTTCAAGAAGGTATGATTGGACTTTATAAAGCAATAAAAAACTATAAAGTTGGCAACAATACCTCATTTAAAACTTTTGCATCTCTCTGCATAAATAGACAAATTCAAACAGCGATAACAAGAGCCAATGCTAAAAAAAATACTACGCTTTCTAATGCTTTATCACTTGCAAGTGATATAGAAGACGAAAGTGAGGAAAGTATTTATCTTATGAGTGAAGATTTACCCATAAATAAACTGATAGAAAAGGAAGACATGGCTAATTTGCTTGAAAAAATTACAAAGACATTGTCAAAAAAAGAAAGCAAAGTGTTAGCACTTTATCTTAAAGGCATGACTTATACTGAAATAGCAAAAACTCTTGATATAACTAACAAAAGTGTAGATAACGCTTTATCACGAATAAAGCAAAAATTAAAATTTTTAAATAATTAGGAGTATTTATGGAAGAAACTAAGAAATTTGATAGGTCAAGACCAGTCTTTCCTAAAAGATGTATAATAACAGGGGGCATGCCAAATGGTGGAAAACATTTGACATTTGCACATGTTGGCTTAATGCTCCGAACTGACACGTTTGCACGATTTATGCGGGATCGTATAGGAGCTGATAATGTAATTTTTGTTTCTGGTACAGATTGTTATGGTTCTCCTCCGATGGAAAAATATAGAAAATTGAAAGAAAGTGGAGAAATTCCAGATAATTTATCTTTGCATGATTTTAGTGAAAACATTTATTATGAACATGAAAAAGTGTTTCGTGATGCTGGCATTTCTTTCAATATCTATGGGGCATCGGCTTTTGGAGAAACTAAAAAAGTACATGAAAAGGTGAGCGAAGAAATCATTAAATGTCTTGCAAAAGTAGGGATGGTTGAAAAACAAGCATCTTACATGTTTTATGATGAACAAGCAAAACAAATATTGAATGGAAGGCAAGTTGTAGGGAAGTGTCCCGTAGTTGGGTGTCAAGGAGAGCATGGCTATGCAGAAACTTGCGATTTAGGGCATCAATACCTACCTGAAGACTTGATTGACCCGATAAGCACGTTGACGGGTACTGTGCCAAAACTTATCAAAGTAGAGAATTTATATTTTAAACTTGATGAATGTATAGATATTTTGACGGAATGGATAAACAAGATTGAAAAGCAAAGTGATACACCTAGTTTTATGGTCAAAGAACTTCGAGAGTTTTTAAAAAAACCTGAGATATATATAAAACGTGAATATCGCAACCTTATAGATTCTTTAAAATTGCCTCCATATAAAATAGAAGGTAAGGAAAATGCTCCTAGTTTTGTCATGATTTTTGATAAGCTTTCACAGCGTGAGCAGGCATGTGAAATTCTTTCTCAAAATAATATCCGCTATAGAACTGGAAAGACGCTCACTCCATTTAGACTCACTGGCGACTTGCAGTGGGGGGTGCCTTGTCCTGAGATAGATGGAATAAAGGATGCTACTTTTTATGTATGGCCAGAAAGTTTATGGGCTCCTATATCGTTTACAAAAACATATCTAAATAGCAAATTTATGCCAACAGACGAATGGCGTAAATATTGGTGTAGTGACGAATCAGAGATATATCAGTTCATCGGCGAGGATAATTTGTACTTTTACGCATTAGCACAACAGGCAATGTGGCTTTACACACAGGGGAAAAATCCGAAACTAGATGTTCCAGAGGGGGAATTGCATAATTCACGAATTATACCTATAAAAACACTTTTACTTCAAGGGGTAAAAGCAGGAAGCAGTGGTAGTGTTAGAGCACCATTAGCTGATGAGATATTGCAATATTACACTAGTGATCAATATCGAATGCACTTTTTAGGAATGAATCTTGGCAATAATAGTGTATCATTTTTCCCTAAGGCATTTAATCCAAATGCAAAACCTGACGATGTTGACCCAGTGTTAAAAGAAGGGAACTTATTGACAAATGTGTATAATCGTTCACTTAGGACTTTGTTTTACACACTTCAAAAAGAGTTTGACGGCATTTTGCCTAGCGGACAGATAGATGAGAATGTGACACTGGAATGTAAAAAAATAATACTTGACTATGAAAGATTTATGTATGATAAAAAGTTTCATCAAGTTATAAATAGCCTCGATGTTTTTGTTCGTAATATAAATAAATACTGGGTTAAAAATGTTGGTGAGGCTGACAATAAAGAAAAACTTGCAAAGCTTATAATAAACACACTAGAATATATCAAAACTGCGAACATCCTTTTGCATCCAATGGCACCTGTTGGAACGGAAAAAGTTCGTGAATATTTAGGACTAAGTGAAAAATCTTTTAGTTGGGACTATATTTTTGAACCATTTTACTATTTTCTAGATGACGCACAGGAGCATAAAGTCAAGTTTATCAAAGAAAAAGAGGATTTTTTCAAAAAACATCCTTCACAACTTATATAATCCGTTTTGTTTTTTTAAAAAAATTATTTATACTATAGTTAAGGAGTGTTATGCTTAACTATATAATATTAGCATTGTTGTTGATTGCAAGTTTAATGTTTTTTGTAATCACTATTTTGCCTAGTAAGGAAGTAAACTATTTAAAATCTGTGAGTTTAGGACTTGCCTATTTATTGCTGATTGCAGTAACGATTGTTTCAAGTTCGCTGTTTTCTAGTATTAATTTTTATGCAATATGTATTATTATTTCTATTGTATTTATCTATATGTCGCAGTTGGAAATATTCAATGGATTTGCTAGTCTTTTCTATGCACTAGGAATGCTGATGATTAGTATAGGAATTTGTGTAACAGAAAACAATTATAGTTTTTTTGGGTTAGTCATAGGGGTTCTTGTTGGATTAGTTGCCATGGTGGCATATTTTAGATTTTCAAAAAATTACGCTCAGGTGGAAGGATATACCCTTCTTTTTGGAGCAATAGTGCCTATTGTACAATCGGTATACATCGCATTAACAATTTCTAATATACTGACTGGAATAGTGTTTGCAGTGGGTAGTGTTTTAAGTCTTGTGTATTCTATTATAAAGCTAACACAAAAGGCAAGTCTTGAAAAGGTTTCAAAATTTTGTCTAATTTTATCGATAGTTTTATATATTTGTGTGATATTTTTGTAAAAAAGAAATTTTTCTTTTAATTTTTGTATAAATGCTTGACAAAAAGGATATAATTTGATATGATATAGTCATATCGCAGGATGGAGCAGTTAGGAAGCTCGCCGGGCTCATAACCCGGAGGTCAATGGTTCAAATCCATTTCCTGCAACCAAATAGAACCTAAATTGGACTAAACGTTTAATTTAGGTTTTTTTAGGGTTATATGGCGAAGTGAAACGAGGCCATATAACTATGTTGGGGGAGGGTTCAAATCCATTTCCTGCAACCAAATAGAACCTAAATTGGACTAAACGTTTAATTTAGGTTTTTTTAGGGTTATATGGCGAAGTGAAACGAGGCCATATAACTATGTTGGGGGAGGGTTCAAATCCATTTCCTGCAACCAAATAGAACCTAAATTGGACTAAACGTTTAATTTAGGTTTTTTTAGGGTTATATGGCGAAGTGAAACGAGGCCATATAACTATGTTGGGGGAGGGTTCAAATCCATTTCCTGCAACCAAATAAAAAATTGTACTTTGTACTTATTTTTAAACAAGTTCAAAAGGTATTGCTTTTGGGCTTGTTTTCATTTTACAATCAAATGCAAGGGGAAGCATTAGTTGTAAGAAAATCACTTAGAAATTTATCCATTTATGTGGTGTTGGTACAATAACGTTAATCTCTGGATGATATTTATGTAATTTTTTTACAATCGAGTCAGTTTTAACCATATGAGTAATAGGCGGGAATGCGTTATCAAAGTGGTCAAACATGACGGCTTTTGGGTGAATAAGCTCAATTATTTTAAAGGCATAGTCACGCATGTTTGTTTTGCCTTGATAGGCTAAGATTAATAGATCGACATCGTTTGGATATTCAACAGTATTATCAATTCCGGCAGAGCCAAAAATTAAAATTTTTTTCCCTTCAATGTGTAGTTCATAGGCATATATATCACCATTTAGTGGCCATGTATTAAGGGTGTCGAGCATTTTATATGCAGTTTTAAAGTGGAACCAGGTTCTTAGCGATAAAAATATTCTAAGTACCACGCCTATGTCATTTTCGCAATGGGACGCTTTATGTGCGATAATTTCAATATCGTTTATTTTTATGAGCTTTTTAGGGCTAATTACGTTAATATATTTAGTATCAACTCTGTGATACTCTAAAAGTATTTTGGAAGTTTTTGTGCAAAATATTTTGCTTTGTGGGTTAAACTGTATAACTCTTGGCACATCAAACAAATGGTCAAAATGTGAGTGTGTTACAAATATAGAATCAAGATTTTTAAACACATCATCGTTATAGGTATTTTTCTTGTTACGTGAATAAAAGGGGTCAATAGCATATCTTTTCCCATTCGACTTGATTATTAAAGATGCACATGCAAGCCATTTAATTTTCATGTACTTATTATATCACATTTTTATTAAATATCAAGAAAAAAGACCAGGATTGGTCTTTTATCTTTCACGTCCTCCTATCTCTTCTTCAAGTTGCTCATTAGCTTTAGTTTTACTTGCATCTAAAAGTCTTTTTGCCATGTCCAATTTTTTGGTTAATTCGTCGAGGTTTTCGGTTGCTTGAGTTTTATTTTCATTCGCTTTTGTTGCATTATTTTGAATTTTTACGATTTCCTCTTGATGTTCTTTTTTCGATTGATCAACTTGATAGGCCTCTTGATAGGCTTTATCGCTTTCACTTTCTGTTATTGTTTGTTGTGCGGTCTTTATTTCGTTTTCAGCTTCTGTTATTTTTCCTTCAAGGGTATTTAATTCATTTTGATTATTTGCAATAACTGTTTCGAATTTAACTACCTCTTTTTGTGCAGCCTCCATCTTATTTTCGAGGTTATCCATTTCTACTTGTTTTTGACGAATAATTTCAAGTAGTTCATTTTTCTTGTATTCGCTAGCTTCGGTGTCTAACTCTTTTTGTGCATTTTGATATTCAGTGTTTGCATTATCATATTCATTTTTAATAGACTCGTGTTTTTTCCTTAATTCCTTCAATGTGTCCCCGTCACCCGTAACATATTCATCTATTGTTTTTTTATCTTTTTCTAATTTCTTTTGTTCTTGCTGTTTGTTTGAAAGGGTAGTTTTTGCATCTTCGACCTTTTGCACTTCTTCTGGAGTTTTGTATTCACGGATGTTTTTATCAACTATATTGTAAGGTTCAGCTGCATCAATCTTCTTATCATATTCGGAAATTTTTTGATTTGTTTTAGAAATCTGCCCAGTCAAATTTTCAACATTTTTTTCATCTGACTTTGTAACTCTTTTGACATATTTTTTCTTTTCTTCTTCAATTTGCTCGTCATATTTGGAAGTTGGCTTATTTATTCGGGCATTAAGTTCAGTTTTTTGCTCTTCTAAGGTCTTATTTTCGGCAAGAGTTGTTGTTAAATCAAATGACGAGTCAGAATCAATAGTATCTTGAATTGCCTGCCTAACAAATTTAAGAGCATTTTCTTTTCCTTTATATTCATCTAGTTTTTTTCGAATTGATTCTATTTCTTCTGCGGTACGGATATTTGGGTTCGATAGAATTTTCTCATATCTATCTCTTAATTCAATATCATCATCCGATAGTGATCCTTTTTTACGCAAACTTTCAAGTTTCTTATCATAGTATTCAATTTCTTGGACAGTGTGATAGGTTTCATATTTTTCAATCATCTCTTGACAGTGAACTAGTTCAATCCAAGTATCATCAAGTGTCAAGTTTTTCTTGTTTGCATATTCTTCTAGTGCTTTTTCATAGTCATGGTCTGGTATATCTTGTTCATATATAGTGTTGATTTCATTTGTTAACAAGTCTTTCACATTTTTATTGAAATTAGTTATCTTTGTGGTGTTAGTATTAATTTTATTATCAATATCTTTAGTTTTTTCATCAATAAAATCTTTATAGCCTAGATTAAGTAAACGTTGCTCAAGGTCAGCAATTTTTTCTTTATCCTTCTCAGTAGGATTTGATTTTTTCTGTAATTCTTTAAGGTTCTCATGGAGTTTTTTACCAACTTCATCACAATACTCAAGATTGCCAAGTTTACCTAAATTTTCAGCAATAAAAAGATATTTTTCACTAGAAGTATCCCCACGATCCTTACATTCTTGAATAAGCTGTTCATATTTTTCACGTTCTGCTAGTTTTTGCTTGTACAATTTCCTTATTTTTTTTGCTTCTTTTGAAAGTCCTGATTCTTTGTCGTGGTATTTGTCACACTCTTTGCAAAATTTGTCTTCATCTATTGTTTTATTAGCTTTGTTATAGATTGCTATTCCTAAATTTGCAAGCAATCTTGCACCATTAACTATAGCAGGCGCAACTTTTGTTGCCACAAGCCCTGCAGCAAATGCTCCCACAAAAGGTAGGGCAGCGGGTAATATTATTGAAATCATTATGGCAGCGGCAGTGAGACCTTTAAAGGCATTTCCAATAGTGTCTGTGTTATCTTTAAATTTCTTGTACCATGTATCCTTGCCCTTCTCATTTTTGTCAGGTGGTGGAACTTCAAAATATTTTTTTGGATCAGGAGCTTGCTTACTATTTTTAGTTTTAGCTGCTCTTGCGATTTTTTTTGAATATCCCTGCCTGTCATTTTTCTGCTCAGAGTAAGGGGTATCTGAACTACTATACATGTATGTTGGAAATAATACCGAAATTACACCTTTTGTTTGAGTTAGACATTTTGTCGCATTTGAGGGATTATTTTTACAATAGAAAGCGAACGCTTCCATGTATTCATCACGTAAAGACTTAATATTGTCAGTCTTTTGTTTACGTGTTAGTTCAGCACACTTCTTTTTGACAGCATTAGAGTAGGCGGTGAAAGAATTAAATTCTCTTGGATCTACAATCATAATATTCTCCTAAATTCATCATACATCATTATAACATTATTTTGTCAAATTACAAATTAAAAAATCTAAAAATGCGTTTTTTTTCAAAAATTTCTGCAAGGATTAACTGATGTGTATGTAAATTGCTTGTTTTTTTTGTGCAATTTTGGTAAAATCAATTAACTAGGAGAATTTTATGTGGCTATTTGGTAATGAGAACAAGCACGAAATTAAAAAATTGAAAAAGATAGCAGATTGCGTAATTGCTCTTGAAGATAAATACAAACCGATGACAGATGAGGAGCTTAAAGAGCAGACTGATATCTTAAAAAAAAGATTATCCTCTAGTGAAACTTTAGATGATATTTTGCCTGATGCGTATGCAGTGGTGCGAGAAGCAGGGGCAAGAGTTTTAAACATGCGACATTTTTATGTACAAATCCTTGGAGGCATTGCACTTCATCAAGGGCGTATTGCTGAGATGGCTACTGGTGAAGGTAAAACTTTGGTGGCTACATTACCTGCATATCTTAATGCTCTTACAGGGAAGGGTGTTCATGTGGTGACTGTCAATGAATACCTTGCCAAAAGAGATAGTGAATGGATGGGTAAATTATATAAATTTCTAGGGTTAAGTGTTGGATTTTCAATGAGTGGTATGAATGAAAAACAAAAAAAAGATGCCTATGCTTGTGATATCACTTACTGCACTAACAATGAACTTGGATTTGACTATCTTCGTGACAACATGGCAGGTTCGGCGGATAGAAGAATGCTTAGAGGGTTAAATTTTGCCATAGTTGATGAAGTGGATAGTATATTAATTGATGAAGCGAGAACTCCGCTTATCATTTCCGGTAGAGGAATGAAATCAAGCGAACAATACAAGGTGGCAGATAGATTTGCAAAAACATTGAAAATAGAAGAGGATTTTGAGATAGATATCAAGACTAAGCAAATCAATTTGACAGATGTAGGTGTTGAAAAAGCGGAAAAATATTTTCATGTGGATAATCTATCTGATGTCAGTTGTATTGAACTCAATCACCATATCATGAACGCTTTAAAGGCAAACTATGTGATGATTTGTGATGAAAACTATATAGTTAAAGATGATAAAATCTGCATTGTTGACGAGTTTACTGGACGTCTTATGGATGGCAGAAGATTTAGTGATGGTTTGCATCAGGCGATAGAAGCTAAAGAAGGTGTTGCAATCAAGGATGAGAACAAGACACTTGCAACGATAACTTTTCAAAACTTTTTCCGTTTATATACCAAACTTTCTGGCATGACTGGAACTGCTAAGACTGAAGAGGCAGAATTTAGAACGATTTATAATCTTGATGTTGTCACAATACCATCAAATCTTCCAAACATAAGAAGGGATGAATCGGATATTGTCTTCACCACTGAAAATGGCAAGTTTGCTGCGATAGTGGAAGAGGTTAAGCTTAGAAATAAAGAAGGACAACCAGTTTTGATTGGTACTGTCAACATAGACAAATCAGAAAAACTTAGTAGTGCTCTTCGTAGGGCAGGCATTAAACATGTAGTTTTGAATGCTAAAAATCATGAAAATGAAAGTAATATTATTGCACAGGCTGGTAGATTAGGGGCAGTAACAATAGCCACAAATATGGCGGGGCGTGGTACAGATATATTATTAGGTGGAAATCCAGAATTTTTAGCAAGAAAAAGAATGGAAGAACAGAATTACTCAGATGAAGAGATTTCTTATGCTCTTGCATTTAATCACGTCGATGATGAAAAATTAAACAAGGCCAGAGATAATTATAAAGAACTTCTAGGTCGCTTCAAAAAGATAACAGATGAAGAAAAAGAGAAAGTAAGGGCTGTAGGTGGACTTCATGTTATTGGTACGGAAAGACATGAGTCAAGAAGAATTGATAATCAGTTAAGAGGACGTGCAGCACGTCAAGGTGACCCTGGATCTAGTGTGTTCTTTTTATCGCTTGAAGATGACCTTATTAAACGATTTGGCGGGGAAAAGATGCAGAAGGTTGCTAACTTTTTTAAACTTGACGAAAGCACTCCAATCCAACTAAAAATGCTCACTAATCAAATAGAAAATGCTCAGAAAAAGATTGAAAATCAAAACTTTGCTATGAGAAAAACAGTTTTGCAGTTTGATGATGTACTCAATGTTCAAAGAACAATTATTTATAACGAGAGAAACAAAGTGTTAGACGGAATTGATGTTCACAAACAAATTATGAACATGATTCCAACTATTGTCATTAAAACACTTTCTAAGGTGATTGATGAAGAGGCCACGCCTGATAAGTGGGATATAGAGAAAATCAATACAGAACTTGAAAAAGTGCTGTTAGATAAGGGTACAAATTTAATACATGTTGAGGATATTAAATCTGCGGAAATTTCTGATCTTGCAGGGCTTGTAGAAGAAAAGGTTGTTGAGCGTTATAACGATCGTATGAACGAAGCTGGCTCGTTTGGGATTGACTATAATCAAATAGAGAAGATTGTTATGCTTAAAGTCGTAGATACCAACTGGATGAATCATATTGATGATATGCAAATTATGAAAAACGAAATCTTTTCTCGTGGATTTGGAAATCAAGATCCGGTAATTGCGTACAAGAAAGATGGATATGAGATGTTTGATAATATGATTGAAAAAATTCGTGAAGAAACTGTGATTGTACTTTTAAATACGACAATTCAACAAGCACCAACTCCAAAAAAGAACATGTTTGCCTATAACAATATAGATGCTAACACCTACAATCCTCAAGATACTTCACTCAATGTCAAGCCATCTCAAGTAAAAAGTACAAGCGACAAAGTTGGCAGAAACGACATGTGTCCTTGTGGCTCGGGCAAAAAGTACAAGAATTGTTGTGGGAAGAACACGATTTGAGTCGATATTGATACTCTTATGTCAATAATATGACATAAAGTGAGTTAGTACAAAAGTTAAGGAGATTTATGAAACAAGATATTTTGTCATTTGGCACTGCGGGAATACGTGGTATAGAGGGAGAGGGTTTTGCTTACATCAATGAGCAGACTATTTTTTCAGTTGCGGTTGGCATTCGGGACTATTTAGTAAGTCAGGGCTTAAAAAAACAAACTATAATTTTGGGTTACGACACAAGACTTCACAGCTATGACTATGAGCAAATTTTTATTAAAGTATTTTCATCGAGTAAAATCACAGTACTATATAATACTAATGTTTCACAAACTTCACTAATAACCTTTGGGACGAGATTGCTTAGTGCTGACCTTGGAATTATGATCACTTCTTCGCATAACAAAGCAGAGTATAACGGAGTTAAAGTAGTTGGAATGGATGGTATCCAAATTGACGATAAAACTGCGAAAAAAATAGAAGAATACATTGCAATAGCTAGAGATGATATTAAAAATGGTACACTTAAATTAGATGATTTTTCTTTAGACAAAAAATTCATCAAAAAATTTCCAAAAAAGATGACTAAAAAATTTAAAAAACTTGCTTTGTCTTTTTGTAATAAAAAAAGCAAAAAATTAAATATTGTTTACACTCCTTTGCATGGTACAGGAGCGGTCATTATGCCCGAACTTTTTAATAAAGCGAAGTTTAAAAATATTCATTTTGTTGAAGAGCAGATGGCTTTTGATTCTAAGTTTTCTACGTGTCCATATCCAAATCCAGAAATGACTAATGTTTATAAACTTGCAAAACAACTAGCTTGTCAAGTAGATGCTGACATTATATTTGCTAGTGACCCAGATGCTGATCGCATGGGAGTGATGATAAAAACAAAGTCTGGTGATTACAGATTGTTAAATGGAAATGAAGTGGGAATAATATTGTGCTACTACCTTTTATCTAAGTATAAGAAAAAAAATGATAAATTTGTGGTGTCAACTGTTGTTTCGTCTCCATATGTGGAAGACATTGCAAAATTTTATGAATGTGATTGCTATTTCACGTTGACTGGCTTTAAAAATATTGGTGCAAAGATGCAGGAAATTAAAAATAAAAAATGTGTTTTTGCCTTTGAAGAGAGTTGTGGTTATGTTGTAAGTGATAGACTTAGAGATAAGGATAGTATCTCTGCCATTATGTGTTTTTCAAGTCTTGCAGAACAACTGAAACTTGCGGGAAGTAGTATTGAAGAATATTTAGAGCATATTTATAGTACCATAGGCTTTGGTTATGTTTCAAGGTCAGAAGGGGTTGAATTTAGAAGTGTAAAAATAGCTCAAAATTTAGTCAATTTTATCAGAAAAAAGAAACCTAAAGTTTTTGCAGGAGAAAAGATAACTTCAATTTGTGATTTTTCAAAAACTCATAACTCTAATTTTCTAAAAATCAACTTTTTAAATAAATGTATTATTATAAGGCCAAGTGGCACAGAGCCGAAATTGAAATTTTATGTTTTTGTTAAATTCGCTAAAGAATGGGACAAGGCAGACGAAGTTGCTAATAGGTTACTAGAAAATTCAATAAAAGAAATTAATAATATTAAAAATTCTGAAATATTTAAAAGAGAAAATGCTTGATTTTTCTCTTTTTATATGTTATAATAGCAAAGCAGTTAAAAAACTGTCCTTGTCTTTTATAAAAAGACCATTTAGTCCAAAAGGAGGTTAAGTATGAATAAGTATGAGCTTATGTTTATTGTTTCATCTGATTTAGCTGAAGAAACAAGGGAGAATTTGATAGAAAAAATCAAGACTTATGTTACAACAAACGGCGGAAATGTTGAAACAGTTGAAAAAATTGGCATGAAAAAGCTTGCTTATCCTATCAACTTTAAAAATGAGGGATTCTATGTTATTTTCAACATGGAGTTTCCTGCTGAAAAGGTTGATGCGATGAACAAACTCATGACAATAACAGACGGCATTGTTCGTCAGATTTTTGTTAGAAAGTAAGGAGAAATAAATGAATAGAGTTATTTTAATAGGAAATTTAACAAGAGATCCAGAATTACAAACGACAAATAGTGGGCTTTCTATATGCAGGTTTTCACTTGCGGTTCAACGCAGATTTTCTAATGCAGAAGGACAACGAGGGGCTGATTTCATTAACATCACAGCATTTGGAAAGACTGGCGAGATTTGTCATAAATTTTTAAAGAAAGGGTCAAAATGTGCCGTTTGTGGGAGAATTCAAGTCTCTACATATGAGGCACAAGATGGTACTAAGCGAACATCAACCGACATAATTGCTGATGAAGTTGAGTTTGTTGGTGCTAGAAACGGCGATGATGGTAGTTCAGAGCAAATAGGGGAGTCAGCATCTTCGAAAGTCGTTGCAGACCTCGATCCTATCGATGATGATAGTTTACCATTTTAATTAAAAGGAGATAATTATGAGCGAAGAAAAGGCAATCGAAAAACAGACTGAAAAAACAGCTACATCTACAACTATTGTTCCAGTGAAGAAATATCGTAAACCAGTTCAAAAGAAAAAAGTATGTGCATTTTGTATTGCTGGTGAAACAGATATAGATTATAAAGATGTTGCAAAAATTCGTAAATACGTAACTGAAAAAGGTAAGATAATTCCAAGAAGACAGACGGGTGTTTGTGCTAGACATCAAAGACTTTTAACAGTTGCTGTAAAACGTGCTAGAAATATGGCACTTCTTCCATATATTGGAGATTAAAAGGAGACATTATGAAAGAAAATATTCATCCAGATTATCATGAGGTAACTGTGACTTGTGCATGTGGTAACACCTTTAAAACAAAATCTGTTTGTAAGGGCGACACACTTAAGATAGATATCTGCAACAAATGCCACCCATTCTTCACGGGGAAGAAGAAAGTTGTTGATAACAGTGGTAATGTTGAAAGATTTAAAAAGAAATATGGTTACACAGAATAATTATAAAAAATAAGAGATTTTCTCTTATTTTTTTGTATTAAAATGATTTTTTTTGAAATAATGTTTCATGCAAAAATTTTTTTTCCCTTCGTATAACGGCATTAGATGTTACAATAATGGAGTTATGGCACAAGGTTTTGTTGAAAACTCACATAACAAAATGTGTTCCTCGAAAACTAAGAATAAAATAATTTTTTTTAATATTCCATTTCTCAGAGGATTACAATTTTTTATGTTTGGGTTAATTGCATTTTTTGCTACGCTGTTCAATGTGATGCCAGATAGTAGTGAGAAAAAAACTAAAACAAAAAAATTAAAAAAAATAGATTTTAATTCAAAAAAAAATAAAAAAATAAATAAAATAAATAAAAAAAATAAAAAAAATGAAAAAAAAGTCAAAAAAACTTTAAAATTTAAAGAAAATTTAAGTCGGTATTTTATTTCTTTTATTCTATTTATCACGCTTATATTAGGCGTTTTCTTTTTAGGTTATTTTCCAGCAAAACTCGGATGGTTGTTAATCGGGGTAGAGGGGAGTTTTTTACTTCGAAATTTAATAATTGCTATTTTTAAATTATTATTTTATTTTTTAATGCTAGCTATAATTCGAGTTATTCCATTCATGCAAGATTTTTTTAGGTTCAATGGGGCATGTAATGAAATCTATTATGGCGGAGACAATATTAAAAAGAACAGCAAACTTGATTATTTTATGCCACTCAATTTTTTAAACTTTGTAATATTTGTTTTTGGATTAGATATTTTTGTGGTAACATTAATTGGTGCAAATATTAATTTTTTGTTTAACTTTTTAATTAGTTTGGCTGTTTTTATAATAAGTGTTAGTTTAGGCTATGAGATATTATTCCTTTTGGAGCATTCTAAAAAAAATAAGGTAAAAAATCTTTCACTTATTACAAATTTTTTTATAACAGCAAAACCGAGATTGACTCATGAAGAGATTGCAGTGGCTAGTTTAATGGAGGCTAATTTATTAAGGACGCAAAAAGGGAGAATGAATATGCAAAAGACAAGTGAAAATAAATCCTATTCAAGTATGTACGCAGAAATGAAAACAAAACTATTAAAGGTTCAGGGGGTTGAGATTGCAGATCTTGATTGGATAATTGCTACAATTTTAGGGAAGAATAGAGCAGAAATAAAGTTGTTGACTGAAGTAACAGAAAAACAATATAATGATATTGCAAAAGCTGTTAATAGGCGGGCAAATCATGAACCTCTTTCCAGTATTTTTGGTTTTGTTGAGTTTTATGGACTTAAATTTAATGTCAATAAAAAGGTCTTATCGCCACGCATGGAGACTGAAATACTTGTAGAGCAAGCTTTAACTTGTTGTAAAAATTTTAAAAAACCCACAGTATTAGATTTATGTACAGGTAGTGGAGCGATAGCAGTAGCGATTGCAAAAAATTCAAAAAGTGAAGTTACAGGCATTGATATTTCTAAAGGGGCATTAGATGTTGCAACAATTAATGCCAAAAATAACGATGTTAAAATTCAATTTTTACAATCAGACTTATTTAATAACTTGAAAAAAAGAGCGAAGTATGATATAATAGTTTCAAATCCGCCTTATATCAAGTCAAAAGATATAAAAAAACTTGATGAAGAAGTGAGAAAATACGACCCAGAAATAGCGTTAAATGGCGGTGAGGACGGGCTAGATTTTTATCGAAAAATAATATCAGAAAGTCAGAAATATTTGAATAAAAATGGATTTTTATTGTTTGAAGTAGGATACGGGCAAGCGGGTGTAGTGAAAAATTTAATGAAAAAGGAAGGTTTTATAGATATCAAGGTTGTCAAAGATTATGGCAAGATAGAAAGAGTTGTTTATGGAAGATTTATTAAATAATATTTTAGAAAAAACACAGAAGATAAAAACACGTTTTAACGAGTTGACAAAGCAGGTTATTGATCCTGCAATAATAGCAGATAATAACTTATTTAAAAAGTTGGTTAAAGAGCGTGCGGAATTGGAAGATATAGTAATGGCACATGACGAACTTATTAAACTAGTTGACGAACTCAAGTCTTGTAAAGTTGAAGAAGAGAATGAGAAAGATGAAAGTTTAAAATTAATGTTTAAAGAAGAAGTAGACACATTGACAAAAAAGATAGAGCATAAAATTGAGGATATCAAAATTTTGCTACTTCCCAAAGATGAAAATGATGAAAACAATGTTATCATGGAAATACGTGCGGCGGCAGGTGGGGAAGAAAGTGCACTTTTTTGTCGTGAACTTTACACGATGTACACACGTTACGCAGAAAAAAATAGATATGAAGTTGAACTGACAGATGTATCAGAGACTGAAATCGGTGGAATCAAAGAGATCACTTTTATGATAAAAGGTAAAAATGCGTACAGCAAACTCAAATTTGAAAGTGGTGTACATAGAGTGCAGAGAGTTCCAGAGACTGAATCACAAGGACGAATACACACTTCAACCGCTACCGTTGCAGTACTACCCGAAGTTAAGGATGTGGATTTTGAAATAAATGAGAATGATATCAGACTAGATAGGTTTCATAGTGGTGGTGCAGGAGGACAAAACGTAAATAAAGTAGAGACTGCGATTAGATTAACTCATTTTCCAACAGGTATAGTTGTCACATGTCAAGACGAAAGATCTCAACTTAAAAATAAAGAAAAGGCTTATGCTATTTTAAAATCAAAGCTCTACAATTATTATAAACAAATCAGAGATAGTCAGTATGCTGGTGATAGGAAAAATCAAGTAGGGAGCGGGAATAGAAACGAGAGAATAAGAACATATAATTACCCACAAGGCAGAGTTACAGATCACAGGGTCAATGTGACATTATACGACCTTGAAGGGGTATTAGCTGGCAATATTGAGCCATTCATTGAAGCATTGACATTACAGGATAGAGAAAATAAATTAGCCAATTTTTAATAGGAGGAATTTATGGATGTTAGACTTACTGCCCATGAAATCTTAAACGACCGCATTAAAGAGATGGGGCTTGAGCCTGATGCTGTGGTAGTATTTTCAAATAAAGAGGATATTTGTGATTATCAGTCAAATTATGCGTTAATCATGGCAAAAAAAATGGGTAAAAATCCGATTGTTCTTGCAGAAAATATAGTAAAAGGCATACGAAGTCAAGATTTTGATTTTGACGCTTTTAATGGTTTTATCAATATAAAAGTAAAAGATCAATTTCTTAGTAGATTTGCTAATGAGGTGTTAAAAGATGATAGAGGCGGAGTAAAAAAACATGAAAAAAGTAAAGTTGTGTTTTTTGATTATGGGGGTGCAAATATAGCAAAATCGCTTCATGTGGGGCATCTTAGAACACCTATAGTAGGCGAAGCACTTAAAAGGTTACATAATTTTTTAGGCGATAAGACTTATGCTGACACACATCTCGGTGACTATGGGCTTCAAATGGGGCTTACAATTTTGCAGATGCAACAAGATGGATTTTTAGACGACTTTTTCAGTATAAACGCTGATTATAAAAATATTCCACTTAATATAACGTTAGATGTTTTAAATGAGGAATATCCAAAAGCAAGCAAGCGTAAAGAGATAGATAAGGAATTTGAAAAACTTGCAGAGGATTACACATTAAAAATTCAACAAAAAATTGAGCCTTATTGGACAATTTATAAAAAAATACGTGAAATTTCTGTCAAAACCATAGAAAAAAATTATAAAGAGTTAGGATGTAGTTTTGACTTTTGGTATGGTGAAAGTGATGCTTCTGCCTATGTTGATGATGTTATAAAGATTTTTAAAGATAAGAAACTTGCGAAAGAAAGCGAAGGCGCATTAATTGTTGACGTTGCTGTGGAGGGTGAAAATATTCCTTTAAAAAGTGTTGAAGGACAAGTTCAAAGATATAAAAATCCTATGCCACCTGTACTACTTAAAAAACATAATGGTGCAGATTTATATGCCACAACGGATATTGCTACTATATATCAAAGGAATAGAGACTTTTCATTAGATGAAATTGTTTATATTACAGATAATAGACAAGGCATGCATTTTACACAAGTTTTTCGTGCAAGCAAATTAGCGGGTATTTCACCAGAAAATCAAAAGCTTTCTCACATCGTTGTGGGGACGATGAATGGCTTAGATGGAAAACCATTTAAAACACGTTCGGGGGAAACGGTTAAACTTCAAGATGTTATTGACCTTATAACAAGTAAAGCAAGTGAAAAAATGAAAGCGAATGGACTTGACCCTTCACGAGAAGTGGCGTTAAAGATTGGTGTTGGTGCTATGCGTTTTGGCGACCTTATTAACAACGTTTCTAAAAACTATATTTTTGACTTAGATAGATTTTTGGCTTTTGAGGGCAAAACGGGGCCATATCTTCAATATACTGTTGCACGTATAAATTCCATATTAGCAAAAACTTCTGTCAAAGGGGATAAAATTTATATTAGGACAAAAGAGGAAAGAAAAATAATTTTAGAACTTTTAAAATTGATTTCCTCATATGAGATATGTTATAGTGAGTATTCTCTAAACACTTTAGCACTATCTGCATATAATTTTGCAAGTGCATTTTCAAGTTTTTACAACAATATTTCCGTGCTTAAAGAACAAGACAACAAACGAAAGGTAGAACTCGTTGGAATGTGTACGCTCGTAAAAAAATGTCTACTTCTAGCTATGAACATCTTAGCAATTGAAGAAGTAGAAAAAATGTAGCATGAAGGCAAATCTTGTCGATTTTTGCTGAATATTCCATTTATTTAATATTTTTTCTTTAAAGATATTGCAATTTTTTGGAAGATATGCTAGAATATTTAAAACAAAAGAAAGGTGAAAGATATGGGAGATGTATTATATAAAGTAATTTTAAATGGTCATGAGTTTTATGTAAAGCTCGTACTTAATGGATCGGTATTTTTAAGCAAGGATATAACTAAGGCGATGAATTACCCTAGATTTACTGTAATAGAATATACCATGATTATAAGAAACTTTTATACCAGTCAAGGTATTGCAAGTGTGGTTGTTCAAACCATCCCTTATGATCCAAATGTTATGCAAAACGCTGAGTAAGGAGGAGGGTATATGATGTATAAAAATAAGAAAAAGACAAAATTTTTAAAAAGTACTATTGGTGCTTTGGCAACACTAGCTGCTTCTTTAAGTGTTATGTCTTTTATTTTTTGTGGATGTACTACATCAAAAACGCAAGAAACACCAAGTCAAAATCAAACATCAAATGATAATCCGACAAATCAAAATAGTACACCAAACAATAATACGTCAAATTCAAATAGTTCAAAAGTTGAAGAGGTTGTTGTCTTTGATATAGATAGTGCAGTTGAAAAAGCTGCAATAGACGCAAGGTTAATAAGTGATGAAGTCTTTACATTTTCTGAGGATTCAACTTTAAATAAATTTGAACTTACTGAGCAAGAAGTAAAAGACAATTATAATGATGGTTCTTTAAGTGTATATTATAATGTTGATGGTGCAAATTCAACTACATTTGATTTTTATTTCGACTCTTTGGAAAACTCTAAAGTAGCGACTGAATCTGAAAAGACGCAGGTAAAATATGAATATGTGACTAATTATGAAAATGAAAACTATTTGAATTATGTACAAAAAATTACTGAAAATTCACAAAAAATTGAAGATTTTGTGAAAAATTGTGCAAAAAATAGTGCAGTTGCCACAGTTGAAGAAAAAATTTCAGCTGAGGATGTCCCATCAAATATGAATAAAATTTCTATTGTTTATTCTGATGGCAACACTACCTATAATACACTTGAAAAGATGCTATTGGAAAATGGATTTGTGTGGTATGATGATATCAATTCGTTGTCAATAATATATAATGAAGAGTTTGTATCTGCGGGGCAAACTCGAATAGATGAGTACAAGGCAGAAGTAAAAGCAGAACAGGAAGCCCTTGAAAAAGAACTTAATTCTTCGGCAACTCAGCAAGAAATCTTTCAGGGATTGCAAGATTTGATGGATCGGTATAGGTATAAAAACAGTTCAAGTCTTTTGGCATCTTATACTTTTACGCCAATAGCTTTTACGATTATAGATAAGAGAATTCATATTTTCAATAGAGTAATTATTAATTCAGAGAACTATTTGGATGATACTTCTTTTTCTTTTAACTCAAGCACTTTAAAGTTAAAAAAGGATTTAATTACTCTATCAGAGGTAGATATAGATACTGAACATTTGGAAAATATGTGTTCGATTAAAATCTCTACAGAAGATTCTAGCGAGAAATCCAATTTAATAAGCGCTGCCAAAGTCATCACGGGGAATAATACAATTAATTTTGCTGCTATGACAAAAGGTAATAATACTCTGTCTGATTTTGGCAGATCGTATCAGAAAGAGTATGTCATCATTTCAAATAATTACAAAAATATCGAATTTGGCTGGGTGGTTTATCCACTAAATTCAAGTGATTATGTCACTAATATCACAAACAACAAGTTTGAAAAGTATGATTATACCACATATACCTTAAATTCGAATGAGGTTAATTTTGTAAAATATACTGCTCGTTTAAAAATATTGCCTATGAGCGAAAAGGTAGATATGATTATTGATAGAACGAGAGAAGATTATGTATAATCTTCTCTTTTCTTTTTGTTAATTTTTTTCTTTTATTATATAATATTAGTAATGAAAAGGAATTTATTTTATAGAATCTTAATTTTATTGATAACTTTTGCATGTTCGATTTCACTTTCGGGCTGTTTTGGTGTTGGAGATGATGACGATGCGACAGCATACTTTGGAATTGAAAGAGTGAAAACACTCTACAGAAAGAGTGACTATGATTTTGTTGGTGCAGTTGGTGAAAACGGGGACAAGAATTATTTTAATGTTTATGCGTATCACCTTTTAGAGCATTTGTATTCCATATATGGTAATTATAGTGTGAGTGCGACAAAAAAACAAGAGAGTTTAGCAGACACTTCATATACTGAAAATTATTACATGTATGACTCTATACGATATAGTGTGACTAGCAATACCACGAATGGTGCTGTGGCAAGTACAGGCTATGCGTGGAATTTTAGGATTGAGTGGAATGCTAGCGAATATCAAAGTTATTTTGGAAGTTATAATGCTCTGCAGATAGACCAATCCAATTTTAATTCGAGCTATGTTATACGTTACTATGATAGTTTAGATTATTTATCAGTCTTTGCGGGAGAAATAAATGAAGATGGATATTTTGAAGGGGCTTTAGTTGAAAGTCTTGAATATAGCATATATAAAATAGTATTAGGTTATAGCCTTAGTGAAATTGCAAGTGAGATTTCTTTCACCTTTAATAATGGATTGCCAAGTGCAACTATTACGGGCAAGACGGTTGGGGAGGCGTTGAGTGATATCAAAGAGCAATATGATATCAGTGCGACATATGTTGGGTTGACGGAAAGTGACCAAGAAAAAATAAGTGAATTTATTTTAAATTATGTTATTGGTGAAAAGGCATTAAGTGTCAGCTACTACAATAGTAATGGGGTTAGTGTCAATCGGGATTATGAAAAGGTAGTGCCTAAAATTGTGCAACTGGTTTGTGAGCTTGCAAGTATAGGAGAGGAGGAGAGCGATTCTCTTTGGTTGTACAATCCATATATAGCCTCTTATACAAAAGATTATCTCGGGGATTCAATGTCCATAACACTTTTAGATAATGATGCGTTTTCTTACATAGAAGCACATGAATACCAAAGTGCCATAATTTCCGCTTGCGAACAGGAGCAAAGGGACTTGAAAGAGCTAAGGCTTGCTTTTCAGTACAAGAATTATAATAACGTTACAAACTTCCTTTCAAGTCTAAGAATGACTGTAAGGCTTTTATACCATGCAAATGGAGAAGTTAGCCAATTAGCAGAAAAGGAAATAACTATTGATGCAGGAGACTACCAAATTATGGATGGAGGTGGAGAAATCTGTTTTGTTAGAAGTGATGTTGCAAGTGGGGAATATGGTTCGTACTATAATTCTGAAGATGTTGTGAAGTTTGATAATAACGTGCAGATTAACACACTCTCAGCTGAGGAGGATTTTTTGGCACAAGAAGAGAGACAAGTTACAGGTATAACAAGTCTTAGAAAGTATTATAATATGGTCAAGTCAGTTTATGGTTCTAATTACTATGGAGTTTCAAATTCAGAACAAATACAAACTTCGTATCTTGAAGTTGTTTTTGATATAGATAAATCGGCAGGGCGGGACTACTGTTATGATTTCCAATTTGGCATGCTCTTTATTAACGACTGACAAAATTTAGAATTGTAATCGTAGATTATAAGAAAAAATAAGAATATTTTTGTTTTATAGAGAAATGTTATCAAGTATGATTGAAAAGTGAATAAAAAATTTTAAATTACAAAAAGTTAAAAATAGGAAGAAACTAATCTTCTCTTCCTATTTGGTTTTATTTTGAAAATTGATAATTGATTTTATGTGCTAATTAAATAATTTATCTGCATTTTCTTTACATTTTTTTATAAGTTCACAAAGTAGTGTCAGACGGGTTACTGTATATTTGTTTGCAATCATTCGCTTTAAATTTGCTTTTTGTCCGACTAAAACTACCATCTTTTTTGCACGTGTTACAGCTGTATAAATAAGATTTCGAGTTAAAATTAGACTTGGTCCAGCGATACAAGGGATGACTGCAATATCAAATTCTGACCCTTGACTTTTATGAATAGTTATTGCATAGGCAAGGCTTAAATTACCTACATCAGTTCTGGGATAGGTGCAAATACGTTTATCTTCAAATTCAACATCAACCTCTAAGGTTTGTTTGTCAATGTTCACGATGTAACCGATATCGCCATTGAATACCCCTTCCCCTTCTTCTTCAACTAAGCCATTTTGCCTAACCCAAGTTAAATCGTAATTATTCACTGTTTGCATAACTTTATCTCCGAGTCGGAATATAGTCTGACCAACGGCAATTTCTTTTTTATGTGGAGATGGAGGGTTAATACGTTCTTGAAGCGTTTGGTTAAGATTGTCTATTCCACATAGTCCATTTCTCATAGGAGCTAAAACTTGCACAGATTGAGCTGTGCAATTACAAAAATTCGGCAGGCGAGTTGTAACAAGGTTGATTATTGCCTTGCTTGTGGTACTTACCTCTTCATGTTCCTCAAAAAAGAAGTCATTAGAGGAATTGTCGATGATTGGCATCTTGCCACTATTTATAAGATGAGCATTAGTAACAATTAAACTATTATCACTTTGGCGAAAGATTTTAGTAAGAGATGAAACACTAACAAGGTTGCTGTTAATAATATCTGCAAGCACATTACCTGCACCTACGCTTGGTAATTGGTCCTTGTCGCCAACTAGTATGAGTTTGCAATCTCGTGGGAGTGCTTTTAAAAGACTGCTCATAAGTAGTACGTCTACCATTGATACCTCATCGACGATAACGCAATTCGTACGCAAAAGATTGTTCTCATTATGCACAAATTTTGAAGTACCATTGCTCAACGTATTTACCTCTAAAGCACGATGTATGGTTTTTGCCTCTCTGCCGGTTGAGTCTGATAACCTTTTTGATGCTCTGCCGGTTGGAGCTAAAAGCAATATGTTCTTTTGCATGTCAGACAAAATATCTATAATACATTTTATAATAGTTGTTTTCCCAGTTCCAGGTCCACCTGTTATAACTGAAACTCCCTCTCGAATAGCAGCGTTTATTGCATTTTTTTGTTCTTCATGAAATGTTATCTTGTTTCTATCTTCAAAGAAAGCTATTTCAGTATCGAAGTTTTCTTCTTTTTTTTCAGTTGAATGAGTTAGTAAATATAGTTTTTCTGCAATGGTTTGTTCGTAAAAATAGTACTTTGTAAGCATGACAATTTCATGCCCTTTATAAAACATTGTAGTGCAGGTTTTGTCGAGGCATAAACTATCAAATGCAGTAGTAAATTCACGTGATAAATTTTCTAGTGAAAGTTCTAAAAATTTAGAAGTTTGTGTCATTAACTCATCTTTATAAATAAATGTATTGCCATTTTTATCACTAGCCTGTTTTATGGTGTAGAGCATTCCAGCACGCAACCTAAATTCGCTAGTTTCAGGAATTCCAATACTTTTTGCTATTTTATCAGCAGTCAAAAATCCCACGCCATCAACATCTTCCACGAGTTTATAAGGATTTGTCTTGACTACTTCTATAGTTTTATCTCCGTATGCATCTATGATGCGAAGAGCGAGATTTGTTGTAATATTGTAGCTTTGCAAAAAAATAATAGCATTTTGTAATTTTTTAACTTCACTAAATCTTAAACCAATTTCGTTTGCTTTTTTTGCACTAATTCCTTTAACAGATGAGAGTTTTTCAGGTGTAAATTCCATTATTTCAAGAGTTTTATCACCAAACATATTGACTATATTTTTGGCTGTTACTGCACCTATGCCTTTAATAAGTCCAGAAGCTAAAAATTTCAAAATTCCCAGTTTTGTTTTAGGCATGGATATTTCAAAGCTTGTAAATGCAAATTGATATCCATACTTTTGATTTTGTACAAATTGTCCTTCAAGTGCGAGCAACGAGCCGATTTCTGCCTGCATAAGTTTGCCTACTGCGGTAACTGGAGTTCCTTTAAAGTCAATTACTGCTACCGTGTAGCCATTTTCTTCATTTCTGTATTTTATTTCTTCGAGTGTACCATCAATTTTCATATTAATATTTTAAATTATTTGAAGATAAAAATCAAGCAATTACTTGCAAATAACTTTTTTTAATAGTATAATAAATAAAATGAAAACGGCAAGAAAGATAATTGAACTAGAAACACTACTTGAACATCTATCAAAAAAGTACGCATCAAGCCTTTTAAAATATAAGGTTTTGTTTTACATTTCAGAATACGAAAATTTGTCTGTTTCTATGATTATCGATAAACTTGGAATTAAAAAATCCAATTTTGCTTTAATGTCGGCTGACTTTATTAAAGAGGGATTATGTGAAGCATATAAAACTTCAACCGATAAAAGGTGTAAGTGTTTGAAATTAACACAGAAAGGTAAGAATGAGTTAGAGTCCTATTTGAATGATTTGCAAGAAGAACTAAAAAGTAAAAATTTAAGTGGTGATGTTTTTAACGATAAATTAGATGAAATCATAAAAATTTTAAACAAGGTGATTTGAATGAAAATATACAATTCTCTTAAAAGAAAAAAAGAAGACTTCGTGCCGTTAGATGGCAAAAACGTCAAGATGTATGCGTGTGGTATAACTCCGTCTGCAGAAGCACATATAGGGCATCTTTATCAGGCTTTGATATATGATATCATGCGTAAATTCTTGATAAAAGAGGGATACAATGTGACCTACGCTAGAAATTATACAGATATAGATGACAAGATTATTGCAAAGTCAAACGAAATTGGCGTTCCAGCACAACAATATGCAGAGGAGATTATTTCTTCCATAGATAAAGAGATGAAAGCTTTTGAGGTGGATGACCCCGATATTTGGCTACGGGCAACTTCTAATGTCGATAACATTATAAAGTTTGTACAAAAACTCATTGATAAAGGTTTTGCCTATACCACAAGCAAAGGGGATGTTTACTTTTCAGTTGATAAATTTGCGGATTATGGTAAACTTTCGGGCAGAAACACAAAAGACGCCTTAAATGGTGTGAGAATAGAAAATGAAGAGGAAAAGCAAAAGCCACTTGATTTTGCTCTTTGGAAGTCTGCTAAGTCTGGAGAGCCATCTTGGCCATCTCCTTGGGGGAATGGTAGACCGGGTTGGCATATCGAATGTTCTGTAATGAATTATGTAACATTTGGTGACCAAATTGATATTCACGGCGGTGGGAGGGATTTAGTATTCCCTCATCACGAAAATGAGATTGCACAAACAGAAAGCTTAACTGGTAAGGAATTTGTAAAGTATTGGACGCACAACGGACTAATACGTGTGAACGGACAGAAGATGAGTAAGAGTTTAGGCAATTCCTTGCTCATGAAAGATCTTAGAAAGAATTTCCATATAGAAAGTGTGAAATTTGCACTCCTTCAAAATTCTTATCACACTGACATCAATATAACTGATAATCTTTTTGTTGATGCTCAGTGGCATCTATATGGATTTTATAAAGTTTTGCTTTCCGCTGAGCAAAAATTTGGAGAGTTGTCAGGTAGTGATGAAAGCGTCGAAAATAATTTCAATGAAGCCATGCGTGACGACTTCAATACTGCAAAAGCAATATCATACCTTTTTAATATTTTTAAATCTGCAAAGGAAAAAATTGAAAATAATGATAAAACATGTATTGCAACATTATCGCAAACAGTAAAGACATATAATCTGCTTGGTTTGTTTAAGTCCAGTGCAAAGGACTTTATAAGCTATGTAGATAGTAAAAATGACATACAAATTCCAAAGGAAGTTACTGATTTGGCGAGCGAGCGTTGGAAGGCAAAATTAGAAAAAAACTATCAAAAAGCTGACGAGTTAAGGGCACTTATTGAAAGTCTAGGATTTGTGATGAAGGATAGTAAGGAATCATACAAAATCATAAAAAAATGAAATTTATAAGAATAAACACTTGACAAATATTTATTTATAATGTATAATTTGGATGTAAATTAAATCTTGACCTAAGACAGCAAGTGAATTTTCGTAAACACTATATTTGTGTGCTTGCCGAGGGAATTGTGCATAAAAAGATCTTTCTTCATGCCCTTTTCCTAGGCGTGAAGATTTTTTTACTACACAAAATCAAACAAAAGGAGAATTAAATGAGTGCAAATTTAGAGGCTAAGAAATTAATCGTTGATGAAATAAAAACACAGTTTGATAATGCAGTAAGTGTTGTTTTTGCTGACTACAATGGTGTAACTGTTGAAGAAGACACTAAACTCAGAAAGCAAGCTCGTGAAACTGGTGTTGTATACAAAGTTTATAAAAACAGACTTATGCTTCGTGCGCTTAATGAACTTGGCATTGAAGGTGTTAATCCAACTGATTTAGAGGGGACAACATCAGTAGCTATTGCTAAAGATGAGGTCACTGCGGCTAAACTTCTTGGAAATGCGAACAAGGATTTTAATAAATTAAATATAAAGTTCGGAATCTTAAATAAACAAGTTATCTCAAAAGCAGAATGTGAAAAACTTTCTAAAATTCCAGAAAGAAAAGTTTTACTCGCAATGCTTCTTGGTGGACTTACAGGCACAATTTCAAGTTTTGCAAGAGCACTTAATGCTGTTGCTGAAAAGAAAGCATAAATTAATTTAAAAAATTATAAGGAGAAATAAAAATGGCAGATATAGAAAAAATGTTAGAAGAAATCAAGTCTATGACAGTTATGGAACTTAATGATTTGGTTAAAAAGATTGAAGAGGAGTTTGGCGTTAGTGCTGCCGCTCCAGTAATGATGGCAGGAGCCGCTACTCCAGCTGCAGCTGCTGAAGAGAAGACAGAATTCAATGTTGTTCTTAAAGAAGTTGGTCCAAACAAAATTCAAGTCATTAAAACTGTTCGTGAAATAACAGGGCTTGGACTTGCTGAAGCAAAGGGACTTGTCGATGGAGCTCCAAAGACAATTAAAGAAAATGTTTCAACTGCTGAAGCAAAAGAAATGGAAGAAAAATTCAAGGCCGTTGGTGCTGTTGTCGAACTTCAATAGAAACTTTAAATCAAGATTTTGTGTATAAAAAAGATGCAAATTGCATCTTTTTTTTATTAATTTTGATAAAACTCACGACAAAAGATGTTGTGTTTTTTCATTTTATATAACCATAAAAACAAATTTATAACTGAATTAATTACGTATATTACCATAGCAATAACGAGTGAAATGTTAGTGATATCATATGAGGACATGATTGAATATTCTATCAGGCATAAAATATTATGTAATATATAAGTCGGCCATTGAATAAATGTTCGTTTACTGCTGAAAAAAGTTGCAAAGCAATTCAAAACTATGATGAATGCGTCAAAATATAATAGTTTTGCATTAAAAAATGGCAAATTTAGTATACCACACAAAAGGATATATGCAGTTATAAAGATTACAAATAAATAAAAGTAGTATTTATTTGAAAAAGTTGAAATTTGTGTAGTGTTTGTGCTATTTCTATTCCACCTTATAAAACCTATGGTTAAAAGAGGAAAACTGATAAAGAAGTAGTAGAAAAATGAAGCGAAGATTGCTTGCCTAAAAGCATTAATTCCTAAAAAAATATCATGAATTAGTCCAAAAATTAAGGCAATTCTTAACTGCCTGCCGTTTAATATCGCATAAAATAGTGATAAAATAGCACCTATATCAGCTATTGCATAAAAAATCAACGACTCAGTATCATCTGGAGAGTTACCTGAAAGGACTAAGTATAGCCTAAATCCAATAATTGCAACACTACCTAGTATTATTCCTAGGTATGTCCAAATTATAGAAATCTTTTCAATAGGTGCTTTATATTCCTTAATAGCAAAATCTTTTGGTCTCATATTTCTATAATACTTATTTTTTTATAAAAAACAAAACATAATTACACTTTGTTTGACATTTATACTAATTTGGTATATAATTTTACAATAAATAGGAGAATGTATGAACTATGATTTTAAAGCCATAGAAGAAAAGTGGCAAAAAAGGTGGGTTGAAGAGAAGTCATTTAAAGCTGTGGATTTTCATCCAACAAAGCCTAAATACTATGTGCTTTATGAATTTTGCAATATCAGTGGAAATCTGCATATGGGGCACCTAAAAGGTACAATTCCTGCTGATGCTTTGGCTCGTGCAAAGAGATTACAAGGGTATAACGTTTTATTTCCTATTGGTGGCGATGCTTTTGGTTTGCCTGCTGAAAATTCCGCAATTAAAAGTGGAATCAATCCACGTCAGTTTGTAGCAGACGGGATGGTAAAAGTTATGGAGCAGTTAAAACAATTAGGACTTTCTTTTGACTGGGATAGGACTATTTGCACAAGCGATCCTGAGTATTATAAGTGGACACAATGGATTTTCTTACAATTATTTAAACATGGTAAGGCTTACAAAGAAAAAGCATACGTTAACTATTGTCCAAAATGCCAAACAGTTTTGTCAAATGAGGATAGTCAAGCAGGGAAGTGCGACCGCTGTGGTAGTGATGTTATTCAAGTTGAGAGAAATGTTTGGTTTTTAAAGATGCAAGAATATGCCGAAAAATTACTCGGTAATGTTGAAAGAATCAATATGGCAGAAAACTTAAAAGAAGCTCAACGTAATTGGATTGATAAAAGTGAAGGAATGCAAGTTAAATTTGATGTTGTCGATGACAAAGGGAAAAAAATTGATAACCTAGAAATTTATACGACTTGTTGCGAGACAATATATGGTATTACTTTCTTAGCTTTGGCTCCAGAAAATAAACTTGTTGAAAAATTACAGCCATATATTAAAAATTATGACGATGTTCTTATGTACAGACAGAAGACTGCTTTGCGATCGGAATTTGAACGAATTTCAAATTTAAAAGAAAAAACAGGATGTGTTCTTAAAGGTGTTTATGCGATTAATCCGATAAATAATAAAAAAGTTCCACTTTATCTTGCTGATTTCGTTCTTGCTAATTATGCTACTGGAGCTGTTATGGCAGTGCCTACACATGATCAAAGAGATTATGATTTTGCTAAAGCTTTTAATATACCTATGCTTCAAGTAATAGAGGGAGATTGCTCTAATGGTGCAGTTGAAAAAAAAGAGTATCTTGCTAAAAACAGCAAACTTATTAATAGTGGAGAGTTTTCTGGGATGCCTGTTAAAGAAGGGAAAATAGCGATTGCAGAAAAACTTGTAGCTTTAGGAGTTGGTGAGAAAAAAGTAAATTATAGGATGAAAGATTGGTCGTTTAATCGTCAAAGATATTGGGGAGAACCATTTCCAATAGTATTTTGTGAGCATTGTGGAACGGTGGCTCTTGACGAAAAAGACCTTCCACTTGTCCTTCCAGAAATAGATGATTATTTACCAAATGCTAATGGGGATAGCCCTCTTTCGAAAGTCGAGAGCTTTGTAAATTGCAGTTGTCCAAAATGTGGAAGACCAGCAAAACGTGAAACTGATACTATGCCGAACTGGGCTGGTTCTAGTTGGTATTGGCTAAGATACACAGATCCGCACAACGATAAAGCTTTTGCTGATTTTGAAAAACTTAAATATTGGGGGAGTGTTGATTGTTATACTGGCGGAGTTGAACATATCACACGACATGTGTTATATGCTTTCTTTTGGCAGAATTTTTTGTATGAAATAGGGGCAGTGCCAAGTCGTGATCCTTTCATAAGGAAGATGGGTAGCGGACTTATACTCGATGATCAAGGTAAAAAAATGAGTAAAAGTTCCAAAAATGGTGTTTCACCGAAAGAGGTTATAGATAAATATGGAACAGATGTTGCTAGGCTTCACGTTCACTTTTTAGGTGGGTACGAAGATAATACACCATGGACTTATGATGGGATAACAGGTATAACCGCATTTTTGGACAAGGTTTGGAATTTACAAAATATGATTAAGGGCGATGAAATCTCGTTTAAGCATGAAGTTGAGTTGAATAAACTTATAAAAAAAATAACCGAGGACATTGAAGACTTGAAACTAAATACTTGTATTTCATCTCTCATGACATTTATCAAAAAAATTAAAGAAGATGGCTATATTACAAAGCAAGAATTAAGAATCTTTTTGATTCTTTTAAATCCGCTTGCTCCACATATCACTAGTGAAATATATGAAAGAGTTTTTAATTCTCAGATTTTGGATGACGTGTGGCCTACTTACGACAAGAATAAGTTAGTTGAAGCTGAAGTTGAGATAGCAGTACAAATAAATAGTAAAATCATAGCAAAAATAATGGTGCCAAGTGATTCAAACAATTCAACTATCTTGGATATTGTTAAATCTGATGAAAAAATAAACAGTTTATTAAAGGAACGACAGATATTAAAAGAGATAGTAGTGCCAAAGCGACTTGTCAATATCATTTGTAAATAAAAAAAGATATGGTCAATCATATCTTTTTTTTAAATCATGTTTTTAGATTTTTGCTTGTTGTCTATAAAAACTCACTTAGTGAGATTTTTATTTGTTACTACTATCCTTTTTAGCATTGACTGCTTTTTCAATACAATACATAATCAGAACAATTACTAGTGCGGCTATCAAAGAAACTATAATGCTTATTGTTACGCTTAGAACATATAGTGAAAGAATCAAGTAGAGCCATAAAAATGTTGAAATGGCAGGCATAATATAGACAATAAACATATTCCAGAAAGTATTTAATTTTTCTGATTTTCTAATATAGAAAATCATTAAACCTAATGAAATTATCGAAAATACAACTGCCAAGATAAATGTTACGAATGATTCTGTAGAAAGAATTGCTAGATTAATCATAAAATCCTCCTTAATTTATGCTTATTTTATCATATTATTATAAAAATGTCAATACCTCAATGTAAAAAAATTACATTTTTTCAAAAAAATGTTTTTTTTGTTGTAAAAATTTGTCAGTTGCTTTATAATAAACATATGAAGAAGAAACTTTTAGTATCTCTTTTTATAGTTGCCGTGCTTATTGCAATTTCTGCGATGGGGCTATTTATTTATGACATCGCAAGTGCAAGTGAGGATGTTGGTTCGGTCATGATTGATTATCTCGATGGTTATCTCTTTTCAGTTAATCGATCAAAAAACGATAATGCAAAATATAAGTTCAAATTGCAACAGGTTGGAACTACCATTGAATATTATATGACTTCAGACGTGAATTATGTATATTTAAAAGAGAGCGGAATAACCTTACAGGCAGGTCAAGACTATGCAGTATCGGCTTGTTACGTTTCTGACAGAGAAACTATTTATGGCGAAAGCACAACTTTTACTTATAAAGAAAAACTTAGCATTGAGGCGGGGTTATCTATTGAAAATATACTAGTTAATACTTCAAGTGCGACCTCATCTTTGCAAGTTAAAGTAGATAATAGTGAGGTTATATTCAATGTTCAAGATTTAGCAAAGTATGGTGATTATATTGTTATATATTTAAAGGATCTAAATTTAGAGTCAGGTACGCACACCATCGTTGTGTATGCAATGGGAGATGAAGAGAAGTATTTACGAAGTGATGCGAGCGAAATAATAACTATATTGATATAGAATAGAAGTTAAAAAAGTGCTTATACTTTTAACAAGGAGCACTTTTTTTGATGGACTTAAAGTATATCATGCAAAAATACATAAAGAAATTGCATAATCAAGACGATGTCGGTAGTAAGATAATACAAAAAGAAAAAAAAGTAGGTTTTTTGTATCTTAAAAGTATGACCGATCCAGAAATTTTTTCTATTAGTATCATAGAGCCTATAAATAAAACAAAAGAGGAAATATCTCTTTCTAACCTTCAAAATAGCATTATACATTATAACAATATAATTGAAATTAATTCTGATGAAGTGATAAAAAAAATCTTAAAAGGGAGCGTTGTTGTTTTTGTTGAAAATGAAAGTAAAATGCTGGCTATTGATATTAGAAAGTTTCCTGAACGCTCCCCATCAGAACCTCCTACTTCTTCAGTCATTCAAGGGCCGAGAGAGGGATTTGTTGAAGATATTAAAACTAACATAACACTACTACGTCGTAGGTTTTATAGTGAAAACTTTATAATTAAAAATATGTTTGTTGGCAAATATTCAGATACACAAATTTCAATATGTTACATAAAAGATGTGGCTGATAAAAATGTTATTATTGAGATAGAAAAAAAGTTAAAATCAATTAAAATAGATGGAATTATTGATAGCTATTATGTTGCACAATTTTTGCAAGATAGAAAACATTCGCTTTTTAAACAAGTTGGCTCTATTGAAAAACCAGATATAGTAGCAAGCAAAATTTTAGAGGGTAGAGTTGCAATCATTGTAGACAATTCACCTATTGTTTTAACCTTACCTTATATTCTTATTGAAGATTTGCAAAATAGTAATGATTATTATACCAATCACATTTATGCTTCATTTATTCGATTTATTAGATTATTAGGTGTGATAATATCAGTGTTTTCACCTGCGGTATTTTTGAGTTTTAGACTATATCATTATAACGCCCTGCCGTTAAATTATGAAATCACTATCGCAGATACTACACAGCACATTCCTTTTACTCCGTTTGTAGAGGTTTTATTTGTAACTTTTTTATTTCAAATACTTTACGAAGTTTCACTGCGGTTGCCCCAATATTTAGGACTTGCAACCTCCATTGTAGGCGCTTTAATATTAGGCGACACGGGTGTTAGAGCTGGGCTGATATCACCACCGGCGGTTATTGTAGTAGCATTAGCGAAGATTTCGCTTTACACAGTGCCAGAGCAGGCAGCACAAATAAATGTTCTTCAAATAGTGTTTATAATTTTAGGCGGGAGTATGGGTATGTTAGGTGTTTTTGCTGGTAATTTTTATATACTAAATTATTTATGTAGTATCGACTCATATGGAGCACCCTATCTCGCTCCTTATGCTCCAAGAGTTCAAAATGACTTGAAAGATGGTTTTATTAAAGAACCATTAACTTGCATGACGACTCGACCTAAAAGTTTTAGTAATGAAAATGAAATAAGGCAAAAAAATTAAAAATAATTAAAAAAAAAGGAGAAAAAATGCAAAAAAATTCAATAAATGCTTCTCAAACTGGTATTTTAATGTTTTTTTTGTGTTTTACAAATAAAATATTAATTATGCCCTCTCTTCTTTATAAACAAGTAAAAACAGATGGTATTTTGACTTATTTATTTGGATTTTTAATAGATTTTATTTTACTATTTTTATTCATTTTTTTGAAAAAGAAATATCAAAATCTATCTTTTTTTCAAATTTTATCAAAAAATTTAACAAAATACATAGCCATATTTATTTATATTTTTGCAGCAATTTATTTTCTAAGCAAAATAGTACTAGTATTTAATGTTACATTAATATATTTTAAGCAAAAAATATATCCCGATGGGAATTTGTTCTTCTTTTTATTATGTTTCTTGCCGATTATAGTACATAGTACAATTTTAGGACTGAGAGTACTTGGAAGAGGTGGACAATTTTTCTTTATCATCGTACTTGCCAGTTTTTTGGCATGCTTTTTCATTTCTCTTTCTAGTTACGATAGAATGCCGGTTTTGTTTGATTCTAATCTTAAAGATTTTAGCCTTGCTTACTTAGGACATATTTTCAGCTTTGGAGATTTTTTAGTCTTGTTTTTTATGATGGATAAAGTGAGATTAGAAAAGGGGCAGACTAAAAATTTAATAATTTTTTCTCTTCTTGGCATGGCGGTTACACTTTCGATTATAGTATCATTTTATGTAATTTACCAAAGTACGGCATTTCTCTATACTTCTGCCATTTCAGATATTATAAGTATCAACTCATCATTATATCAAATCGGACAGATTGAACTTTTTGCAATGTTTATAGTACTATTTATAACTTTTTATCAACTTGAAATATTTTTATATGCGTATAATGATACAATTATCTCAATTTTTCCAAAACTCAAAACTTGGGTTAATATGATTTGGTTTTGCGTTATATTTTCATTAATATCCTACTTTCTTTTCAATAATATAGAAAAAGTTTTATTTTTAGGAGAACAAGTTTTTCCATATCTTTCCATTTTACCAGTTATAATAATTCCTATATTATTTGTGATACTTATTATAAAAAGGAGAAAAGAGGAGTGAAAAGAATTTTACAGCATATTAAGTCTACGCCTATGCTTATTGTTTTTCTCTTTATATGTATTTTTATTTTTCCTGGGGCATTAGTAAAAGCTCCCTCTAACGAAGTTGATACTTTTGTAACAGCAGTGGGAATAGATGTAGGTGACAATGACACTGTTGATGTGACACTGATGTATTTTTTACCAT
This sequence comes from uncultured Lachnospiraceae bacterium, assembly GCA_964653635.1. Taxonomy (GTDB): domain Bacteria; phylum Bacillota; class Clostridia; order Christensenellales; family UBA1242; genus Caccovivens. The sequence continues at coordinate 47,707 of CAZZGZ010000002.1, forward strand.
TAGCAAATCAATCTTTTGTGGAAACATATGATATTGTAAAATCGAATGGTAAAAATTTTGCTGATGCAATAGATAATGCAAGTTTGATATTAGGAAATGAAGTATTACTAAGCCACGTTAGTATAGTTGTTTTAGGTGAAGAGGTAATAAATAATAACATCTTATCCACGCTTGACTATCTTTTACGAGACGACACTCTCACAAATAGTACTCAGGTCGCTGTAAGTAATATTGATGCTTATACCACCTTGAATTATGCAAAGGACTTAGCGACAGAAAAGGCTATTTCATTAAAAGATGTTCTCTCATATAATGGTCAACTTTTAGAATCTGTCACAACTACAATAAATAGTATTTATGAAGGTTATTTTTCGCCTACTAAGTCTTCCTTGATTTCCAAAATAGATATAATAGAAAAAGAAGAAGGTATTCCTTTAACAGGTGGCACTAAAACATCAGGCGAAGGTTCGTCCGAATCATCGAGTTCTAGCGATTCAGGTGGTAGTGAAAGTCAAAGCGGAAGTTTATGGCTTTTTAATCAAGGAGAATCCTTTGTTCTTAAAGATGGGACAAAATATTTAAAGTTAAACAAAGACGAAATGTCTAGTTTGAACTTTTTTAAGGGGGATTTCAATTATGGTATCATTTCACTTGAAAATGTCAATACTACAATGTATAATGATGCGACAATATCTTTAAAAATCAATAAACAGAGCCAAAACTATAAGACTAAATTTGTCAATGGGATACCGTATTTTATAAACGAATTAAGATTGAATTGTAAAGTTGTTGAAGTTGATGAAAGCAACACTAATTTACAGGAGAATAAACAGATTGATCTCAGTTCGCAACTTGAAAATTTAATTGAACAACAGGTGAAAATAAAATGCTCAAACATCATTCAGATTCTTAAGGAAAATAAAACGGATATATTAGGATTTTATCAAACTTTTTACACTCAAAATCGTGCCAAATTTAAAGAATATTTAAAGACTTTGGATGATGTTGAAGATTTTTTGAATAATATTGTCTTTATTGTTGATGTGATTGTGCTTCCTGATTAAAAATTTGTCTAAAATACGTAAATTAAGTTGTAAAAATCTTAATATTATGTTAAAATACTGCATATAGTTTTAAGGAGAAATTATGAACGAAAATAAACAAAAAAGCAGGTTTAGCATATATTATGTTCTTCTTGCACTTCTGATCATATTATGCGTTTGTCTAATATTTACTAATCAAGGGAGTGATGGAGTCGAAATTAATGAGACTGTTGCTGAACAAATGCTTTCTGGCGAAAGTGTGACAATTAATGATCAATCATACACTGCTAGAGCTTATTATTACAAAGATGGAGTGGGATATATTTTAGTTGAAAATTCTAAAATTAGCGATTCAAACTTTCCTAAGTATGCCGATTTTCACTTTTATTATGGGGCAAGTGAGGAAGATGATTTTGCAGCGCTTGCACGCAATAGTTTAATTCCAGTTATTACTGCACCAGATGGTATATCATGGGTAGATATAGTATTTCCAATCATTTACATTCTTTTTGGTATATTCCTAATATATATGGTTTTTAGGATGATATCAAACACCAATAAGAGTGCTATGCAATTTGGGCATACTAAAACTAGACTTCAACAAGTAAGTAAAGTAAAATTTTCTGATATCGCAGGCATGGACGAGGAAAAAGCCGAATTGGAAGAAATAGTTGAATTTTTGAAAAATCCGCAAAAATTTACTAACCTTGGAGCAAGAATACCTAAAGGAGTACTTTTGGTAGGAAATCCTGGTACTGGAAAAACTTTATTAGCTCGTGCAGTGGCTGGTGAAAGTAAAGTTCCTTTTATATCAATAAGTGGTTCTGATTTCGTTGAGATGTTCGTAGGTGTAGGTGCATCTAGAGTGAGAGACCTTTTTGAGCAAGCGAAAAAGAATAAACCATGCATCGTTTTTATTGATGAAATAGATGCAGTTGGGCGTCAACGTGGTGCTGGACTTGGCGGTGGCAATGACGAAAGAGAACAAACCCTTAATCAACTATTGGTTGAAATGGATGGCTTTGAGGCTAATGAAGGTATAATTGTGCTTGCTGCAACAAACAGAGCTGATATTCTTGACCCAGCTTTAATGAGACCAGGTAGATTTGATAGACAAATTTATGTTCATGTTCCTGATGTCAAAGGACGTGAAGGAATTCTCAGAATTCATGCTAGAAATAAGCCTCTTAATGACGATGTGGATTTTGCCACACTCGCAAAAATTACGACCGGCTTTACTGGGGCTGATATAGAGAATATGCTAAATGAGGCGGCTATTTTGGCAGCACGTGCAGGCAGACCAAAAATCACAATGGTTGATATACAAGAAGGCATAAATAAGGTAGTCATGGGACCTCAGAAGAAGAGTCGTGTGGTTACAGAACATGACAAACAAGTCACTGCTTATCACGAATCTGGTCATGCGATACTTGGAAAACTTTTGAAAAATTGTGAAGAAATTCAAGAAGTTTCTATTATTTCTCGTGGGCATGCAGCTGGTTATACAATGAGCAGACCTGAAAATGATAATAGTCATTACACATATAATAAAATCATGGATCAAATCGCTATGTGCATGGGTGGAAGAATAGCTGAAGAAATAATTTTCAAGGATATTTCGACAGGTGCTTCAAGTGATATAGAACACGCAACAAGCCTTGCTAAAAATATGGTTTATGAGTGGGGTATGAGCAAAAAACTTGGTTTTATAACATTAGGTAGTGATGACACTGTTTTTATCGGTAGAGATTATCAAACTAAGAACAATTATTCTGAAAAAATTGCAGCGATTGCCGATGAGGAAATCATAACTATATTAAACTCTAATTATAAACGGGCAAAACAATTATTACAAGATAATATTGAGACTTTGCACGAAATGGCTAAACTCTTACTTGCCAAAGAAACGATTTACAAAGAAGAAGTAGATATGATTATGCAAGGAAAGAAAACTGATGAAGTTATTGAGTTTATGGATAAAAAAGAGAAGGAACAAAAGGAAAAAGAAAATAAGATAAAAGAAGATGCAAAATGGCAGGATAAACTAAACGAATACAAGCGAAAAGTTGAAGACGCCAAAAAGATGCTTGATAGTGGATTGATTACACAAAAAGAATTTGAAACCGTTGCGGAGGGGTTGAAGGAATTTGATGAGACTATAGTCGACAAAGAAAATAAATCTGACAAACAAAAAGTTGAGGAGTCTTCCGAAAAACAAACTTCAGTTGAAAAGAAGAGTACAACACGCAGAAAAACTAAGAAAAGCGATGACAAAAAAGATGATAATCAAGGAGATGGTCAAGTATGACACAAGTATCTGAGCAAAATCAAGCTTTATCTGACGAAGAACTTTATAAAACAATACTTGAAAATCGTGCGATTACAAGAAAGAAGCATAATAAAATATGTTCAATAGTTGCCTTAGCAATAGTGTTAGTTCTAGCCTTAGCAATTATCATTATTTCAAGTGTTTCAACTAGTTATATGCCACAATTTATGAAAATATATGCAGCCGATGCAATTTATTTAAACGAAACGGGAGCTAGTACATCAGGAGTCCAAATTCCTAGTACCTCAGCTGTATATACTCGACTTATGAATGATATCAATTCAGCATTTAGACTCTCAACTCTTACTGGAATTTGTACAGGGGCTAATTCCAATTACTCATTTAGCAATCCTTATCTTTCAAACATTTACACTACTTCTAAGTTTTCATCAACACCAAAGGTAATTGTTTTAAAATATGACCAATATAAAAAACTTGTTGACAAGAATGGAAGTGAAATATATTCCACTTTTGGAGGGCATGAAGGGCAGAAGAGAAATATCATGTTTAATCAGATTATATTCTCTGTTTCAGAGCAGGATTTGTGGACGTCACTAGATATCACTATTGTGTATAAAATTGCAAGTGAAGATGGAACAACGCTTTCATCTGATGAGTATTATTACACTTTCACTATGAATGCAAATACGAGCAACGTTTATGAAGCGTGGAATAATGGAGATTATTATATTGCCTAGTTTCTTCAAAGTGCTAAATGGGAAAATATATTATAATAAATGGAAATAATTTATTTATTTCCATTTTTTTATTAGATATAATCATGATTTAGTTTTTATACTATTAATAAAATTAAAACGTTTAAGTTTTTTATATTTATTCTTCTTAAAGTTTTTTGTAATTATGTACTATAATAATAAAAAATTCTATTCTTGCTTAGAATAGAATTTATATAATTATTTATTGAAGATTATTTTTTGTATTTTGCATAATAATAATCGTATATATACAAAATTTTTTGCGAGTTTTTATTTATTTTCCAGTACTACTATAAAAGTATCAGCCACTTTTTTGCCATTTATATTACCTAGTTTTGATATGTTTGTTTTCATTTTCAGAAGTTTCTATATTTTGCTTTTCTTCTTCTTCAAAAATGTTAATTTGTTTTTTATTTTCAGCTATTCTGTTTTGTATTTCCATTTCTTCTTTAAGTTTATAACGTTTTATTTTTTTCTTAGAAAAGAACTTGTTTAAAATGGATATGCTAATTACGTATAATAAAGAATACAGCACAATTATAGTTAAAAGCACCAAAATGACTTTCGTAGAGTAAGTTGGTGACGCAATAAGATAGTTTGAAAATCCAGCAAAAACACCAATAAGACATACAAGTGAAGTAGCTACAATTCCTGCCTTTAACCACGTGAATGGGTAACACAAAAAGAATAAATTTACATACCCAGTGAAAGTTAGTACCAGCACATATAAAGTATCACTTTCCGAACTTGAAATGACGCCAAAGTTGTAAAGAACAAGAACGGCAAGCACGGAGACAATCATCAAAATAGACCTTGGAATTGTCTTTTTCATAACTTTAGGAATGAAGTTGCCTGATATTATTTTGTCGTTCGGCTCAAAGGTTAAGATTAATGAGCCTAGTCCAATAACGAACATTTCAAGTGGTAAGAGCTGTCTTGGTGAGAAAGGATAAGAACTTTTGAATACAAAAGTTATTGCACATAGCATGATAGTGAATAATGTTTTCATCAAATATAAAACAGAAGAATTTTGAACGTTGTTCACTACTTGTCTGCCTTCTTTGACAACGTGAGGTAAACAAGAAAAATTAGATTCTAAAAGTACTATGTTTGAAATGTTTCTAGCGACTTCGCTTCCATCAGCCATGGCTATAGAGCAGTCAGCCTCTTTTAATGCTAAGGTATCATTCACTCCATCTCCGGTCATTGCAACAACTTTACCTTTATTTTTTAATGTTTTAATGAGGATATGTTTTTGTTCAGGGGTAACACGTCCAAAGACAGTAAATTTATCAGCTATTTCAGCGACTTCTTGTAAGCTCATATTTTCCAAAGAAATATATTTATCAGAGTTTTGGACTCCTACCCTTTTTGCTATTTTAGATACCGTCAGTGCATCATCACCAGATATTATTTTAATTTCAACGTTATTTTCTTTAAACCACCTTATTGTTGCAACAGCATCCTTTCTGATGTGGTCCTCTAAGGTGAAAAACGTTATGAGTTTTCCCTCTTTACCTTTCTTTTTCTCATCATATTTACCACAAGTTTCAACAAGAGCGATGACTCTATATCCTTTCTCCATACATTTTTGCATAGCGATATTTTGTTCTTTTGTAACTTTGCACCCTATAAATGAAACTGCTCCTAAAAAATAAGTTTTGTTTTTTATTGTAGTAGCAGAAAATTTACGTTCTGATGAAAATTCCAAGACAAAATTTGCGGATATTTCAGTAAATTTTGAGTATTTGGCTAGAAATGCTACAGATGTTGCATTGCTTGTTTTTTGGTTTTCTAGAATCATACTCATTATTTTTTCTACATCTGTTTCCTTATAATTTGCTTGTGGGTAGGAATTAACGACCTTCATTGTGCCATCAGTTATTGTACCCGTTTTATCAAGACAAAGTACATTAGTCCTCGCAAGCATTTCTATTGAGTATACATCTTTAATTAGTGCTTTTTTACGTGATAATTTAACTACTCCAACAGCTAATCCTATAGTAATTAATAGATACATACCTGCCGGTATCATGCCCGTTAATGCACCACTTGTGTTGATGATAGAGTCCTCGATACTATTGCTTAAAAATATATATTCTTTGATAAAAGTAACAATTCCAAGCGGTACAAGTGCGATGGCAATATATTTTATTAAATGATTAATATCTCTAAAAAGGTTAGATGTTGATGCCTTGAAGTCTTTTGTAGATTCTGCGATTGTTTGAATATAATTTTGTTTGCCTATTTTTTCAATACGTGCCTTGCAAACTCCTGAAACCAGGAAACTTCCAGCAAGAAGCATACTTCCGGGTGATTTTTTGATAGAATTTGATTCGCCAGTAAGCAAACTTTCGTTAGCTTCGACGTTTCCATCTAAAATTATGCAGTCGGCAGGTATTTGATTTCCACTTTCAAGCAGAATAATATCATCAAGTACCAAATTTTCAGATTTGACTAGTATTTCTTCACCATGGCGGAGAGTTCTAACTTTTGGCGTTGATACAAGTGATAGGTGTTCAACAGTGACTTTAGCCCTAACTTCTTGAATGATAGAAATAGCAGTGTTGGCGACAACAACAAATAAGAACATCAAATCGCCATAATCTCGCACTGCAATAAGTGCACATGCAATGACAATCCAAATTAAATTAAAAAACGTAAATATATTTTTAAAAATTATTTTAAGATATGAGTTTGAAGTCTTTATTTTAGTGTTATTTGATAACTTTGCCTTTTTTCTCTCTTCTACTTGCTCTTTACTAAGTCCAAAGTTTAAATCAGGAGCATACCTTATTATAACCTTCTCTTCGCTTTGTTTTTTCTTTTTTGATTTTATTATATTTTTCAAATTGTTCCCCACATGTTTATAGTATATAATAAATTGTCAAATCTTCAAAACGATTTAAGTATTAAAAATAATTGACAATTATTTTTAATTGTATTAAAATTGTATAAAAAAAGGATAAAAATAATATATGTTGGTTAAGGTTTCTTCAAAACTTCAAAAACTTTCCAAACTATTTCCAAATGACTTATTTGTTGTTGGAGGATATGTGCGAAATTATCTTCTGGGGTTGACTACGAATGATGTTGATTTAGCTAGTAACATGACTGTTGAAAAGGTGGTCAAAATTTTAGAAAATACTGAGTATGTGGTTAAGGTCAAAAACCCCATTTTAGGTACAGCGGTAATATCGTGTGGCAGTGAGAGTTATGAATACGCATGTTTTAGGCAAGAGATTACGAGCGATGATGGGAGCCATACTCCACTTTCTGTTAAATTTTGTGATGATATTGAAACAGATGCTAAGCGAAGGGATTTTACAATAAACGCCATATATTATAACATCAAAAAGAATGAAATAATTGATTTCTTTCAGGGTGTTATTGATATACAGCAACGTGTTATACGTGCAGTCGGTGATCCAGACCATCTTTTTAAAGGAGATGGACTTAGAATATTAAGGATGGTACGATTTGCTAGTGAACTTGGATTTAAGATAGAAAAGCGTACGTACAGGTCGGCTAAGAAAAACATAAGCACTTTAAAAAACATTTCTGGAGATAAAAAGTATAGCGAAATAGTGAAAATATTTGAAAGTGGGCAAAAGTATTATAAAGATTATTTGCCTGAAAATCGAGCTATTTTGGGACTTGAAAAATTAAATGATATGAAAGTTGGTACTTATTTTGGATTGCCTTGTAATAAAATTAAATTTGACATGGCAAAAAAGGTACAAAACTTCAAATACGGATTGTTAATTGATATAATAGATACTGTTAATCCTGTCTGTCTTGAACATTTCTTAGATGACTTTTTATCATATCTAAAAATATCACGAAAAAAAATTACTTTGGTAACTCATGTTCTATCTGCCTATTATGAGGCTCTATATAAACTGGATAATAAAACATATTTTTTTAGATATTTCGATTGTTTTCCAGAAGTGAGAATACTTTTATTGGCTAAATCAAAAAAAATAACGCAAAAATATAGTTTCTTTTATAACTACATAATAAGTCACAAGCTTGCCATAAGTGAAAAAGATTTAAAAATTAACGGACAGGACATTCAAGAGAATTTTAGCAATTTGGATAAAAAGGCATATCCAAAAGTTTTAGAAGAGCTTTTAAGCAAAGTTTTTGATGGAGAAGTACAAAATACAAAAAAAGACCTTATAGAATACTTAAAAATGACAATAAAATAATTATAAAATTTCAATTAAAACACATAATAAAAACATGAAAAATGAAAAAAAGAAATCCAAAAAAGCATTTTTTTACTTATTAGGTGTTTTTTCTTTTGCTGTTGCAATATTAGTTTTTTGTCAAATTTATTTTGATGAGGGGCTACTTGCTTCTGATAGGTTCGTGGAAAACACTAGTATAAATGGTATAGACGTTTCAAATTTAACAACTGCACAAGCACAGAGTCTTATTTCCGCTGAGCTAATTAAAAAAAGAGATGATGTATCGTTAGAACTTAGCTTTGATGACAAAATCTACAAATATTCTGGCAAAGATTTTGAGGTGACAAGTGAAATAGGGGATGAGATAGATAAGGCATTAGATTATTACAAAGGGAAAAATGCTTTCGTAACAAGGCAGAACATCAAGAAGATCAAAAAAGAGGGAGTAAATCTAAATGTATCCTATAAAACTATCCTTGCAGGATTGGACTCTAAGATAGATGAAATTGCCAACGAAATAAATCAAGAAATGGTCGAAAGTAAATTAATGTTCGCTCCTGATGAAAGTGAAATGTTTTATTTTACTGAGGCAAAACCTGAAATTATTGTGGATAAGGAAAAATTATTAAAAGATATTGATGAGAGCTTTATAAATAGTACACATGCAAAGGTGGCTATTCCCACGAGCGTGACTTATCCAATACTTGATAAAAAAGGTATGCTTGAAAATATCAAGTTGCGTGGTGAATTTAAGACTGACTATTCAAAAAGTGGTAATGATCGGAAAAACAACATCAAAACTGCATTATCAAGCTTCAACGGAAAAGTTTTAGAACCTCAAAAGACGATGTCGTTCAATGAGACTACGGGATTAAGAGATAGTGATAATGGATATAGAACTGCACACATAATTGTCAATGGGCAATATGTAGATGGTATGGGTGGTGGAGTTTGTCAGGCGTCAACAACTGTGTATAATTGTGCATTGCTTTCAGGACTGGATGTTATTGAAGTCAATCATCATACACTACCTGCCTCATATGTGTCTTTGTCTTTTGATGCTATGGTTTCGGGTGATTATTCCGATCTAAAATTCATCAATAATACTAATAGCCCGATTTACATAAAAGCGTGGGGAGATGATAATTTTGCTCATGTACAGATGTATGGCACTCCTAACGAATATAGTTATGAGTTAAAAAGTGAACTTGTGAAAATTCTTCCTCATAATGGTGATAAGATTGTAAAGGATACAAGTGGTGAATATGAAAGCAAAGTTTTATATGAAGGAGAATATTTTAGACTTTCATATCCAAGAGAGGGGTATGAAAGCAAGGGATATTTGGTTGTTAAAAAAGATGATGTGGTGATTGAACAAAAGCTTATTCGACATGACTACTATCAGGCAGTAGATGGTATTGTTATTGAAGGTGGAAATGAGCCTTTTCCTGGTATGGTTATACCTGCTACCGATGTTAAAATAATTAAACCGCAAATTGTTTCAGACAATGATTTAGATGCAGTACGCAAAAGATTAGAAAAAATAAATCCAACAGCATACAATCAATAAATTTAAAAAAAATCACGAAAAAATTATAAAAAATCGCTATTTTTATAATTTTTTTACATTTTTTGATTAATTTATCACATTATAACTTTATGAAAGAGCTTACTAAAAAACAAAAAATTTTAAGAAGTTTAATCGTAATTTTTTGTTTTTTGTTTTTAATTTTAGGTGTTTTCTTATTCTTAAAATTTACTGGCTTTTATGAAAAAATTAATTCGGTTCAAAAACTAAAAGATGCTATAATTAGCTTCGGCATTTATGGGAAAATATTTTTTGTTACCTTGCAATTTCTTCAAGTAACCTTTTTACCCATACCATCCACGATAGTGACTATAACGGGTGCTTTAATCTATGGGGCATTAGAGGCGTCTCTTTTAAGTTTTGCAGGTATTTTATTAGGTAGTGCGTTTGCCTTTTACCTCGGGCAAAGTTTTGGTAAAAAATTAGTGAGTTTCATGGTAGGTGAGCAGTCATGCAGAAAGTGGACAGCGAAATTAAATAAGGCAAAATATAGTTTTTTCATTATGATGCTTTTGCCATTTTTCCCAGACGACATTTTGTGTCTAGTTGCGGGGCTTACGGATATGAGTTGGGAATTTTTTATAATTGTAAATCTTGTTTCAAGACCGATAGGGATACTGATTACATGTTATCTCGGAAGTGGGACACTTATACCTTATAGTGGTTGGGGTATTCCAGTGTGGATAGTGATTATAATAGCAACTTTAATTCTTCTATATTTAACAACGAAATATCAAGACAAAATAGATGATTTTATCACAAAAAAACGAAAAAAATAAAAAAAAGATTTGTTTTTGAGTTTGATACATTAATTAAGAAAATAAGACAATAAAAAATAAAGCATTTTATTGTATTACTTTATTGATTTGACTAAAAAAATCTAAATTACTATATACCTTATTTTGTATCCTAAGCAAGATGACATAATTGCTTTTTAGTATTTTACATAACAACCAATTGCGAGTGAACCATCACCGATATGGCAAGCTACTGAAAGAGATAAAGGATCGACAAAATCAACTTTGATATTAAATTCCTTGAAAAATTCGTTTGCTTCTTTTCCAAATTGTTCAGCACAGGCGTAATTATTTGTATGAGCTATAGAAATTCCCATTTTGCCCAAAGTTAATAGGTCATTAAATCTAGTTTCTAAATCTTTTTTAACAGCTTCTAGCATCTTTATTTTAGCTGTTTTTATGTTTATAACTTTTGTGAATTGATCAAGCTTTCCACCTTGAATTTGAAGGACTGGCTTGATGTTTAAAAGAGTGCCAATAGCTGCAGCTGCGGGAGTTACTCGTCCGCCACGTTTTAAATACTTTAAAGTATCTACCATTATGTATATGCTTGACTGGGCGGCAGTTTTTTCAAGATATTCTTTAATCTCTTTTGCGTTTTTCCCCTCTTTTGCAAGTTTTAGTGCGTCATACACAGATTGTTTTTGTGTAATAGATATTCGGTGATTATCAGCGATTTCTACTTTACCATTAAAATCCTCAGAAAACTTTTTTGCAGTTTCGCATGTTTGAGATAACCCACTCGACATAGGTATCTCAACAATTTGATCATATTCCTTTAAAAGATTATTCCAAAGGTCGATTTTAGCACCTATTGCTGGTTGTGATGTAGAAATTTTATCCTCTGTTTTGAGTTTTATAAAAAATTCAGCTTGTGATAGATTGATATCTTCAAAATATTCCACACCGCTTATTAAGAATGGCATAGGTACAACAACTACACCCATTTTTTTTGCTTCTTCTTGTGTAATCCCACTATTACTATCAGTAACGATTGCAACTTTCATTATACTTTTTCTCCTTGACTAATTGACTAACCAATATTATATAATATTTTGATTATCAAAGCAAATTTTTTAACGCATTTGCGAAAATTTATTCACTAATATATAGAATTGTGCCAGGTTTGATGTCTTTTGGTGAAATTTTGTTATCAATTAAGATTTTTGTAGGATTGACGTTAAGTTTGTATGCGATAGAATTTAAAGTATCATTTAAAGTCACAAAATAGAAATTTTTATTTTTAATAATAATGCTCATAAGCCCTCATATTATTATATTCTAAAAATTGATGGATATAACATATAAATAATTCGGAGATTGCTATGTTTAAAAATGTTGTCCTAATAACAATTTTTTCAGTTATAACCAGAGCTTTAGGTTTTTTATTTCGAATATATCTGTCACGACAGATGGGAGCGGAAGCACTTGGAATTTATCAAGCAACTTTGTCGGTGTTTTTTGTTCTTCTGACTTTTGTTTCGAGTGGACTACCTCTTATCATCTCTCGTAATGAAGCTGGTTATAAAGTTCAAAAAGATGAAAAATCAAGAGGACGATTGATTTCGTCAAGTCTTGTGATAGGACTTGTAGTTAGTGCAATCTTGACTTTAATGGTATTGATTTTTAGAAATGCTTTTTCTTTAGTTTTTACTGACGATAATTGCATAATGCTGTTAATAATACTTTTGCCGAGCTTAGTTTTTTCAGCTGTATATAGCGTATTTCGAGGAATGCTTTGGGGAGATGGACGATTTTTTTCGCTTTGTGCATCAGAGTTATTCGAACAGGTAGTTAAAATTGCGACAGCTGTGCTTCTTTTAGGCGGGACTTTATCTGCATTAGAAAGTGCAATGTCAGTTGCATGGGCGTTTACTATATCTTGCATTGCTTCGTGTATATATGTGGTGATTGAGTACTTTGCCTATGGCGGAAAATTAGGAAGACCTAATATGCAGAGAAAGATTTTGAAGGAGTCTACACCTATTACGGGAGTCAGAGTGGCATCAAGTCTTGCTCAACCTCTTGTTGCATTTATAATTCCATGGCGTCTTACTACCATAGGATACACAACAGCTCAAGCTATGTCTTTATATGGAATTGCAGTCGGCATGACATTTCCTTTGATATTTTTGCCTTCAACATTGATTGGTTCGCTCTCAACTGCCTTAATACCCGATATTTCTAGCGCACTTGCACAAAATGATGAAAAACATGTAGAAAATCGTATAAAATCCAGTTTGCTATTTTCAATTTTTGTTTCAAGTATTTTTATGACGTTATATCTCGGACTTGGTACGATGATAGGAATATTTTTGTACAATGAACCACTCAGTGGATCCTTGCTTGAAATAGCTAGTTTTGCATTAATCCCTGTGGGACTAACTGGTATAACTTCTGCACTACTCAATTCAATGGGACTTGAAATTAGATCCTTTATAAATAGCATATTTGGTGCAATAGTTATGCTTGTGGCTCTTTTAGTTTTGCCTAGTTTCATAGGAGTAAATTCACTTGCGGTGGGATTTGCACTATCAAATGCACTCAACTGCCTTTTGAATATAATAACTATAAAAAGAAAAACAAAAATACATTTAGGTATAACCAAAAGTTTAGTTATTTTGACCCTGCTTGCAATTCCGACTTCCGCTCTTGCATACTTTTTAGGACAGATACTATACGTTTGTTTTGGAATGTTTTTAGCATTATCACTATCTTGTATTATAGCTACAATATTTTACGTATTATTATGTATAGTGTTTGGTGCTGTAAAAATCGAGTTTTTTAAAGAGGCGATAGAGAGAAAATTTCCTAAATTGAATATCAAAAAATTTAAAAAACATACTAAAAAAACATAAAAAATTCAAAAAATCTTGTTTTTTTGTTAAAAAATTGCAATTTTTTTCATATTTTGAAAATACTAAGAACATGTTCACGATAATTCTTAGAGCAATTATAGTATATGCGATTGTGCTTTTGGTTTTTAGATTAATGGGTAAAAGACAACTAGGGCAAATGCAACCTTTTGAACTGGTGCTAACGCTCATCATTGCCGACCTTGCAACTATTCCTATGGCAGAGGTGACTGTGCCTGTGTTACATGGTATCATACCACTACTAACTTTGGTGGTGATTCACTTTATCTTGACATGGCTAAATAAATTTAGTCCCTTTATGTCTAAGGTCATAAGTGGTAAACCTGTAATTGTAATCAATCCCGATGGTATAGATGAAAAGGCACTTGCCGAACTTAATATCTCTATTGATGATGTTATGGAGGCTGTGCGTGGATGTGGTTATTTTAGTCTTGAAGAGGTGCAATATGCTATAATGGAAACAAATGGGAAGATGAGTGTCTTGCCAAAAAGCGAATTTGCTCCACTTACAAAAGGTGATCAAAATATTAAGGCAGAAGAAAGTGTTTTGCCAGTTAATATCATCAGCGAAGGAAAGGTACTAAAAGAAAATTTACAAACTGCGAAACTTAGCGAAGATGGGGTGACAAAACTTGTCGAAGAAAGTGGTGCAAAAAATGTTAAGCAAATCTTAATTCTGTCAATAGACAAAAATCAAAAAGTGTTCTGTCAACTAAAAAATCAAAAGGCAAAATCCTTCACTTCCAAGGTGGAGAGGGCATGAATAAGAGATTATTTATACATATTGTCAATTTCCTTGTAATTCTTGCCTTTATGGTGGCAATTTGCATAATTGAGGATAGTGTTGTAAAAAGTTCATTGAAAAAAGTCGAATCTTATTGTTATGAAATTGAAACACTTTCTTATAATGCCGATGATTTGAGAAATAGAGATTTAGTTTTGCTTGTGGATAATTTGGAATTTGAGTGGAAAGAAGATGAGGCTAAAATGTGCTACCTTGTCGACCATAAAGCTATCCAAGAGATTGGCATTGAAATTGTGCGACTTAAAAACTACATCTCCGAAAATGAGCTTACAGAATTTAAGATATCATTAGAACTCATACGAAATTACACACATACCTATCTCCATTTCATGGGGGCAAGCTGGCATAATGTGTTATAAAAAAGGACTCTTGTGATGACACTAAAAGGTCACCTTACAAAAGCCCTTTTTTGTATTATTTTGTGTCTTATTTCAAAACAGCAAATTAACCATATTTAAAAAGCCAAAATACTATTGTTGGTAAAAATCGATTCCCTTATCTGTCGATAGTGCTAAACAGTCTGAATATTTATAGCCGAAGTTTTCTAGGAATACTTCATCGCCAGCCTCTATCCAATATTGCGAGTAAATTCCATCTAAAACTTCTATGTCGTCAGGGGTGATTCGCTCATTAAAAATGTCGTTAATCATTTCCTCAAAAAGAGTATTTGTGCCCTTGTATAAAGGGGCATCAATACATGGGAGGCGATCCAGTGAAAATGGTACAGAATGTCCTGATAGTCTATCTT
Source organism: uncultured Lachnospiraceae bacterium (assembly GCA_964653635.1). GTDB lineage: Bacteria > Bacillota > Clostridia > Christensenellales > UBA1242 > Caccovivens. The sequence continues at coordinate 62,802 of CAZZGZ010000002.1, forward strand.
TATATTTTTGGAAGAAGTTGTCAAAGGTTGCTATAGCCGTTTCCTTTAAGAAGGCTTTTAAACTATTTAATTCTTCGTCTGTCAAATCTGAAAGGTATGTGAATTGCGAATATAAAACTTCCTGACCATAATTGAGGTATAAATCTGTAAAATCTAAATACATCTCATAGAGCATTTTTTCAGTCAGCTGGATATTTGATGAATAATCGCTCAAAATTTTATTAACGTATGTTCCGAAGTTACAAGTCATCCCTACATCATAATTAATCTTAATCCACTTATTTTTAAGAAGAGTTTTTAATAGACTAATATCGTTGTTATAAATATTGACATTTTGGTCATTAACTGTAAATAAATCTTTGACAAATTCAACGGAATAATTATGAACAAGCTCTTTAATCTCGGCAAAGGTTTCATCTGAAACTATATTTCTGCCATCATATGTGGTATTGTTTTCTACTAAATTGTCATAATACTGTTGAGCATTTTGAGGGTCGGATATGGGGGAAAATTGACTCAGTTGCGATAGTTTGTAGACGCCATCTTCAACCTTATTTGAGGAAGTGATGCCTTCATAGATTGTGGTAAATGGGTTAGAACAGGAGGAAAGGGTGAAAACAGGCAGTGTGGCTAAAGAGCCTGCAAGAGCTATAGAGGCAACTTTTTTTAGTATTTTAGGCAATTTTTTATCTTTTTTATCACTTTTTTCGAAATTTATTTTATTCATAACAACTCCTTTTTTTGCATTATATCATAAATAGTTGTTTTTTGCAAATTTATTTGTTTTTTTTAAAAATATTTATATAATAAAAATATGAAGAGATTTCAAAAGATAATTATATGCCTAGTGATTATGATTATTTCTGTTGGGGGAATTAGTGCTGTTTTATCTTTGGCTTTAGCAAAAGATGAAATGTGTGAAACGCAACTTGACACGGATATTGAAAGTTCATCCACTGAGACCGGATATAATATAATAGGAACCAATGTGTATATATATGATACAACTGGATTATATGCTTTTGCTGGACTTGTAAATAGTGGGAATGGATTTGAAGGATACACTGTGACGTTGATGAGCAGATATTATGATCTATCTTATTCAGTTACTAAAAAATCTTGGACTCCAATCGGAACTCAAGATAAGCCTTTTAGAGGGAGTTTCAATGGCAATTATGCGATTATTGATAACATGAACGTTAGTGGCAATTATATGTATGCAGGTTTCTTTGGAAAGGTAACTCCAAATGCAACGTCAGGGAATCAAACAACATTTAAAAATCTTTATATACAAAATGCTACTATAAGTGTTAATCGTAGTAATGGCACATATGCTGGTGGCTTTATTGGAGCACTCAAAGCCACAATTGATAGTAATAGTGAGGCTCAAGGGCGTGGAAATGTAGAGATTTTTGGAATATATGTAATAGATACAACAATAACAAATGCTACCTGCAAGGGCGGGGTAATTGGTGCTGTTGATAAAGTTGATGCTTTATCTGGTACATATAATATTTACGATTGTAATGCCTCAAGGATAAATTTAAGTGGGAATAAGAGTGGTTTATTGCATATGCAAAATTCAACAAACCATCAAGACACTTTAGGTTATGAGAATTCAGCGTATAGTGGGGAATATGCTACTGATGATTCAGACGTAATTCAAGAAGTTTCGAAAGCATATGGCAGTGTGATTGGTGCAGTAATTTTGACAATTGATAAATCCTATGTAAATAGCATGACTGTGAAACTGGACTCTATTGGGTATGAGAGTACAACTTATAAAAGAATAGGCATGGTTTATATCTTTGAAACATTTTTTAACAATGAAATTTTGAGTAAAACTACTACAATAGCCTTGTTGCCAAAGAACCAAATGAATTCATACATCTATAAATTTGGATCAGGTAGCAACCAAGATGTTTGGCCTACTTTCGACGGGGCGACATCCACTAGTTATTTTACTAAGACTTTGTCAGAATATGGGATTCAATATTACGTATGCAGAGGATGTTATAGTGATAGTAATAGTAGTAGTAATATTAGTCTTAATGCTGGTTTGGAAATTGTAACATCGTATACAGATGATACAGTCGCTAATTACTTTAAGAGATTTACTATTAGTGACAGCATTATTGCTATCACCGCACAAGAAATTGAGGGATATAACTTTTTGGGTTGGTATTTAAGCAATAGTAATTCAATAAAATATGGGGATATTAGTTTTGATTCTACAAGTACAACGCTTAATCTTTTAAATTATAATTGGTTTTTTAGTGATAAATATGTTTGTGCTATATATCAAGAAAAAACGAAAACACAAATAGATATTTTAAACTTTTTATATGATGAAGAAAACGAAGAGTTTGATTATTACAACGGAACTTCTATAGATGGCTTATATGTGGAGGATAGTTATGATGAGTCATATACCTTGTCAAATATCACCATAAGTCAACAGACAGATTCTGGTGAGACTTACAATGTTGTATACTCACCATATAAATTTAAGCAGGTATCACCAGTTAATATAAACAATGCTATTACTGACATCAGTGATTATTCCTCTATAAGTGATAATAAGAGCAATACCATAACCATAAATTTTGATACTTTAAGTGCATATCTTACTCTTGCTAATGGTGCTAGGATTTTTGGGAATATCGTTGTTGTTTTGTATGCACCGGCACAGGTTAGGATTGTTGGAAAGCTATACAGTGATTCAACAGGGAGCCAGACAACGCTATTTTCTACTGTGCAAGATGTCAATGATTTTTCTAAAAGTTATACTCTTACTTATCAACCTACAGAATATGCTAGTACATATCGCCCTTATGGATATTATACAAGTTTATCCTCAACAACACAAAAACTAACATACTCTAATTCATATAGCAGTATAACACAGACTTTTGACCCGCTTGAGAGATTTTCGTCAAATACAGGAAACTATGTTTACATAGTATACAAGGAAATTGCACGAATATATTTGATGACATATTTACAAAATTCAGTGGGAAGTTCTACATACACATACAACTCTCAGTCTGTCCTTCATACATTTTCGGCATCAGATCAGATTGCCAATTTGAATAATGGGCAAACTTGTTCTAGATCCTTTACTAATTATTCAGGGGTGGTGACGAAAAATGGCATATATTATGTTGCAACATATTATCTTGCAACTCAATCTGTTGCAAATAGCCGTAGTGCGACAGGTAATCAGATAAGTGCTTCTTCAAGTGGTTTTACTACAACTTTATATGCTTCGTATGGGACGCTTAAAGATAGATATGATTCCGGTGGTAGTAAGTATGGAAATTTAATAGTAATTTTCTACAACAGAGTTTCTACATCTAGTGTCACATTTAGTTCAGCGACTGAAAACGTGAGTGAAAATAGCAAGTTTTACGAAAATTTAGGTGGTGAATATTCTTCAAGTGAAAGTGTTGATTTCGAAGGTAGTATACATTTTTATAGTAATGAGACATCTGCTTCTCTGCATGGTGAAACTAAGTATACACTAAATAATAATTTAACTGGAGTAAATCAAGGTGGTACATTAAATAATGGCAATTTGACAGTTCACTATTATGAGAGCAAGGATATATTTACAGATACTTTAAAAGTAACAACTACGTGCAATAGTAGTGAATATTCAGTATCTTTGCGTCTGACTTTTTCAGATGGGAATTATACTGAGACTTCTTCAACTTTAGGTGGCTCTGCAGAAATTAGCACTTTAGTTTTAAAAAATGGAGCAACGCTTAAGAGTGTGACAATTTTTTATCTTAAAGCCTTTGTCGATGTCACACTAAGTATTAACCTTCTAAATCCTGATGGGAGTGATGTCACCCTTACAAGTGGTTATGGTGTAAGTGCCTCCACAAGTAATTATAGTGTCACAGCATCATCTCAAATTAGTTGGGCACAGGGCTTTTACTTCTACTATAAAGTGTCAAACGATTATGGATATGTTGGGATTTCTAAAACTTCAAGTAATGTATATGTTGTATCTTTTAAGCGTTCGTACACACAATTAAACCTTGATCTCATGCGAGAAAATTGGAATAGTGACAAAACGGCAATATCTACCTCTAACTTTGCAGATTCTGCAGGAAACTCAATAACATTTTCTTCGGGAAATTCTAAAATAAGTAAAACACTCGGAGATAGCACAAGTGGAAGTAATGCGTATAGTAGTTCTACTTTCTATTGGAGGGAAAAAATTACACTGACTGCAAATGCGACAACAGGTTTTACCTTTGACGGATGGTACAATATGTCAGATAATAGTTTGGTGTCATCGGAAACTAATTACACTTTTTCCCTTAATGGATCTTCAACTTATCAAAGTGCAAGTGGAACTATCACTAAATTGTATGCAAGATTTGTCTATACTCTTTACTCTGTAACAATAAATAAAAATACCTCTGAGGGTGCTTATGAATTTTATTCAAGTTACTCGGGAGAAAATTATGTTGCTAGCACGTTCGTGTATGGTGTCGAAACTACAAATAATGCAAAGAACAACAAGAGTGGAATATATACCGATACTAAAAAATCTTTCTCCGTTTTGTATGGTGAAAAATTAATGTTATTAAATGTATATTCAGGAGAAAATTATACAGTTACAAACGTTGCATTAGCATCTAATCCTATTACCAAAAGTGACTTGCAAACTGATGAGGATTACTCAGTTTTAAGATTTGCATCAAACGCTGGCACGGTGACAGGCTCTGGTACAATCACCTTGACCTATGTTGCTAACTGGAATAACTATAAAACTACAAATAGTCTAACGTTTGAAAATGGTGTGCTATGTGAAATATCTAGTGCAGAAGAACTTGCAAGGCTTGCTTATGAGGTCAATTATAATGGGCAAGATTATAGTGGCAAGATTTTCAGATTGACAAATAACATTGACACTTTAACTCATATGTTTGATAGTATCGGGAAAAATAATTATACATACTATAGCTTAGGACAAAGCAAAATTGTCACAGTAACAAATGCGTTTGCTGGCGTTTTTGACGGGAATGGGTATAAGATTTCAGGGCTAAATTTCAATAGTTACACCTATTACAAGGGGCTTTTTGGATATACAAATGGAGCAGAAATCAAAGCACTTTATCTTGAAACTAGTACAATTTTAGGCGGAAATTATAATGGTGCATTAGTGGGATTTGCTAATAACACTGTAATTGAACATATCGCAGTTTTATCAGGGAGTGTTGAAGGAAATTATAATGGTACTATTGCAGGTAAACTTGTAAATTCTACGCTTTCAGAATGTCTAAGTAAAGGCTTAGCAGTGGGAACGGCAAAGACGACAGGATTATTTGTAGGTTATAGTGAAAATTCAACCATTTCTGAGCTTCAAAACTATGGAACCTCGTCTTCTAGTTTTGTGGGGACGGGAACATATACAAATAATTATCAGGATACTGATGTATGGTTTTACTATAAGAATGTATATTACTTGACTTACTTCTTCTGGTGGGAATAAAATACCTTTAATAAAAAAGGCAACTAAAAATGGGGGGGACCCTAAAGTTTAGCTGTCTTTTTTAATTTCTATATTGATATTTTGTCTATTGCAGTTTTAATAAACTTTTTCTCTTCTAATTTGCAATCTAGTGCCAATAATTAGCAGAATGATTATGATTAACCCTGCTACGCCAAATATTATATAAACGGAGTAATCGTTACTAATTTTGTATGTGCTGATGTTGAATCTTTTAGTATTTACTGTTATAATATTGCCCTCAGCGTCAGTCGTTTGAAAAGTTGCATACACACTCCAATCCCCCTCGTATAATGGTTCATATTTAAAAATCAATAAATTCTGCTCTGGAGACGAGTATAGTGCATGGTAATTGAAATTTTCCCTATCTTCTTGTGATAGCAAAGCTAAATCAGCTTCAGAATAAACATAGTATATTCCACTTTTTGATACCCCTTCCACATGCCAAGTTAAGGCTTTTCTATCAATGTAATTGAAACGTTCGTCGTCTATCACTATTTCAAATGCGTAGAATGATTTTTGCGATGAAGTCCCAGCAATGTATGCTGAAAGAGGAATTGTATCATCCTCAATTCCATCGGGGATTTCGTCAGGGATGATATAGACATAGTAATCTAGTGTGCGATATACTTGTGAATTAGAAGAAGTGTATGAAAAGAAAAATTGAAATTTGTATATTCCACACCCTAAACCATTGATACTCGTGTCCAAAGAGTAATACACTTCTTGTGTTCCTGTGGCACTTATCATGTAGTTATAGATAGAAAAATCAATTTGTGGTACTGTTTCACTATTATTGTCCGTAAACCCATATACAAGATCTCCATCGGGGCTTTCAGAAATACTCCAATCCTTATAGAAAGTAATATTTATATTCGCTGAATTTATGCTTGTGAGAGCCTGAGTTTGATGTACTATAAGTTTTACCTGACTCGACTTACTGAGGTTGGTACTATACATCACTAGAGGACTTCCTTCCCCAAGTGAATATTTGTATTCATCACCATTGACATCAAATTGCGATAATTTTGACGTATCTTGCCTTGAAAGAAAACTTAAAGTATACTCAAAAATAGGATTTTCATCTTCATCATTTATGCCTATGCTTTTTGTTACTTCATAGCCTAAATCTTCATTTGTTGAATCTTCATTTGTATCAGCAAAAGCCACACTTTGCATGCTTAAATTACTCATACATATGGGCAAAATTATCATTAATAAGGCAATAAATAAAAATTTTTTCTTCATTTTTTGGTTCCTTTATAATTCAAATATACCACATCTCTAAAAATATAAAAAATTATTTTTTGTCTTTTCCTTAATTTTTAAATATTTGCTTGCATATTTTGCAAAGAAAACTTATAATAAAAACATGAAAGATGATGAAATTTTTGACTATGGTGATAGTAAAAGTTATTCTTCATGGGATGAAGAATTAGACGATACAGACAGTGAAACTACATCCGATGATATGGATAAAATTTATGAAGAGGATAGTGGTTATGAAATGGACACTCCTTTTGAGGATGAGAACGCTGATGAGGAAACTAGTGATGATGACACTAGTGAATTTTCTTATGAAGATGATGAATTAGAAGAAGATGTTGAAGAAGATTTAGTGGAGTCAGAGAATTTAACAGCTTCCACTCAAAATAACAATGCTATATCCAATAATGATGAGCAAGATAAATTGCAAGATAAATCAAAAGAAGAAACAAGTGCCATTAAAGTGGAAGAGGACAATTCAAATTATGAAAATGATACTTGTGGCAGTTTAACTATTGTTTTTGACACAGATGTCAAGAAAGAAAAAATTGATGAGTCTGATTTAAAATCAAAAGAAAGAAGTGAAGAAGATGAATATAAAAAGAATAGCAAAAAACTTTTTGAGGAATTGAAACGGGATTTGAGTTCATCTGTGAGTATCAAGCCTAAAAAGGAGACGACAAGGGCACATGTGGCCGTTTTAGAGCCAGAAACAGAACAGAGTGAAAAAAGTGAGTTATCTAAATTACTCTCTGATGAGGTATCCTTGCCACATACTGCATTTAAAAAAGCTGAGATAGAAAATTTGACTGATGATAGTCTTGTGGTTATTTTACGAGATGATAAAAATCCGCTAAATGCCGAAAAGGTTAATCTTTGTGGAAAAACTTTAATAGAATATGTTAAGTTTGCATGTCGTGGATGTGAAATCAAGGTGATTGACAAGCCTTGTGAAGAGGATTTTTTAAGATCGTTATCCATGCTTTCAAATGACAAAAGAAATTTGATAGTATTATATTGTGATACACCATTATTGCAACCACAAACATTTTTAGATATTGTGGACTTTTTCGAGAGAAAAAATTTAAGCAGTTTGCAACTTCCACGAGGTTATGTATTTAAAAGTGAATATTTAAGGCAGATGACCAGTATGCACGCTGTAAGATTTGAGAACTTCGCTCCACAAGAATTTATGATGGTAAATAGCCCTCAAGCCTTATCTTTAGCCATGAAAACTATGCAGAAACGTATTCTTGATTTTCATAAAAGTAATGGCGTGATTATATATGGAGAGGATAGTGTTTTTATTGATGCAGATGTAGACATTGAACCTAACGTTGTAATAGAACCTAATGTGGTTATTAAAAATGGTTCTAGCCTCCGTGCAGGTTCAAGAATAGGAGCATTTTCAGTGGTTGATTGTTCGGTTATTCAAGAAAATGCTTACATAAATCATTCACATATAGACCATTCTATTATTGAGCAATATGAAGTGACGCAACCATTTGCATACATTAAAAATCGGGAGTAATTATGGTTATAATCGTGGGGCTTGGAAATCCTGATAAGATTTACCTTTATACTTATCACAATATGGGCTTTTTAGTAGTTGATGAAATTGCAAACTCTATTGGTGCGAGTTTCACAAAAAAATCTTGTAAGGCCTTAATTGCTGAGGGATATTACAACGGGGAAAAAGTATTATTAGCAAAGCCACAGACCTATATGAATAATAGTGGGGAAAGCGTGGTTATGTTAAAGAAAAAATATCACGATGCCAGAATTTTAGTAGTGGTTGATGATATTGATATTGCCAAAGGTGAAATTCGTTATCGTGAACATGGAAGTGCGGGGACACATAATGGACTTAGAAGTATACAAAGTTACATTGGTGAGGACTTTGAACGTGTTAAAATCGGTATAGGCAGGGATGTAACAATGGATCTTGCTGACTTTGTATTGTCTAAAATTGATATGGATTATTTCAAAAACGTAATTGAAAAAGCAAAAGGTGTTATACTTGGAAAAATATAACTTATCAAAAATTTTACTAGAGCGAAATATCTACAACTATAAATCATTAAGTTCGATGTTTGAAGGAGAAATTTGTATTTTTCTTTCTGGACTTAGTCGGGCAGTTTTTTTGTGTAGTGATTTGGTTCGGGCTACAAAAATACTAAAAGGGTTGCAGAGTTTAAATTTTAAATGTGAAATACTCATAAGTGCTAGAGATAATAAGGATGTAAATGATAAAAACTTAAAAAGTATAGCCCTTGCTATTTCTAAGTTTTGCAACAAAGAGCTTGATTTTTTAATATGCCTTTCTGTTACAGCCTTGCTTAAATTTGATAAAAAATCCTTAACACAAAAATTTGAAATGATTACGGGACATAGTTATAAAATTGAGCAAGTGATAAGTACACTTGCAGAGTATGGGTATGAAAGAGTAGAAAGTGTGACAAATAGTGGTGAATTTGCTTTGCGTGGGGACATTATAGATGTATATCCTTATGATTGTGATAATCCTGTAAGATTTGATTTTTTTGATGAAAATATTGAAAAAATTAACTTTTTTGACATTTTTTCTATGAATTTAGGCGAAAAAATTGAAAAATTTTCATTTTATCCGTCTTGCTTGAAGTTAGGGAAGGATGACATTTTTTCTTTAAGCGAAAATTTTATTGTCGATGAACAGCAGGCTATTAATCGAGATTTTTCTTTATTAGAAAAAGAGCAAGGGTTAAATGTTGATATTGCAGGAACCTTAAATTCAAGAGCAAACTACTTTTTTAACAATTTGGATTTTGCCGATTTTGACAATCGAATTATAGGCACAAAATCTTATGTTAGGGATTTTTTATCTCTTGAAAAAGATATCAAATTTTACCTACAAAAAGGTATCTCTGTTGTGCTATTCGGTGGAGAAAAGTCTTATATACTTGAAAACTTTTTACGAGAAAACAAAATAACTTTTTTGGATTTTTCGCAGTATGAAAGAGGGCAAAAATGTTTGTACATTTCAAAAATAGCTTTCCCTTTTTCATTTAGTTTTTTAAAGTCAGATATTATAGCGATTGGACTTGAAGATTTATTTTCCATTAGTGTTGACTACAAAAAAGTTAGCAAAAAGAAACAGGTTATGTTTCTTCCTAAGATAAACGATTATGTTGTGCATGAATTTTATGGCATAGGAAGATGTATAGCTATAGAAAAACTGAAAGTGGCTAGTGATGAGAAAGATTATTTTATCATTGAATATAAGAATAATTCAAAGTTATATCTTCCAACAAGTGAGGCAAATTTAATCACATTGTATAGTGGTGGAGACGCTGAGCCGAAATTAAGTAGTCTTGGCACTGGTGAATTTGAAAAGATAAAACAAAAAGTTAAAGCAAAACTAAAAGAAATCTCTGGCGAGCTTGCAAAAGTGTATAATTTACGAATGTCAAAAAGTGGTTTTGCTTTTAAAAAAGATATCACACTTGAAAATGCTTTTGATAAAGCTTTCAAATACGAACTCACCATTGACCAAGCACAAGCCATAGCTGATGTGGAAAACGATATGATGTCAAGTAAAATTATGGATAGATTGATTTGTGGGGATGTTGGTTTTGGCAAAACAGAAGTGGCAATGAGAGCGTCTTTTAAAGCTGTTTTAAATGCAAAGCAGGTTTTAGTCCTTTGTCCTACAACTATTTTGTCTATGCAACATTATTTGACTTTTAAAGAGAGGATGAAAGATTTTGACATCAGGATTGAAGTTTTAAATAGATTTAAAACGCAAGCAGAAACAACAAAAATCATAAATAGATTAAAAAATGGGGAAATTGATATTCTAATTGGTACTCATAAGGCATTGTCAGACAATGTAAAGTTTCATGATTTAGGACTTTTAGTACTAGATGAGGAACAACGCTTTGGTGTGTTAGATAAAGAAAAAATAAAAAAGATAAAAACTGATGTGGATGTGCTTTCCATGTCTGCAACGCCTATTCCTAGAACTCTTCACATGGCCTTGTCTGGTATTCGTGATATATCAATTATAGCGACTCCGCCAAAACAAAGGCTTCCTATACAGACGTATATAGCTCCTTTTGATGATGAAATATTGAAAAAAGCTTTGGATCGTGAAATGATACGTCGTGGAAAAGCCTTTGTTATTTATAATAGAGTTCAAGGCATTATGCAAGTTGCGGAGCATATAAAAGAGCTGATGAAAGGGGCAAGAGTAGGCGTAGCTCATGGGCAGATGACTCCAAATGAACTTGAGAATGTTATTGCGAAATTGTTCAATAATGAATTTAATATACTAGTTTCAACGACGCTTATTGAAAATGGTGTGGATTTACCTTCAGCGAATACCTTATTTGTTATTGATGCTGACAATTTAGGTCTTAGTCAGCTTTATCAACTGCGTGGTAGAATAGGGCGTAGTGATAAGTTAGCGTATGCCTATTTGACTTATAATCCTGGAAAAGTCCTGACCACAGATGCTGTTAAAAGATTAGAAGCTATAAACGAATTTAGGGAGCTTGGTAGTGGATTTAAAATAGCGATGCGTGATTTAGAAATTAGGGGTGCTGGAAATATTTTGGGGAAAGAACAACACGGACATATGCTAAAAGTTGGTTATGAGCTTTATATGAAACTTTTATCGCAGGTACTTGCAGAAGCGAAAAACGAGGAGGTAAAGGACACTAAAATTGTAAAGATGACAGTAGCAGTTTCGGCTTTTATTTCTGAGGATTTTGTTAAAAATGATGATGAAAGAATAAAATTTTATTCTCAAATAAGTGAGATTGAAAATGAAAAAATGTATAAGCAGGTTTGTTTGTCTTTTAAAAGTGCCTATGGACGTCTGCCAAAAGAGACAGACAATTTATGTAAGATAGCCTTTGTTAAAAATCTTGCCAGTGTTTATCCTATAAAAGAAATAGTAATCAATCAAGACAGGTACGAAATTATACTAGAAAGAGGTGAAGATTATAATAGTGTGTTAAAATTATTTTCTGATTTCACTTTAAGTTTAAAAAATTCTCAACTGCCAACACTTATTAAGCAGGATAAGAATAGGGCAGAAGATAAACTCAATGTTTTAATTAAAAAATTTACTGCAAAGTAATCCTTATTTTATTTGCTTTTTTACTGCTATATGTGTTATAATATGAGATATGTGATGTTGTTATGCTTAAAAAACTTACAAAACAAGCCCCTTGATTATTCAAGGCATCACTATTTGAATAAACATTTTTGCTTGCAAATGCCTTTTTTGGTGCTTTGCAGATAAAACTTGGATATAAAATATTTGCTTATGGAGTAATAAATGAAAAAATTTTTATTTGCACTAATGATGTGTTTATTTATAACAGCAACTACACTTTCTGGTTGTAATTTGGTTACACGAAATGATGCAAAATATGCGATGGCAATAGTGGCGACTATAGATTATAGCGATGGCACATCTGATACTATTACAAGGAAAGAACTTATCAGTGCATATAATTCGTATGGTACTACCTATACTGAGAATACGGGTTCTGTGGAGCAGGGATTTGAACAGACACTTGAAACGCTTATAGATAGAAAACTTATTATAAAAGCGGTTTATGACTACTATGAAGGTGTTGGACAATCGGTATTTACGGAGGGTGAAAAATATTACTTGTATAAATCCACCTATGAAGCGATAGAAAATAATATAAAAACATACTATGAAAATAAATTTGGGACTATACCTTCTAAGGAAGATACAAGTGATACAGCTATTGTAGAAACGGATTATGTTAAAAACGTTACGTTAGAAATTGACTCTGAGGACAATTACTACTTGAAAAATGTCTCAACTTCTAAGACAATAAGGCAACAATATGCCTATATCACCGAAACTGTTTATGATTATGAGTATCAAGATGATAACAAAACATATGTATACAAAGAAAAGATGTATGATAACATTTTGAAACTTAGAGATAGCTCAACAAATTACACAGTGGCATTTTCAGAATATGTCAAAGCATGCAAAAGCAGTGAAGAAGGTTTGGGATATTCTACTGATGAAAAGTCTGTTTTTATGCGTGAAATGGACAGAATTTACGGGATCGTCAGGGATAATTATCTTGTTGAAAAATATGAAGATATATATAGCACACAAACGGGCGAAGAGGCTATTGTTTCAAGCGTTAGTGTGAGAGATATTGTGTCAGCATATAAAGTTTTAGTGCAGAATTGTTACAATACTTATAATGAAAATATTGAAAATTCATCTTCTTATAATAGCGATATGCTATCAAATATATCAGACATGTGGTATATGAAAAATGACGGCAGTACTTACTTTACAGTATCAAGCATTTTTGTTAGTTATGGTGACTTACAAACTGAAATAGACGCCCTAGATAATATGGAATATGAAAAAAAGAACGATGCGTTAAATAACATAAGGAGCAGAATTGAGGCTAGTGAAAGAGTAAATGGTGTGGAAACTGGCAATAAGATAAATTTAAATACGCTTTACAATAACTTGTTAGTTAGTGGAAATTTACAGACTAGTTTCAATAATGCTATTTATTCATATAGTGATTCCGACACTTATAAAAATGCAGATTATAATGAAGTTTTTGGTATTGATTCAAATGGCGAAATTTTATCCACAAGAACCGATGAAGAAATTTTGAATGCGATTAAAAAGTTGTATAATAATTATCTATCAAGTGGGACGAGGATGTCTGAGGTAGTTTATGCAGATGATGGAGCTTATATATTTTATTTTGAAAGGGATTTAAAAGAGGTATTCACTTTGGATATTGATAGTGCCATGCAGAGTAATGGAGTATTGTCGTTGTCAGATAATGAGATAATCAATTACCTTAATAACACGCTCTTAAATACTAATAGAAGTAAGTCGCTTCTTGATGTTATATATGAAGAAGTAAAAACTGATAACTTTTCGACTTTTCAAGAACTTGATCTAAATAAACTCAAAAATGCTGATAACTGCACAATATCAACTAATTCAAAGAATTATACTGATTTATATCAATAACATAAAAATAAAATTCTTGTTTCTATTGACAAGAATTTTTTAATTTGGTAGAATATAATTACAATGAAGAGGCGGGAGATACTAATCAAAGGAGAAAAGGATAGAGTACCAAATGAGAGTGCTGATGTTTTTTTTGATGAAGATAATGCGCCTTTAAAAAGTTCTCCTGAGGAAATTAAAAAAAGTATTGCTGATGCGGAAATAAAGACTAAAGAAAATATTGAAAATGTTGATAAAGAAAATAATAAAAATCGTCCGTTAAAAAAAAGAATAATAAACATATTATCTTTTGTCTTAAATTTGGCAATAGTTTTTGGTATCCTATTTTGGAATCTATCTAACGGGGAATTGACACCACTCGTTGTGAATGAGCTCAACATTTGGTTTGTCATACTTGTTTTTGTATTTTTAGCTTTTGAGTTGTTATTTGATACTATGAGTGTGTCTTACTTAGTACGTAAAAATCAAAAACGTCCACGAAGAGCATTGAGTTATAAAGCTCTTGCTATGATGAGATATTATGATAACATTACCCCCATGTCAACCGGTGGTCAGCCTTTTATGATTGCATATTTGAAAAATCGTGATGTCGATGGTGCTACCGCAACGACTATTCCTATTATCAAATCATTTTTTCAAAATCTATCATGGCTTATAATAACATTTTGTTGCTTGATTGGTGTTTTTATCACGAAACAATCTTCATACGTTTCATATACTGCCATAGTCGGTTTTATCCTTGCTCTTTTTATGATAGCTATTATTTTGCTTGTCTCTCTTAGCAAGAAAATAGGAAGAAAACTAGTGTATTTTGTCATAAAGGTTGGCTATAAATTAAAAATAATAAAAAATTATGATAAAACACTCGAAAAAGCTAATAATTTTATTGATAGTTATCAAACTTTGATGAAAAATTTGGTAAAAAATAAAAAAGATGTCTTTGTGCAATTTACAACGCAGTTTCTAAGACAAGTTGTTCATTTTTGTGTGCCTTACTTTATTTGTAGAATCTTTACCGATACTGGAATAGATTTTTTTGAAATAGTTATGTTTACTGGGTTAATTGAATTGTCATCCAGCTTTATACCTTTGCCAGGTGGTACAGGTATGAGTGAGATAACATTCACATCGCTTTTCCAATCTAGGCTCGGTGCAGGGTTTACATTTTGGGCGTTGTTACTTTGGAGATTTTGCACTTATTACTTCTATTTAGTTCAAGGAATAGTCATTATCACATACGACACCTTGTATGGAAATAGAAAGTATAAATGGGTGCAAAAAAGACACGTGTTACAGATGGAGAGTCAATTCTTTAAACATGAACAAATCGAAAAATTCAAGAAACAACGTTTAAAAAGCAGGAAAAAGGCATAAAAACAATATCATAAAGTTATCTTTTATGGTATTTTTTTAATTTTCATGTTCAAACTAATTTTATGAAAAGTGAAGATAAATCAAAGTTTTCTTATATATTTTCCATTATAGTTTTGTCAGTTTTATTATTGTTGGTTTTTGTGCTTGGAATATCAGGTATTCTTTCAACAAGAAAAAGCTTTAGCATAAACGAAAATATTCAGTTAGGAATAGCACAAAATGTTGAAATCGCTGATAATGATATTCAGGTAATTTCTTTTGTAATAGATGGAGGTATTTTGCCAGAGCAAGAAATCAAACAGCAAATATCCGTCTCGTGCATGTCAGAAAATTCACAAAACATAAGAATAAAGGCTATCGTATCTAAAAATGGTGATGTAAATCTCGTAAATAGTAACTTATTTACTTATGGTGATGATGGTTTTTATTATTTTTCAAAAGAAGTAATGTCAAAAGAGACGGTGGATATTTGCTCCGCAGTTATAATATCCCAAAACGCATATCTGCAAAGCAATAATGCTTATATAATGACAATTATAGTTGAAAGCATTGATAGTGAAATTATGCCAACGATTTGGAAGATGAATCCGTTTCTTTTATAATTTATTAATATTGCTGGACTTTTTTAATTTTTTTTTGTATCATATTAAAAAGGAGTTATTATGAGTGAAAATTTTATTCCGCCAAAACCTCCGCAGATAAAGCCGGAAACTAATACAGTAAGACCACCTATACCACCACAAATAAGGCAAGTACCATCTACTCCACCCCAAAATAACGAAGATTTAGAACGAATGAGTGTATCACAAACTTCACAAGAAGATACACAGTATTATGATGCACATGGTGAAGATTTAAGTTTAGAAGGACAGTCGGCGGTTGAAACTTTGCAAAGTCCAAAAAAAGTTTTGAAACAAAGAACTCTTACAAAAACTCACAAAACAATCATCTTCATAGTATTAGAAGCGTTGTGTCTAGTTATGATTGGTTTTTGTTGTTATCTTTTTACAATCTTTAACTTTTAATCGACAAATTATTGAATTTAGATAAATATGAAATAGGCAATATTCTATTATGAAAAAATTGCTTATTTTTTTATTGTTAGTTCCATGTGTTGTTTTTTTTAAGCCATTTGTTGATGAAGATATATTTTCACTTGCAAAAATTAATAAGGTGTGTTTTGTGGTTGACGGGAGTGAAGAAGTTGAGGGGTTAAAAAGTGGAAATGATATTTACATTTATTGTTCAAGTGATGATGCAAAAAACTTAATGGAAAAGTTATTGAATGTAAAAGCAGTTCAGTTATATTTGGATGGGAGTAGTATGAATGAGCTTTTACGCTCTCTTAAAACTGAGGTATTACGAAAAGAAACTCTTGGCACAATAGAAATTATTTATGGATATAGTCCAAAATTTAATACGGGCTATTATTTGTCTGGACGGAAAGTTAATGTAATGCTAGCATGTTATGAGGAGCAAATTGTTGCTGGGATACCAATAATTTTAACGGGTTTTTAAAATATGACAAAAAAATGCGAAAAAATCGCAAATTTTTCAAAAATTAAAGTAAAAAAAATGTATTTCTGTCAACAATTTGTCAAGGAGGCAAATATGGAATTTAATAAGGAAAATAAGTTTTTTAGATTTTTTCGCAAATTTGGAGTGTATGTAGCAACTGCAGTTTTGGTATTGGTTGTAGCAACATCTATCACATTAGCGGCAGTATTGCAAAATAGTCAAGATGATAATGTGCCAGTTTCGACTAAGGAAGTATCTTTTGGTATTCCTATGACTGATTGCTCACTAGTTAAAGAATTTAGTGACGAATTACTTGTTTTGAATACGACAATGGGCTGGTACATGGTGCATCTAGGAATTGATTTAACCTCTGCAGATAATCTTGTATACTCCGTTCTTGATGGAACTGTTGCTAGTGTTACGACAGATGATTACGAGGGTACAGTGGTGACCATAAATCATGATGATGGATTTGTGAGCAGATATTGTTCGCTATCTGATGATGTAAAAGTTGCGGAAGGGGATAGGGTAATTAAAGGACAACTCATAGGTTCAGCTTCGTCAACAATGGATAAGGAAAGTGCGACTGGAGCACATCTTCATTTCGAACTTTTAAAAGATGATGTTGAAGTTGACCCAATTAATTATTTAGATATTGAAAATAAATAATGCAAAAAAGCATTATTTTTTATTTTTTTTATTAAAAATTAAACAAAAATATTAATATTTTTAATAAAATTGATTAATTTATTATTTTTTTATTAATAAATATTTTCTTTTTGTTGCCATTCCGCCACGAATGTGTCTTACAGATAGATGTTCATCGAGTATTATTCTGACTTGTGCATATAGTGGTGGATTAATTTTTTGAAGTTTTTTAGATAGGTCATTATGCACAGTTGATTTACTTATTCCATATATAACTGCTATTTCTCGTATTGTTTTTTTTGACTCAATAAAATATTTGCCTAATTTTTCGGCTCTTGTTTCTTGTTCGTTCAACATAACCTCCATATATTTGTATATGTTAAAATATGTTGAATTTTGTTAGATTATGTTAAAAAATGCAAAAAAAAGAAGCCGTTCTTATTGGCTTCTACTTGCTTTCTTCAATTATTTTGACTATTGCATTAACCGTGGTCATTTCTGGTACTTTTTCATCAGGAATTGAAATATTGTATTCATCTTCAAGGGTCATCAAAAGCTCAACCACATCAAGTGAATCAGCACCGAGTTCGTCCACAATATTACTGTCATCTTTGATTTCCTCAACTTTAATTCCAAGCTGGTCAGCAATCACTGCTTTAATTTTTTCTTTCATGATTCCTCCATACTATGTATTTTATCATAATTATTTTTAAAAAGCAAGTAATTTTAATAATTATATTTAGGATATGAGATATTCAATTAGAGTCGAACGTAAATTAGTAAAAAATTAAATAAATATATAAAAATTAAAAAAATAGTTAAAAAAAATAAAAAAAATATTTTTTTTTGATTAAATAATTAATTTTTAAATTTTCATATATTTTTTCGAGTTTGTTTGACTTACATCTCTATATTTTTTATAATTATTATTATATAAATAAAATGCACAAATTTTGCAAACAATTAATTTGTGTGAGTCGGAGGAAAGATGAAAAAAATTCTCTTATCGATTTTATCCTGTGTTATGGTTATGTTTTTTAGCATAGCTTTTTCCGCCTGTGAAACACATTATGAAATTTCTTTGGCGACAGAAGAGGTTACAATTTACAGCAACTTAGATAACGAGGCAATCCTGCAAATAAATGTAAGTGGGGGACAAGATACTCCGAGGGTTTATGGATATGCAAGCAATCTAATCTCTGTAAGCGATGTTCAAAAAATTTCAGATGGTAGTTTTAAGGTGAGCATCTCTGCCAATGACAATGTGTATGATGAAGTCACACAGCTTTACATATCATATCCAAACGCTGACCCAAAGTCGGTTAAAATAAATATTGTTAGCACTCTTGATAGTGCTGAGATAAAAAATACAACTCCTAGTCCATTACTTTTAGAAGCTGGAAAAACAACACAGCTTTACGCAAGCAATTATTTAAACATTCTACCTATGACTACAAGTTATGAGCAGGCATGGAGTCTTAAAGAAGACTATACAGGTGTGACACTAGAGGATAATGAAATCTATATTTCCGATGATTTCTCTGGTGAAAATATAATATTAAATGTTACGATAAGTCAAGATTTAATAGATTCTAATGGTGTGACTAGTGCAAAGTCAATAGACAAAGAAATAACATTTAAGGTCATATCAAGTGACATCATAAGTGTGTATGAGGATAATAGTTTGGAGTCTGAATTTGATTATGAAAATTCATCATTGTCCTTGCCACGCAACACTGGGAGATCTTCACAATATGTTTATGTAAAACTCAATACAGCTGAAAGTGGATACTCGGTTGTAAAGTCAGTAATAAGTGGGGAAGGGGTTGAAGTAAATCAGAAATCCATTCTAAGCAATACGAATTACATAGTTTATGTGTATGAAATAAGTGCAGTTGAAAATGTATATAGTGCAAATAACATCGTTAGATTTAGTCTTTCAAGCACTGCTTACGATGTGGAGAATGTTTTTTATAAAGATATTTTAGTTAGTACTTATGATGTTCCTACTACCTTTACTTTGGAAAACTCAACTGGTGAAATATTACCACAAACTGTGACAAACGCAGGTATTGTTTATACAAGCTATATTGGAACGTTAGGTTATGCAATAAAACCTAGGTTATCCCCTACGACGAATGTTAGTAATCTTTCTTACATTTTAAAAATTACAAATATCACAATTACAGAAAATGTCAATCTTAATGATTATCTGAAAATTTC
This sequence comes from uncultured Lachnospiraceae bacterium, assembly GCA_964653635.1. Taxonomy (GTDB): domain Bacteria; phylum Bacillota; class Clostridia; order Christensenellales; family UBA1242; genus Caccovivens. The sequence goes on from CAZZGZ010000002.1 coordinate 82,400, forward strand.
ATATAAAAATGCCAATGGACTAACTGTGACGTTAAGGCTTGAATACAAGTCCGAATTTTTGGCGTATGTTCCTGTGGATGAGAGTAGTAATCTTGTTCTTTTATCACAAGGCACGACGATTTATCTTTTAGGTGATGAGCAAGCTGATGGTTGTAAATTTAAGTTGACCTTTACGGCAGATGCAAATGACGAAGCGGTAACAAGCACTTACATAATTGTACAAAAAAGTGTGGATATTTCAGAAGTAGAGGCTAGTATTTTTGATAACTTAGATACCAAAGAAGGAATATCCGAAATTGAAACTTCTAGCATAAATTCTAAAGCTTTATATTTATCCTTAAAAGATGTGAATCTTAGTGGCATAACTCTTTTGATAAGCGATGATAATTTATCATTTTCCTATGATATTCAAGACGACTTACTTGTGTTACAACTTTACAATCTGTGTGGTTACGAAAATGACGGGCTAATAATAACACTTGTACACGACAATGGCTCTTCAAAAGTCATCAGCTTAAAGTTTTATGTTGAACTAGATGACTCAACAATTTTACTCAGTTATTCTGCAAGTACGCAAGTTTTACACTACTCAAATAGTGTAGGTGGTCAAATTTCAGGTTTTTCTATAGCAACAAATCACAATTCTAAAGTGGTGTTTCTTACAAGTTCTAATTCCAAATTGACAAAAATCACATATTTTTTCAGTTCAAATATAATCGCAGATTTTGAGGGGGTAAATTTTACTGATGAAATTCAAGATCCTTCTTATTTCTATTTGCAAAACAATAATTTGACTACATTTTCAAATGATTTTAGTGGGTATTTGTATTTTAAGTTTAATAATGGACAGGACAAGTCGTGTTATCGTGTAGTTTACATTGATAACTACTTAACTTCAAATTATTTTGTAGGCACAATAACAAAGACGACTTTATACACATTGGAGAGTCTTTCCGATATCAATTCAGATATGGCAGAAGCTGAAATAAAAATTACTCTAAGAAATGATTCTGAAACTATTTCTCATTCTGAACATAGAGAAATTTATGTAAATGATGCAAAGATAAACATTGATGACCCAGATGTATTTTATACCCTTACAATTTCTGATAATGAGGATGTAAATCAAGATTTTATAGAAATTGACACAAGTAGTATAGTTTTTGATGGATCGGTTATTTCTTTTAAAATATTTGCAAAAGAAAATGGTTTAAATCAAGTAGTTTCTGGAAAGATAACAGTCAATCTTGTGGACAAATACAAAATTTCAAGAGATGTAACTATTAATTTTGAAATACGTAACGCTCTTAAAGTTGAAGGCGTAACATGGCTAAATCAACCTGTAACAAATGACATCACACTAGACTTGACGTCTGGACTTGTTAGTGATAGAAGTTTTCAAATTATTACAAAAATTTCGAACGAAGATGCCTTTGATGATAATTTGAAATATTATTATGAAGGCTCTGGAAATATTTCAGTATCTAACACTGGTGTGGTAAGCGTAAATAATGCAACTACTGTTGGTGGCACTGGGGTTGTGTATATCCTGCCGTCAGACATGGTTAAAAGTCTAGGTTATGAGTCCATATATTATTACAAAGAAGATAATGGGATTTTGTCACTTCAAACTAAAAAATTAACTGATATTGCGAATTATTATGAAGAACTCATTTCCGACAATTGCTATTTTGTTAATATAAACGGAGAAAAAATCTATTATAAAAATTTGATTTTAAAAATAAATATTATTGCTATTGATGGTTTGACTTCACAAACTGCTATAAGAGTCTACGCTTTAAGTGATTTTAAGGCAGACACTAATGCTAATTTTTCTAACCTTCATTACATGATTATGCAAAATCTGAGTTTAAAGGGTTTTGAGGGAGTATCATTTGCAGGCGAAATATATGGTTATACAAGTGACGTGACATTAGAATTGACTTCGACTGCCCTATTTAAAGAAATACAAACAGGGGCAAGTGTGCATGATATAACAATTATTGGTAGTATTGACTCCAATTATAATGCAAATTCTGCGATAGGTTTTGTAGCAGGAAGTAATTATGGCGATATTTACAACTTAAAAATAGATGCTTCAAGTAGTAATGACGAGGTTGTGCCTTCCAAAATTAATATTAATAATGTCAATGTTGCTGGTGTTACAGGTGAAAATTATGGAACGATATCCAATGTTGCACTACTCGGTGTCAATCTTACAGGAAATTTTGTTGCTGGTTTAGTATTTTATAATTACTCGGGAGCTACTATCACAAATTCAAGAGTGGAATTTTATACTTACTTAAATGGTGTTTCAAAATTTGAAGCAAGTAATAATGTGGCTGGCTTAGTTTACGAAAACTATGGCACTCTTAGTCAAAGTTTTGTTTATGCGTATCCATTAATTGATGATTATAATTCTCAAATTACTTCTGGCATAGTTTACTCTTTGGCATATAGTAATAGTGGAAAAATCATTGAGTGTTTTGCAAGTATTGCAAGTGAAAAATTATATAACGAAAATGTGAATAATGGTGAAATTATTGATAGTTATTGTTTGTATAAAAATGTTCAAGGCTGTTTTGCAAAATATGCTAAAAGCAAATCTGAAATTAGTGAGATGGCGGTTGAATCGCTAGAGGTTAAGCTTTTAGAATATGTTAGACAAGAGGATTATTTGCAAGAATTAAATCTAAATTTAGAAAATTTAAACTATGGCTTCTTTGTTGATGAGTCAACATTTGTCCTTCCTTATCTTAGTGTTGTTGGTGGAGCATATAACACTGCACTTATAAACGAGTTAGCACTTCGTAATACTTATACCTTATCTTCACTATTTGGCATAGATTCTTCGGCATATTCTTTATCAGTTAATAGTGATTATAGTTCATACATAGATGCCTTGACAACCTCTTTTACGCTGTTGCGCTCCTCAAATGGTCAGGCGATTACCTTAACCATATCTTCAAAGCAAAATTATACAAAATCTGTTGCCTTAAATCTTATAATATCAAATTATATTTCTTCGCTTGTTCCAATTGCGGATGGGCGAGATTTGGTAGGTGGAGAAATTATACTCGTTCAAACGGGTACCGATATTGTGCTTGCTACAAAGATGGAAAACATGCTTTATGTGGGTGCAAATGCGTATACTCTTAATACTGAAAATTATAGTCTAAACTTCAATTTAAGTTATGAGGGGGAAAGCGTTACAAGTGACATGGTAAGTCTATCACAAACTGACTATCAGCTGGTCGTTTTGCCACGTTTAGCTTATGACTTTAAAGTAGAAATTACACCAAAATTTTCTGGACTTGGTGAAATTTCTGAAAATATTAGCACATTACTTACCACCTCATTAACTCTATCTGCTTATAATGGTGCGACGGCGATTTCAGTATCGGATACCTCTTTGAATATCAAAGGAAATGCCAAAGCTGATATTTTGGTGAATTTGCAAAGTGATAAAAGTGGCGATGAAATTCAGCTTACTGCAAGTGTGGATGGTGTCTTTATTGATTCGTACATTGAAGATGGTATTTACAAATTCACTTACAATGATGTTATTGTAAGTGCAAATATATATAGTGTTGAGACAAATAAATACACTGTTTCCTTCTCTATTGATAATCCTGTTTTTGTAGAGCAAGACTTTGCAATTTTAATAAATATTTTTGCAAGTTCAAATAAAAATGTTCAAAAAAATGTTGTTCTTAACATTTTAAAAACTGACGTGTCATCAATATATGTAGGAGCATATGCTTACAAGTCAAGGACATATTCATCAGGCACGTATTCTTACTTGTATGATGACAAGGAGAGTTCATCTTTTTCAAGTGGAACATCGTTCTTGCTTGCTATTGACGTATTGCCAGAATATGCAAATTTTGCAAAATTGAGAGTCACTTTGCAAGATATAGATAGTTACATAAACTTAATCCAACTATCACAAACGGGCAATTCTTTTGAATTTACTCAAAAGGCAAACATGGGTGTAAACACTTTGGAAATTGAGCAAGCGAAAAATTATATAGCCTATTACATACAGGTAATAGTTCCAAGTAGTGTAAAAGAAAACACTAAACTAAATTTTTACATCGAATTTTTAGATGAGTACTCAAATGTTACAAAGTCATTTAGTTATGCCTGTGGCATTGAAGTTGTTGGACAAGCGGAACTTAAATTGTGCGATAGCGAAACAAATCTTGTTACAAAAGGTTCAAGTTTTGACCTTGCTATCACACTTGATAAGGAAACAATGTTATATAGTGATAAAGTGGGCATTGCTAATGTAGAAAGTGGCAGTATGAGTGTCACACCTCTATCCATAGTGGAAGAGGACGGGGGAACTATCACGTATAAGGCAACGCTTACTATTTCAGTTCGTGCTAAGTTACTCGGAGGGGCGTCTAGTGGTGCATTTAGGCTCTCTGCTACTACATATAGGGTTATAAATGGTGTTGCACAAACCAAGACATCAACATTAACTTTGTATCTTGTGGACTTTATTGTGAGCGATGATGTTGTTGTAAACGATAGCACTATTGATTCTTCAACCGGTTATGATGTGTATACGGGCTTTTTATCACAGAGCAGTGTTTTAGATTTTAAATACAGCGTAACTCCAAAAAACTATTCTTATGATCAATATTTAAGTGATGATTTGGAAGCGGTGAACAAACTTCTTGAAAAGCAAAGTCAGTTTCAGGCAGATGGTACTTATAAAGATGAAAACTCTGGCTATTACATAAATTATAAGCGTAATCAAGATGGGTCTTATTCAGAATTATCACTTAAAGAAAGGTTATATTATGTTCAAAATGGTCAACTCATTTCAATATATAGTACAGTTACTAATAAATTTACTATAAATGACTATTTTACGTTTTCAGAAAATGATTATGGTCAACTCCTCGTTACTGGAAAATTAAGTGGCTCTATAACCCTTTGTTTAAGAACATATATATACATACAAGGAGCACAAGTTTCCTATAATGACTACTACTTCACTATCAAAATAAGTGTATATTTGGATGATGAAAATGCTGTCTTTATCGATAGTTCTGAGAAGTTTATAACTTACTTTACGGAAAGTGAAAAAGCTGAAAATTATATCCTTACATCCGATATAGTATTGGAGGATTATGAAGTTATTGCTAACACGAATTTAATCACTAGTCTTGATGGTAATGGGTACACTATCTATATAAAGAGTTTTGCGGAGCAATCGGCACAATATTTAGAATATGCCTTGTTTGGTGAGGTTTCAAGTGATACCTTGCTCAAAAACTTAATCGTAAATGTCTATGGTGGAGGGAATATAACCGTCAACATCTCGGAATCGCAAGAACTCAACCTTGCGGGGCTTACCATAACGAATCAAGGGACTATATACAACTGCCATGTGGTGTCTTTCTATAATTCAAACGTGCATATAGCAAAAGCTCAATCTGGACTAAATGTTTCGTTTGTTTCGGGAACGGGCTTTGATAGTACTTATTTAGATAGTTTTGATGATATGACTGCCAATGTTGCTGGACTTGCAATTACTAATAATGGGGTTATAACAAACTCAAGAGTAGGTGGTAGTGAAGTTAAACGAATTGTATCACAGGCATCTACGAATACTTATTTTGTGAGAGCGACTAGTCTTGATGTTTTCACTATAACTTCACAAGGTAATGTTGTCGGATTTGTGCAAACTAACAATGGCACAATTTCAAGTTCTTATGCTTCTAATATTGAACTTAATAATGATATGATTTCTACAGAATCTCAAACTGCAGGATTTACAATCGAAAATGCTGGCACTATACAAGCCTCATATGTGGAAGGTGTAAAAACTAGTGATGATATCCAAAATATGACGCACACACATAGTGGAAGTTATTTGTTAGGTAAAGGAATTGTTTCAGGATTTGCAATCACAAATTCGGGCAATATTGAAAATTCTTATTCAAGTATCAGTATAGATAAAGAACAATCATCACAGAGTTTTCTCGCATCAGGTTTTATCTACCAAAATACAGTAAATGGGAAAGTGATTAACTGTTTTTCATCAAGCAAAGTTCTCTCCGCAGTTAGTGTTAAGCTTAATTTTAGTGGAGTTGATCAGTATGGCAATAAGATGAGTGAGGATTCCTCGTTTGAAAACTGCTATTTCTATAATCCAAATGCTGAAACAATCACGGGTTCAAATTCCGATAATACCGAAGTATACTACGAAACTAATATTACTGAAGTTTTAGTTGATGATACCTCTAAGGCATTTGACCTCAGCTCTTTCTATGGACTGAGTTTTGCAAGTGACACTAGCGATAAGGGTGTGTTTGCCATAAACACTTATGGTGACGTGACACTTTCATCAGCAAACAAAGAGGCATTTTCAAATAGGTATGTAAGTTATCTTGATGGAAGTTTGGAAGAGTATATTCTAAAATATTCAAGTCTTTACGATTATGATACAAATATAAAACTGGATTACACATATGGAAGTGAAAACAATCCTATCATAATAAGTGATGAGGATGAGTTTATTTCGGCTCTTGGCGGTTCTTCTTCAACTATTCTCAGTGCATATTTTACTAACACAGAGATTTCAGGTAATTACAGGCTTATTTCAAGTTTGAATTTCAGTGAGGAGGAAAACTCAAAATATGCAAATCTTATCTTTCCAAGTTCAAGTAGAAACTTTACAGGAACATTTGATGGAAATGGATTTAGCATAGAAGCTATAAAGATTAGTGAAGACCAATCATCAAGTGCTGTGGCATTAGGCTTATTCAAGTCAATCACAAATGGCGTTGTGAAAAATCTTACACTGACTATTGATAGGGTGCAGAATTTTGAGGTAAACTCTGTTGGTGGACTTGCTGGTATTATAATAAATTCTGGCATATTTGCTGTAAACATATCTAACACCTCTTTTGATTATAATGAATACACCGTGCAAGGGCTTAACTTTGCAGGGGCTCTTGCTGGTATGGTACTTGGAGATAGCATGCTTAAAAACGTAAACGTAGAAAATGTTACTGTTTCAGCGGAATATAAGTCAGCTTCTTTAAAAGTCATTTCAAAGGATGAGATTTTGGCAATTCGAAGTAGTGCCATTGCGGGAATTAATAATCTAGCAAACAGCATTTTTGAGTATAGTTATGCAGGTGGAGTGAGTGGATATGTAGACATGTTTACATCAACTACTCGTAGCTATGAGAATTTTGTATTCATATCAAATCCAGTTTATGAGGATTATCAGGTAATTTCAGTAAAAGTGTCTGACCATGTAAAAGTGTCCTCTTCAGGGGTATCTGGTGGTGTGTTTGGTTTTGTTGGTTATGGTACTTATGTTGATGATATTTCACTAACTATTAATGAGGATATGTCTACAAAACTTAGTACAATTTCAGCCTCATATTACTCAGGGGGCGTTATTGGTGAAAGTTATGGCGGGATTTCTGGAGCTACGAGTGAGTATGCAACATCGGTTCAATCTGCAATAGATGATGGCAAGTATGCTTATTACACTTCTGGTGTTAGTGGAGAAGTGGGCAATAGTGAAATCTTCAATGAAAAATATACTATTTCGGTTGGTGGAATTATTGGACTTGCAAGAAGTGGTTTCCTTTATGTAGGTTATAACAAACTAAATGTCATAAACACTAAGTTGGGTGAAGGAAATTCCAGCTGTATAGTTGGTGGCGTAGTCGGTAGTATAGATGGCAGTGATGTTGGTACATATAAATGTTCTGTGTTTGGAAGTGTTTCCATCGATTTGAATTTCTATATGCGAGAAATCTATGTGACAGGCGACGTTCAAAGTGCTAAATCTAGTGGCGGACTTATCGGATTAAATAGTGAAAATACTAAAACTTATTTATACTATGTAAACGCACTAAATTATTTAAAAATCAAAGTTGATGAACTTACAGGCGAAAAGAGTTATTATGATGTCAATCCTATTTATTCTTCAAATTATGGTACTCTGCTTCATGTAACAAATGGCACTGATAATGGAACACTATATGTTCATGATATATCGTCGCAAGAAATAAAAGATACTGCAACTTTCGAAACTAACGATTCTACCTTAGGAATTGCTGACAATGCGGGATTATTTGCAAGTGAACAATTATTAAATAGTAAAAGTTTTGAAATAGCACCATCAAGTATAATTCCAGATTCAGGATCGGGCTATGCACAACTCTATTCTGCGTTTTTAGGCAGGGGGTGGCAAGAGGATAATTGGGTTCACAATGAAGGTGAATTTTATCCAAAAATAAATCATACGCATTATAACTCTTATGTATATTTGGATAGTTATGATAAGAGCATAGAAGCTGTTTACAATGCAATAAGGAAAAATAGCTCTATAAATATCCGCTTACGTGGACGAACTAGTGAGGGTTCTAATACCTATAAAGATGTCGACCTTGCAACTTGGTGTAATAGCAATGGCATTACTATTGCTAAATATTTCGCTGGTTGGTCTGGCAAAATGGTATGGGATGAGTATTATGTTACAGGACTTTCTGAAACAAAAGAGAATCGTGTGGCAATTATTGTAGACGGGCAAATATTTAATTCTAGTGCTAAGTTATACAATATCAATATCATTTATGAAAATTCAGATACAAATAAACAACTTGAAAGTTCCTTGATATTTTATAACACTGCAAGATATGCGACCTTATCTAATTGTTACATATTGATAAAGAGCAGTGTAATATTGACAATCAAAGATTCAACCTCTTCAGAGATTTCCGTGGGGTTAATAGTCAATGAGGCGGAAAACTGTAATTTTGTGAAGAATGATATAGTTTTTGCTTCGGGGACAAATGTATCTTTTGTTACAGCGGAAGGTATTTCAACTGACAAAGTTGTAAATGCTGGCTTATTTGCAGGGGTGGTTTTAAGCAATCCATCCTACACAATAGTTTCTGTGACGGATAATACTATCACTACTAATGGCACGTCTTTTGATGTAATATATGATACTGAAAATCCTCTGAATTTTGGTGGATATTTTGGCAAGATTGCAACTACGGGGAATGTGGAAAATGTTGGTGAAATTAGAATATCAACACTTCCTATTGGCACTATTAACTTGACTTTAAAAAATTCTATATCTGGTGATGTTAATATCGGTGGCACGGTGGGATATGCTACAAGTTCTGTATCATATACTGTACAGGTACACTCAGCAAGTGAAAATTCCATCGCATTCAACATCAAAAACACAAATCTAAATATCACAGGGAACAATATTTCTGGTGATTTGCATGTGGGAGGTATTGTTGGTAATACGACAGGAAACTATGCAAATATTTCTTCAAATGTTGATGATGCAAATGTGCTACTAAATGCAAACTTTGCAAATTATGACGTAGAGGGTGATGTCTTTATTGGAGGAGTTGCAGGACAATATGGCAATGTGGTTGTAAGTCAAGATACTAATGTTTCGTTTGCAGCTACGGCAAGCATTAATAGTGCAAATAATTTATATTTTGGCACTTATTTTGGGATGCTTACAGGCGGTACAATATACGCAAAGGTTGTAAGTGACGGAAGTTATGGTAATATTTCAATCAATGAAGCTAACAATGTTTATATTGGTGGAATCGTTGGTCAATCAAGCAACGCAATAGCAATATTTATGACTAGTGATATCAATCTGGAACAAAAAGTGTTGAAGGCAAACATAGTATATGCTGGTGGTTTGGTGGGTGATGGAAATCTATATGGATCTAATGCAAGCGTTGTAAAAGGAATGACTGCCAAACAAATAGTATACGCTAGTGAAATTTATACCGGCGGTATAGTTGGAAGAGGGTCTGTATATGTAAGTGTCAGTGGAAATCTTAATGTTACTCAAAGTATCAATGGGGACGAAACTACCCCTGCATATGTTGGTGGAATTTTGGGTTACGGCGAACTACACTCAGTAAATATTATTTCAAATATGAGTTGCGTTGTTACACAAACAGTCAGTGCAAGCACAGTAAATGTTGGCGGTATTGTAGGTTATAACACAACAACATCTGAGGTTGCCAAAATTTCGGCAAGTGGAAATACATTAAATGTTACTCAAACTATAATTTGTCAAGATAGTCTTTATGCTGGTGGAGTAATGGGCAGTGGTGCAGAAATAAGCGTTTCTGGGCAAACTGGTGATAGTAATCTAGTGATTAACTACTCTATAACAAGTGATAAGAGTGATACACTTACATCTTTATATGTCGGTGGCGTTGTGGGTTGTATTTTGGGTAGTTCAACTAATGCAAGCACAGTTCAAAACGTGACTATCAACATGACTTATAATCTTAACTATCTATCAGAGATTATGTACGTCAGTGAGGTATTTGCAAGTGCAGGAATTGTCAATGTAAGCAATGTGACTATTAAAAATGGCATCACTATAACCGCTACAGGCAGTGATGAAACAATATATTTTGGTATAATCGCAGGTGAAGTGAGTAACATCACAATATATGGCGATATTGTAGCTAAAAATGATATCAATATAACAAAGTTTAATACCGCATATGTTGGTGGTTTGGTGGGCATATTGGAATATGATGAAAATGATAGTAGCATTTCTAATGAAACGACAAACTTTGCACCAAATATAAACGTGACAGATTGTGTGAATGTCTACGTTGGAGGGTTAGTTGCATACTCAAATAGTGCAATAAATATTAATTGTTATACGAGTGCAACTATGATAACATTAAAATACGAAGATGGTTATGAAAATGTAGACAATGTATATATTTCTGGTGGTATAGCATATACTAATAGCACAACTATAATTTTTGGCTTTGCCACATCGGGGAATTTTAATTTAGTTCTACCTACTTCTGATAGTCTTGATTTTGCAAATGGTAGCACGGAACTTTATGTTGGCGGAGTTTTGGCTTATCTAGATAGTTCAAGTGATACAACACTGCAAATTGATAGCGTCTTGACAAGTGCAAGTTTTATTTCAAATCGATTAGATGTCAACGTTACAAATAATGGCTCTTTAACTTATGGTGGAATAGTTGGCTATATCTATGACTCACTTAACGTTGGTTCATCAATTTCTAATTCTGCAAGTGTCGGCGACCTCAAATATAACATTAATTCAGACTTTACTTTTGGCGGAATAGTTGGACGTGGCGGAAAGAATCTAGAAATTTATAATTGTGTTTCGCTAGTTACAAATCTTAACGTGTATTCAAATGAGGGTTCTTCTAATAACTATGGGGCAATAATTGGTGTGGCTAATGGTGCAAGTGGTTACTCTAATTACTACAATAGTGGGCTAAGTTTAGCAGTTCAGGATAATATAAATGAGGAAGATGAGGAAGGGGAAATTGCAACATTTGCAACGGATCTTCCATATCTTGCAAGTGGTAGCACGGTGAATTATTATGGTTATGAAAATCTCACTAATGAGGCTAACACGACAAGTATTCTTACTGAGTTTAATAATTTGGCTATAGTGAAATATGCGACCTTATTTACTGGAATTGCAAAGTTAAGTCCTAAAGCATATAGTACAAATATAAATTCGAGCGGTTACTACTATTTAACAGCCGATTCAACGCTTGATAGTACAATCGCAGTGGAAAATGTTTTTATTATAGGTAATGGTTATACCATAAATGTGAACACTTTCAACACTTTTAAAGAAGTTAATCTTTCAAATACAATTATCAATTTAACTTATAATTCAAATGTGAATGCTGACTTAATTGGTGGAGTCTTTGAAGAAGTAGAAAATCAAACTATTTTCGGCGTGGGAGTAGTTGGAAATGTGACTTTGCAAGGCGATACAAATGTGACATTTGGCGGATTGACGGCTAACTTTATATCAGGAAGAATTGATAACTGCTACACAAATCTTAATATCAATTATATGGCAAAAGTAGGTGGTGTTGTTTCAAGCGTAGTTGTGGGAGATGAATTCACGATGAACGCATATATTTCAAACACTTATGCTGTGGGTGAAATAAACGCTTATTCAACATGCAACATGTATGATTTTGTATATGACACTAATAACAATATCTCAACTACGAACTGCTACTCTGTTGTAGTGTTGTCAATATATGACTATGAAAAAGGAGATGAGGGTGATAGTTCTTCTTCATCTAGTATCAACTTATCTGCTAAAAATGCTTTTACTGATACAAATGTGCAATTTGGTTTCGATAGTGATGTGAGCGTTGGAAGTCATAGTAATTGGGTTTATAACACCTTATTTAACTATGGATTTCCAACTCGAAGATTTGGTTTTTTAAGAAATGTGACGACCTATTCATATAAAGATAACACTCCATACTTTAATACTGATGACGATGGTTTGCCTAGTGATGAGGCAAGTGCCTATGTAGTTTCTTATTCACAAGAGGATTATCTCTCAAATTATACCGAGTTGACATGGGATACTGCAAATACACTAACCTCGTTTACTGAATATTACTATCCTATATATAATAGTGCCATTTTAAAAGCTATACTAAAAGAAGATTCTAATCTTTCTACATACAACTTCTTTATGATAAGGAATTTAGATAGCATAACAACTGGTTCTAGAAAGAACTCTACAATTTTCGATGGTTGCGGATTTTCTATCAATGCTACCAATGGTGGATTTTCTAGTTCAATGTTCTCTGAAAATTCTGGCACGATTAAAAATCTTAGCATTTTTGGTGTAAATTGTAAGGCAAGTGATGAGGTTGTGGGAAGTGTTGCAAATGAAAACAATGGAGTAATAGCAAGAGTAAATGTGAAAGGAAGTATTTCTGCTACTGGTTCTTTAAATGAAAATGCGGAAAGTTTTGTGGGTGGCGTAGCAGGAACAAATGATGGTTACATCCTTGGGTGCAAAAACTTAATCAGTATTACTGTGAAGAGGACAAACGGAAAAACTTCATGTGTTGGCGGGATTGTGGGCTATAACGCTGGAATAGTTGTAAACTCTATCAATGCAAATCAGATTTCCGATATAAGCAGTGCTGAAAATGTATACGTTGGCGGTATAACAGGTTATAGTCAAGGAATAGTTTTGACATCTTCAAATACCTCAGCTGTTCTTGCGGGGTACAAATCGTCTTATACTAATGTAACAAATTATGCTGGCGGTATTGTAGGGTACGGAGAAACGGATAGTGTTATAACTTATTGCGATAACTCTGGAATTGTAAAATCTGGGAACTCAAATAATGAAAGTACTTCATATGCTGGTGGTATTGTGGGGTATAGTAAAGGTGATGTAAGTGATGTAGCAAATAATGCCTGTGTTGAAGCGTTGAGTGTTATATATGAAAAAGATGATTTTAATATTGAATATACAGATACTACTTCTTTATACAAGACTCTTAATGTATTTAAGGACGTTGATGATTATGATAATGTAACCAGTAGGGCCGAATTAAAGTCAGAATCTAAAACAATCAATTATCAAACTGTTACATGTAAAATTAGTTTAAAAAGTGCAACTAGACTAGTCTATGCGTATGGAATAGGATATGTCGATGGAACATTAAATAACTATACTAACGATGAAAATGTTGATATAGATAATACGGGTAAATTTTTAGAAAAAGAAAAAGAAAATGAATATATTTATGAAGTTACGATTAGCAATAATCCAAGTGAAAGCACTACCATCACACTGCCAATCGAAATAAAATCATATAACTATAATTTTAATAAGGTGGGTGGCTATATGATGAAAATTTATTCAATTACAAGTATAGACACAACGCAAGCTCCAATAGTGTTAGCATATGATTCGCTCGGGATTCCTACAAATTTGGCTTTTGCAACAAAAACTGATATATACTCAAAGGCCATTGGACATACTGTGGGGGACTACTATGCCTATACATATGGATTTGATATAGATGGTACTAATGAAATACAAGAACTTTTATATTACATCGAAAGAACTTCGGAGGGAATTAAGACATGGTCACAAAACAGAGAAGGCTTCAATATAAATGGCAACTTATACAACTCCACGTATAATAAATTTGAAAACTTCAACAAACAATTCGAAGTTATCAGCGGACTTAATAAGGTTGCAAAAGGTATAAATACCAGCAATGGGACAACTTCAGAATACTACCAAAATCTTTCAAATAATAGCTCTAAAACTTACTGCATCAATGGAAATGACTATTATTTCACAAACGATATATCATATATACAAGATGATTATTACACATATAGTATCAGTGGCTCTTTCAGTGGATTTTCTACATATTATAGTAACTATATAAGCGTAAGTTGTGAAAATCTAGTAGGTTACAAAATACTCAATTTAAACAGCAGTAGTGGTGCTTATACCATAGAAGTGTTGACTAATGAGGAAGTGGGAAAATCAGACATTCAAGTGTCTTATAGTTATCCTATGAATATTTCCGAAACAACCTCAGGAGCAGTTGCTTGGTATGATTCAGATGGTTACGTAAATGTCTATATTCCAAATGGAATCACAAATTATGATAATTGGTATGTTGATGGCATTAACGTAACTTTAGAAAGCGTGGGAAATAGTATTTACAAAATTGGAATTGTTTCGCATGGTAGTGGTGTTTATTTTAATAGTGATAGTAATTATGATTTAGACTATTTACTTAATAATTCTCTTTATCAAGCAAGTGATACGAGTAATGTCGGGCTTACTTATACCATTTATGCAAATGTTACACCTATTGTTTCTGTTAATAATGAAGGCATTAAAGACTACGATCTTGGGGAATCTACAATGTCTGCTGAGTTTGATTTTGGGGAGGTTAACTTAAATGTTGTAGACATAGTTGGAGCACATGAGACAAATTATTCATATGTAAGTATAAATGTAACTGATGAAGTCTATAATAATTATTACGTCGTACTATTCGGTGTCGGATCGAATGATATATGTAAGCGATTGGAACAATATTATTTTGAAACTTTTTATAATACAGCTGGAAATGATTGGCACATAGTACTGATACCTAAAATAACTGAAAATGCATTATTAAACGGGGTGGATGAAAATAAAACTGCAGAGAATAATGTTTATAGTTATGAATATTCGGAAACTACTGGTTATAGTATGACCTTAGTAAATAATTATTTTGATTACAAAATTATGAATAGTACCGGGAATGAAGTAGGAAGTATAACAGATAGTAATATGTTAAATGTAAAAGATGACAATATCAATATAATTTCTGTGACAATGGACATATATCTTACAGAGAAGACTGAATACGATGAATGGAAAGATGCCCAATCCCAATCTACCAATCTTCCTAAGTGGGAAGAGGTGGAGGGTAAAGTTTATTACCAAATCATATATAATTACTTTTCGTTGTTGGATTACACATATATACTTGAAACAAACGATCCAGACGACAATTCAGACGAGTCAGGCTATGTAGAATATGAGTGGACCATTTCCGCTGACGGCAGAGTTATCAACTTTGATAATATTGTAGCATATTATACCGGGTTAGATAGTCCGTATGAAACGTTAGAATCAGTATCAGATGATGGAAATTATATCATTGCCGTGCCTTCCGAGGTTACAGAATATGTATACAATGATGATGGAACAGTGGATAGCGATGGAACAACATATACATTAGATAGGGTTGAAGTTACCTATTCAATAGTGGATAATGCTTACAACTTTAAAGAATTATCAGTTGTATCTTTTGATAATTGTGTTGATGTGGAAAAGTTAATAGGAAATAAAGCAAATTTGGTTATAAAATACAATGAGGAAGGCGAGCCTGTAGGTTATGGTATTTTAAGCACCGAAGGTATGTCTAATATTGCAGTGAATGGTACTAATAAAAATTTGGAGAATAAAATTTCGCAAACAAGTAGCGAAGAGGATATCGACAACATAGTCCTTGTCAGTGACTTAATGACATATACTCAAATTACAGATAAAACCATTTATGGAAATAATCACGTACTTGTAACTTCTAATCTGTTATCTTCAAATATTATTAACAATTCTGATTCTTATACAATAAGTAACTTAATCATAATAAACCAAATTAATGGTAAAACGGCAAATGAGATTGATGTATCCTCAGATGGTATTTCTAACTATGGTAGCATAAGAAACGTTGATGATGATAGTATAACAATCACAACAAATGAAAGTGATCTATTAACGATTAACTCGCTTGATAGACAAAATCCGACAAATTTAGGTGAAAATGAAACAGAAGCTGTTGTTGTATCGGGTAAATATGCTTTCAAGGGGTATGTTGGTGATGCAGCGGATGGGCAAAATGTGTATATTTATATAGATGATAGTTATAATTTACAAAGTTCTGGAAGTAATAGTGCAGGCAATGGAGCTGTTAATGGCGAAGTAGAGCTATTGACTTTCAGCCATGCGGGGAATTTGGTTACGCTTACTAGTGTTTTAATACTAAAGTGTAGTGGAGAAGATGCTAATACACTAATATTATCACTATCGTCAGATGACTTAAAATTGGATTATGTTATTGGTTCTGCCTTTAACTACTTGCACATGAGTAATAATGCATTAGAGAGAGATTGTGGGTATCAAATCAGCATGACATTTAGTGCAAATTATATAAATCTTAATGTTGCTAAGATTGAAGGTGTCATAAGCGCAAGAGGGGGTAGTGCCTTTGGGTGGTACGATGGTGGTATTTTTTACGTTAAATATGATGCAGATTATGAAAACTCTGATTATTTAAAAATTGTACATAATGATAGCTATTGGTCTGGCTCAGCTGGGACTAAATTTAAAAATGTAAAAGTATAAATTTTGTGAATAATACAAAAAATAATGCACACTCTAACATTAGGAGGTAGATATGAATAAATATCATTCTGGTGATGTTTGTCCAAAGACTGGTGACTATGCTTGTTATAATGCAGATGGCAAACTTCAAAGGACAACTCACTACGAAAAGGGTGAAAGATTTGCACCTACTCAAAGAGATGATGCTTATTACACTGAGGACTAAATAATTTATAAAATGATCCACAATATGGGTCATTTTATATTTATTAAATCTTGCCATAAAAACTAGCAAATAAAAACAAAAAAAATTTCAAAAAGGTATTTACATTTGTAAAAATATATGATATAATTAAGCATAACCTTAGATAAAGGAGAATGCTAATGATTAATACGCAAAATATGAATAGTTATAAAATAGTAGCACCTGAAGATGTAGAAAGACCTAATAAGATAAACACAGACTGGATTTCACAAGGAGACAAATGGTTGATTGATATATTTAATGAAAATGTTAATGAAGGCAATCTAGAAAATCAAAGGCTTATTGCCCGTGAGATTATCTTTAAAGACGTCAAAATTTCCGAAACAACACTCTTTGCAACTAGAATTGCAGGCGAGTCAACACGTGAGGCAGATGTACTCCAAGAGGAAAGCAAGAAATATTTTGACAAGTATATGGAAAGGGCAAAAATTGCATATGGAAAGGGAGCAAATGGAAAGTAAATCGCATGATTTACTTTTTTTTATTTATTTTGTCATTTTATTTTGAATTTCGCAAAGAGATATGTTATTATATTGATAGTGTGAAATAAAGTGATTAGGAGTGAGACATGAATCAGTATATATATCCCGCTATTTTTTATAAAGATGAGGACTCGTATAAGGCCATTTTTCCAGATTTGGACCTTTGTGCAGAGGGTAAAAATATGACTGAAGCGTATGTTGTTGCTCAAGATATGCTCAGAATGTATTTTACGTATATTTTAAAGTACGACCTTGACTACAACACCCCATCCACGTTTCAAAAGGTTCAAGACCAAGCAAGTAAAGAAGAAGTAGTTATGTTTGTCGATGCTGTGGTTGATTCAAGAAAGATTAAGAAAGCATAATTAAAAGGGCAATTTGAAAATTTTCAAAATTGCTCTTTTTTATTTTGAAAATGACTTGACAATGCAATAATTATGTGCTATAATAAAGAATAACACTAAGATTTGGTGTTAATTTTTTTGTTAGGAGAAAAACAATGGCAGGAAAAACTAAATCTAAATCAAAAGTAAAACTGATTACTTTGGAATGCACAGAATGTCACGAGAGAAATTATGCAACCCAAAAGAATTCCGCAAATGACCCTGAGAGAAAAGAAATCAAAAAGTTTTGTTCAAGATGTAACAAAAGAACTGTTCATAAAGAAACAAAGAGTTAAGTTTTTTATTTGGAGGCTATATGGCAAAAAAAGATGTTGTAACTGCACAAAGTGCAGTGGATAACACAGCACTCACTGAAAATTCTAAGGTCGAAGTAAAGCAAAAACAAAAAAAAGACAAGAAAAAAAACAAAAACAAGCCTAATAAAATTGCTCAAAGTACCAGAGAAACTGCGTCTGAACTTAAAAAAGTTACATGGCCTAGTTTCAAAAATGTTGTAAAAGACACCAGTATTGTAATTGCCTTTGTCATCGTCTTTGCAGTAATTTTGTTCGGTATTGACACTTTCCTTTCATGGATTGTGGGACTTATGGCTTAGGGAGGTTGTTATGGTACAAACAAAAGAACCATATTGGTACGTTCTTCACACATATGTTGGATATGAGAATGTGGCAAAGGAAAATCTTGAAAACATGATTGATAAATTCGAACTTCATGATAGAATTTTTGACATTGTGATTCCTATGGAAGATGTAATAGAAGAGAAAAATGGCAAGAAAAGGCTTGTTCAAAAAAAACTTATGCCAACCTATTTATTTGTAAAAATGATTTATGGTGATGATATTTGGCATAACATTATTCACACTCGTGGAATAACAAGTTTCGTAGGACCTAATGGACGACCTAGTCCTCTTCCAGAATCAGATGTCATAAATTTGCGACTTGAAAAAATAAAAGTAGAAACTGACTTAGCAGTGGGAGATGATGTTGAGATTATTGAAGGTCCACTTGATAAGATGGTTGGAAAAGTTGTCTCTGTGGATACTGAAAATATGACGTTGGTTGTTGCGTTAGAGATGTTTGGACGTGAAACTAATGTTGATTTGACATTTGCACAAGTTCATAAAATTAAAAACTAATTAAGTTATTATTTTTTAGTTGTTGTCCTGAAGTATGACACTAAACTGCTTTCATTCTTACTCGATAAATCCTTATTTGTAGGAGGAGTAAGTTAGGGCAAGTATTGTACTATGCTTATTAAAATTTGTGGGAGAAAGATTGCCAAATCTTTCGAATTTAACCACATAGGAGGAAAAAATGGCAGAAAAAAAAGTTACGAAAGTTGTTAAATTGCAACTTCCAGCAGGTAAAGCCACTCCTGCACCACCTGTAGGCTCGGTGCTTGGACCTTATGGTATTAATTTACCAGGCTTTACAAAAGAGTTTAATGATAAAACTGCTTCGTCAGCAGGGCTTATCATACCTGTCGTAGTAACAATATATCAAGACAGATCATTTTCTATGGTGCTAAAAACTCCACCAGCTGCTGTCCTTATTAAAAAGGCAATAGGACTTGATAAGGCTTCAGCAAGACCAAACACAGAAAAAGTCGGAAAAATTAAGAAATCACAAATTCGTGAAATCGCTCAGACAAAACTTCCAGATTTAACAGCTTCATCCCTTGAAGAAGCTATGTCAATGATTGCTGGAACGGCGAGAAGTATGGGCGTAGAAGTTGTTGAGGACTAGTAGGAGGAAAATATGAACTGCGGAAAAAGATATAAAAACGCCTTACAGGTAATCACAGAAAAATCTTATGAGCCTAGTGAAGGTATCAAAACTGTACTAGAAACCGCTAAGGCTAAGTTTGACGAAACTATTGAACTCCACATTCGTCTCGGGGTTGATGGCAGAAATGCAGATCAACAAGTGCGTGGTGTTGTTGTTCTTCCAAATGGGACTGGTAAAACTATTCGTGTGTTGGTCATCGCCAAAGGAGATAAAGCTGATGAAGCAAAGGCTGCCGGTGCTGATTATGTTGGAGCAGAGGAAATAGTCGCAAAAATCGCAAATGATGGTTGGCTCGATTTTGACGTTTGTATTACTACTCCAGATATGATGGGTGTTATAGGGCGAATTGCAAGAATTTTAGGACCTAAGGGACTTATGCCAAATCCAAAGAGTGGTACTGTAACTATGGATGTTAAGAAGGCTATTAAAGATGTTAAAGCTGGTAAAGTTGAATATCGTCTCGACAAGACTAACAACATTCATGTCATCATCGGGAAAGCAAGTTTTGGTGCGGAAAAATTGACAGAAAACTTTAATACTGTTATGGAGGCTATTGTTAAAGCTAAGCCTGCAGCAGCAAAAGGTCAATACATCAAAAATGTAACTATTGCCTCTACAATGGGACCTGGCGTCAAGATTGCTTACACTTTTTAATTAAAAAAAAGACCTAAATTTGAGTTTACTAATTTGATTAGGTCTTTTTTTAATGTCCTACTATAAAATAGAACTTATCTATATTCGCTATGAGTACAAATTTCAACATTAAAGAAAATTAGACAAACAATTATGTTTTATAAGGTTGTATTTTTCCACTTTTGATTTTTGTTTGACATAATTGTGCCAATGTGGTATATTTAGATTTATGCGAAAGAGATTGCTACTTCATTCTTGTTGTGGACCTTGTTCAACTATTGTGATATCGATTTTAAAAGAAAATTACGATGTTGATGTTTTTTTCTATAATCCAAATATCTACCCTTTTGATGAATATGAAAAGCGTTATAATGAAGAGGTAAAAGTTTGCAAAAATTTAGAAGTCAATCTTATCAAGGCTGAGTATGATGATGAGGACTATTATAAGTTCGTTTCGGGGCATGAAGGTGACAAAGAGGGCGGTGATAGGTGTCGCATGTGCTTTGAGTACCGATTAAATAAGTCTGCAATCTATGCAAAAGAGCATGGATATGATGTGTTTGCTACTACTCTTTCTGTAAGTCCACACAAAAACACTCTGATAATCAATGAAGTTGGAAATTCGATTTCTCAAATTTATGATATTGAGTTTTTAGCCGATAATTTTAAAAAGAAAGATGGGTACAAGAAAAGTATCATTTTATCTAACCAAATGGGGTTGTATAGACAAAACTATTGTGGGTGTAAGTATTCTTTAAGGAGTATAAATGGCTGAATTTGTAAAATTTAATAATGCGAAAGCTCTCAAGGGGAATAAGAGTAGAAATAGTCTAGCAACAGCGGGAAGAATTTTATTTTATTTTTTGATTATACTACTTGTCTTTTTTTTATCGTGGTATATCGTTTTTAGAAGTACACATCACTATTACGAGATAAGTGGCACTTCAATGATGCCTACACTAAATCTTAGTGGAAGTAATACAGATGCTGTGTACATGTCAGACCTTAAAGGTATTAATCGTGATGAAATAGTCATTATTGAAACAAGTACAGGGAACATTATCAAACGTGCTATAGGACTAAGTGGTGATTGGGTGTGTTTAAAATTAGATGAACAGAGCAATCTTTTGTACACATACAGAATCACTAACTCTACCTTTGAGGAAGTTCAAACCTATACAAGTGATGATTACAAACTAAGTGAACCCTTTTTGGATGAAGCAATTTCTCCTGATTATGTTATAAATGCTAATTCTTCTAATCCATATTATGTTTCTAGTCATTTTAGTTCTTTTCGTGAGTTTTGGACATATTTTGGATCTACAAGTACAATAAATTCCTTAAATTCTAATTTGTACGACCATGATTCTGTGTATTACGAGAGTAAATTCTATAACAAATTTATAGCTTCTGGAGATTATGAAACGGCATCTACTTTGGATGGAACAATATTTGTTCGTATAGCTGAAAATACGATTTTCTATTTGGGAGATAATCGTGCTGTCAGTGAGGATTCTAGGGCAAAAGGAGCAGTGCCAGTTGCCAATGTTATAGGAGTAGTTGATATAATAATGCGTGACGCAGAAGGCAAAAACAGATTTTTCTTTGTAGTATCCTATTATTTTAACGAATTCATTAATCTCTTTAAGTAGAGTAAATTCTTTATTTCAAAGAGATTTTGAATTTTTTTTACTAATTTTATTAAATTGTTTTGATTTTTATTTTTTATATGTTATAAATAATTAAGGCAATATGCTAAATAAAAAAGGAGAATGTATTATGGCAAAGAAAGAAGTTGTTGGAAAAGCAGAATTTATAAAAAGATGGGCTGAAAAATTAAATGCAACTCAAAAAGATATGGCGGAAGCGTTTGAGGAGTTACCAAAACTTTTTACTGAGATTTTAAACGAAGGCAAAAAAATTCAATTTGCAGGCTTTTTATCAATAGAACTCAAGGATAAAAAAGCAAGAACAGGTATTAATCCACAAACAAAGGCAAAAGTAAAAATTCCTGCTAGTAAAGTACCTGATATTAAGTTTGCTAAATCATATAAAGCGACTTTCAACAATTAAAAAATGCCTTATGGCATTTTTTTAGTTATAAAACCTATAAATTATGTGAAAATTAAATAAATTATTATTAAAATATTTAAAAATTAATTTTTATCGTTATTTATCAATAAAAATAATAAAAAAAATTAAAAAAAAATAATTTTAAAAAAAATAAAAAAAATTATCGAAAAATGCAAAAAACATTTTGAAATAAAAAAAATATATGATAATATGAAATTATTCAATAGATGAATATTTATTCATTTTTGATAAAGACTATATTTATAGATTATTTGGAGGAAGACAATATGAATACGTTAGGTGTTGTTTGGGACTGGGAAAGTTACATCTCTGCCCTTGATGGGGATACCGACTGGTTAACTAGCTTAGTCGAGGCTATTACATGGGTATTGTGGGTAGTATTAATTTTAGTTGCTGCAGTGGGGGCTATTTATGCTGTGTGGCTTGGCATACAAATGGCTAAGGCAGAAAGTGAGCAAGATAGAGAAGAGGCGAAAAAGAAGATTATATATACTATAATTGCTATTGCTGTAACTGTCGCACTAATTATATTCTTCAACGTTCTTCTTCCAGCAATTTTAAGTTCATTTACTAACACTAATGCTCCAGTTAATAAAAGTTAATAAAAAAATCTCTTATATAAGAGATTTTTTTTAGAAAGTAAATTAAAAGAATGCTCTGCCACCGCATGAAGAACAACTATTACATGGGAAATTACTAGTGCAACCACAACTACTATTACTGTTTGATAGGGCGAGCAGTAATAAAAGTAAAAAATTAGTGTTATTAGCAAGATTTGTATCAGTTGCAGAAGTCAGAACCGACAATAAAAGCACAAGTAAAATTTCGTTATTCATATATACCTCCAAAAGTTTCTTAATATTAAAAGACCAACATATTGGTCTTTTCTTTTGTGTGGCAAGAAGGTCATAAGACTTAATGCTGAGATTATATATGATTTGAAAGAGCAAATGGTTACTATGTAGTTTTTATTATCAAAAGTTGTCGGCAAGCGGGGGAGATTTACCGACAGCTGATGTTTATTCAAATAGTAAGCCATGAGATGAACAAACTGTTTTTAAAGTTTTTCATCACATAATTTTTATTGAACTTTGATTAGATGTATTACAATCTTGCATAATAATTATATTTTTGACTTGTTGTGCGACATGTTTAAATGTAAGAGTATCATATAGATTATTATTCCAGGCTGTTTTCAACTTTTTTCTGTTTTTCACGCAATTGTTTTCGTGAAACTTTTTCAACCTCTTTAACCTGCGGAAAGAGTAATGCTTTGGCAATTTCGAATCTATTTCTATCAAAAGGGACTAATTCTTTGCAATTTTTTTCTATTGCTGTCATAATTTGTCTACGTTCCTCAATAAAAGTTGGGTCGTTTGGCATTTCGACAGAAAAAATTCTCTTTTTCATATTTTGTCTTGAATTTTTGATTTTTTGTTTTGATAGGTTAGTGTATTTATGTGTTTCAAAAGAAAGAGTAGCGGAGTAGCCAGTACCACTTGAAAGTTGATAACTCTCACCTGTGATGTCAATCTTAACATAAGGCTCTAAGTGAGAGACTATTGTAAGAAGGTCGACGGCAAATAAATTTGGCATAAAATCATTAAGCCCCTTTGCTATCTCTGCAGGGAAGTCACGTGGTTCATCTTTTAGTTCACATTCACCTAAAAAGTGCTTTGTTTCGGTGGTTGACACATCTTTAATCATATTACTTCTTGAAATTCGAAAATAATTTCGCTTAGGAAGTATTTTCTTTGAAAGTATTAGTCCAGTTGACGTGAAAAGTCGATTTGGAGTATCATAGACTATTTCGGTTTCCTTGATTTTTGATTTTGGTGAAAGGTTAAAAAAATTCAAGGCTCTATCTAACTTGTTCAAAGTCTTTTTTTCATTTTTCTCATATATATCATAATTTCTTCGAATATTTTGAAACTTACTCTTTTTACCTTTATCTCCTAGAAACATACAATTCTCCTTGATTTTATTTTACACAAAATAATAAAAAAAACAAAGTATAATTTGTTATTTAGTGGAAATAATCTCATAGATATGTGGAGGTAATATGAATTTTGACGATAGTACTACAAAAATCAATCTCGCAAGGAGTTTTGCAGCTGAGTGTCAGGCGGGAGCTAGATATCAATTTATGAGTAAGCAGGCCACTACTGAGAAGTTGGATTTTTTAGCTAATACATTAAAAACGCTTGCCAAAAATGAAATGGCTCATGCAAGGATTTTCTACGATTATATTATAAACAACTCTAAGGACATAAAGAACATACCTATTGAAGCAGGTTATCCCTTTGTCGATCCAAAGCTTGAATGTGCTTTGCCAAATGAAGCGAATTTCGAGTTGTTTGAAGCTGAAAAGGTTTATCCGAGTTTTGCAAGAGTGGCACAAGACGAGGGGTTTAACGACATAGCAAAGAGTTTTACTATGATAGCTGAAATAGAACAAACACACTCAAAAATTAATAAGTTTTTTGCAGATGGCTATAAAAATAAGTGTATGTATAAATCAAAAGTACCAACTATTTGGGAATGTTCTAATTGCGGACATAAGGAGACTTTAAAGCAGGCTTTTGATACTTGCCCAGTTTGTAGCATGCCACAAGGGTATGTGATTGTAAATTATTTGCAAGTGATTGACGATGAGTAGGAAAAATTAAAAAAAGTCTTATAGTTTTATTTCAAAGTTTAGCAAGTGACATATAAAGTATTACTTTTGTGTGTTATTATGTCTGAGCTTTTTTACATACCTAATTATAATTTTTTTGCGTGTAACATATAATTTTTTGATGAATAAGTCTAAAAGGCTGAATTTTTCTACAAAATTATGCTATGGTATAGGCAATTTGGGTTACGGCTCACTGTCACAAACAGTGAACAATTTTATTATGTTTTTTGGTACAAGCATCATGGGGATTTCTGGGAGCTTAGTGGGGTTTGTTATAGCTCTTGCTTCTTTATGGGATGGAGTGTCTGACCCGTTGGTCGGCTATATCTCGGATAGAACTAAAAGTAAGAAATTTGGTCCACGTCTTGGATTTATGTTATACGCTAGTTTTGCCTTGGCAATTTTTAACATTATGTTATGGTATTTTCCAGAGGTTGAAAGCGAATTAATAAAATGTTTGTATTTACTTGTAATGCTTATTATGATTGAGACAAGCAATACCTTTTTTGCTACACCATATTCTGCTCTTGCTATTGACATTGCACCAGATTATAATGATCAAGCGAAAATTCAAGGATATAAAACTGTATTCTACATTATAGGTATGATTCTTCCCAGCGTTTTGATGTTTTTCTTTATGCCCTCGCTATCCATAGGAGTTTTGACACAATTTAATAAGATGGGGTATGTTAAAATATCCATCGTGAATTCCATACTATGTATTGTATGCGGTATTTTGTGCGTGTTTGGTTGTAGGAAAAGAGCAATTTCAATGCCAAATTGTTATCATCAAAGCTCTAAACATGGTCTTTTGACCTTGCTAAAAGGTTATTATAGCACGCTTAAAAAACAAAACTTCGCCGTTGTGATGATAGGATACTCTGTGGCCTTAATTGCCGCTGCTTTTTTAACATCCGTTGGTATGCATCTATTTACTTTTTGTTATCACTTTTCCAGTGTGCAAATTTCCACTTTAATGATTTTGTTGTTTGGCGGGGCAATAATATCTCAGATATTGTGGGTGTATGTAGTTAAGCAAGTGGATAAAAAGCAGGCACTTATATTTTCTCTTTCCGTTATTTTAGCGGGGATAGCTCTTACGCTTATAACATTTATTTTCAGAACTTACATTCCTAGTGACACTACTTTTTATCTTATCTCTCCATGTATTTTTATATGCGGAGTTGGTACAGGAGCTTTGTATTCATTGCCTATGAGTATGTATTCCGATGTTATAACTCTTGATCAGTACGAAACAGGTGAGAATAATGCGGGAAAATATGCGGGATATTTTACCTTCACTTATAACCTATCAAATTCGTTAGCATTACTTCTTATAGGTGTACTTTTAGATGTTATAAAATTTGATAGTACTGAACCTTTGCAAGCAATGAGTGTGCAGAATGGACTTGGACTAATCGTCTTTTTGGGGTGTGCAGTAAGTCTAACTATCTCTATTATAATCTTTTCACACTACAAGGTCAAAAGGGCTGATGTGCTGAAGGTTCAAATAAAAATGCAGAATAAGTGTAAAGATGTGTCTTGTTGTCCTAAAAGGGAAAAGATTTAATTTATAAATTTATAAAAATTACTTGACAAATTACAAATTCTTTGTTATAATGACAAGGTTAAATGATGGCCCCTTGGTCAAGTGGTTAAGACATCGCCCTTTCACGGCGGTATCGTGGGTTCGAACCCCGCAGGGGTCACCAGACAAAAGCTCAGTTGATAACAGCTGAGTTTTTTATGTTAATTTTAGAAGATATGAAAGATATTGTTTTTAAAAAGGTTATTTAGTAAAAAGAAAAACATGGCCTTAAATTATAAGTTTAAAAGTGGCAGTATGTGAAAAGATTTTATCCTTATGGCAAATCTAAATAATACATATGTTAAATATTTTTTAATATTTAGAGTATAAAAATTTAATTTTTTGATTTGTAGTGAATTTTTGTGATTTTATTTTGAAAAATGAGTACATTATAGTATAATCTACCTAAGGAGATGTTATGATAGAATATAGATATGATACTCAACTTTTAATCGAAGGGAAAAATCTCGATGAAGATAAAATAAAGGATTATTTTTTTAAAAACTTTATAGGGGACTGCTTGCTTGTGGTGGGAGATGATGAGCTTATAAAGATTCACTTTCACACTAATGAGCCATGGAAAGTTTTGGAATATTGTTCAACTCTCGGCGAGATTTTTAAAATTATTGTCGAGGATATGGATCGTCAATCAAGAGGACTTGAAGGTTAAAAATGCCATATGGCATTTTTTTAGTAAAGTTAATTGCAAAAGGATAAGAATTTTATGTTAAAAACTTCTTGATTTAATTAAAATTTACAAAAAAATCTTATTTTTTTGCAATTATTAAGAATTTTTTTATTAAAAAGATATAAAAATATATTTGTTGGTTCAAATAATTGTTTTTAAAATATTATATTTTATGGTAATATTTAATTAGGGAGGCACGGATATGAGCGAAGAAGAACGAGTAAATGATTTGATGGAATATGCTGAGATAAATTATGAACTTTTGGCAAAAACGGGCGACATCATCTTAGCTGAAAATCTGTGCGAAGCCATGCGAGAAATTGATAAAATTAAACAACTAGAAGCTGAGAATACTGAAGGAAGAGATAAGTAGTGGCGGATAAAATTAGAGGGGTTGTGATTGAAAGTCATGACAGTAAAGATAGTGATAAAGATGTTTTGCTTTTCACTCTGCAAAATGGTAAAATTTGGGCGACATTAGTTGGCGTGAGAAAAGAAAAGGCAAAATTGAAAGTGGCAAAACAAACTTTCTGTTTTGCTGATTTTTTTATTGAAACTAAAGGCTCAAAAAATATAATTACATCCATTGACGTAATTGAAACTTTCTCTGGGCTGTCACAAGACTTAAATAAATATTATGAAGCATGCGGTATTTGTGAAATAGTTAAAAAGAGTATGCCTTATGGCTTTGCTGATAGTACGTTGTTTTTAATATTCGTTAAAGCTTTAAAAAATATTTGTTATTCTAAAACTATCTTCAAATACACAATAACGAAATTTTTGCTTGATATTTTTAAATTTACAGGGTATGGCCTTGACAACGAATTCTGTCATAATTGTGGGGCTAAAATCATAGATTTTAGATACATAGATTTTAAGGTGGGAGACTTGGTTTGTAGTAAATGTAAAAGTTTTTATCATAAAAGAGTTAGCAAAGCGGAGTTTGCAATCATGCGTATCTTTTCATATACCCCTTATGAAAAACTTGAAACTGTCAAAATTGATAAAGAACCTCTTCAATCACTTTTAAATGTGCTGGTACAAAATTATGAGGAAAGGTATAGTGTGGCACTTTCTCTTTTCGGAGTCATGTAGTGTCTATATCAACTATTTTATTTGATTTGACTAGTATCTTGTAGATAGTGGGGTTTCCATTTGAAAAAGTTAAGAATTGACTTTCTGATAGAGGAATTATTTTGTCAATCTTTCCAAAAAATGAAGAGAGGTCATCATCACTTTTTTGTTGCAAGTTATCCGTCAAAAAGGATTTTGCAACGGCTAGTTGACCTTTTTTTATTGCGTTAAGAAAAACTAGCGATAAAGTTTTATCATTGACAAAATAATTTGCCTCGCTGGACACTCTTATTATTTTATCTTCTTTTATTTCGTAAAAACTGGTAGATTCGCTTTTGACTAAAATTTTATTATTTTCAATTTTTATTTCACTTGCTGTAAAAGAAGATACGGCTTCATTTGTGACATTTAAACAAAAAAGATTTTCGATTTCACCTTTGAAATGTAGGCAAATGAAGTTATCAACTTTACTTATGCTGTAGGTTTGATATGGCGATAAAATTAGATTGTATTTTTTATTGTTTGTGTTAATGCTGGCATCATTTTTTCCTATTTTATAAATAAATGTTTTGTTTTTGTAATTTATTTTTTCTATGTTATAACAAGTGACTTGATTTGGTTTAGAAAGAGAAATATATATAGAGTCGGGAGTTTCATAAGTGATAAAATTATCGTTTTTTATTAAATTGGTCAAGTCGATTGAAAAGGGTGGTAAATTTGAAACTGATGGAAGTACTTGTATGGTTCTCTCATCTTCAAGTATTGCAACATTAAACACATCAAGGCACTGATTTTCTTTTTCAGTTTTGATTATACATGGATATGGAGTTTCAATTATAACTTTTTTCATATATAATTATATGATTTTAGAGGTTTTTGTATGTTTAAAAAAGTTTTTTTGGTTAAAAATGTTTTAGGAGATTAAAATGGATAATTTTGAAAATAACAAATGCGAAATTATTAAATTTTCGCCACCTAAAGATGTCATAGAGGATGCTGACTTGATTTCTCTTTTTATGGGAATTGTAAAAATCGTAAAAAATAACGTAAAGGAAGAGTATCTTACAGATATAGACAAGATTAATTTAGAAAAAATACGTTTCTTAGAAAAAAAAGTTGAGGTATATAAGGCACAAAATCAAGTGTTAAAAAAGCAAAACGAGAATTTAAAAGTTCAAAATGAAAGATTGAAATTGAAACTTGTTTTTAAAAATTAGACTTTGTTTATAATTATGTGATATAATACTAAAATGAAAATCACTTTGGTTACAGGAAGAACGCTATATGAGGCGACCAACAATACTTTGAAGTTTTTGGATGATGATAAATTCAAAAATTATGTTATTTTGCCAGATAGGTTTGCTTTGCAAACAGAATCTTTAGTGCTTGATAGGATGCCTAATGATGTATGTTTCAATGTCGATGTCATGGGACTTACAAGACTTGCCTTTAAACTCCTTCCTAAAACACAATTTGATGCCATAGAAAAGACACAATCATTGCTAATAATTTATGAAATTATGAAAAGCATGCAGGCTGATTTTTTATATTATAAAAAAATTGATCTTGATGTTTGTGAAAAGTTTGACACATTTATCAGCCTTCTTAAATCCAGTAATGTAAATCCAGAGATGATTAAACAAGACACACAAAGTGACTTCTTGAATGCGAAACTTCATGACATAAAATTGGTTTATCAGATGTATGAGCAAAAAACACAAGACAAGCTCGATGATAACAAATTGATTAACATTTTAATAAATTATATTGATAGTTGTAGTGACCTTTCAGGATATAGGTTTTTCTTTGTCAATTTTGATAGTTTTACGGCAAATGTATATGGGCTTTTACAGGCTCTTGCTAAAAAAACTGATGAAATATTCATTGCATATGCGACTGCGGAAAGCGAACTCAACTCCTACATATATGAAACTGATATTTTAGATAAGTTAAGAGCTTTTTCAAAAGAAAATGATATTATTATAAATGTAATAGACGGCACTAGTAATAAGAGTGAAAAACGATATAATATAATTCGCAACCTATTTTCGTTTAATTGCGAAGAGGGGAATGATAGGGATAATTTTTTTAGAAGTGTTTCATGCTTTTCAAAGCGAGAGCAAATTGAATTTGTCGCAAAGTACATACGCTATCAGGTGTATCTGGGGCAGAAATATAGCGATTTTCAAGTTGCTACTGACGACCTAGAAAGTGATGCAAAATTATTCGAACAGATATTTAATAGTTTCGCTATACCATATAATGCAGATATTTCTAAAACAGCAAAAAATACATTCTATGGTGAGTTTTTAATTAATATCATAAAGTCGTTAGCATTTGGACTTAATAAAGAACTAGTCAAATATTTTATAGTTTGCCTAAGCGAAAATGATATCAGCTTGCAGTGTAAAAAAATTGATTATGAAAATATTGATTCATTTAAAAAAATATGCAAATTTATGCCTGAGGAGAAGGAGATTTTTAAGCTTTTAAAAGTAGGTCTAAGCAAGAATACCATAGCTGATATCTCTCAGTATTTATTAGAATTTTTAATAAAAATTAATGAAAAAATGCAAAAAAATCGTGATTTTTTGCAAAAAAATGCACTTTTTGATGAAATTCTTACACAAGATATGGCTTTTGAAAAAATTGAAAATATACTTATTCAATCACTAAATAATAATGTGGGATGTTCAAAAAGCGAATATTTAAAACTTCTATCTTTATGCCTTGAAAATGTTAATCTAACTTCTGTGCCAGCGTATGTCAATGGTGTTTTTGTTGGTGATATTGAGAAAAGTTTTTTTGCCCAAAGCAAAGTTTTATTTTTGCTAGGTGGAGAAAATTTACCTAAAATTACTAGTGAAACAGCACTGCTATCAGATGAGGAACTGAAAAGTGCAACCTTTTCATATAAGATTGAACCCAGTGTTACGATGATTAACAGGCGTAGTAGGTTCAAGCTATTTGAAGTGCTTACTAAACCTGATGAAAAACTATTTGTACTGTATAGCATAGGTAAAGAAATACCAATGTATTTACAAAATTTGCAGACTATATACGCAGAGCAAGAGTCGATTATATGTAGAGACTTTTTTGATTTTAGTGTAACTAATTTTTTTGAAAATTCTAATGAAAATAGATTAAAGTTTGCTCTCGGAACGTTAAACTGTGCAAGTGAAAATATTTTGAAATTAGAAATATCGAAAGGTGAAAAGGTCAGATTATTAGACTTTATAGGTTACGATTTCAAAGGTGACTATATTGATGAAATGCTATGTAAGAGCAAGAATAACAAGTCCTTATATTTTCCAAAGAATTATGTCAAAGTATCTCAAATTGAAAAGTATTTTTCCTGTCCTTTTTCACACTTTTTGTGCTATGGGCTAAAAGTTCAAGAGTTAAGAGAAAATAAAATTTACAAAAATGATTATGGTACAATAATACACGCATTTTGTGAATTTTTCATGGCGGGTGGCTATTACAAAAGTCAAGACATTGATTTTGATAAGTTGATTTACGATAACTTTGATAAGGTATTGCCATCGAAATATAATGAACTTGTAAAAATGGACAAAGGACTTAGATTGTATCTTATAAGTCAAGCAGTTAGTGTATGTAAGAAGCTTAAATATGAGTACGATAATTCGAGTTTTACTCCTGTTGCATTTGAAAAAAAGATTTATATTCCAAATATGTTCAAAGTACATTCAGACTTTTTAGATTTCTATGGCGTAGTTGACAGGATTGATGAATTTGAAAACTTCCATAGGATAATTGACTACAAAACAGGTAGTGTTCACAATATATTAAAGGACCTTTACTATGGTAAAAAGATACAACTAGTTGCCTATATGGGTGTGTTGAATTTAAAAGAGAAAAAAGCTTTTGGCGGTGTGTTTTATTTTATAGCTCATGCGGATTTTGATAGTAAATTTTCATATATGTTAAAAGGAGTGTTTCCAAAAGATAACAAACTTTTACTTGCTTACGACAATCGTTTTGAAAATGTTGGTTTTAAAAGTGATATTGTTGGTGGAACAAGAAAGGTTAGCAAGGGGGATTTTGACTATCTTTATAGTCAAGCGACTGATTGTGATTTTGACAAGATGGCAGAATATTCTAAGAAAATTACTGAACTTGCTTGTACTGAAATTATTGATGGTTATATCGAACCTACACCAATGGATAATGCTTGTGAATATTGCCCTTATCACTCAATATGCAAAGGGGCTACAAAGCAGAGATACGAGTTGAAAGTGATTAACTTTTTGGAGAAAGATAAAGATAATGAATGAGATAAAAATTGTAGAGCAAGAAAGAGTTTTAAATGCGACAGAGAAAAACATCATTGTTTCGGCGTCTGCGGGGAGTGGTAAGACACACGTAATGGTCAAATATATAACTAATCTTATTGCTTTAAAGCATATCAGTGTAAAGCGATTGCTTGTTATGACTTTTACGAAAAAAGCCGCAGGGGAGATGAAACTTCGTATTGAAAAATCTCTTAAAAATTTAAAACAAACTAAAGAAATAATTGAGCAACTTGATGCACTTCCTCTTGCAAATATAGCCACTATCGACTCTGTCTGTGAAAAGTTGATTAAGAAATATATAAATTCACTCGATATAGCTGTAAATTTTGAAATTTGTGATGAAAATTATTCAAAATCGCTAAAAAGAAAAGCATTTTTAATCGCTTGCGAAAATTTTAAAACAACACAAGAAGAATCTTATATCAAACTCGTGGCAATATATGGTTTAGATAATGATGTGTTATTTGAATTTATGCAGAAATTAAACAATTTTTGTGACTCAACTAAAAACGCCCAAGCCCTCATTGAAAATGCTATAATTAAAAACGATTATTTAATTTGTGAGGCGGAAAGGGTAATAAGTGAGAATTTAGACTATTGCTTAGAACAGATAAGTGAAAGATGCTTAAAATTATTAAGTGTAAACGATGACATAGTTTGTTTAAAAGAAATCTTAAATTCTTGTGAGGACGTAAAAAAACAGTCGTCATTGTCTTATAAATATAATGCACTATCATCATACAAATATACCAAGACTCCAGACAAAAACAAGATAGGTTTAGATGTGGCGTGTGAGATTACTGCGATTAAGGAAGAAATAAAAAAATTAAAACTCAAACTTGAAGAATTAGGCATAAATGAGATAGATATTAAAGAGTTAAATTCGGATGTGACATTGCAGAAGGTGATTTGGCAGTTATATAATGAGTATCAAGAAACTTACTCTAATTTAAAAAAGCAACAGAACCTTCTAGACTTTTCAGACTTAGAAAAGTATGCACTTTTAGTGGTGAATATGTTCAAGGATGAGATTGCTGAGCAGTATGATTATGTCTTTGTAGATGAGTATCAAGATACGAATAAGATACAAGAGGAAATAATAAAAGGTATTTGTTCTAAGGCTCACTTTTTTGCTGTCGGTGATGCAAAACAGGGTATATATGGATTTAGAAATGCAAGTGTTGACATTATTCTTGATGATATCGAGAAATTTAGTAAACAGAAAGATAGCAAAGCGTTAAATCTTAAAAATAATTTCAGAAGCAATCACGAAATTTTAGATTTTATTAACAAAGTATTTGAAAAAAATATGACAGTTAAAAATTCACGAATTGATTACGCTGGGACTTCTATGCTTAAAGGAATGCAACAATTTGGCAAATCTTCACTGCCATCGGTAAGAGTTGACGTTGTTTGCCCAAATGAAAATTTGGATTTTAAAGACGGCAGAGTTTTGTATAGTGTCAGAGCTGATAACTACGAAAAAAATAGTGTAAGTGTTGAATATTATACTATCTTAGCAAGGATAAACGAATGTTTAAAATCAACTATTTATGACTTAAAACTAAAAGATTTTAGAAAAGTAAAATTCTCAGATATAGTTTTACTATCTCGAAAGAGAAATTCAAATTTTGAAAATCTCGAAAAGTTTTTAGTATCAAAAGGACTTCCGATTTTCTCTGACAGAAAATTTAGTATTATGCAGGAAGGAGAAATTGAAATTTTATTAAATCTTGCAAAATTTTGTTTAAATCGCTACGATGATGTAACTCTTACAAGTTTGCTTTTGTCACATTTTGGCAAATTTACAGTATCTGAACTTGCAAATATAAGGTTGACTTGCAGTGATAAGAGTTTTTATGAAGTGTTTTATGAACAGAAAAATGAGAAGAAAGACAGATTTCTGTCCTTAATGGATAAGTTTGACATAAATTGTAAGGTCAAAGGAATTTATTTTGCCTATGTTGATATCATTAACGAATGTGGATTTATGGCATACCTTCTTTCACAAAATAAGATAGAAGCCTACTCTTGTGTTAATGACTTTTTAGAGACTATTAAAGACTTCAAACCTGAACATGATATTGTTGAGTTTTTATCATATATGCAAAGCACAGATATCGACATGCAAAATAGGACGGCAGAGGATAACCAAATTTTACTCACGACAATCCATGCAAGTAAAGGGCTTGAATATCCAATTGTTATTATTGTGGACGCAGGAGATAACATTAGGTCAAGTCCAAATAATATTGAAATTGACGTAAGTCAAGATTTTGGATTAAGCACAAAAGTTTACGATTTAGAAAATCAGAAAAAATATGTTGGAATAAAGCAAAGAGCAAGCAAGATTAATTCCGCAAAGAAGGATTTTGCAGGCGAGCTTATGATTTTGTATGTTGCCATGACGAGGGCAAAAAACAATTTGTTTATAATAGGACAAGAAGATAAGGGGAAACTAGGTAGACAATTAAATTCTTACATTGATATTATCCTAAATTCATTAACTGAAAGTGAATTTTCTACATTTATAAATACTGAGCAGTTGCATCTTGCTGGTTGTGAAATATGCTATATTGATGATGTGATTTATAATGACAAAGATGGTGATATTTCTGATAATTTTGAAAAGTTAGAGCTTAACGATTCATTAAAGGATTATTTGACATTTAAAGATAAAACAGAAGAACTAAATAAGTTGCCTAAAAAAAATTCTGTGACATCACTTTTGCAACAGGAATTTTCGCAAAGTAGTGTGCAAAATAGCAACACGAGTAAAGGTAGCAGTGCTGAGGAAGGTATTTTGTATCATAAAGCTATGGAACTTGCTCCTTTTGACAAGATTGAAAATATTGACGACGTTGAAAATTTTCTAGTTTCAAATCCTGAACTTGTTGGAGTGGATAAAGAAATCATTTATAAAAATATTATGTTAATCAAACCCTTTTTAAAGGATGCAAAAATTTACAAAGAACAAGAGTTTTTAATGCGTGATAAGATATGCAAACTAAGTGATAAAAATTCAGATGAAATAGTTCATGTGCAAGGTATAATTGACCTATTTATTAAAGGTAAGGAAAATATTCTGATAGATTTTAAATATACGTCGCTTAATGATGAAGAAAAAATAATCAGTAAATATAAAACACAGATAAGGTTGTATAAACTTGCATTAGAGAAAAAATT
Source organism: uncultured Lachnospiraceae bacterium (assembly GCA_964653635.1). GTDB lineage: Bacteria > Bacillota > Clostridia > Christensenellales > UBA1242 > Caccovivens. The sequence goes on from CAZZGZ010000002.1 coordinate 118,366, forward strand.
TAACGAAAAAGTACAAAAATCCTATATTCTTTCGTTAAAATACGCAAAATTAATAAAAATTTACTAAAAAAATAGAAATAAATTAGTTAAAAATTAATAAAATAATTATAAAAAAATCTTAAAAAATTATTAAAAATTATTAGTAAATATTGAAAACTTGTGTTATACTAAAATCATAAAATAATATTTTATTGTTATTTTTTCTTAATTTTTTTAGGAGGATTTTATGAATACCTTATCAGCCATTTCAGATAGTATTATGGATTTTTTAGGTAAATTTACAACTCAGATTGGTGATACGGGAATACTAGCACTTGCACTCATTGTTAGCTTAGTCATAGTGATATTTTATCTAGTGAAAAATTATTTTACATATGGTGCTAGACTAAATCGTACACTTGTCAAGCTTATCAACTGGCTTTATAGCAATAAACAAATGACTGAACAAAATGTCAAAGAATTTAATAAATTAGTAAAGTCAAAAGGACCAAAACAACTCACATATTACTGGCAACAATATATTTTGTTCCGTGAAGGGACGCCTTCTTCATACATGAGTGAATGGAATGTTATTGAAAAACCTTTAAAAGCAAGTGCATTTGAAAACAATGTTAAAGATATGATTATGTGGACTAGTGTCTGGTCGGCTATAAGTGCAGGACTTATGATTGTATATTATGCAACTAACAACAATCAAGCGGTACTTAGAGGTATCTTTATGGGAGTACTATTAATGGCAATTGTGCTTTTGATAGGAACAATAGGTGCTTTGATTTTTAGAGCTAGAAAACATGCTAACCTCAATAGGTTATATCGCAACCTTTCTTTATTTAATAGATTTATGGACAATGCGTGTCAAGGTTTGCCTGTTTACATTGATTATCAAATGCTATTCACTGCTACGGAAATTGAAAAGGGTGTGCCAGTCCTTCGTGAATTTTTGGATAGCAGAGCTAGAAAAGAAAAGGAACAATTCGAAAAAAATCAGGCTAGAACTGAAGATTGTGAAAAGTACAACTTTGAAAAGGCGGGTATTGATGGCAGTTTAGTGTTGGATCGTGCGATGGCTGAATCCGAAAAGTATTTAAAAAGCAAAGAGAAAATATTAGCTTCAATTTCACAAGTGGAAGCGGAACTTGAAAGTAGAAAAAGAACTTTTGAAAATACTGAAAAAGATTATCAAAAAAGATTACAAGCATCAAGAGAAAATGTTACAAGGTTACGTCAACAACAGGAAGAAAGTACGAATAGAATTGAAAGTAACTTTTTAAGAAAACAACAAACTACAGAGATTGGTAAGCAGGAACAATTAGAACAGGAACTTGAACAACAAAAGACAAAGTATGTTTTAGATAAAAATGAATGTGAACAAGAAATTGCTAAACTCAATGCAACTTTGGAAGAAAATCGTAATAATGTGACTGCAATAATGATGTCAGAATATCAAACATTTTATCAGAAGTTATGTCAAAACGCTCAGCAAATTGTGGAAGAAGTCATCAAGGCTAAAATTAATAAAATTTCAGATGAAAAAGATGAGGCAAAATTGTCTCGCACTGACCTTGAGTACAAAATTGCAAGTCTAAAAAAGGAAAATCGAAGACTTGCTGAACTCGTGGGTGAAGATGCGTCAATGGTGAATAATGATTCCACACAAGAGAGTAATGATGGTAATTTAAGCGGGAATTATGATGAAAATGGCAATTATATTTTTGAAAATGGAACTTATTACGATACTGAAAATAATTACCACGATTTAGAAGGGAATGTTTACGATGCAAATGGCAACCTTTTAAGGACGGGAGAGGTAAATCCGTTTGCCCCTGTTAAGGTGGATGATAATGCACCTGTGGATTTTGACAAGATTAACTATGTTTTTGATGATAATACAAGAAAAGATATGACTCAAATGGCTGGACAAATTGCCAAAGAGGTCGCAGGTGTAGATGTTTACGATAGTAAAATAGACAAAGACGATACAACTGAAAGCGTTGAGGCAGAAACCGAACCTAATGAGCAGGATGACGTCGTTGTTGAAGACTATCAGCCAGCGGAGGAATTAACTGAGCCACAACAAGAACCTTTGCAAGAGAAAGATACTGTTAATAACACTAAGCCTGTTAAAAAAGCTGGCAGACCAAGAAAGATAGTTGGAAAAACTGCACCAGCAACTCCTAAGCCAAAAGGTAAGGTTGGTAGGCCTAGAAAAGTGGTAAGCCCTGAAGAGGAAAATAAACCAAAGCGGGGTAGAGGTAGACCTAGAAAAGAGGTTAGTGCTGAGGTACTTAATGCTCCAAAACGTGGTAGAGGGCGACCTAAAAAGCAAAATGACATCTCTACTATCAATAGTCAAATAAGCGAAGAAGAAAACAAACTTGCAAGTGCAAATGCTAGCATTGAAAACGAAATTGACAATGTTATTACTAACCTTTCTAAAAATGAGGATGATGAAAAACGAGAGCAAATAATGGCTGAATTTGAAAATTTAAAGCAAGAAGTTGAAAGAGTGAAAAATGAAGGTGGAAGTGATGAGGAAATTGCTAAACTAAATTCAAGAATAGAAGAACTTATTTCACAACTTACAGAATTAAATTCATAAAATAATAATAAAAGATGCGAAAAAGCATCTTTTTTATCGCATTTTTATTTGGATTTGTGGCAAAAATATGGTAATATAATCCTAAGGAGATTTGTATGAGTAATGTTATAAGACCACATTTGATTAAACCTAGAATTGAGAGATTGATATATGAAAAACTTGACCCACCAGCTAATGGAGTGATGGTCAATATCAGACCAGTTGACCAAATGGATATAAGAAAGACTAGAGAAGATCTTGTCACTGTTGTCTTTGAAAGAAAACTATTAGTAGAGCCTGAAAGTCTGATGAAACTTGTTGTAACTATGGCGGTTGATATCCCAGTTGATGGAATAGAATTTTCTAAACTTGATGACCCTAAGGCATTTATCAAAACGAGTCAGCCTGTACGCACACTAATTGGTTATGTATCAAATATGATATCAACTATTACAATGCATTCTGGTATTGGACCGATAGTTACGCCTCCAGAAGAGCAGATATAATACAGCCCGTATGGGCAAAAATGCGAAAGTGGCCTAGTGGTATGGCATCAGCTTCCCAAGCTGGGGATCGCGGGTTCGAATCCCGTCTTTCGCTCCAAATATATTTAACAAAAAGTCTTTTTTGGAACAACAAGATAAATCTCTCTTTGAGGAAAGTGTTTGAATTTAATCATTTTACAATCAGTGTAAGTAATTTAAAAAAACATTAGACTTTTAAAAAAAAAGTTTGGTTGCTCTAATATGAAAATAAAAACTTTAACTAAGTATTTGCGTTGATTGTGAATGGCGAAATATTGTCATTTAACAGAATTTAAAAAATGAGTACAAAGGTGTTCACCTTCATCTTAACATACAAAAATATTTATCACAAGTTTCATGTGAAATTATGGGAATAAAAAATACAAAAAACTACAAGCATAGTCACATCGGACTTGCTAGATAAAATGATTAATTCTAAAAATAAAAACACTGTCGAAAACTTAGCAAAATTAAGTGGTGTAAAAAGACCTTACGCTTGATGAGATTATTGATATTGAAACTTGTTTGGAAAACGATGAACTGGATGAATAGGTAAAGATATGAATAATAATTAAATTTTTATTAGTTTTTACAAAAATATTCATTAAAATCAGATTTATTTTGCTAAATTTTTTGACCTAGCAATATTAAGATACTTAAAGAAAGTTGACATTGGCATATTGAGAAGTTTAGTAGCCATAGAACAAGTTATTTTTTTATCAAAATATTGACCGATAACTTCATTAAAATTACTTGGCAAAACAAGTTTAGGGCGTCCCATATGGATGCCTTTTTCTTTTGCAATTCGAATGCCTTCGGCTTGGCGTTGTTTTATGTTATCTCTCTCAGTTTCTGCAACAAAAGATAAAATTTGCAGGACAATATCAGAGATAAATCTGCCAACCAAATTTTGTGGGGTAGTGCGAGTGTCGAGAAGTGGCATATCAATAACAATGATATCACATTCAATGATTTTTGTTATAAATGTCCATTCTTCAATAATCATTTTGTAATTTCGACCTAAGCGATCTATTGACTTAATAATCAG
>CAZZGZ010000003.1:0-114375 GCA_964653635.1 uncultured Lachnospiraceae bacterium
TATCATATAAAAAAGAGAGTAAGACGATGAAGTTTTCCATCTAGTCTCCTCTCCCTACCAAAATTTCATCTCACGATTTAATATATGACTGAAATTTTTCATATCATTTCGTAGACTTTTATAATCAGGACAATATTTCTCCACTTCTAACCAAAATTTTTTAGAGTGATTCATTTGCTTTTGATGGCAAAATTCATGTATTAAAACGTAGAATATATAGTTCGCTTTTAAGGTTACCAATTTTCTATTTAATTTCATGACATTTTCACTAGAAAAACTACCCCAAACCTTTACAGAATTAACAAGCTTGACCTCTTTGCATTGAAAATCATAGCGTAGTTGCATCTCATAGGCAAATTGCAAAAGTTCCTCAAACGCCTTGCTGTAAAGCTTTTTTTTGAGTCTGCATTTTTCTGTCTTTGTCAGTTTTTTCCCTGCATATAAATCTAAGTTAATCTCCTTCCCCCAAATATAAGCATTGTCTTCGGTGTTGTAAGTTTGCAAATGGCATATGTGTTCTTGCATAGTTTTGACGTTTTTTTCAATCCAGTTTTTTTTATTCAAAATAAATCTGTTGATGGAAAAGTCAGACATCCCCTGCGGAGCCTTAACGACAACCTTAGCCGACCTATCCACTGAAATGACTAATGTTTTTCTATTTTGCCTTATGATTTCTACGTTTTCCATAGTAAGAGTATTTTATCATAAACGTCTAAAATAATCAAGTTTTTTTTAAAATGAAAAAATAGTATTATTCGTACTAATTTTGCACTACATGTAGTATTATTACTTGCATACTACATACTTTTTATTGAAGATATTTAAAAAAATATTCAAAATAGTTTGATTTATTTGACATTTGTTTTATAAAAATATATACTTTTTTAAAAGGAGTTTTATATGGCAACTACGAATAATGGTGGTCAAATTTCTTACTTAATTTTGCATAGCTTAATAGATGGAGCAAAATATGGGCTTGAAATAATTGATATTATCAGTAAATTAACACATGGTGAAATTATAATTAAAAAACCTAGCCTTTACTCAGCTCTTTCACGTCTTGAAAAGCGTGGGCTAGTCGAATCTTCATATTGGGATGATAGTGAGCAAGGTGGAAAGCGACACTATTATAGTATAACAAATAGCGGTCTGCGTGAATACGATGATTTATCGAATGAATTTGACCTACAACAATTCATAGCAGGTCTTGATATGCAATCTACTAAGAAAAATGAAACAGTCACCCCCTTATCTAAGAGTGATGACGGAAAACTTTTAAGTAATGATGAGCGTATTTATGCTGATGAGTCAGAAGAGACACAAACACCTGAGCCACAGATATCTATTTCGTCTGTTGTTCCAAATAATCAAACTGTAATCATGCAAAGTGAAGAGGATGAGATAAAAAATCAATTACAAGACGAAAAAAAAGAAGAAAGCAAGCCTAGTAAAGTATATTTGCGTGCCGACTCTGAAAACTATATTGATATGTCAAAATACAAGAAAAATAAAAGTTATATCAATTCTCAACTTGCTCTGGATGAAACAAGCGAAGAAGATAAACTAGAAGAAATTAAAAGATCCATCGAGGATTTAAAAAGTAAAAATTTAGAACAGCTTGAAAGCATTAAAAATCAAATCAATTCTCAAAGCAGTAAAACTGATTTGAATTATGCCAAAGAAATACAAACTAATATTGCTATGCAAAATACTGCCACAGAAGAAAAAACTCCCGTTAAAATTGAAGGCTTACTTGAAACAAATACTACAATAAGCGATGAACAGTTAAACAATAAAGAAGAGTTGATCAACTCTCAGGATAAACAAGAAGAACAAAAAGATGATGGAGTACTAATCGACCCTAGCATACGTCATGAAAAACAAAAGACAAAACCAATTTCACCTCCTGACCTTGATATAAAAATGTATGCAAATGCGAAAAAACTACCCCCACCTAAACGGGATGAAAATCTTGAACCCTCATATCGTGAAGTTGTCGATAAAGCACAGACTAGAGTTAACGAATATGACGATGGGACTATTGAAAAGGTAAAATCTTTTTCAGACTATAATGAACTCAAACAATATTATAAGCAACACAACGTCAAATTCAACACATATACCAAAGACAAAGTTGAAATTGTGCATAACACGAATAAAATAAAAATGATTGTCAGTTTCGTGCTACTTGCAATTACATCTATTTGTATGGGCTTGCTTTACATGATTTTCGCACTCACTGAGCACACAAAATCTACAACAAATTTCTTTTATTATGTACCAGTAATCATCGCAGGACTTTACTCGCTATTTACTTTTATAAGAAATCACTATATTCTCGGTTTTAAACCTATGTTAAAATATAATGGACTGATTATGTGGTTAGTTGCTATACTTGCAAGTATTGTAGTTGTGTGTATTAACTTCATTTGTGGGATGAAAATAACAACTTTCTTTGATTTTTCTACAACAATTTTTGTACCGATAGTCTTACTTGTGATTATCTTTCCTGTAAGATATCATATTACTAAATTTGCATATGATAAATATGGAAAATAACATAAAAAAAGAGGAAGAATGATTAAATTCTTTCTTTTTTTATCACCAAAACAATTAGTTTTTAAGCTTATTAAAAATTTTAAATATAATATTACAAAGAATAAAAAGTAAAATCATAATTAAAGTTATTATAAGTATAACTAATGTTGACCCCTCAAAATAAAGACAAATCAAAAGAGTAATGCCTGCTGAAATGAGTTCTCCGACAAAAATAGAAATCATACTTAAATATAAATTCAAGTCACTAAATCCAGCAATAATGCTTGCGGTATACACTCCTGTCAAGGGTAAAGGAATGGCAACAAAAAATAGTAAGGTTAAATATTTTTTTAATTTATTTTGGCTTTTTTGAAGTTTTATGCTGTTTTTTTGTACTTTTTTCACAAGTTTATGTCTAATTTTCTCCACAATCATGACGTGTGTATGCCTTTTAAAAAATTTGCACAATAGGTATACAAATATAGCAGGAATAAAAGTCCCAATCACAGAAAAAATATACGCAGAAATAATCGATAACTGTTTCCCCTGCCAAACTTCTTGCGACAAAGCGAGAGGTATAGATATTTTACTCTCTAATGTTGGAATCATTGCAACAATCATTACTGCAAGCCATACGCAATTTGAAAAAATATTTATAATTATATCTAAAATAAACATATACAAAATTATTGAAAGTTTGTCGGTAAGCACCGAAAGGTATTTACAAGATGATATGATTAATCAAAAGGTAACAAACTTGTTTTGTAAGTTTTTGAAATAAAACAACATCACCTAAAGTCTATTATCGAAAGTTTTGTCTGCAAACGAGTCACATTTGCAAGCAAAACTGATGTTTATTCAAACGAGAAAGTGCTTGATTTGTCAAGCGAACTATTAAAAGCAATTCAAATTTGAACATAATTTACTTTTGATAGAATATAATATTTTTAATTTAATAAAAATATGCAACTTTTAATAAAAACAATAAAAAAAGTGCAAAAATGCACAAATTATTAAATGTAAAAATCTTGTAGCAGAATTTATAAAGAGGAACACACCTTTACTTCTTATATAGTAGTGTCCCCTGCAAAAATACAACAATCACTCCTTTATATTTTTTTCACTTTCAACTTTTTTTGGAAATAGAGGCTCTAACTTTTGTGAAAACTCATTTTCCATACTAGATATAAGGTGTAATTTTTTAGTCTTTTTAGAAATGACAAAATGTATAGAAAATAGTAAAGCACCTGCGACATCACATATTAAATCAGTCATGGTATCATATACTGAGGTGACCCATGTGCCATCAATCGTTTCGACAGGCACCCCTTGAGCTGTCTGAGCGAGTAAGTTATCGACTGAAAATTCATATATTTCCCAAAGTCCCCCAATCGCAACTGACACTGCAAAACAAAATAGTGTCAAAAATGCAAGTTTCTGATTTTTATAATCCGATAGTTTAACTGCTAAAAACAACCCAATAACTGCACATACATAGCCCATAGCTGTATGCACAACCTTGTCGTACCAGTTCACAATATGATACAAGTTGCAAATAGATCCAACTACCCCAGAGAGTAGCAAGTAGATGTTAAAAAATAATAGAATGAAATTACTAAACTTCCTTCTCATACATAGTTCAATAAGGTAAGGTACAAGAGCGACAATTCCAATTCCAAGACAAGTAAGTAATCTATTTGTGGGGTCATTCTTGCTAATGAGTAGATAAAGAAAGTAGGAAATACTCCCAAGTGAAAGAATAATGGAAAAAACGATATTAAATATTCTTAAAGCACTTTTGTTATTTTTCATTTTATCATCTCCTATTTGTGGTATTTTCGATTTGAATTTATCATAAAACACCTATAAATCTGTTCTTCTAGCATAATTCTAAAAAGATTGTGAGCAAATGTCATTGAAGAAAAACTCAATTTTAAGTTAGCTTTTTGTTTGATTTTGTCATCTAAGCCATACGAAGAGCCTATGACAAAAGTTATTTCACTTTGAGTATTTTGTAACTTGAGTAAATTTTTTGCAAAGACCTCACTCGAACATTGTTGTCCATCTTTATCACAAATTATTATGTACCCTTTTAACTTTTTTTCTATTAAAAGGCTCTCATAAGCAAGAATTTCTTCTTTAGTTTTACTAGGATTGCCCTCTTTAAGCTCTATAATTTTTATGTTAGCAAATCCAATAATACGCTTTAAATACTCCTTTTCAGCCTCCTGCCAAAACTTTTCCTTAAAAGAACCGATACAGACAATATTAATTTTTAGCATCAAAAAACTCCCCATATAAATGTATAAAGTGTTATTATTGCTTGTAAGACTATTGTAGCATATAAAAATATTTTTGCTTTTTTCTCAAGAGGAGCAGTGCGTTTTAACGGATAAACTGTAACCTGTTCGTCTTTTGCTTTTAAAAGACTTTGCTCAAAAAGTTTGTCAGTATCTTCATTGAATTTGTCAATTTCCTCAACATTTTCACCCAACGATTTTTTAAATTCTTTCAAACTTTCAAAATAATTATAGCGAAGTTTATATTTTTCGATATCCTGCCCGAGTGTGTATGCCGATTTGTAAATAGTAGCCTTGAAAAGATGAGGTAGCAAAAGGACAACAAGATAGACACACAATGCTATAAGCACGATGAAGAAGATTAAATACAAAAATATATTGTTGCTTGATAGACTAGTCATAAATCCATAAAAATCAAGCCATGCGATATTGTTTACGCTTGCAAACGTAAATATGCACGAAAGAGAATTGTTCATTAAATGTAAAATCATAGTCGGGTAAATAGAGTTAGTTTTGCATGCAACATATCCAAAGAAGAAACCAATTATACAAGCATAGAAAAACTGCTCTATATTCATGTGCATAAGCCCAAACATAAGCCCAGATAACAAAATAGCAGACTTCATCCCTAAATCTTTAAAAGACGAAAGGAGCATTCCTCTATGTGCTGTTTCTTCGCATACAGCAGGCAAAAAAGCTGTTAGTAATAAGTCTAATAGTAGTTGCCATATGTTGTATGATGAAGTTGTAGATGTTGATGAGCTGGTATAACCAAAAGAGGAAATGAGGTTGTAGAAAAAGGATGATACGAAAATATTTATGAAATATATGCAAACTCCCATCAAAAGACAAATGGATATGGCTTTAAAACTGATTTTACGAAATCCAAACTGACGCATCGTGTTTTTGACCTTTTGCCTTTTTAATAATGAGAAGAAAAATAGTGACATAGAAAGCATTAAACCTAATTGTATAATCACCGTAAGAACGACATCTGCGACAACATCGTTTTGATAAAGAAAGTCAAATACGTCATAATTGACAAGCATACGAAGAGTGGCAAAAAGTACCACTATCAAAAAATAAGTTATAACTGCACAATTTGAAGAATTATTTTTAACCATGATATCTCCATTATATTCACAAGAAGAGGATTTTAGAAATTAGAAATTGCTGTTACAAGATTGACAATTACAATCGTAACTAGGCAAACGCAATAGAGAAGCAAAGAATATGAAATTTTCCCTTTTTGATTTAATTTTTCAGTCTGCTCAACCCCTTCCACTTTATTAGGTGATTGATTTTTGATTGCAAACTTAAATACAACAAAGCATAGTATAAAGAAAGCAAGAAAACAGATAATTGCAAGAAGTATCCCCCACCACGAAGTAAGATAATTTAAGTCGATGTATTTATTATATGTCAAAAATCCAAAAATCACCGTTAAAGTATTGTTTAAAAAGTGTATTATCATACCATATTTGATGTCGCCCGTCTTTTGTACGAGTGTACAAAGCAACATGCTAAGTAAAAATGGATACAACAAAGAAGCAATACTCCCATGTGCAAGGGCAAAAATAAGTGATACAAACACAGAGGATAAAAACGGCGAAAACCTCTTTTGCATACCCGAAAGCAATACCCCCCTAAAAAGCATTTCTTCGATTATCGGTGGTAGAACGGCGTAGACTAAAATATTAACAAATACCCATATCGGAGAATCGAGGGGCAAAGACAAGGTGGAAAAGTTACCAAAGTTTGCAAAGCCTATATCAATTAGATTAAAGAGTTGAACGAGAGTAAAATAAGCAATAAAAGCAAGCAATATAGAAACAAGTGATAAACTTAACTTACCCTCTTTTTTAAGTTGAATTGAATTAAAAGAAAATCCCCCGATTTTATTATATAAGACAATAGCAAGAAGAAAACTTAATTGCGAAAAAAGTGTATTTAAGATGACATATGTAACACAGGTATTAAATCCTACCAAAGAATATGTGCGATAAACTTCAAAATCTGTTGAAAGGCTTTCCCCATTCGAATTTGCAATAGGTGTAAAAATCAATAACAAAACGTATGAAGCAATGAAAGAAAAACAAAAAGCTAAAAGCACAATTCTTCCAGCGGAAATGAAATCATAGGTTAGTTTTTTCTCACTATTTTTCGGTGTGATTGGAACAATAGAATTTAACATACTTTAATTATATATCAAAACTATATATTTTCAAAACATTTTAAGGACTTGTATTTATTCTTAAGATGTGTTATGATAAACTCATGAAAGAAAAAAATCAAAATGAAATATGTCAAATCATCCTAAACGAAGCCAAAAAAGCCTATCATAGTGGTGAAGTCCCTATCGGTGCATGCGTGGTTAAGAATGGAAAAGTCATATCAAAAGCACATAATAATCGAGAAAAAAAGCAAAATGCTATCAATCATGCTGAAATAATTGCCATTTCACGTGCATGCAAAAAATTAAATTCTTGGCGACTTGATGATTGTGATATTTATGTAACATTAGAGCCTTGTCCTATGTGTGCTGGAGCGATTGCAAATGCAAGAATAAGAAATTTATTCTATCTTTGCAAGGATAAAACCTCAAATGACAATCTCTGTCAAAAGATACTTTCTTCCAAAAGGTTGAACCACAATAGTGAAATGATATTTTTAAAAGAATATGAAGAAAACGCCTCGAAACTATTATCTGATTTTTTTAAAGATAAGCGGGAAAACGCCAAAAAATAAAAAGGCTTATTTGCCTTTTTATTTTGCAATTAGAATATACGTAAAATTCTGCCATGTAAAGCCATCATAATGATGTCAACAATCCAGATTATGTTCCAGCCTAATATAATACGTAGAACTGCAGCAATAATTCCACGAACGCCACCATCCATAATTCTTGTGACAACGCCCAAAATGAAAGAAGTAACAGGAATAATTGCAAGAATTAAGCTGACAATCCATGAAAGCCCAAAATAATCTTTATTATTTTTAACTGCCATAAATTTCCCTCCTTGTCGTCATTATAACATAACTATGTTAAATTTGCAAAAAAAATGTTAAATTTTTTTAAAAAAATTAATTTTTTTTATAAAGAAGTAGAAAAAATTAACATTTGCAACCTTTTCCGATTATTATACCAGTTAAAAGCAATATCATTTCGGGGCAACATGAACTAGAACAAAAGGGCGTAAATGAGCAGAAATTTTGTGGACAAAAACATTGACTTTTATTGCAAGGTTGAAAACAGCCACCACCACAGCACAAGTTTCCACCACAAGAAGGTGTTATTCTTGCTCGTAAGTCAAAACATTCACCTGGGCAGTAATTTTGTGAGTAATTCATATAATCTCCTTACCTTCACTTTATGGAAAAAAATATTTTTTGTTACAACGTCTCCATCATTGAAAGCATTTTATTCACATAATCAAAGACTTCATCAAAGGTATCTGCTTTTGTTAAATCAACGCCCGCAAGTTTAAGTATATCGACAGGATTAGTTTTACTGCCACTCGATAGAAAATTTAGGTAGTTTTCGACAGCTTCTTTTCCCCCTTTTAATATTCCATCTACAATTTTTATGGCAGAAATTAGCCCCGTAGCGTATTTATAAACATAAAATGAGGAGTAAAAATGAGGTATTCTTGCCCACTCATACCTCATCTGAGGGATTTGCTTACATTTTTTTCCGTGATACTTACTATTTAATTTTTCATAAAGATTACAAAGTTTCTCTGCTGTGAGATTTTCACCATTTTCATACATAGCATGCACTTTTTCTTCAAACTCAGCAAACATCGTTTGCCTAAAAATTGTCGATTTTACTTGTTTTAAAAAGTAATCGTAAAAGTATAATGACTCCTCTTTTGAGGTGGATTTTTTTAGAAAATAATTTAGCAAAAACATCTCATTTACTGTACTTGCAACTTCAGCAACAAATATTTCATAAGGCGAAGTTTCATATGGCTGTGCCTTTTCACTATGATAAGTATGAAGTGCATGCCCTAGTTCATGAGCCAAAGTAAAGACTGAACCTATGTCCCCTTCAAAGTTTATAAGTACAACGGGATTTGCTCCATACGCCCCAGTCGAAAAAGCCCCTGTTGCTTTATTATTGGTTGGCATGACGTCTACCCATCTTTGTTTTCGAGCCATCTTCAAAATATCCACGTAGTTTTTACCGAGTGGAGAAAGAGCATCAATTATAATATCAAAAGCTTCATCATACGTAAATTTGTAGGAGAGATTTTTGGTAATTTTGGCGTAAGAGTCATAGATTGCGAACTGATCTAAATTTAAAATCTTACGCTTGATTTCAAAATATCTTTCCATAATATCAATGTTTTCGCTCACCTTTGATATTAAAAGTCTGTACACCTCTTCATCAGCTTCTTCGTGAAAAATTGATGCTGATAATGCCGATTTGTACCCACGAATTTTGGCAAAAGTGCAGGTTTCTTTGACATCATTTATATAATTTGTAGCAAGGAAATTTATATATTCCCCATGTCGCCCATTGATTTCTTTAAAAGCATTGCGCCTTAAAACTCTGTCATCACTTTCGGCATAAACACTATATAATGACTGATTAAAAGCGTGACTTTTGCCATCCTTATCCTTTATTTTTCTAAATTTTAAATCAGCATCTTCAAATTTATCAAAACTATCAGAAAATCCGCCAAGAAAACTTCCTAAACTTGAAAGTAGTTTTTCCTCACTTCCTGATAGCATATGAGATTTTTCTCTTATAATCCCTTCAAAATATCTTTTATGATTTTTGAATTTTTCACTTTTTACAAGCTTATTTAAAGTGTCACAATCTAAACTTGAAATTTCGACGTCAATATAAGAAGCAAGCATGTTTATCTGTGTCGAAACGGAAGTAACCTTTTCGCACATTTCGTTTGCTAAAAAGTCTGTCATGTTTTCACACTCTCTAAGATGTGCATAAGTTGCAATTTTTGCATAAGCAATCATAAATTCATCAAGTCTATCAAATAACTCTAAAATTTTATCTTCGTTTGGTACTTTCTTACCATTTACACTTTTAACGAGTCCCCCCTCATAATCTGAAATAAAAGTCGCCTGCTGTTGCAAAGTGTTTATCCTGTCTAAAAAGTCGTCATCGGACTTTGCATAGCTTGATAAATCCCATTTCAATCTATTTTCAACTTCGCTTCTTTCCATAACACACCTACCTTACAAAATATTTTTGAATATTGAATTTATTCCATGGCAATGATTTGTCATCTGGAGCAACTAAAAATGTCATAATATCTTTACTTACAGGATGAATAAATGTAACTTTGCCCGCCCAAAGTGCTAAATTTGTTGTCCTACCCTTGTTACTCATACCATATTTAGCATCGCCATAAAGTGGACAGTTTATACTTGCCATTTGAACACGAATTTGATGACTTCTGCCCGTTTTTAGTTGAACCTCTATCAAGCACAAATTATTCACGCTTTCAAGGACTTTGTATTCAAGTTCGCATCTTTTTGCACCATCTTCACTCATAGGCACAACCTTTACCAAATTCTCCTTTTCATCCTTTTTTAGATAGTCTAAAAGAGTGCCACTCTTAGCCTTTGGTATATTGTTACAAACAGCAAAATAAGTCTTTTTAAAAATATTATTTTTTATCTGATTTGATAAACGCTCGGCAGCCTTTGAAGTACGTGCAAACACCATTATTCCCCCTGTTGGACGATCTAGCCGTTGGATAAGTCCTATGTAGACATTACCTTTTTTGTCATATTTTTCTTTTACATAGTTTTTTACAAGCGTTAGCATATCAACATCTCCCGACTCATCCGCTTGACTTGGTACGTTTTGAGGTTTTATCACAACAATGATTTGATTATCTTCATATATCACCTTTAATTCTTCCATAATTATACCCCCCATTTTTTACAGATTTTTCAATTTCTATCTTGATAAAATATCATATTTTACTCATTTATGAGTTCTCTTGCTATAATCTTGCCCTGTTCGTAGACTAGTCCGCCCTGAAAGAATGCAGTGAATGGTTTTTTTATAGGTGCGTCACAGGAAAGCTCAATCGATGCCCCTTCAACAAAAGTACCGGCAGCCATTATGACCTTACAATCATATCCCGCCATATCCCATGGTTGAGGAGTGACAAAACTATCAATCGGTGAGAAATATTGTATTTTTTGGACAAAAGAAATAAGTTGTTCTTTACTATCAAAAGCTATTGTCTTAACTATGTCGTAACTATTTTCTTGTGTTGCGGGCGAAACTTTGTAGCCCTTTTCTTCCATGACAGCACCTACTAAATAGGCACACTTTAATGCCTCTTTCACAGTATGTGGAGCCATAAAAAAGCCTTGATAAAAACTGCGATAGCCATGCTCATACGAGCCTACTTCCTTTCCAAGTGAAGGGCAACAATACCTACAAGCAATCAAATCTATCGCCTTTTTAGTGCCGACAATATACCCACCTGTTTGAGCAAGTCCGCCACCTGCATTTTTAATTAGTGAACCCATAATCACATCCGCTCCCACTTCAAGCGGTTCAACTTTTTCAGTGAACTCACCATAACAGTTATCTACCATGATGTAGCAATCCTTTAAAATTTGTTTAATCTTAGGGAAAATTCGCCTCATTTCCTCGCAAGAAATGGCTGGACGAAGGGAATACCCTCTAGATTTTTGCAAATAGATTACTTTCGGCTTAAGTTTCTTAACTTTTTTAAGTATTAACTTTTCATCAAGTTTGCCATCACAAAGATCCACCTGCTCATACTTGATACCAAGATCTTGCAAACTTCCGTTATTGCATCCAAACAATGTACCTTGCAGAGTATCATAAAGAGTGCCACTTATACTTAACATGACGTCCTTCGGACGTAATAACCCCAAAAGTGCAACTGAAATTGTGTGAGTGCCAGACATCAAAAGGGGCGACACAATAGCATCTTCTCCACCAAAAACTTCACTATAAACTTTGCATAGTCCCTCTTTGCCCTTGTCAGTATACGCATAGCCGGTAGTCCCTGCAAAATGTGTTGTTGAAATTCTGTGTTTGCGATATGCGTCAAGCACTTTTTTTGTGTTAAATTCAGCAATTTCATCAATTTGCTTAAATCTAATTTTCAAGTCATCTTCAATTTCTTCAATTGTTTTCATTTAAAAATCTCCTCACTAAATCATTCACATTTTCAAGAGCATTTTCAACGTTTTCAACATCCACCCATACTGCATTATCAAGTTTTTTAAAGTATGTGATTTGCCTTTTTGCATAGTTGCGTGAGTGCTGTTTAATAAGTTCAACCATACGTTCTTCTGTCGTCTTGCCCTCTAAAAAATCTACACATTCCTTATATCCAATAAATCCTAATGGTCGACAACCACCATATCCTGCGTCAATAATTTCCTTTACCTCATTTACAAGCCCATTTTTTACCATGTCCTCTGTGCGAGCATTAATTCTTTGATACATCTTTTCCCTTTCAAGATTTAAAACTACAACAAGGGCATTGATGTCGTTTGGCAATTTGCTCTTATGTCCACCATCACGTATTATTTCATATGCTCGTATAAGACGAGGGATATTTGAAGGGTCCACACTTTTTGCCATTTCTGTGTCAAGGTCAAGAAGGCGGTCGTAAACATACTTTGTCCCTCGTTTTTCAATCATATTTTCAACTTCTTTGCGAAATTTTTCATCTTTTTTGGCATTTCCGAAGTTAAAACCCTCAACTAAGGCTCGAATATAAAGTCCCGTTCCACCAACTACAATAGGAAGTTTCCCTCTACTATGTATATCATCAATTTTACCGCTGGCATAATTAACAAAATCATAAACTGAAAACTCCTCATAAGGCTCTTTTATATCTATTCCATAATGTGGAATTTGCTCCATTTTTGCAAGTTGTATCTTATTAGTTCCAATGTTAAATTTTTTGTACACTTGTGCTGAGTCTGCCGAAATTATCTCACCATTGTAAACTTTGGCAATCTCAATAGCAAACTCTGTCTTTCCTACGCCGGTGGCTCCTGTAATTACCACTATTTTTCTGTTCATCAGTTTACAACCCTTTGAAACATCTTTTCAAATTCTTTTTGAGATATTGCCACCACAGAAGGCCTGCCATGTGGACATTGTAACTTGCCCTTGCGCATTGTTTCAATAAGGTATGCAATGTCACTCTTTTGTAAGACATCGCCCGCTTTTATTGCATGTTTGCACGCATATTGACAAAGCCTTTCTCTCATTATATCAAGACTTGTACTTTTTTCGTTGATATTTCCCGCTAAGATATCCTGCGTAAAGGCTTCAAGATTTATATCTTTAAGTACCATTGGCACTGCACTTATCTTATATTTTTTGCCCTTTTGACGTGCTATCTCAAAGCCTAACTCTTGTAAAATCGGCATACTTTTTTCCATAATTTCAAATTCCGCAGTACTTACTTCGAATTCGTATGCAAACAAAAGTGGCTGTTTATATGTTTTGCAATTAGCAGTATTTTTAGTTATATTGTCAAAGAGTATCCTCTCGTGTGCAGCATGTTGGTCTATTATATAGATGTAGTCATCAAGTTCAACGATTATATATGTTTTAAAAGCAGTACCTATTATTTGCATTTGCTCTTGAACGCTTGCAGAGTAAAACTTTTGCAGTTTTTCTTCTTCTTGACATTTTTCATATTCATAAGACGATAATTTTTTCTTCCTCTCATTTTCAACCATCATTTCATTTAACTTTTGACCAAAAAATTGAGCATTGTCGTTATCGAATATGATGGGGTCGTCTGAATCAATATCAACTGGCTTGTTTATCTTTATTGCCTTAAAATCTGGTACATCAAAAGCCTTATGAGTCTTTGCCCGTTTTGCTAAATTATCTTTGGCGATTTTTTCATCTTCACCAAGTAACTTATTGCCATAGATTGGGTTGATGTACGTTTTACCTACTTTATCAGGCATAATGGAAGAAGTCTCTATTGAATCAGTGTAATAATTACCGAGATTAACAGGGCGAAAACTTTTATCACTCAAAGGTGAACGAGCCTCATTTTCCTCAATTAGAGTATTTTCCATGACACTTTTGTGGTCGTAACTTAAAATCGGGTCATAATTTTCCATTGCTTTAGAAATAGCATTAAAAATCAAGTTAAATATAATTCTAGGATTTTGAAATTTCACTTGCATTTTTGACGGATGAACATTGACATCAATATTACTAGGACTAGTTACAAGATTTAATACATAAACAGGAAACTTGCCTTTAAGCATTGCCCTTTCCATTACTGTGCTGACAGCGGATGAGACAAGATAATCTTCAACATATCGCCCATTGACAAAAAGACTTTGACAAGAACGATTTGACTTAAAAATCTTAGGACTTGCAATATATCCAAAAACTCTATAATTATTTGATGAATAATCAACCTGTAAAAGGCAATTATAGACATCTTTACCATATATAGTGTAAATTACTTCCTTTAAGTCACAAGATGTGGTGTTGTATTTTTCCTTACCATCAATAATATATTTAAAACTTATATGAGGATTGCCTAGTGCAATACGTTCTACAAAGTTCGTAATTTCATTTTCCTCTATTTTAGGTTTACGCAAGAATTTAGCCCTTGCTGGAACATTATAAAATAAATCAGACGCCGTTATGCTTGTACCGACTTTACTTGCAATTTCTGTTGGAGCAGTAAATAGCCCTGCACTGCCTTGTGTCATATACCCCATTTCAGAGGAGTTATGTCTTGAGATTAACACCACATTTGTGACGGCAGAAATAGATGCAAGTGCTTCTCCTCGAAATCCCAAAGTAGCGATAGAATCAAGGTCATCTTCACTTTGAATTTTACTTGTGGCATGTGGCATAAAAACATTCTTGAAATCGTCCTTTTCTATTCCCGAACCATTATCTGAAACTCTAATTTTTTTTATGCCACCATTTTCGATTTCGATAGTGATGTTGGTCGCTTTAGCATCAATGCTATTTTCAACAAGTTCTTTAACTATTGAACATGGCTTTTCCACCACTTCACCTGCTGAAATTCGATTGTATATCTTAGGTGTTAAAACTCTAATCATATTTTTATAACTCCTTTTTTGCTGTTTGACAAAGCTCATTTAATATTTCAAAAGCGGAAATAGGTGAAATTTTATTCATATCTAAATCTTTAAGTTCATTTACTATGCTTTGTGCTTTTTTCTGTTCGTACTCAATTTTGACACTCTCATTTGGTTCGATTAGTTTACCCACTTCAAGTTTTACATTAGTCTGTTCTAAATTTTTAGAAATTTCCTTTGCACGCAGTATGACCTGTTTAGGCACACCTGCAAGTTCTGCTACTTCCACTCCAAAACTGCGATTACATTGACCACGCTCTATCTTTCTTAAAAAGATTATCTTATCTTCTCGCTCTCTAACGGTGACCTTGTAAGTTTTAACACCCTTTACAATTCCTTCTAATTCAGACAATTCATGATAATGAGTAGCAAACAAAGTCTTGGCATTTACGTTGTTAGACAAGTACTCAACGACTGAATAGGCAATAGCTAGTCCGTCAAAAGTTGAAGTGCCTCTGCCGATTTCGTCTAGGATGATAAGACTTTTTTTAGTAGCGTTTGCAAGGATGTTAGCCACTTCACTCATCTCCACCATAAAGGTACTTTGTCCAAACGCCAAATCGTCACTAGCACCAACCCGTGTAAAAATTCGATCTAAAAGTGGAATTGTTGCTGATTGAGCAGGCACAAAACTTCCCATATGAGCCATAAAACTTATCAAAGCAACTTGCCTCATGTAAGTGGATTTCCCCGCCATATTTGGCCCTGTTATTATTGCCATGCAGGAATCAGTGGTATTAAGATGTGTATCATTTGGAATAAAGCTAACATCCCTTAAAAAGGCTTCAACGATAGGATGTCTGCCCTCTTGTATTTCAAGTGTATCACCATTAGTTATGGTAGGTCTTACGTAATTGTATTTTTGTGCACTAATTGCAAGGGATAAATAGGTGTCAAGTTTAGCCACAGCCATAGCTGTATTTTGAATTTTTTCAATAAAATTCGAGGCGTATTTTTTAATTTCTTCAAAAAGTTGCAATTCTAATTGTATAGCACTTTCTTCATTCATAGAAACCATATTATTAATCTTTATAAGATCTTCATTTACATATCTTTCATTATTTGCAATAGTTTGTATACGCTTGTAATCAAAAGGGACTAAGCTTGCCTGACTTTTACTCACCTCTATGTAATATCCGATTATCTTATTGGAGGAAATTACAAGATTTTTTATGCCAGTTTGTTTTTGTTCTGAAACTTCAAGCTCTTTAACCCATTGCTCTGCTTTTAGTTTAGGATTTCTAAGCTCATCAAGATTTTCATTAAAACCACTTTTAATAAAGCCCCCTTCTCTGATGATTAGCGGAGCGGGACAGACAAAGGCGTTATCGATAACTTTACAAAGGTCAGTAAAGTCGTCAATTTCATTATACACACTACTAATGAGTTTACTTTTACATGGCTTAATCACAGATTTTAGTGTTTTAAGCTTTTCAAGTGAACTTTTTAAAGATAGTAACTCCTTAGGCATAACATTACCATAAGCAATTTTCCCAGCAAGTCGCTCAATGTCGAATATTTGTGACAAAACGTCCTTTAAATTATCCTTTAAAATGATATTTTTATAGATTTCCTCAACGGCAGAAAGTCGGTCATTTATTTCACTCACATTAGAAAGTGGCTTGTCAAAATATGTGCGAAAAAGCCTTGCCCCCATACTTGTGCAAGTCTTATCAAGTAGCCAAAGCAAAGACCCATATTTTTTGTGTTCTTTTACCGTTTCAACAAGTTCCAAATTACGCCTTGTGTTACTATCTAAAAATAAATACTTTTTTTCATCTTTTTCAATACGATTGATGTTACTCAAACTTCGTTTTTGAGTCTGCTCTAAATATGAAAGCAAAGCTCCCATAACTAGTACTTCATTGTCATCTTTTATGCTGTACACATTTTTGAAATTTTCACCAAATTGTTTTTTTAAAAGCCCAGTGCATATACTTTCATTAAAAGAAGACACTAAAAGCTCATAAAACTTTGGAAGAAGCCTGATATTATTAAGTGGCAAACTTTGGTATAAAAGTTTCGCCTCACTATTGCCTATTACCTCAGACGGACACACAACACTCAGAAGATCTGCCAAAGATTGTTCGAGATTATTTTGATAGGATTTGATTGCGAATTTTCCTGTGGTGATGTCACTATAACAGGCATATAATGCGTTATTATTTTTGTAAACACACAATATGTAGTTGTTTTTTCGTTCATCAAGCAAACTATCCATAGTCACAGTACCCGCCGTTATGACCTGCACAACTTCTCTTGGTATTTGCTTTCGACTATCCGCAGGCATTTGCTCACATATTGCAACTTTATACCCTAAATCGACCAACTTTTTAATATAATTTTCACAACTATGAAATGGCACTCCACACATCGGTGCACGCTCATCAGCAAGTCCGCAGTTTTTACCTGTCAGCGTTAAATCTAGTACCTTAGAGCATTCAATGGCATCCTCAAAAAACAACTCATAAAAGTCGCCTAATCTATAAAATAAAATACAATCCTTGTATTCCTCTTTTATGCGAATGTAAGTTTGAAATCCTGGAGAGTATTTTGATATATCTTCAATTCTACTCATGTTCTTTTTGAATCCTTTTACTAAGTTTTAATAATCTATTCACCCTGTCTCGTTTTACTTCTTCATCTATTTGATTATCCATATTAGCCGCAACAGTGCCTGATCGCTTAGAGTACATAAAGGCAAAAATACTATCATATCCCACACGCTCTACAAGGTCGAGAGTGTCGCAAAACTCTTCTTCTGTTTCACTAGGAAACCCGACAATAAAATCCGAGGTCAGTCTTACACCCTTAATTTTACTTTTTATTTCATCAATAATCTCAAGATATTTTTCACGAGTGTAGGACCTATTCATGAGTTTTAAAATACGATTGTTTCCACTTTGTGCTGGAAGATGAATTTCTTTAAGAATTTTATCCTCTTTTGCAATAGTATCTATAACATCACTAGTCAAATCTTTTGGATGAGAAGTCATAAATGTCAGTTTAAAGTCCCCATCTATTTTGCAAATTTCTTCAAGAAGTTTTGCGAAACTGCTTCCATCTTTTAAGTCCTTGCCATACGAATTGACGTTCTGCCCAAGTAGAGTGATTTTGTGATATTTACCCTCACGAACAATATCACGGATTTCGGATAATATTTTTTCCATATTTCTACTCTTTTCTCTGCCTCGAACATATGGCACGATACAATAAGTGCAAAAATTGTTACAACCTTGCATGATATTCACCCATGCGTTATCATCAAGACTTGTACGATTATAAGGTGTTTCTTCGTCTATATCACCTTCGTCAAAAATTTCTTTAAGACGTGGAGAAAGTTTTTGACGTTTTAATTCAGTTTTACCCAAATTTCTTCGCTCTTGAACAGCTTTAATATAACTTTCTATTAGTTTTAAGTTAAACGAACCCATGACAATATCAACAAAAGGATATTTTTGCATGATTAGTTTTGCCGTTTCATCCTTTTGAGTCATACATCCACACACGGCAATAATGAGATTTGGATTTTGTTTTTTAAGAGACTTTAAAGCTCCTATATTTCCAAAGACTCTATCTTCTGCTCCTTCACGGACTGCACAAGTGTTAAAAACGATAATATCGGCATTTTCTCTCTTTTCACAAGGCTCATATCCCATATGTTCAAGTATGTACGAAAGTTTCTCACTCTCATGTACATTCATTTGACACCCATAAGTGACAATAAAATATTTCATAGTTATCCTTTAATTATTATCTATGTTTTCAATTATACTAAAATCTGACAAAAAAAACAAGTATTTGGCATAAATTGAGTGATTTTGCGGAATAATAAAAAAATGAAGAAATTTGTCAAGATAAGTCTGATTAGTATCTTTTTTGTCTTAGCGATTGCAATCTTCTCTATTTTCATATTTATTGGAGTAACCTACTACAAATATACAACTCTTGACATAAACACAGAGGTATTGCAAGGTGCAAGCGTTTCTGCTTGTGTGTATGATAGTGAAAATAGACTTATAAAATCGCAAAATATGTCAGGTACAAGTTATATTTCCCTTGAAAAACTACCTTCTTTTTTGCAAGATTCCTTTATTTCAATCGAGGACAAAAGTTTTTATAGTCACAAAGGGGTCAACGCAAAACGTATGATTGGTGCTATGATAAAAAACATTAAAAGCGGAAGTTTTAAAGAAGGTGCATCCACTATCACTCAACAACTTATAAAAAATACTCATTTATCATCTGAAAAAACATTAGAGCGAAAACTCAAAGAGATCGCTCTTGCCCGCAAGGTAGAAAAAAGATATACCAAAGAAGAAATTTTAGAATTTTATCTCAATGCTATCTATTTTGGAAACAATACCTATGGCATTAACGATGCAAGTAACTTTTATTTTTCTAAATCGGCAAGTAAACTTAACTTACAAGAAAGTGCCTTGCTTGCTGGCATGATTAAGTCGCCTAAAAACTATGATCCCACAAAAAATAACGAAAAAGCAAAACTACGTCGTAATTTGGTACTTAGCGAAATGGTCAAGGATGGAAAAATAACTGAAAATGAGTACATTCTCGCTAAAAATACAGAAATAGAATTAAATCTCAACTTACAAAATGGTTCACACGAAAACACATACGAAAACTATGCTATTGAAGAAGCTTGTAGTGTGCTAGATATGACTCCAAAACAACTGGCACTATCTGGTGCAAAAATTTATACCTATAAAAATCAAGAAAATGAGAAGAAATTGCAAAACTTACTAAACTCTCAAAATTTCAATTCTGATTACGCCTCAATTGCAATCGATAACCATAAATTTGCCATAACCGCATTTGCTGGTAGGTCAGCATACAAACTTTTAGATGCCAAACGCTCCCCTGCCTCATGTATAAAACCTATTTTAGTCTATGCCCCTGCTCTAAACGAGTGTGTGATATCTCCCGCCACTCAAATTCTAGACGAAAAGATAAACATAGAAAATTATAGTCCTGAAAACGTAGATAAGAAGTTTCATGGCTATGTGTCAGTGGATGAAGCGTTGTCAAAATCATACAATATTCCTAGCATAAAAATACTATCATATGTTGGAATTGAAAAAGCTAAAAATTACGCCTCAAAAGTAGGTATCACGTTCGATGAAAGTGATGAGGGCTATGCTCTTGCACTCGGCGGTATGACTTATGGGGTGAGTTTAAAGGAGCTAACCTCTGCATATGTCCCTTTTGCAAGAGGTGGATATTACAATAAAACGTGTTTTGTCTCCCACATAACTGATAATAGTGGTAAACTTTTATATGTTAGAAAAATTGAACAAAGACAGATTTTCCGAGATGACACAGCATTTCTTATTACAAGCATGCTACAAAATTGTGCAAAATATGGAACTGCTAAAAAATTAAACTCTTTAAGCCCATATATTGCCTCAAAAACTGGCACGAATGGAAATGGAAGTGGAATTTTGGATGCTTACAATATCTCATATAGTACCGATGAAACATTGGGGGTATGGTGTGGCAATTTGGATAATACAAAAATACAGACGGCAGGAGGAAATGAACCAACAAAAATTGCACTTGCATACTTTAAAGACAAACCTCTAAAAGAGTTTGAAATGCCATCTTCTGTCTGCTATAAAGATATTGATTTGAGCGAACTTGACGAAAATCACAAAGTAGTACTTGCAAATAAATATACTCCAACAAGATACAAAAAGCAAGAATTATTTTCTCGCTTTAACCTGCCTGAACAAATTTCTGAAAATTTCACCAAAAAGCCTGAAATCAATGCCACATTAAAAGCTGATAAAAAAGAGGTACAAATAGAACTCTATCCAAATAAAATTTGTACCTATAAGATTTATTATGATAAAATTCGAGAAGAAAATCTGCTAAATAGTATAAATGAAAAAAACACCAAATTAAAACTAAACTTTGATAACAAAGATTACGATAAAATTATAATAGTTGCCACCTACACTGCTTGCGATAACCATCCGCAAAGCACCAAAGAATTTACTCTATATCACCCTGAAGAATAAAATGACCTTTATTGATATCAAAATAAAGTTTTAAAATTTGAAGAAATTTCTTCTATATATACAAAATTATAATTTTTTTGTTAATATTATTTAAAAATTTAAAAAAATAAATACCTATATTAGTCTTTTTAAATTCAATGTTTAATATTCTTCTCTCCAAGCATCAAGCCATTTTGTGTATACTTCTCTATAATCAATCTTATCTCTGGTAAAATTAATGTCAATACATCTTGTATCTTCATGTTTTTCAAGCATTGAGAGAGCTTCTGCTGTTATTTCAACACCTCTTGCATTTGTATTTTCTTTCGGTAGCTTTATATATCTATCTCGACCAATTTCATTTAATATCTTACATTGTGCCTCTTTTGAAAACAATAGTAATTTACCTTCACCACCCCAACAAATTTTTGCCACTAACATATCACAAGAAGGAGTATATGTATTTTTAAATTCCAAAGATTTTTTAGCATCGACAGTCCAAATCAATTTAACCCCGCTCCATTTTTCACCATTTGTTGTCGTTGTTTTAATTGATAAAGGAGTGTTGTTAACAATTACATCAATTTCAGACGTCGTTATAGGAATATCAGGGTTAACAATGTCAATACCAAATTTATACATTAGCAGTGCAATTAAAATTCTTTCTCTGACAGACCCTATTTCCATTCCTATTTTACCATTTCTAGAACTTTCTAATTCTGCTAACTGAAATAAATGTGGCAATTTATTTTTAACTCTTTTCACTATTAGAGCATCATCAAACAATTTATTATATATACTATTCATTACATTTTTCTCCTGAATTTAAAATTTCCTGTAACATTTGAGATAAATGCCACGCAAAAACTGGAGCAACAGCATTTCCAACTTGCCTATACGCATCAGTAGTAGATTTTACAAAGACAAAATTATCAGGAAACGATTGTATTCTTGCAGCTTCTCTTGCAGACAATCTTCGTGGCAAAGAATAATGAAATTCTATATTTCCATGATGTTCAGCTCTCATTGTTGGAGCAGGTTTATCTGGTTTAGTTATTGTATTTCCTTGTTTACCTTTAAAAAGTTTTGCTTTGGAATATCCATTATTAGGCAAAGAGTTGTGTACATTTTCATCTTCCAAATCACCAATAGCATCTTTAATCGTTAGCCAAGGTTTTAAGTTTGCATCACTTATTGAGTGTGTTGGTTTTGGCCATTTTATATCAGCATTCAAGTCATTTCTAACACCTACAATGATTACACGCTCTCTTATTTGTGGTACACCATAATCAGCAGTATTAAATAATTTATATTCTACTTTATAGCCAAGCTTTGAAAAATCTTCAATTATTGTTTTAATTGCTAAGCCCTTTTCCCAAGAAATTAAGCCTTTAACATTTTCTGCGAGAAAAACTTTTGGTTTTAATAAATCTATTACTTTCGCCATGCTTTGATATAACTTACCTCTTTTAGCATTCAACCCTTGCCTTTTCCCCGCTAAACTAAAATCTTGACATGGAAAACCTCCAATAACAACATCAGCCGAATCGGGCAAGTTAAATTTACTGTTATCTTCATCTAAAATTTTTGTAATATCTTGACATACAACATTAATGCCATGAAAATTTAATTTTTGAGTTTGTGTTGCTTTTTCGTTTATATCGTTAGCCCAAATGATTTTAAATGGATTTTTATCATAATAGTTGTTTAGATATCTAAATCCACCTTCAATTCCCAAATCAAGCCCACCGCAACCAGAAAATAAAGAAACAACTTTATAATCCTGCATTTTTTACTCCTAATTTTTTCTAATATAACTTGATTATAACACATACAACTTAAAATTGTGTCAATATAAAAAAGTTTTTTCAAAATATTTTTAAAATAATATTCGATATTTGCATGCTATTTGCAAAAACTAACCTATATTTACACAACAAAATAAGGTTATCTAAGAGAAAACGTATTCGTCACTACTCACTCTAAACAATGTTTTTGCATAGATAAAAATATGAAAAAGCAGAAGTTTGATATTCCACCAGAAAAACTCTGTTTATTAGCATCAAGTCTTGCGTGCTACATAGAAAATAACTTTTCAAATCCAGACATTTGTACTATCAAGGTTTTTTTATCCTTGCTCAGTTGCAATCTATCAAGTTATGAAGCACAGCACGAAATTTGTCGGCATATAAACAAGCCCAAAGATTAATTTTTTCGTTTTTTCACTTTATTGACGATAAAAAGTATTAAAAGCAATCCTACTGCAACTATAATAACAGTGATAAGTATATTCTTATAGTTGTACGTAACTGCAATAGTAAGATAAATATTTTCGTTTATGTTATAGACTTTGAGTGTCTCCCCATCAAAAGTTGCATACATATTTTCAGTATCAATATCGAAGAGTGAAGTATCTGAGCCTAATTCAATTTTAACTCCATTCAGGTAAATATAGTCAATTGTTTTATATAGTCCAGTGTGTATTGGAATTGACAACACATCACCCTCAAACACATAATTATCAAAATAGAGTTCAATACCTGTAATGACACTTGCCACCTTGTAAGTGTTTGCAAATTCTACATATAAATCAATGTTTTCGCCCTTGCAAGCTGTCCTGCTCAAAAAATACCTAAAACTAGTTCTATTTGAAATTTCCACACTTTGACCATTTACTAAAACTGACTTAATTTTTATGCTACTTGCCACAGTATCTAAAACATCTATAGCAATTTTATAATGACCTTGTAAATCATAGTAACACTTGTAGGCATATTTTTCACTTTCAGAGTTAGCATTTGTAAGTGTTTCAGGTTCAGTTTCTACTTCATTAATAATACTTCTCACTACCTTCCCATAACTATCATTGACTATCTCGACAAATAGGTAAACAAAAGTTTTATCAAACGTTACAGAAATATCATAATTGTAAAGAGCAAAAACTTCAAATTCGACCACAGCCTCATTACAATAAATGATTTTAGATTCAATATCTATGTCGCTGACTTGAAAATCACTATTTGTAATCACTATTTTATCGACTACATATCCCTCATTTGCGGTAGCCGTGAATGTGAGGGTTTGATTTTGTGTGTATGACCTTGTAATCTCACCTGCTAAACTTAACGAACCATCAGAAAGTGTACCATTATCGCCAACATGAATGGTAAAATCCGCCGTGTATCTTGCAAAATACACCTTTACCACTAAATCTTCTTGCACATAGTCAATAACATACGCATTATTTTCAGTTTCACATAATTCTCCATTTACATACAAAGCATAAAATTTATACACTTCATCAAGCCCCACAAAGTACATTGTAAGCGTTGAATTTTTTATATAAGATTGATACGCATTTTGAGTAAATGTATCTGTTCTATTACGCTCAAAAAACTCATTTTGATAACTTGTTACTATCTGCCCGTAACCTATAATTTCATACGTAACCTTATAAGTAATTAGACTAAAAATTATACTAAGAACATGCATACTTGTGACATTTTCAAACACAATTTCATAAATATCTCCACCATTGTTATTTGTCCCCACAAGTGTTAGTGTTAGAGATAGACTAGAATCATTATCAAGTTCGTAATCAAGTTCAATCATAGCATTAGCAAGTTCAACTAAAATAACAAAATCCTCTCCATAATTTACAAACTGTCCCTCAGTCGCACTACCTAAGTTCTCATCATTAATAGAGATGTCCACGAAAAATACATGGTAAATAAATTCCACACTCAACGATTGATTAGATGTTACATTTTCAAAACTTACCATAGTTGTGATTTTAGAAAGTACTTCATCGTTTAGTGTTATGCTCAAAATTCCAAAACTAGTTTTTGGTTCAATGTAAAGGTTACCATCTGTGATATCATCCACAAATACTCTACTTGCATATAAACTAGAATCATACCCCGTCACACTTCCACCAGTGCCACATGAAATATCCACATAATAATTCGTGGAATTAGCACTTAAAATATATATAGTGAAAAGCTTAGATTCTATTTTTTCAGTCCCATATATGCCAGTAAGAATTAAATATACTACCATATCTTGTGTTATTTCCCCAAAATAGTCTTTAACATCTAGTGTTAAAATGTTGGAAGAAATATTTAAACTTTCAAAGGTTTCCCCGTCACTGCTTATTTGCCAATCAAGTTCTTCTATATCACCTACAATAACAGTTTCAAGACTTAAAATCTCGTCTTTGGCAGTATCAATAATATGATAGTCTGATTCCTGTGTGATTATACCATATTTTGTATAGAAAGTGTACCCATTTTCAGTAGCATAGGTTTCAGCCTGCGTATCTTCATATCCATAGATTATTCCTCCATTTTGCAAGGTTAAACTTATACTATCTATGGATGAGCCAAATTCTATTACTAATCCCTCTTGTAGATTTGAGATGGTGTCAGAGACACTAGTCACATTTGTAAAATTGACGCTCTCTAAATATGGGTAAACAGCATAATATGTGTAACTATCGTTTGTATTTAAAAAGAAGTTTGAAATTCCCTTAAAATTTCCAAAATCCACCACCTTGAGTTTACTCACCATGCTATCGTAGTACAATAAGTTGCTTGTAATACTCTTGCTATTTTTTGAAGTTGATAGGTATAGATATTGAAGATTTTCAAGGTTATAAAGGGATTCGGATTCGTAGCTTTCAAGTTTTGTAAATGTTAATCGTCTGACACTAGAAAGGTTGTATAATGAGGCTTCGGAAAGGGATATTATATTTTCACTATCAATATATTCAAGTTTATCGCAGTTAAAGATTGCAAAGCTATCCAAAGAAATGGTCGAAGAAAACTTTATGCCAACAATATTTGAGTTACAACCGATGGCAGACTCTCCTAATTTTCCTACTATAATACCATTGACAGCACTTGGAATTGTGATATACTTATAGCCATTGTCGTAAATTTCATCAATACATATTCTTCGAGAATAGGAACTATAATAAATGGAATACGAAAAGTCATTTTCTGTCAAAAGTACATAAAAAGGTTCTCCCTCTACATCGTATGAAGTTACATAATTATATAGTGCTGTGCTTTGATACTTTATGAGAAAGCCCTCTATTTTTTGCAGTGTTTCATCTACAAGCGTATAACCTAAAGCATACTCGCCAACACTTAAAAGTTGAATATTTTCCTCAAATTCACTTAGTGAGCATGCCACAAAGGCATACGAACCTATATTTTGTAAACTATCAGAATAAATTTCACTCAGATTTTGGCAGTTGTAAAAGGCATAAGATCCCACCACTTTGAGGTTTGGAGCATATATTGTAGTAAGATTTTCACAGCCTTTAAAACTACTATTCCCGATTTCTTCTAGGTACGCCATATTAATCGTTTGAATATATGTGTTACCTTCAAAAGCATTATCTGCAATCTTAACTATTCGATGATTTAAAATAGTGCTAGCAATAATACTTGCCGTGTAATTTTGTGCAGAAATAATCATTACAGCATCCAAACTTGTACCAACCGTTTCAAACACTATTCCACTTTCGGTCATTGATTGCACCTTGTAATTGTTATCTGTACAGAAATCATATATCTTACTATTAGGACTTGCAACAAATGTAGCATTTGGCAAGTTAAATCCATAAAAATAGTTAAGACTTTCTGTAAATATGATTTTTTCTAACATATCACATTTAAGATAGCCTACCATTGAGACAGATGATAGGTCAATTTCATAGGCATTTTCACAATCAAATTCTTGCGACCCTAAAACTAGTACACCACTAAAATCAATTTGGCTCAAATCTACATGATTAAAAGCGAAATCGTGTACAAATCTAAGCATGTTTGTGAATTTCAATTTTACTTCACTTTGTTGAAGAGTGCTATAAAAAGCATAGGAACCTACTTTTGTTGTGTTTGAAAAGTCAAAAGTGACCCCATCTGCAAAAGTACACTGTAAAAAAGCACCCTCACCAATTATACTCACACTTGGCAAATACACACTTTGTATTTCATTCTGTGCAAAAGCGTACATTGCAATTTCTGTTAAACAAGGTAAGTTAATTGCAACAGTGCCAACCGCTCTAAATGCACCATAACCGAGAAAAGTTAAATTTTCTAGATTGATTTCGCAAATTGCAGTCCCCATGAATGCTTCCGCACCGATAAATTCACACTTAGGCAACGTTATATTTTCAAGACTGGATCTATACAAAAATGCGAATTCATCAATTTTTGTAACGCTTGATAGTGTCAATGATTGCAAAACATTTGCCTCGTCATAGTCTACTGCAAAAGCCCACTTACCGACATATTCAAGTTTACTTAAATTCACATTTATTAATGAAGAACAATTATAAAAGGCGTAGTCTGATATAGTAGTTACATTTTCAAGATTTTCATCGGTAAGATTTTCTATTGCAGTACCACTAAATGAATATTCACCGATTTTTGTGACATTTTGTGCATAAACATAGCTCAAATTCACACAACCATAAAAAGCGTAAGATTCAATACTTATGCAGGCATCGGGGAGCGTAACACTTCGAAGTGATGTGTTGTTTAAAAACGCCTTACTATCAATACCTACAACCAAAATTTCTCCAATGCTATCTGGTACGCTTAATGTTTCTTCGTTTCCAAGATAGGAAGTTATATAACCCGAATCTGAGATTTTAAAAAGTTTTTCATGGTCTAAGGCACCTATAAGATATTCTTGCGATACTATTTCTGTTGATGAAGCTATGTTTTCCCCGTTATATACCACAGCATAAGCATTTACAGTGCAAGAGGCTGTAATTGTAATAGGCGAAGTGTAAATGTTTTCAGGGTCACCATCTATACCATAGTAAATAACCACATATTCGTTGCTATCAACTACTCCACTATATTCTAGTGTCAATTCAAAAGAATCTTCGTAATAACTTTGCGTATGATCAAATACCACAGTCCCCGACTTATAATTTACAATATTAGAAAGATTGACATAACCATAACCATAATATATATCGAACCCAGAAGTGCCTAGGTCGGTTAAGTTATTAAAAAGAGCATCTTCAACCATTTGCATATTCTTATAAATCGACGTCATGGAAGATATTAAAGCCACGACGGCAGAGATGTGAGGTGCTGCCATAGAAGTACCACTTTTATGTGTGGTAGTTCCATCAATACTAGCAGATAAGATATCTGTACCAGGGGCACATACATCAATCACACTTCCATAGTTAGAGTAAGAACTTGCAAATTTCAAGGTATCTCCAACGGCGGATACAGTTATGGCACTTGAAATGTTTGCAGGTGAAACATCTGTAGCATTCGCATGTTCATTACCAGCCGCAACAACTGACAGCACATTAGCATCGTACAATTCGTCAATCACCTGCTCATATGCCTCTTTAACTTCACTAGAAGAACTGCCACCTAAACTTAAATTTGCAGCAACAATATTTACTCCCTCATTTTTAAGTGCTAAAATATATTCAAGTCCTGTAAGAATTGAAGAAACACTGCCCTTGCCCTCACTATTCATTACCTTGATTGGTATAATCTTGACATTGGATAAAGTTAAGTCGGTTATTATACCCGATACATGCGTGCCATGACCATGGTCATCTTCATATTTATATTCTGAAGAACTTGTAGTCACTGTTAACGCCTTGCCATGTTCAAAATCAATTCTACCTGAAAACATGTAGTGGTCAGTATCTATTCCCGTGTCTATGACAGCAACATAAACATTATTAAGTGTTTGATTTGATAGGTAGGATGTTGCAGTGCTGATACTCATACTGCTCGCTCCCCATGATAAGTAAGATGAAGAAGTTTCGCTCACTGTATCTTCTTCAACCTCTTCTAACATGGTTACACTATCAAAAATCACGTTTGTAACAGCACTATTTGACTTGAAATGTTCATATGCTGATAACATTTCCTCTTCGGTGGAATATTTGAATATATGATAATTTTTATAGCCAGAAACCTCCATTGTCGCACCATAACTATCAATGTTTTCATCACTAAAAACAATTAGCCGTTTCGTTTCATAAGGATTTGACAGAGTCAAGACATTTTCTGATATGCTATAAACAAGGTTATAGTCTGAAAAATCGCATAAGCTAACATATTCACTATCATTCACGTATGATATGTCAATATTTGAATTGTTTTTTGTCACCATGTTAGTTGTAGGGTCAACACTAATTATACTTGAAAATTTCTTCATGGTGTCAAGGTTGACTAATATATCATCTTCCAGTTCTATATAATCCATAGTGGAAACTTCACCACATAAATCATCTTCACTTAGCATAGTTGCAAGTTTGTCTGAAAATGCAAGAATACTTTCAAGATTGCTTTGGTTATCATTGCTGATATTAAAAAGATATAATGTTGAACTAAGTACCAGTCCAATAATTAAAAATACAATTAAAGATTTTTTGCTCATAAGTTTATTGTATCACTTTTTAATATATTTACAAACTATTTGTCAAAATTATAATCTAAAATCTATTAGAATTATAACTTAAAAAAGTAAATTTTTATCTAAAATTTATAGCCATTATATTATTTAACATTCGCCTGCTCATTATATATACTAGGTTGTATATATATTAGTTCTGCTTTTGTTTTTAACTTATTTATTTACCATTTTTGTTTTTATGTAACTATTTTTCATATTTAAGAGATTTTTATAAGATACCCCCCCTCTCCTCCTTTTTGTTTGAATTTTAAATTAAAAATCTATTGTTTTGTTAACTTAGTTTTTTTGTTATTTTAGACTTAATTACACGTGTTATGTTTCATAGGTTATTTAACAAAATTTTAAAAAAATAATTATAAAAAAGAACTAAATTTGCTTTTTTACCCTTCATTAATCTCAACCACAAACAACATTATTTCATGATTTCCATATGATTAATTAAAAAAATATACCATTTATAATGTTGTAAAACTATAAAAACATCATGTATGGTATACTCTTACGTTGGCAGGGGTGGAAGGAATCGAACCCTCCTCTAAAGTTTTGGAGACTCTCATTCTACCGATGAACTACACCCCTATATTAAAATTTAGGTAAATAATCTTCAAATTTTTAATCTAGTTTTAAGTAATCCATAAAGTCAACTCTATGTTCTTTGGCACAATTATTGATGAGCTTATAAAAACAAATCTTACTTCCCTTTACTTCTATATTGGCTTACATAATCAGAGTGATTTAATAGAATGTATATCTTTACATCAATGGTAGACATGCCTTAAAACAGTATTATCATACTATATTTTTCGTATTTTGTCAAATATTTTTCCAAACATTGCAAAATTGCAGAATTTATATTTTAGAATAACTATTTATTAATAAAAATAGTTGCATTTTGTTTTTGTTTAGTGTATAATAATAAAGTCAGACATAAGTGGGGAGTTTGCAGTGCCCTGTGACTCGCAATCTGCAATAGCGAGGCTGACCACCTATCTAGGTGTATGTAAGTTGAATATGAACGTATGTGCAAAACGTTGAAATTAAGGTCTTATGCAACTTTCGCCCCCGAACCATGTCAGGTCTTGACGGAAGCAGCATTAAAGGGATACGTGGGTGTGCCATAAGGTAGCTTTGATGGAGTTTTGCTTATGCGAGGCAGTCGGTTTATGTGCAACAAAATAGGCTGTCTGACATGAAATTTCAAGGTATAACCTTTTTTAATAGTGGGTATAACTCACATAAAAGTAAAGACAAGTTCTTTACTTTTTTTTAATATTCCTCGCAATAAATTAAGTATATTGAACGTAAATAATCCTCCTTCTTCATCTAAAATAAACATATATTAAATGTGTATGGAATATGCAACTTTAATGACATAAATTATAATATCTTTTACATTGATACTCTCAATATTTACGTATATTATCTGCATAATACATACTAGATATAGTCAAAAATTTAAAATTATAGACACAGATACTCTGCTTTGCCATCTTTGTACTTGGTAAGTATTATTTAAAGTATTAAATATTTACCAAATAAAATATTATATTACAAATATCAAGTTATAATAATCTTTTAGTATTATGCAAAAATTTATCTTAGCATATAAACATGGCATCACCAAAACTAAAAAATCTATAATTATTTGCTACGGCATAGTTGTAAAGTGAAAGTGTTTTGTCAATATCACCTATAAACGCTGAAACTAACATAATAAGCGTGCTTTCAGGTAAATGAAAATTAGTTATCAGTGCATCTACGACTTTAAACTTATATGGTGGATAGATAAAGATATCCGTCTCCTTTACACACGGCAAAACTTTTCCATTCTCATCGGTAGAACTTTCAAGTGTCCGAACTGATGTCGTCCCCACTGCTATTACTCTACCCCCATTTGAATGCGTTTCATTAATTATATCTGCCGTTTCTTGTGTAATTTCTATATGTTCGGTGTGCATTTTATGATTTAATATATTATCCTCACTTACAGGTCTAAAAGTTCCTAACCCCACATGAAGCAATACTTTCACGATTTTAACGCCCATTTTTTCAATTTTGGCAAGTAAGTCATTTGTGAAATGTAACCCCGCTGTTGGTGCTGCTGATGAACCATCAACTTTGGCATAAACAGTCTGGTATCTACTACTATCTTTGAGTTTTTCTTTGATATAAGGTGGCAATGGCATAGTGCCTACTTTCAAAAGATTTTCTTCAAAAGAGCCGATATAACAAAACTCAATTTCACATTCTCCAAAATCGCCGATTTTTAATACACGCCCACTAAAACTTTCACTAAAATGAATTTTTGTCCCGACTTTTAAACGTTTTTGTGGTCTTGCTATGACACTCCATGTATTTAAGTTTAAACGTTTTTGAAGTAATATCTCAATCCTTGCTCCTGTCTGTTCTTTCACACCAAAAAGTCTTGCTGGCAGTACTTTGGTATCATTTATAACAAGACAATCGCCCTTTTTTAAATAAGTAGTTATGTCTTTAAAAATTTTATTTTCTCTTTTACCACTCGTTCTATCATACACCAAAAGTCTGGAACTATCTCTTGGCTCCACAGGTGTTTGAGCTATTTGTCCCTCGGGTAAGTTATAAAAATAGGTCGAACGTAATAAATTTCTATTCTCCATAACTTTTAGTCCTTTTTAATATTTAGGTGCTTATAAGCAGGTTCAAGGCATACCCTACCTCTGGGAGTGCGTGCTACAAAACCTAGTTGCAAAAGATATGGCTCATAAACATCTTCAATAGTGCTTGCATCCTCTCCTATCATAGCCGCCAAAGTATCTAATCCTACTGGTCCCCCCTTAAATCGATTTATCATACATAGTAGTATTTTTCTGTCTATTTGGTCAAGTCCGAGGTTATCAACATCCATACGCTCAAGAGCATGACTTGCAAGTTCTTGAGAAATTACACCACTGCCCATAACCTGTGCATAATCACGCACCCGCTTTAAAAATCGATTTGCTATCCTTGGTGTCCCCCGAGAACGCCTTGCAATTTCTTCACTAGCAGTTCTGTCAATATCTATGCGTAAAATACGTGCTGACCTTTCAACAATCATTCGAAGCTCTTCAATACTATATAGTTCTAGCCTTTCAATAACGCCAAATCTATCACGCAATGGACTAGTCAGCATACCCGCTTTTGTCGTTGCACCAATCAATGTAAATGGTTGTAGTTTAAGACGCATGTTCTTTGCTGAAGGTCCTTTTCCAACTATAAAATCAAGTGCAAAATCTTCCATGGCTGGATAGAGGACTTCTTCAACAGTTTTATTAAGTCTGTGTATTTCATCGATAAATAAGACATCATTCGGTTGCAAATTAGTCAATATGGAAGCAAGATCAGCTGCATGTTCAATTGCAGGTCCAGATGTAATTTTAAATGATGACCCCATTTCATTCGCAATGATATGAGCAAGAGTAGTCTTGCCAAGTCCAGGTGGTCCATATAAAAGAACATGGTCAAGAGGTTCTTTTCGGTTCTTTGCTGCCTCTACATAAACTCCCAAACTTTCTTTTATCTTATCTTGTCCAATATAGTCCTCTAATACAACAGGACGAAGTGAGTTTTCAATTTCTGCGTCTGTTAATTTTTTAGTACTTGTTATAAAGCGATTATCTTCCATAAAACCTACCTATTTAAACTCTGTAATGCCTTGACAATTATTTCTTCTGCTGTGGATACCTCTGTTGAGCATGTGCGTGCCAGTTTGTATGCTTCACCTTTTGATACCCCGAGAGAAATTAATGTTTCAGTAGCATCTTCAATTGCTGAAGTATTTTGTATCATATAATCATTAAGTGCATTTGATGATAAAAGTGGCAAGACATCTTCCACCTTATCCTTTAATTCAAGGCATATACGCTCTGCCGTCTTTTTGCCCAGCCCTTTTATCTTTGAAATAGTTTGAACATCCTCATGTCTAATCGCAGTAGCAAGATCTCCTGCCGTCAACCCAGATAAAATACTGCTAGCCATTTTAGGTCCAACCCCTGACACTTCAATAAGTTTAAGAAACATAGCCTTCTCTTCTTGACTAGAAAAACCAAATAGTGCAAGTCCGTCTTCCTTTACCTGCAAATATGTATATATTTTAACATCTTCGCCAATATTACCTAAATGTGCCAAAGTAAAATTCGAGACACATATCTCATACCCAACTCCTGAAACGTTTAGTACCAGCAAGCCCTCTGTCTTTTCTTCTATCATACCATATAAAAAACCTATCATACAATCTCCTATACGCTAAGTACTTCTTATCTTAGTGTACAATAAAAAAAGCTTATAAGTCAAATAAAAAAAGAAAGGAAACTCTCTTTATTTTATCGTGTTTTTCATACAAATCAAAATAAGTCAATTATAGTTTTATATAAACACTTTGTGTCTTAAAATTATGCTTCATATTACACGTATATACTATTAGTTTACTTCTTTTATAATCATGTCAGCACAAGATGATATGATATTGTCTTTCTTAACAACAAATCTCATATTCTTTGCCGTCATATATTTAAGATTTACATTTTTTGACTCTACAAGCTCTATAACACCCTGATTGATTAATTCTTCAAAACACTTTTCAAGAAAATTAGATCCCTCGCTTTCAAATCTCGCCATATGGATTGCCGCCGTTTTCATCACGTATTCATTATATATCTTAATAAGATTTCTACCATACATACTTAAAATCTTTGACGTTTCTTTTTCTAGCAGTCTACACTCTGACATAATTTTATTGTGTAATATCAATCGCTGTTCTTCTCGTTCTTTTTCCTCAATATCCATGTCCGCAAGGTCGATACAATCTATGAGATCGTCCTCTATCATATCTTGAATATTTTCAATTACTGACTCTTGCTCAAAAGTAAAAATGTAAGTCTGTGAAAGATGCTCAGAGATAAAATTAATTATATCCAAACAACAATCACTAAGCGATTGCTTTTGATATTCGAATATACATCTGTCATCCTCTATCATACTCATTGTTTATCAATACCTATTTCTAAATTACAAGAAGGGGTTATAGCCTTGTTATATGTATTATCTTGCTTCTCATTACTGATGAAACCGGTGGACACTTGATTATTAAGTACATCTGTAAGTTGATCATATCGATTTTTTAATAAATTGATTTTTAATATCGTATTATAATCATTAATTTTTTTTGCTAGCCCTTTAACACTTTCATCTTCTCCATGCCAATATAGTAAGCATGATAAATCTTCTGACACCTTTTTTTCTCTTCTATTAATCATTAAACTTTGAATATGTGCAGCATTTATCGCCATGCTAAAAACGTGCCCAACAAGACAAGCACAAAAAGCTAGTTTAAGTGGCAAATAATCAACATTAATGCCCGCAATTAAAAATCCAGCCCCTGCAAAAACATCACCTACAAGGTTTACGTCAGAAAAATTCACACTTTCTTCAAGCAAGTCATCAACATAACTATTTTCAGGTTTTAATGGCTTGATTATATCAAGTGCCTTTTGTTTACATTCATCAAATTCAGCCATTTTTGCCAAATCTATTTCTGGAAAGTCATAGTCTGCATTTTTAATTTGATTGTAAAAATATGTCAAAACATCCTTACGTAGTACACAATAATCATATTTTGTGTGGCCTGAATTCTTTTTATTACCCTTTCTCATATTTCTCCTTTTATTTTATGTTAGTATACTACAAAAAAAAGTGCCTGTCAATAGCTAATTTCAAATAATTTTGAAAATTTTTTGATAGGCTAAATTAATAAAATTATCAAATTCTTTGCTCGCAAAATACCATTAACAATAAAATTGTGTGTATACCTTTCAAGGAAATAAATTACGTTAAATCCTAATTTCATACCTCATTTATATTAATTGCAGGATTGATTTGACTATGACAGATAGCGACTGCAAGTGCATCAGCAGCATCATCGGGCTTAGGTATAGAAGAAAGCCCTAATATGTTTTTGACCATGAATTGAATCTGCTTCTTTTCTGCCCGCCCGTTACCAGTTAAAGCTTGTTTAATTTGCATGGGCGTATATTCGTATATCTTTGCATGATACTTATATCCAGTCAACAAAACAATTCCTCTTGCCTGAGCAACTGGAATAATAGTTGTTTGATTTCTAAAATAGAATAATTCCTCAACTGCTAAGGTGTCAGGTTTATACTTTTCAAATAGTGAGCATAAAGCACTTTCTATATTGAAAAGTCTTAATGGTAAACTATCCGTCTTTGGTGTTTCAATCACACCATAATCAATAGTGGTGATGTTGTAACCATCAAAATCAATAATCCCAAAACCAACAATCCCATACCCGGGATCTATACCTAAAATTCTCATATTTTTTCCTTAACATTTTATTGATGATAAAATCGCAGAGATAGCCTCACTATATTTGTTACTTTGTGTTAGCTTGTCTTTGTAAATCGTTTGTAAACTTGCTATAGACTTGAATTTAGAAACATCTGAAAGTTTAATGTAATTTATACAATTTAAAAACACTTTCCTAATATCGCCGATAAAAAGTTCATCAGGTACATTATACAAAAGACTTTCAAGAAAAATTTGATTACAATCATGACCAGTTTTTAAGCTATAAAGAGTGTTTAATATTTTTAAAACATTCACAAAATTAAATCCAACATTATTTTGTTTTGCAAAAAAATTTTCATATCTTACATTTAGCGTAAATGGATAAAAACGACTCGTTTTAGCATTATATGCTTTTAGATTTTGATTACTATCACACAACATCAAATGTACTACCACATTCGCATTTACACCTATATCCTCGCCAGTTATATAGAAAGAATTATCCTTTAAGGTAATAGAAGTTTTCGTAGTTAAAAAGAGTGGCAATGTCTTAAAAATATCAGAGCGTAAATCCATAAAATTATATTTTTTTGCATTAAAATTGCTATTTTTTGCATTTTTTTTATTATTTTTTCGTGTTTTTCTATTAGAATTTCGCTTTCGATTTTCTCTAGATGCCATATAACTTTCTTTAAGTTTCCTAAAAAAATTAACAAAAATATTTAAACTTTTCTGCGAATTTATTTCTATCTGCAAATTACTAAACCCTAAAATATATTCATGTTTCACACTAGAAGAAAACGCTCTATTAAACGTCTCATTCACAGGAAGCAAACATACATTGTCAAGACTAATAAAGGAATTATTTTTTGCAAGTTCTAACACCACAAGTGAAAAGATGGCATTGACCTTATTATCAATGTCTATATTAATCTTCTCGTTTGAAGATGAGATTATGTTCTCAAGATTTGAAGTGGTTATATCTATTTTCATTTTGCTATTTTTTTCTTAGGCAAAATCCTTTCTTTGCCACCCATATAAGGTCTTAAAACTGGTGGAATATTTACACTGCCGTCAGCTTCAAGATTGTTCTCCATAAATGCAATAAGCATACGTGGTGGAGCAACCACAGTGTTATTTAGTGTGTGCGGATATACATTTTTGCCATCCGCCGTTTTATATTTTATACCAAGACGCCTAGCTTGAGCATCGCCTAATGTGGAACATGAACCAAGCTCGCCAGTATACTTGTTTTGTCTCGGACTCCATGCGTTAATATCACATGACTTGACTTTAAGATCAGCCAAATCCCCCGAACAACACTCACGAACTTCATGAGGTATGTTAATACTTTTAAAGAAAGCTGAAGATGTTTGCCACAATTCGTCATAAAACTTCATAGAATCCTCTTGTTTACATATCACAACCATCTCTTGCTTTTCAAACTGATGCAAACGATATATACCACGCTCTTCAATTCCGTGTGCTCCGACTTCTTTTCTAAAACATGGTGAATAAGAGGTTAATTTTAATGGTAAATCCTTTTCGCTTAAAAGTTGACCCTTAAAACGCCCTATCATAGAATGTTCACTCGTCCCTATAAGGTATAAATCCTCTCCTTCGATTTTATACATCATATTTTCCATTTCATCAAAACTCATAACTCCACTTACAACGTCACTTCGTATCATAAATGGAGGTATGCAGTATGTAAAACCATGGTCAATCATAAAATCCCTTGCATATGATAAAATCGCAGAGTGAAGACGTGCCACATCACCTGTAAGATAGTAAAAACCATTCCCACTTGTCCTTCTAGCACTATCTAAATCAAGCCCACCTAAACTTTCTAATATGTCAACATGGTAAGGAATCTCAAAATTTTTTGTATTAGCCTCACCGACAGTCAACCTTTGAACATTTTCTGATTCATCTTTGCCAATAGGAACTGAAACATCAATAATGTTTGGTATAAGCATCATACGCTTTTTAAGTTCGCAAGATAGTGTATTTTCTTGTTGCTCTATCACTGCAATACGTTCATTATTTTTTTTGACTTCCTCTTTTATTTGATTTGCCTTATCAATTTCTTTATTTTTCATAAGAGTGCCAATCTGTGTGCTTAAATTATTTCTAATCTGCCTTAAATCGTCACCCTCTTTTTTTAAAACTTTGAGTTTTTTGTCAATATCAATCACCTCGTCTACTAAAACGAGTTTTTGATCTTCGAACTTATTTTTGATATTTTGTTTAACAAGTTCGGGATTTTCTCTAATCAAGTTAATGTCAATCATTCGTTACTCCTTATACTTCTTCATAATTATAAATTTTTTATTGACAATTTGTCAAACTTTTATCAAGATTATTTGCAAAAAACAAAAAAGATTGTTATAATTTAGTATGAGTAATAGTTATCTACAGAAACGTGACCTAAAAAATCTTCAAAGAGTGGCACAATATTTAGAGAATTTGCCCCCATACTGCACTGATTTCATGATCGCTATGGAAACACAGAGCAGTACTTTAACACGTCTAAACTATGCCATGGACCTTTGTATATTTTTTGATTACCTTGAAAAATATGTTGTAAAAAAGCCTGCAAAAACTATACTTCTTGTTGACCTTGATAACCTTTTAGCACGTGACATTGAAAATTATCTTTCCTATCTTACGTATTTCGTTAAAGACGATAAAATTCACCAAAACAATGAAAGAGCAAAGGCTAGAAAGTTAGCTAGCATTAGAAGTTTTTTCAAATTCTTATTTGCCAGAGACTTACTTTCAAAAAATGTTATCGATAAAGTCGCTACGCCTAAAATACACGACAAAGCAATAATCAGACTTGAAGAAAACGAACAAGACCAACTTCTAGGTTGTATAGAAAATCCTGCAAATTTTTCAGATCGGCAAATTGCTTACAACAAAAATACATTAGAACGTGATCTTGCCATTGTCACTCTATTTTTGGGTACTGGAATTAGAATTTCAGAACTTGTTGGACTAAATATTGAAGATTTCAATTTAAAGCAAAATGAATTTAAAGTGACTAGAAAGGGTGGCAATGAGGCAGTTTTATATTATAATGATGAGGTAAAAGATGCGTTAAAACTCTATCTTAAAAAACGTGAAAAACTCCCCATAGATCGTAACGAAAAAGCCATGTTTATCTCTTTGCAAAATAAAAGAATTAGCGTTAGAGCAGTAGAAAAACTCGTTCAAAAATTTGCAAAACAAGCAAGCCCCTTAAAAAATATTTCCCCTCACAAACTCAGGTCGACATTTGGTACAAACTTGTACCGCTCCACGAAGGATATTTATATTGTAGCAGATATTCTTGGTCATAAAGATGTAAATACCACAAAAAAACATTATGCAGCAATTAGCGAAGATTTAAGAAAGAATGCAAAAGATATGGTACACATTTATAGTCAAGAACACGAAAAATTAAATAATTTTAGTGATATTTCTCAAAAAAACGAAAAAAATGATGATTTTTCCAATAAAAATGATAAAATAAATGAAAATAATAATGATACAAATTTATCAAAGCCTACTTATTCATCTTTTGATGATAATGACCTATTTGATTACTAGTAAGCTTTATAAATATAAAAAAGGAGAATAATATGAATAATTTAGAAAATGAAAAAATTGTAACCCCACAAGAAAGTAAGCAAGATGCAGACAACAAAAAGGTTAAAAATTCCACAAGTAAAATCAAACCATTTATCTCTGGTGCCATCTTATTTGGATTATCATTTGTATTCACACTGGCTCTGTGTATAATATATTTTACTATTGTGG
This sequence comes from uncultured Lachnospiraceae bacterium, assembly GCA_964653635.1. Taxonomy (GTDB): domain Bacteria; phylum Bacillota; class Clostridia; order Christensenellales; family UBA1242; genus Caccovivens. The sequence goes on from CAZZGZ010000003.1 coordinate 39,584, forward strand.
CAACGGCAAATTCTGATAATTCTGATACTTTAGGGCTTGCAATAATTTTTACGGTCTATGGTTCAATTCTTATCATACCAATTTTTGCACTATGTATAATCAGTATGATACTTAATATAATTTCAATCAAGTCCGATAACAAAAAAATAAAAATTGCTAGCATTGTAATGACAATAGTTGATATTTTATTTCTGATTGCTTTAATAACTGCACTAATTGTTATAAATTTACCAAATTCTTAAATTTTTATGAATAAACTAAAATTTTCTGCATATTATACTATTGTGAAGAAGAATTACTTCACAAGAAACTAAGAAGGCATAGGCATGTTGATAAGTACAATATGTGCCTTCTTTTTTTTTATTTACTACTATTCTTAATTGTGTGACTATCATTTATATGTATGCAACTTGCCAAACACAAATTTAAAAATAATAAAACTATAATAACTTATAACTTTACTTTATTTAATTATAGGTTTATGCAAATATAACTTTGAGTATATTACTTGCAAATTTTATTTAAAAATTAAAAAAAATCGAAAATTTTGTGTCAATTTTGTTAAAAAAGTGATAAATTTTTTCAATTTTTAATATTTAAAAATTTTAGATTACTGTGAGGTAATCGTAAGCATATTCCCCAGATGAAGTTTCATATGTTGGAGTTTTTCCAGTTGGACCAACCACCGAACAACCATTGAACATCAAATTATAACTATATCCTTCTTCACCATTATACATTATCCAGCCAGTTTGCGTCTCTTCGTCAAATTCAGACACATAAATTGTCTGCATGCTAGAACACAATCCAAACATATACTCCATATTAGTGACGTTTATTGTGTTAAATGAGGTCAAATCCAACTCTGTAAGCAAGCTACAATTATAGAACATATAACTCATATCTGTTACATTTGAAGTGTCAAAACGAGACAAATCAATGTCTGTTAATACAGGACAATTCCAAAACATATATTCCATGTTTGTTACATTTGAGGTATCCCAGCCATCGCCAAGAATTATTTGTTTAAGCTTGCTACATTCTGCAAACATACCACCACGTATGCTCCAATATAAATTCCCCATTCTAAGACAACTTGACGTATTAAAATAGGTCAAGTCTATAACCTCAAGAGAATAGCACCTTGAAAACATACCCGCCATATCAGTAACATTTTCACAAGTGAAGTCTTTATCAAAAGTGACACTCATCAAGTTCTTGCACTCTCTAAACATCCTATGTGTGGATAAAAGACTTGCTGAGCTCCAACCTGTTAAATCTATATTTATAAAACCTGTATTTTGAAATATTCCATTTGATGTGTTGCCTGAACCTAAATACGTACCAAAATATTTAACTTTGGAAGTGTTAAACAAAGCTAGATCAATTCCGTTCTCGTTAAGACTTGTGCAATTTGCAAACATCCCAGACATATCTGTGACGTTAGATGTGTCCCATTCACTGCCAAGAATAATAGATGTTAAATTAGAACAACCATAAAACATTGCAGACATACTAGTTACATTTGAGGTATTGAAACTTGACAAATCTATACTTGTTAAATTAGAACATACGGAAAACATCCCAAATTCAACCCAAGATTGCGTCCCCATATTTGTTACTTTTGATGTGTTAAAAGAAGTCATATTAAGGCTAGTAAGAGCTGTGCAGTTAGAAAACATTCCAACCATATTTGTAACATTAGATGTATCAAAATTTGTCCACTTAGTAAAATCTAGTGAAGTCAGTTTTTTACAACTGGCAAACATATACCTCATATTCGTAACATTGTGAGTGTCAAAATTAGATAAATCTATACTTTCCAAAGAAGAAAGCCCACCAAACATCCCTTTGCAGGTGTATACACCTAAGATTTTCCCTGTATCCCCACCCATATTAGTAACATTAGATGTATCAAAGGTTGAAACATTAAGTGTTGTAAGTGAAATGCAATTACCAAACATGGACTCCATATTGGTAACTTTTGAGGTGATAAAATTTGGAAATTTAGTAAAATCTAACGAAGTAAGAGTTTGACAAGAAAAGAACATCTCCCCCATGTTTGTTACATTTGACGTGTCAAAACTAGATAAATCTAAGGATGATAGCGAAGAACAACCTGTAAAGAGGTATGTCATGTTTGTTACGTTTGACGTATTAAAACTAGATAAATCTAAAAATTCTAACATAGAACAAGAATAAAACATATAGCGCATACTGGTGACGTTTTCAGTGTCAAAGTTACTCAAATTTAAAGAAGTTAACATAGAACAACCATAAAACATAAAGCAAATGCAAACAATTTAAAATAAAAAAACAACCGAGAGTTTGTTATTCGGTTGTTTTTATACTAAATTTTATTCTTCATCTTTTAAAGTAGTTTTAATATTTATTGTTAGCAGTTATTTTTGGCTTGCATTTGTAACTAGTAATAATTTGATACCAGTTAAAATCGTGGTATTGTTTCGTGGATTGGTATTTTAAATATGGCTACATCCTTCCTATTCGGACATGTTACTGCTGTTATCCATAGTTTTCATCTTCTTTCTTCTTATTATACCAGAAACAGCTAATATCACAATAATATCCGACAAAACTGCTATGAGTGTAATGTAAATCCATTTATTTCCGCCCTCGTCTTTAACTTTTGCGACTACAAGAGTGATTTGACTACCACTTTCCAAGTTTATTTTGCCATTAGAAACATTGAGTTTGACCAATTCGCCATTTTGCAAAATGTAGAATGCGGTGTCGTCTTCATACTCTGAAACATCGAAAGATATGCTTAGTCCTTCCAGTTGTTGAGTTGTGCCATCGTCACTTTGCAAGGTTGCAACGATAACCTTTTCAATGTTTTTGATTTTGTTGTAATTTTCTCCCAGCGTTTCATAAATTTCAATACCATCTGTGATTTCTTGTACAACAAGTTGAACATCGTTAGCAAAACCATCTGTGTTTTCAAAAGTGAACTCCCCTTGAGTAATCGTTCTTCTCAAAACTTCCAAAGAGCATTCATATGTTCTTTCTGTAGCAGTGTTGGTGTATGAAATTATCAAATCTTGTTGTAATGACAAAGTTTCCCCATCTGCAACATTTGTAGAAAAGTTGATAATGTCTTCGGTGTCCCCATTGTTATAAATTGCTTTAACGGAAATTGTACTAATATTAAATGCGTTGCCATCGACAAGATTTTCTGAACTTGTCGCCTCAATCCTATCAATTACAATGTTAATTCCCTCAATTGTGACTGAGCCTGTAATAGTGTTATAGTTGTTCCTGTCGGTTGGCGTGAAGATGTATGAATAGGAATTGCTCCCTGCGGTGATTTTGTTTGGAGTGAAAGTAAATTCTCCTTCAGTATCCCCACTTGCAAGTGTAATCGAAACGCTCGTTCCAACAAATGCAGATAAATCTTCGCCTATTGTCAAAATTGGATCTGCTTTTGTGATTGTGAATTCTTTTGTTATTGAGCCAATTATATTCTCGTTATTTGAAGAAACTGTCATTGTAGCTGTACCTGCGTTTAAGTTGTCTACATAAGTCACTATATAATTTGCAACCTCAATTTCCACTTCATCCATTGAAAGAGAAATTTCTTGTGTCACATAATCGCCATAATTATAGGTTAAACTTTCCTCAAAACCCGAAATGGTTGCCTCTGACAAATCAATTTTGTTCACAACGAAAGTAATCGATTTTAAATCCTTAAAATTCCCTTGACCTGTGATTGTAATTGTCTTTTCTCCAGCATTTAAGCAGTCCTCTGAATATCCCACAATATAATCGACACCACTTGTCAGTTTTTTCTGTGTCTGTCCGTCTTCTTCGAAATATCCAAAAACATGAACCTCAATTTCAGGGTTGATTTCATGACCTGAAAAGTAATATGAATTTTCAACGCCGGTGATAGTTGCATTGACAAGAGAAAGCCTTAAAATGTTGAATTGTGCATTAAAAGTCCCATAATAGTTGCCGTTCGCACAAGCGGTAACAACGACTGTTGCAACACCATAATCAATGTTGTTAGAATAGGTCGCCTCGTAGTCAGTCCCGCTTTCAAGTGTAATACTTCCATAAATTATAGTTAAATCTGGTTTGATTTCATATCCAGTGTAAGTTTGACTTGAAATTTCTGTAAGCATAGAATATTCCAAAGTTTTCTTAGCAATTTCAAAAGTTATATTTTTTTGAGAGTCTCCAACAAAATTTGAGGATTTTGCTGTTATCGTTAAAGTCCCCGTACCAGCATTTATGTTATTTGCATATGATACTGTGAAGTCAACACCATTTTCCAGTGTGATATAACCATATTTAACTGTAAATGAAGGTTGAATTTCACTACCGGTGTAGACGATTTTGCTGTCTGTTATTGTCACAACGATGTCGCTATCTGCCAAAGATTTCGCCAATATCGAATAGGTTCTTTCCGTTGTCCCACTAAAGTTGTTTGTCCCCTTAATCGTGATTGTGATAGTTTGAACATCCACAAATGATGAAGTGGAATATGAGCAAACAAAATCATTTGAAGTTAAAACATAACTATTGAGTTTAATTTCAGGAGTTACAATATGACTTTGCCCGTCATATGTGATGTCGTCAATGGTGCTGATGCTTACACTCGTGTCATCTATATCTCGTGCGGAAATTGTGAATGAGCTACTCATAGTGCCAACATAATTTTCCTTAAACACAACAATAATGCGTGCTGTGTCCACACCTGCTGAGATGTTATTTTCATAGGACACATCATAATAATCAGCAGAAAGTTCGCTTTCTGAGCCCACAAACTTCACGGTCACATTTGGTTTGATTGCACTGCCCGTGAAAATATACTCTCCACTTTCCACAACAATTTCAAAGGATGTTGTTGAGGCAACCGATTGAGAGATTTTGAAGGTTGTGGAAGTTTGCTCGCAGAAATTACCACATCCATTGATTATCACCGTTGCAGTGCCATAGTTTGTGTTATTTGAATAACTCAAAGTGAAAGGCGTTGTGGCATCAGTGTTTGTATATAAGATTGAATTGTAAACGATTATAACATTTGGTGTGACTTCTCCGCCCGTGTATCCCTGTTCTGCAATTGGACGGATAGATATATCGCTGTCTGCAAGGGATTTTGGAGTAATGGTGAAGTTTTGAGTTATACTTCCAGTATAGTTTCCCTTCCCTGTGATTGTTATAGATGCGCCACTAGTCACAACCTCATTTTCATATGCAACATTGATATTGTTTAAATAACTGATATCAAAGTTGGCAGTACTGAGTGATACATTTCGTGTTTTGTCAACAATTTCAAACGACAAAGTGATTTCATTTCCAGTGTAAACAAAACTCAAATTATCAAAAGTCGTTGTAAAGCGTGTTGAATCGTCAATACTTGCAGGAGTGATTGAATATGAATATGTATTAATCGTTCCAGAAAAATTACCACATCCTGTGACTACTATATAAATTGTTCCAACATTGATGAAATCTGTTGTGGCAACGTAATTTTCACCATCCAAACACTTGTATGCAATGGTAAAATCAGTGTTTTCAACCAAAGTTACTTCGCCAAGTGTGAGGATAGGAACAAGTTTGCGTTCAAGCCCGTTATAGACAACATCTGAAATTGTGCCTTTTGTAACTGTATCACTTGTTATAGTTAGAGGTGTTATTTTGAAACTTCGTGACACCGTTCCAGTGTAATTGCCAGTTCCAGTGATTGTCACATATGCCCCTGCAATAACCTCTCCGTCTGAATAGGTGACATTTATATTGTTTAAATAGGTTGTCGAAAATGACGAAATTGAGGTTTCCCCGTCTTTGATGGTGATAGTTGTAGTGATTTCACTTCCAGTGTAGACGAATTCAGTTTGTGCAAGTGAAATTTCAAAGCGTGAAGTGTCGGAGATATCCGCTGTGACAATTTGATAAACAAAACTCAAATCATCGGCAAAATTTCCAAGTCCAGACACTGTGATAGTCACCGTTCCAACATTTATCCTATCACTTGAATATGAAACGCTGTAATCCGTGTTTTCGATTAAAGATGTGCTGTTGAATGTTAAAGTTATGCTCTTTGAGGTGATGGAACCTGTGTATGTTTCATCGGTGAGAACATATTTTCCACCAGACAGGGTCCCATTTTTAGTGATGGTTGACGAGGTAAGTGAAAGCGGAGTAATACTATATTCGATGGAAGTCGTGTTTTTAAAATTCCCTATGCCAGTAATTACAATCCTTATTCTGCCAACATTGACAAAATCTGAAGTTTCGTTGTAGTCACTTCCCTCATAACGCTGATATTGTATCGTGTAATCACTGCTAAGGACAAGCCCCAACCCATTAAACGAAAGATTTACATCTTGCTTTCTTGAACTTGCGTTGTAAACTAAATCTGCAAGGGTAACAACACTTGCCTCACTGATATCTCTTTGTTCAATCGTGAATGTTGCAGTTACTGTGCCGGTATAATTGTTCACACCGGTTATTGTCACAAGTGCATTTTCGCCAGCATTTACGTTGTTTGAATATGTGATTGAGTATTCCAAATTAACAGTTAGCATCTTGCTATCCAAAACAACACTTAAAACGGCAGGAGTTTTTTCAGTTCCGTCATAGGTGAGGGTTGTGTCGTCCAAAGTCACAACTGCATCAGTTATTGGTGCAGGATTGATGGTGAAAATCAAGCTGACGACACTCGTGAAGTTATTTATACCTTTAAAGAAAACGTTTGCCTTTCCAGCGTCAGTGTTAGCATAGTAGCCATCGGTTACCTCCAAAATATTGGTTGCTCCCGCCTCTTTTGCCTCTTCTTCTGAATCATATCCTATCTCATTGTCAAGGTCATAATAGCCTGTAAAAATTGCAAAATCAGTACCCCAGCTAAGAGTTTGATAGCCTGTGATTCCATCTTTGTCTGACATATAAATTTGCAAAGTTAAATCGCTTGAAGTAAGTTCGATTGCACTGCCGGTGTAAGTTTTGTCAGTGATTGTATATTTCATCTCACTACCTATAAGCTCTCTTGCAACGACCTTATAGGTTTTAGTAACAACACCTGTGAAGTTTCCAGTTCCAGTTGTGGTCACAACATAATCTCCCACCTCGCTGAAAATTTCAAGAGAAAGTCCGTTGGCATTAGAAATACCAAAAGTGTAGTCAGTTGTTACAGTCAATTCAACTTTCTCGTTTGCATGATTTACAAAAGTGATGATTGGTTTCACGCTGTGCCCAACATAAGTTTGGTCGCCGTTATTAATTTCTTTTGAAATGGCATCATAATAATCAATCGTAAGGTCGTTGATGTTCACTGTGGAAATTGAGAAATTCACTGCAATTTCGCCATCTCCGTTCTTAAAGTTGGAGTTTTCCGTAGCGTTGATTTTCACGGTTATCGTTCCAGCAGAGGTGTAATCAGTTGTTTGCGAATTACCACGATAATACGAAACATCATACTCATTTACTCCTAGCACAAGTCCACCCTCTGCCAAAACTCTTGAAATAGTTGGCTGATGAGTGTTGCCGTCATAGGTTGCCGATATACTTACAAGGCTGACTGCCAAAATCTCCGCCTTATTAATGACAAATTTGCAAGTTGCAGTTCCTTCGAAATTGCCAGTGGCAGAAGAAATTGTGATTGTGATTGTTCCCGCATTGACAAGACTTGCAGAGTAGCCCACTCTGTATTCGTTTTCCAAAACAGTAAGCCCGCCTTTGCTTGTCACACTTGTGATTTTCACCTCATGTGCTTGTGCGTTGTATGTTGCAGAGTAACTTTCCAGCGTGACAGAAGAAATTGTGTCAGCAATAATGGTAAACTGCTCGCTTACTGTACCAGTGTAGTTGCCCTTTCCTGTCAAAGTCAAGGTTGCACTGCCAGCATTTATGTTATTTAGATATGAAACAGAATAATCGTCTGTGTCAAGTGTGTAGTTTAAATCCTCATCGGTTGCAGTGAAAGTTGGAGTTTTCTCTTTGCGGTCAAAAGTGTATGTTCCAGAAATTGTAAGTGTGACATTTGAGAGGTTTCTTGCTGTGATTTGATATGTAACCACCTTCAAGCCCGTATAACTTCCCATACCGGTTATGGTCACAGACACAACGCCAACGTTAATCAAATCGTCTGAAAAGACAAGCGTGTAATCAGTGTTTTCAATCAAAGTTGTTCCACCCAAAACAACGGAAATTGTTGTCTTGTTTGTTTCGCCGTTATATACAACATCAGGAGCGTTGACAACAGCGGAAGCAAGTGTTTGTGAAGTGATGTTAAATGTTATTTCTTTTGTCCCTTGATAGTTTCCACTGCCGGTAATTGTCACACTGCCATTGCCAACAGAAATATTTTCGCCATAAGAAGTGATGGTGTAATCCGTGCCACTTGTCAAAAGGGTTTTTACTGAATTGATATTGTCATAAACGGAAACACTAGGCTTGATTTGACTGCCAGTATACTCATAATCTGCAACTTCCACCGTGGTAAGAGAAATATCTTTCTTTAAAATGGTGAAAGTTTGTGTGAATGAGCCAGTGAAATTGCCAGTAAAGGTTATCAAAATCTTAGCAGAATCGCTTGCGTTGACGTTGTCGGAGCAAGAATATGTGTAGTCCGTTCCGCTGACAAGTTCATTACCATTATAAGAAACTGTAAATGTTGGAATTTGTGACGTGCCGTCATAGGTGTGAGTTGAAGTCACCGAGGCCGTGGCAGAAGTGGAGATATCCAGTGCTTTGATTGTGATTGAGCCAGCAAGACTTCCAGAATAATTATAACTGCTCCCGTTCTGCTTTGCATAAATTGAAACGCCAACAAAACCTGCATTGACAAAATCGGAAGGGGAATATGTGACGGAATAATCATCAGCTGAAACGACTTTTCCGTTTGCGTCAAATACTTGAATGATAGGACTAATTGCCGTGCCAGAGTATTCAACTTCTAGTGCCGTGCCAGAATTTTCACCGATTGTGATAGTAAATGATGAAAGTACGCCCGGTGAGATGACAAAGTTTTTAGAAATTGTGCCTTGATAGTTTCCAACGCCCGTCAAAACGATTGTGGCAGTGCCAGCACTTGTGTTATTAGAATAGGTGCAAGTGTAACCCTCACTTTCCACAACGACTGAGCCATTTGAATAACTTGTCACCACACTTTGTATGGTCAAAGTTACCGCTTCCCCTGCATAGAAAATTTCCGTGCTTGCGTCACCTTCATAAGTGATACTCCCGCCGGTGATATCAAGTTTTGAAATTGTGAAGATTTTTGTTGCCGTGCCGGTGTAACTTCCACAGCCCGTTATAACAAGATAATATGTCCCTGCATCACGAAGTGAAGTCACAACATCTCCACTTGTCGAGCCTAAGTACCAAGCATATGTAAAATCGGTGGTCTGTTCAAGGGTTCTACCCTCAACAGAAACAGAAAATGTTGGAGTTTGCTCCTCTTTGTTGTAAATAGTGGCACTTGACGACATAGTAATGCTGTCAGCCGTGATTGTACCTTTGTTAATTGAGAAAGTTGCTGATTTAGATGAAGTGTAGTTTCCAATACCCGTCAAAATCACATAATATGTGCCTACTTCAGTTGGATTTGTCACAACTTCGCCGTCAGCGGTTGAGAAGTGATATGTAAGAGTATAATCTTTACCCTCTGTCAAAGTTGTACCACCAGCAACCATTGTCACTGTTGGAATGTTTTCCTCACCATTGTACACAAACGAAGTGTCACTTAGAGTCAGTGTTCCACTTGACAAACTTATAGGTGCGATATAGAAAGTTGTGGACCTTGTGCCAGTGTAGTTTCCAAGCCCAGTGATAGTCAGTGTGGCAGTGCCAGCATTTGTGTTCTCTGAGAATAGATATGTGTAATCCGTCCCTGTCAAAGTCGTCTTACTTGCCCCGGTGTCCGTCACAGTGAATGATGGTGTGATTGCACTTCCGGTGTAACTTTGGTCAGCGATGTTTGAAATTGAGATGGTTTCACCTGTAATATCCCTCTGTGTAATCGTGAAAGTAGACGTTGCAGAGCCATAATAACATCCCATACCGGCGATTGTAATTGTCACTGTTGAACCAGCAGCTGTGTTAGATGAGAAAGCAAGTGTATAATCTGTATTCTCGGTCAAAGTCAAATCTGTGTCAACATCTTTCACGGTCACATCGACTATAAAAGTACTTCCCGTCCACTGCACACTGCTCACGTGGGCAAATTCGAAATGGTCGGCGGTGATTTCCTTGATTATTCTAAATTCAAAAGATAGTGTACTATAATAATCTCCATCACCAGTTATTGTCACACTTACAATGCCAACTGAAACGTTATCACCTATTTTTGTGATTGTGTAATCAGTGCCCTCGGTTAAAACGTAGTTTCCAAAGACGATTACTGGGCTAACTTCTTCACCTGTCCAATCCACATCTTCAAAAACTAGATCCACACTTTCCAAATCACGTTCATCAGCATCTTCCACTGCTGCATTTAAATTGAGATGAAGTGCAGGACGTACTGCGTAGGCAATATTTACATTACTTGAAGTGTAAGATGCGCCACCTAAATCCAAATAATAAGTTGTGCTTGCACTGTTATAAACTGCTGAGCGGAGCCATGAAGAATATGTGACATTTGACCTTTGCGACGTGGAAGTCCCCCAAAGTCCAACATAAGAGGAGCTGTACCCAGTTTCTGCCACACTTGGAAGCCAAAGATAATCATTTGCCCATGTGTCACTTCCGAGAATACTTGCATAGTTGTAAGTTGAAGAATAAAATCCTGTATCTGCCATACTAGTGGAGTAGGCATCATTAGAATAGTTGTATGTGGTGTTTTGAATGGTCTTAGAACTTTGTGTTTCCTGCCATGAAATCTTGCTAGGAGTGACAAGATATTTTGTCAAACTGCCTGCAATGTCCGTCATAGTGAATTTTGCAAACTCATTTGTCTCTGATTGAGTTGCTGTTAAAGTTTCAGTGTTAGAAGTTGCATACTCTCCACCCCCATTCAAAGTCACTGCACGAATATACGAGGTGCCATACATGTTAGATGGATATGTCACACCTGTTGAAGTGGAATACCATCCACTTGACCAAGTTGAAGTGGAAGTGCTATTTGCAAGCCAAAGGGTGAGAATATCGTTGCCGTCAGAGTCCTTTGAAAGATACATCACCTGCCAAACAAGTCCGCCAAAGGTCACCAAAATATCGTTGTCAGAGGTCTTTCCCGCATAATCATTTTCCCTTATACCTGTCGCATTTAGGGTGCTTTCTGCCAAAGTGGAAATTGCACTCATATTGTCAACTGTCACAGTGGAATCATTAGAGATGACTTTTAAAAGTTTGCTTAAATTTGCCTTGTCAAATTTGTTTTGAGAGCTTAGATATATATCGCCCACCGTGGTGATTGTGTAAAGAATTCTTACCGTGCCGGAGTAGTTTCCCGTGCCTTTTACCACAACATAATATACCCCTGCGTCCGATGGTGTCGATATCGTGCTTTTGCTAGTGTTTTCATAGTGGTCAAAAACATAATCCTGCCCTTTGACTAGGGTTGTGCCATTTGCTTTTAAAACAAAACTTGGAGTAATCGCTGTGCCTGTGTACTCAAAATAATTTTGACTTGTGGTCAAGGTATATTTAGAAATATCACTTGTTATTGAAAAATATGCCGTTTTACTTCCCGTGTAACCACTTCCCTCTACTGCCGTGATCGTCACACTTGCTGTGCCGATATCCGTGTTGTCAGAATATTCAATGGTGTAATCGGTTCCAAGGGTGAGGACTGCGTCGTCATATTTCACAACGACATTTGGAAGTATTTCACTCCCTGTATACAATTGCTCCTCAATCCCAACTGATGCAAACGACAAGTTTTTCTCAGTGTCCGAGTCGCCAGAGGCGACAGATTTTGCCGCACTAAGTGCGGCAGAGTTTAGATTGAGGTGAAGCGCAGGACGCACGGCGTAGGAATTATTGACATTATTATTGTTGTTACTTGAGCCGGAAGGGTTGAGATTATAACTATTATTGTAGTTATTGTTGTTGGCGGAGCGCAGCCAAGGACCCTCGCATTGATAAAAAGTCTTTATCCACTCCTATCTTAACACAAAGGTCATACTTTTTGCAACAAAATTTATCCCTACATATTTAATTTTATAGTATGTACTTAATTTATTTTGCTTCCATCTGTTTTTTCGTGCTTCTTGCCCATCCCATCAAAAGTCTTCTGCATTCTTCGATTTGTGTAGCCATGACTGTCATTTGATGTAAGTTTATAGCCTGCATTTTCTTCGCCGTTTCAGCATAAAAATTGAGAAGACTGAGATTGACCGCCACTTTCTTTTGATATTCTAGTCGCATTTCGTTTCTCTCAAAATTTGCACGATATAAATCTTCAATTATTTGTGTGGAACAATTTTGCAATCTTGCCACTATGCTCCATCTCAGTTTTTTTGGCGACTTTTCCGTGATAATAAAGATGTATTCGCTCAACTTTTTTGCATGAGTGAACACTGCAAGTTCTCTGTCACCCGTCATCGGTACTGCAACCTTAAAAGGCTTTCTTGCCACCTTGTTAGCGTCTATTTGTTTTTCTTCCATAATCATTCTCCTTTTTGTTTTTCCGTTTTGTTTAACGGCTTTAAAATCTCTTTTAATGGCTCTTGCAACTCTCTTTCCAACTTGAAACAATTTGCGTGTTTCAAATGTCCATGAAATGCACAAAGTGATGCTTTTACTCTCTCTTTATCAATCGTACCATCTGCATACGCCCTTTTTAAAAGTCTTACCCGCCATCGCATCCTTTTCTTTGTCTTTTTTGCAACCTGCTTGATAAGTTTCCCACTCGGTGTTATATAGTAGCGAAATCCCAAGTATTTTACCCCGTTTCGAAGGGGAAAAATTTGCGTTTTGGAGTTTAATTCTAGTCCAAGTTCGCTTACTTTTTTCTTAATCTCATCATATGCCCTCTCAATCACCGCTTTGTCTTTATCGATGAGTATAAAATCGTCCATATACCTTGAATATATCTTGATTTTAAGTTTTTCTTTTATAAAACAATCCAAACTATCCAAATAAAACATCCCAAAAATTTGGCTCGTCTGATTGCCTATCGGAATACCTCTGCCAGTGCTGACAATTTTTTCATGTTGATTTTTCTTAGACTCACTTTTTGAATTTTGATTAATTATAATCACATCATTGTTTTTATTTTCAGTCAAGGGTTTTATGTTGTTTTTTGCTAGATATTCTGGATTTGTATGATAACTGTCAATCACGTCCTCAATGAGTGTCCTTATATCCTTATCCTTTATGTGTTTGCAAATCACTTTTTTAAGTTTTTCATGCGGAATACTTGCAAAATATTTTTTTATGTCACATTTAAGCACCCATACGTCATCACCATTTTGTCGTATGTAAGTTCGTAGCATTTTTTCAAAACGAGCAAGGGCAAAATGCAGGCCTTTGCCTTTTTGACATACACAATTATCAAGTATCACCTTTTTTGTAAAATATGGTGCTAGAATGTCGTCACACAAAATATGTTGGACAATCCTGACATTATAATCTAGTGTTTGGATTTCCCGTTTCTTTGGCTCAAAAACTACAAAACTATGATACCTTCTTATCTTGAATTCCCGCTGTTTCAACTCCAAAAACAACTTTCTCAAATTTTCAAGCATATTAAATTCAAATTTAACTATCGGTTTTTTATCCCTCTTGGCAAGTCTTGCCCTTAGGTGTGCTTTATAAATGTTTTCAAAAGAAAAAACATCGTCATATTTGCAATCAATCACAAAAATTTTTTACTCCATTACAATTTTAACATAAAACATATAAAATCAAAAATTTTTTAAATTCTTGACGTAAAAATGCGTATTTACAATTAAAAACTTACAATTTTCAATTTAAAATCATGATATGTGCTTGTCTGAAAACAAGGGCAATTTGGTAGAAAACTAAATTTAGTAATGTTTTTAAATTTGACAAATTCACAAAAAAAGACTCCTATATAAGAGTCCTTAAATTATTATACTAGACTTAAAAGTCTTGAGTTTTTTCATTTAAAAATTCTGCCTCGATAGCTTCTGCTCTATCAACAATGTCCCTAAGTTGCAAATGACTTACGGTCGATTTAGAAATATTGAATACATTTACTGGATAATAATACTGAGCAAAATCTGTCAATGAATATATCCTAAAATCATCTGTCCCTAAAAAATTACGTATTGGATTGCGTAAATCACCGCTTACATCCAAAATTATCTGTTCTGGATAGAGGATTTTTATTTTCTCTTTGTTATTGTTGTATATGTATGGATAAACTCTCCCTCGCATCCTATCAATTATCCAAAAAATTTTGTAAATACTATAATTCATTTCATCTCCTTGTATGTAGCCTATTATATCAAAGCTTGTTTTATTTGTCAAGGATAAAAAATAACAATTTCAAAACTTTATGCCATTATTCAAACAACCCATCCACAAAATCTGTGGCTGAAAATAGCTCTAAATCTTCCTCTTGCTCCCCAACACCTATAAACACAACGGGCTTGTTATACTCTTTCTCTATGGAAATAATCACTCCCCCTTTTGCCGTTCCATCAAGTTTTGTCAATATGATACCATCTATGTTTACTGCACTATCAAATGCGGAAATCTGATTGAGTGCATTTTGACCTGTGGTTGCATCTAGCACAATGAAAGTGTAGTGATGAGCTTCTTTATATTCACGATGTGAAATCTTCTCTATCTTTTTAAGTTCTTCCATTAAATTAGTCTTTGTGTGCAATCTTCCTGCAGTGTCCACAATCAAAACGTCAGTCCCTTTGGCTTTGGCACTTGAAATACCATCAAACACAACAGAGGCAGAATCTGCCCCTTCTTCATGCTTGATAATGCGGGATTTTGTACGCTTTGCCCATTCAGCTAACTGATTTGAAGCTGCTGCACGAAAGGTATCACCTGCAACAAGTGTCACGCTTTTGCCTTTATCCTTGAAAAATCTTGCAAGCTTGCCAATAGTGGTAGTCTTGCCAACACCATTTACTCCAACAATGGTGATAATAGCTGGATACTCTATTTCTACTTTTGGAGCATTTTCAAGCATTTCTGTTAGTACCTTTTTTAGTGCTAACTTGACATCATTTGAAGTTCGCAGTTTTTCCTTATGTGCCTGTGTGCGTAAACTCTCTACTATTTCAAAACTGACTTGGCCACCTATATCAGAAGAAATCAGTATCTCTTCAAGTTCCTCATAAAATTCGTCATTTAATTCACCATGACTTAGTAGCGAATCTATCTTTCTACTAAAACTATCCTTTGTCTTTTTTAGTGCCTCTTTAAATTTTTTAAATAATCCCATTTTCTACTTCCACTCCATAAATGATAAAATTTTAAAATTTTGCCTAAAAATTCGTTAAAAAATTGAATAAAATCTCACTTTTCTTGCATTTTTGCACAAAAAAGTTATAAAGCGTCATTTTTTTTGTCGTCAATTTTATTTAACCTTCTGTCTGCGTCTCAGCCTGAGTGATTGCCTCTGCAAGTTTAACAGAGACTACTTTTGACACACCCTTTTCTTGCATCGTAACACCAAAAAGGTTGTCAGCAAGTTCCATTGTTGGTTTTCTGTGTGTTATGACAATAAACTGTGTAGTGTTTGATAGACGTTTCAAATATTGAGCAAATCTTTCAATATTAGCATCGTCAAGTGCCGCCTCAATTTCGTCTAGGAAGGAAAATGGCAGTGGCTTTAATCTTAATATCGCAAATAAAAGTGAAATTGCAGTTAAAGTCTTTTCTCCGCCTGAGAGCAGAGAGAGTTTATTCGCCGCCTTGCCTGGAAGTTGTACAATAATTTCAACGCCTGCTTCTAGTTCGTCCTCAGCTTCGGTCAATTCAAGTCTAGCTGTGCCACCCCCAAAAAGTTCACGGAAAACGATTTTGAAACTTTCATTTATTGCGTCAAAACTTTCATTGAATTTAGTGAGCATTTCTCCTGACAAATCCTTGATAATCTTTACTAAATCTTCCTCAGCCTTGTGCAAATCCTCGCTCTGTGATGACATTTCACTATACCTTTCATACAACACTTTAACGTCTTCAATCGCATGTACGTTGACATACCCAAGTGCTTGAATATCTTTTTTGAGGCGACTGATATCTTTCATGCCTTCCACGATATCAAAATTTGCCCTCTTGTAAGCAAGGCAGTCATTATAGGTCATGGAGTATTCCTCGTATATACGTTCTTGCATCTGTTCAAGTTCAATATCAACTCTTTCAAGTCCTGCCTCTTCTTTGACTTTCCTATCGTTTAAGGAAGTGAGGTTGTCCATGAGTTTAGTTTTTTGCTCATCCAAATTTTTTATACTACTTGATACCCCACTCTTAGTAGTTTCTATTTCAGTGCGTTTAGCCTTTAATTTTTCAAGTTTATTTTTAACTTCACTTTGTGGTGCATTTTCTAGTTTAAGTTTAATCATACTTTCCAAACTTAAAACTGTTTTTTCATTTTCTTCTATTTCAGATTCGTACGTCTTTATAAGCCCTTGCTGATTTTCAAGGTCGGAAGTATAGCGCTCTGCATCCTGTTTATAACTTTCAAGATTGGCGGTAACACTTGCTATCTCCACTTTGACCGTTGTCATGTTTGCCACAACCTCTTCACGTTTTGCACGAAGTTCTTCATTTTTCTGCCGTTTCTCACGTATGATTTCGTCAGCATCATTAGTGTTTCCAGACAATGCACTTTCAAGTTTTGACTTTTCATTCAAGTCACTATCGATAAGCTTCAATTTGTTATTTATTGTCTCTTGTTCTTTTTCTAGCACTTCAAGGTCATAAAGCACGCCACTATCTTCTTTTGCTAGATTTTCTTTACTTTCCAAAAGTTTTGCAAGTTCAACTTCACTCTGACTTTTATTATTTTGACAGGATTCTAAAAGTGCTTTACTTTGTGATAAGAGTTCGATATTTTTTTGCAAGTCGATATCACATTTTTTAAGTTCTTCATTTTGCCTTACAATCTCCTCTTTTAAAGACTTAATCTCTCTGTCACGACTAATCAAGTTGACAGCTTCTTCCTTTCTCGAACCACCCGTGAATGAACCTTGCGTGCTTAAAATGTCGCCTTCCAAAGTTACAATTCTAAATGAGTAACCCTTTTCACCTGCAAGAGTGATTGCGTGTTGCATATTGTCCACAATAACAGTCGTGCCTAGAAGGTTTGAGATGATATTAGCAATTTTGCTATCATATGAAATCAGCTCACTTGCAAGTCCCATAACACCTATCCTGCCAGAAATCTGTTTGATGTCAAAATATCGTGCTTTCATAGTTGTAATAGGTAAAAATGTGGCACGACCAAACTTGTTTTGTTTTAGGTATGAAATCAAGTCTTTTGCACCATTTTCATCAAATGTGACTATGTTCTGTACTGCCGACCCAAGTGCGACTTCAATGGCTGTTTCGTACTTTTCTGGCACTTTGATAAGGTTAGCAAGTACGCCCACAATCTTATTTTTAATACCTAAATTATTTTCACATTCCTTCAAAAGTTTACGTATGGCATAGTTATAACCTTCATAACTTGCTTGCATCTCCGTCAATAACTTTGTTCGATTTTCACAAACTTTAATTTGCGTGGAAAGGGTGGTTTTTCTATTTTCTACTTCCTTTATCTGCCTTTCTAATATAAAAATCTTGCCCGATAAGTCTTTTAATAGCTCACTGGTCGTTTCAAGGTTAGTTTTACACTTTGCAATACGCTTTGTATTATCTTCAATCAACGAGGAAATAACACTCTTACGATTCTGTGCTTCCTTTATGCTACTTACAATCTTTTCTTGTCTGTCTATGAGTATATTTTTTTCGGTCGCAAGACTTGACACATCACTTTTTATATCTGACAAATTGCCAAGTGTTTGAATAAATTCCTGTTGACTCTTACCTGCCTCATTTTCAGAAGCGGTCACCTTGTCAATAAGTTCAAGGTTTGCTCTTTCTAATTGCTCATACGAACTTTTAAGAGTTTCAAGTTTTTGATTAGCACTCTCAATGAGTTTACGCTTATTCTCTAAGGCTCTCGTACAATTCTCAATAAAAATTTTAGCATTTGTCACATTTGAATTAAGTCTGTCGTTTTCTCTTTGTGTGTAATTGATTTTTTCCCGAGCTATTTTAGTTTCACCCTCTTGCTTTTCAAGGTTTACTGTAAGTTTTAAAATCTCTTCATTTATTTCCTGATTTTCTTGGTCGAAAGCAGATAGTTTTTCCATCTGCTTGTTATACTCCATTGTGGCACAAGAAAGTTCGTCTTGTCTATTTTGTATCTCCTCAGAAATTGCTTTGAGTTTTACACCTATTTGAGATTTGACTGTACTTGCATTATCATATTGAAATACATATGCGTTCACTTCTAAATCTTTTAATTGTCCTTTGTAGTCTAGATATAACTTAGCATTTTCCGCCTGTTTTTTTAGCGGTCCCATCTGTTTGTCAATCTCACCACAAATATCATCTATTCGTGTGAGGTTATCACGAGTTTTTGCAAGTTTGTTTTCCGCCTCAGTCTTACGTGACTTAAATTTTGCAATCCCCGCTGCTTCTTCAAACATAGCACGCCTATCTTCTGGCTTTTCATCAACTATCTCAGAAACTTTACCCTGTCCGATTACAGAATAACCTTTTTTGCCTATACCACTATCAAAAAGTATGGAGTTGATATCCATAAGACGACATGTGTTTCTGTTGATAAGGTACTCACTTTCTCCCGAGCGGTATAGTTTACGTGTGATTACTAACTCATCATAAGGGAAGTCAAAAAATCTGTCTGTATTATCAAATGTCAGTGATACTTCACAATAAGAAAGACTTTTTCGCTTCTCTGTCCCTTTAAAAATAACATCCTGCATATTATCACCACGCAGTGATTTCGCACTTTGTTCTCCAAGCACCCATCGTATTGCATCTGAAACATTACTCTTTCCGCACCCATTAGGTCCTACTATGGCAGTGAACCCGCCATTAAATTCTATAACTGTCTTATCGGCAAAGGATTTAAACCCCACCATTTCTATTTTTTTAAAATACATATAACTTCCTATTTTTTTATTTTTTTGCTAAAAAAACTTAAAAAATCGCAAAAAAAGTAGATTTTTTGTAGTTTTTTTTAAAATTTTTGTAATTTTAATCCATGTTGAACAATTTGTTAAGTGCTACATATGCACAATTTTGTTCGGCACTTTGTTTGCTTTTACCATATCCTTTTGCAATCATATCATCATCCATAAAGAACTTTGCTTCGAAAGTACTATCACTTACTTTTTCAGTTAAGTATTTCATTGAACATTTAAAATTTGCTTGCAAAAGTTCTTGAAGTTGAGATTTGTAATTGTCGTCTTGTACCTCTTCAAAATTCTCGATGTGCAAAATATTTATAACAAAATCAGAGGTAGTTTTTAAATCTTCACTATCCAAATATATGCCCGCAATAACCGCCTCTACCATATCTGCCTTTATTGCTTGTGAAAGTTCTCCTTTCAAAGACTTGCCAAGTTTGACATATTTTTCTAGTCCTAATTCATCAAATATCTTTGAAAGATATGGTTCTGAAACATAGTGAGCTCGCAATGGCGTAAGCTTGCCTTCGTCCATACTTGAGTTTTTATACAAATATTCGCCAGTGATAAAGTCTAGTATGCTATCGCCTAAAAATTCCATTCGCTCATAATTCAATTTAGACTTTGAGGAATGTGTTACCGCCCTTTCAAAGAGTGCTGGATTTGTAAATTCATAATTTAGTATTTTCATTCCTGCACCTCAAGATTAAGTGATTGCACAGACTCTGTTATCTTTTCGATTAATTTCTGCTCGTGTAAAAAGATTGCATTTTCAACAGTTGCCACAATATTACTTCGCTTTGAAGTTCCATGATTTTTCATAATCAATTTCTTAACACCTAAAAATGGTGACCCACCATGTGTATTTATATCAATTTTGGATTTGAGTTTATTAAATGCACCTTTCATAAATAGATAACCTATCTTAGCCGAAAAACTGGATTTTATTGAAGATTTAAGTTGTGAAAGAAGCGCAGCAACGGCACCCTCTGTACCCTTTAAAAGAACATTGCCTGCAAAACCATCTGCAACCATTACATCCACATCACCAGACATATATTCACGCCCCTCAACGTTGCCTATGAAATTGATTGGTAGTTGTTTCATAAGCGGATAAGTAGCCCTGACAAGTTCACACCCTTTATGCTCCTCTGTCCCGTTGTTTAATAGCGCAACACGTGGAGATTTTTCACCATACATAATTGAATAATATGCCGAACCCATAATTGCAAAGTGACAAAGATTTATAGGTTTACAATCGATGTTTGCACCACTATCTGCTAGCATCACTTTCCTATCCCCTTTTTTAGTTGGCAAAATTGGAGCAAGGCAAGGTCTTGATATACCCTTTATTCGTCCTATTTTCATAATTGCACCAGTAAGTATTGCACCAGTTGACCCAGCAGATATCATAGCAATTACATCATCATTTTCCTTCAAAATATCAAACGCTTTAACAAGTGATGATTCTTTTTTGTGCCTAATTGCCTCTGTTGGCACATCGTCATTTGTTATAACGTCCTTAGCATCAACCACTGTAATACGTTCTGACCTTCCTGCAAGTAAATTATTCAATTTGTCTTGATCTCCAGTGAGTATTATTTCAAGGTTTTCAAACTTCTTTATAGCAAGAACAGCTCCCTCAACAATTTCCAAAGGTGCATAATCCCCACCAAAAGCATCAATTACTATTTTCATATTTTTTCTCCTAAATATCAAGAATATTCTATCAAAAATATAAATTTTTTCCAAACAAATTACACACTTTATAGAAATAGTGAACATAATAAAATCTTAGCATATAAAGTAATACTAAAAAAACTAGCAAATAACCAAATAAATAACAAGTTTCTAAACAAAATTTATATTTTAATTTTGAAAAATGATATATTAAAGGTTGTGATGTAAAATTTCATATATGTAGTTATAATATGTACATACTACTTACTACATATAGTGCATAATTTTTATTAATAAGCAAGCAATACAAAGCTTATACTAGATAAAAAAGCGTCATCTAAAAATTGGCACTTTCTTTCACACTTATAAAAAAACTTAAAGGTTTTGCCTTTAAGTTTATATAGTTTTTATTTTTCGATTATATACTTAGATTGTAAATCTATGAAGAATGATTGAATAAGTTTAATTTGATTTCTAATTGTTACACCAGTGTATGTTTTTGACAGAAGTTTTACTGATTCCTCCGCTCTATCGGTGTAATATTGTTCGGCTTCACGAAGATAATTATCTCTTTCTTCGTATTTATCCTGTTTATCAAGCATATCAGCAACAGATTCTATAAAGACTTTTGAACTTTGCGAAATTGGTGCGGTTTCTTCATAATAGTAAATTTCACTAGATAAGTTACATGGAGTACAGCCATAATCCATAATCTCATAATCGTTAAAGTAAATAGGACGATGAGGAACGTTATCATCCAAAAATTCTAATTGTACTAACCCATTCCTTGCATTGAAACTTATGCTATAATCACTTTCAGGATTAACGCCCTTGCCAAAATTGTCCATGAATTTTTTAACACGAACCAGAGAATGAATATTTGCCGTATTTGAAAAAATTGATAAATTATTTTCTTCTTTTGTTTGCATTTTAATCCTCACTATTACTATTTTGTAATGCCCTTGCTTTAGCTGCTTTTTTAGCTTCTTTTGCCTTAATATCGTAGTAATTTGCAATAACTTCTTTAATAGCCTCTTGAGCAAGCGATGCACTATAAATCTTATGAGCAGGAAGTTCCTCTAAAACTTCAAAAATATCTTTGTTAGTGACAAGTAGTGCATCATCAAGAGATTTGTTCATGATAAGTTCACACATCACATCGGCACATGCAATAGTTGCCACCGAGCCAAACACTTTGAATTTAGCGTCACGAATAACTTCATCTCCATCGATACGCAAAAACACTTTAATTATATCACCACAAATAGGGCTTATCACCTCTGCTACTGCATCTGGTTTTATAACTTTGCCCGCATATGTAGGATTTGAAAAACGTGCAATAACTTTTTTATTATACATCTTCATTCCCTCCTACTTTTTTAGGTTTGATTGGTGAAATACTTCTAAGGCTTTCAACAGCTTTAACAAGCTCTTCAATAACAATATCCAAATCTTGTTTTGTGGTAGTCTTTCCAAAGGAAATACGAATTGAACTTTGAGCTACATCAACTGGTATCCCCATCGCTTGAAGAACATGAGATGGTAAAGATGATTTAGCAGTACATGCCGAACCCGTCGACACAGCAATTCCAGCAAGGTCAAGCAACATCAAAAGTGATTCACCATCCACGCCATAGACAGACATATTTAAAATTGAGTTTGCTTTCTGTTGTGGATGACCATTTATTTTGAAAAACTCTAACTTATTTTTGATTTCCCGTACAAAATATGTTCGAAGTGACTTGTAATGTTTATTGAGTTGTGTAAGATTTCGACTTGTAAGTTCGCATGCCTTACCAAATCCAACAATCCCAGGCACGTTTAATGTGCCACCACGCAAATTTCGTTCTTGTGAACCACCAACATGTAAAGGTGAAATCCTTACGCCATTTCTAACATAAAGCGCTCCAACGCCCTTAGGGCCATATATTTTATGAGAAGAAATTGACAAAGCATCTATTTCCATATCTTGAACATCCATTTTTAAGACACCAACCGCTTGCACGGCATCAGTGTGGAATATTACGTCATATTCACGACAAATCTTGCCTATTGTTTTAATGTTTTGTATAGTTCCAACTTCGTTATTTACAGACATAATTGATACTAAAATCGTGTCATTTCTCAAATAGTGTAGAAGCTCACTAATCTTTACAAGCCCATTAGCGTCAACATCAAGATAGGTAATTTCAAAACCCTCTTTTTCAAGTTGTGAACATGCTTCTAGCACTGCATGATGTTCAATTTTACTTGTAATGATATGCTTGCCCTTAGTGGCATTTGCCCTTGCAAGTCCAATTATTGCCCAGTTATCAGCCTCTGTACCACCACTTGTAAAGTAAATTTCACTCGAACTTTTGGCATTTATAAGCCCTGCCACTCTGTCCCTTGCACGATCTACAAGCCCCTCAGCATTTCGACCATATGTATGAACAGAAGATGGATTTCCAAAAAAGGTGTGAAAACAAGGCATCATCTCTTGCAAAACTTCATTTGCAACGTAAGTGGTTGAAGCATAATCTAAGTATATGTTTTTCTTTTCCATTTCGTCTTCCTTTTAATTATGAGTATTTTAACACTTTATTCACACTTTGTCAATAGCAAAATAAAAATTTTGTAAAAAACATCGAGAAAATGAGTTATTTGTACTTATCTATTGTGTCGAGTAAATCTTCAATTTGCCATATCCCAACATGTTTCTCACAAACACTGCCATTTTTCATCAAAAGCAAAGTAGGTATCATCATAACACCATATTGCTTTGACAAATTTTCTGCCTCATCTACATTGACTTTGACTATTTTGATATCAGATAAACTCTCCTCATTTTCTTCAAGAATCTGCCCCATCATAGAACAAGGACCACACCAACTTGCATAAAAATCCACAAGTACCAGTCCCGATTTTGTTTCACTTTCAAAATCTTTCTCATCAATCACTTTCATTTTTACTCTCCTTTAAAATTTCATTCACAAGATAACCCGCCATCACACATGCACATGCAGGCGGATAATAACTTATACTCCCTGTGACTTTCTGTCCATGTTTAATCGGTAAACTTTTTGCAATGACAACAGGTAGATGTTTTATTTTCATACGCAACTTTTTTCGCAAAACTTTAGCAAGCCCATCCCCACTAGTTTTGAATAAGTCTTTGACTTCAAAACAAGGAATGTCAATTCGATTTCCTGCTCCACATGCGGTTATGATTTTCTTTCCTTTTTCATGAGCATATAAAATAAGGTCTATCTTGTTCGTGACGTTATCTATGCAGTCAGCAATATATTCGCAATCACATAGCAGTTTATCAAAGGTATCCTTTGAAGCTCTTTGCAAATATGCTCTAATTATAGCCTCTTGGTTGATGCTTAAAAGTTGCGATTTCAAAACTTCGGTTTTTGCCATGCCCACAGTGTTAGTATTGGCAATAATTTGTCTATTTATGTTACTTTGCGAAACTATATCAAAATCTATTATTGTCAAATTTGTAACACCTGCTCGCACTAAAAAGTGTGCAACATATGCCCCTACTCCCCCACAGCCTACCACAGCGACCTTTACAGAGGATAAAGCCTTTAACCCACTCTCACCTATTAATAGTTGTGTTCTTTCACAAAAGGCGGGAATTTTGTCACATCCTGCATGCTTTAACTCATCTTCTCGTGCATTCATCTCATTTTTTTGCCTTACAGCACATACTTTTTAAGGTCCTGATTTGCAGGTTTAACTTTAAGTGCTTTTTTAACATACTCTTTATCAATTTTTACGGTGGTTAAAGGATGCTCACCACTTGCATTGAAGGAAATATCTTCAAGCAAGGCCTCCATTATCGTATGCAATCTTCTTGCACCTATATCCTCACCCATTTCATTTTCTTGTGCTGTGATTTCTGCAATTTCTCTAAATGCACCATCATCAAATTCTAGTTCTATGTTGTCGACTAAAAGAAGATTTTTATATTGAACAGCGAGGGCATTTTTAGGCGTTTTTAATATATTATAAAAGTCCTCTTTTGTTAGAGAGTTTAAGTCTACTATTATAGGAAAACGACCTTGAAGCTCTGGTATCATGTCCTCTATTTTTGCAATATGAAAGGCACCAGACGCAATAAATAGTATGAAATCAGTTTTTACATTACCATATTTAGTAGCAACAGTAGAACCTTCCACGATTGGCAAGATATCCCTTTGCACCCCTTCACGTGATACGTCTTGACTTGAAGAACTTTGACTATTGCCTATGATTTTATCTATTTCATCTATGAAAATGATACCTTGTTCTTCGGCAAGCATAATTGCCTCTTCATTTACATTGTCAAGGTCGATTAATTTTTCACTCTCCTGACTCATGAGTTTTTCACGTGCAGATTTAACAGTGAGTTTTTTCTTTTTCTGATGTTTAGGAATTACTCCATCAAGCATAGTACCGATATTTATCTCACCCATTCCGAGTGGCATAATGTTTTTATGTTCTTCAAGGACAGTGATTTCAATTATTTCATCTTCACATTTTCCCAGTCGCAACTCTTCTAGCACGTTTTCTCGTACAACATCAACAATTGTCACCCTACGATTTTCAACAAGTGCATCCACCAGTTTGTTTTCGACGATTGGAATTACCTTACTTTCTACTTCACGTTTTTTGTTGTCCTTAACTAGTCTTACTGCCACCTCAACTAAGTCACGAACCATACTTTCAACATCTCTCCCAACATATCCAACTTCTGTATATTTTGTTGCTTCGACCTTGACAAAAGGAGCACCGACAAGTTTTGCAAGTCTGCGGGCAATCTCGGTTTTCCCCACACCAGTAGGTCCTCGCAAAACGATATTTTTAGGAGTGATTTCATCACGTAGTTCCTTTGGTAATTTGCTTCTACGATATCTATTTCTAAGTGCCACTGCAACAGCTTTTTTGGCATTTTCTTGACCTATAATATATTTGTCAAGTTCTGCAACAATTTCTCTTGGTGATAAATTCATTTTTTTATACCTCCTCTACTATGATGTGGTCATTTGTAAATACACAAATTTCACTTGCAATATTTAGAGCCTTATTTGCTATTTCTTTTGCTGATAAATCAGTATTTTCGCTAAGCGCTTTTGCCGCCGCATAGGCATAGTTTCCACCTGATCCGATTGCACATATGCCATCTGAAGGCTCAATGACATCTCCCACACCAGAAATCATCAAAAGTGTGTCCTTGTTTGCAACTATCATAAGTGCATCAAGTTTACGCCCGAGTTTATCCTGACGCCATAATTTAGCAAGTTCAACACTAGCACGTAGTAGATTGCCCGAAAACTTTTTAAGCATATCCTCAAAACGTTCTTCTAAGGAAAAGGCATCAGCTACTGCCCCTGCAAATCCAATCACCACTTCTCCATTATAAATTCGTCTAACTTTGCGTGCATTATTTTTAAAAATTACACTGTTTTGCATGGTGACTTGTCCATCACCTGCAATCGCTGTTACACCATTTTTCTTTACTGCACAAATGGTTGTGCCTCGAAATATTTCTTCCATTTTTGCTCCTTGTTTTATTATTTTTGCTTTTTTGTCTATTTTATTTTGTGATTTTCACAATCCTTGTTCATACATATGATTTTTTCACCCTTACGTACAAGTGGCATATGACACTTTTCGCACTTATCTCCAGTTGGAATATCCCAGCACATAAAGTTGCACCCCTCACGATCCTCACAAGCAAAAAAGGTCTTGCCTGTCTTACTCTTGACGGGGTAAACTTTCTTGCCACAATTTGGACATTTACCAACAGGCTTAGGTCTTTCTGCCTCATATTTTTGAATGTTTTTACACTTAGGAAAATTTGAACATCCTAAAAACTTTCCAAATCGTCCTTCACGCAAAAGCATTTTTGCCCCACACTTATCACACACAATATCCGTTTCAATAGGTGCAGGTTTCATTGAGATATTGCTATCCCCTGCTTTTTCAAGTAATTCTTTAAATCCATTCCAAAAACTTTCCACCACTTCATGCCAGTCCTCGTTCGTTTCAACAATATCATCAAGGCGGTTTTCAAGACTTGCTGTAAATTTGACATTTATAACCGAACTAAAAAACTTTGCAATATAATCGGATACATTACGACCGAGTGTTGTCGGAACTAAAGCCTTACCCTCTTTCAGTACATAATGACGATATGGTAACACCGAAATGATAGAGGCATATGTTGCAGGACGTCCGATTTCTTTCTCTTCAAGTGCTTTTACCAGACTTGCTTCCGTGTAGCGTGCAGGTGGTTTAGTAAACTTCTGCTCACCCGTGATATTTTCACACTGTACCATCTCTTTTGGCTCAACGTTTGGTAAATTGCCCGCTTCCTGTTTCTCTTCATTGTACTCTTTATATACCTTAGTGTACCCCGGAAAGAGCATAACTCGTCCTGTCGCTTTAAAACTATAATCACATGCACCGAGTTTTAAAGTCGTGCTTGCATATTGTGCATCTGCCATCTGACTTGCTAAAAATCTCTCATAAATAAGTTTGTATAACTTGTAATTGTCAGAACTTAGAGAGTCTTTAAGTAATTCAGGCTTATACTTCATTGAAATCGGTCTAATGGCTTCATGTGCATCTTGTGCAGATTTTTTTGCAACATATATATTTGGCTTTTCTGGTACATAGTCTTTTCCATAAGTATTAGATATATATTCTAGACATGCCTTTTGTGCCTCAGCGGAAACACGAGTGGAGTCTGTTCTTATATACGTGATAAGTGCAATCTTTCCCTCTCCCGCCACCTCAACACCTTGATACAACTCTTGAGCGGCTGTCGTCGTCTTATTTAAACTCATGTTAAGTTTATTTAAAGCATCTTGTTGCATAGTCGACGTTGTAAATGGTGCAGGAGCATGTGACTTAGTCTTAGTCTTTTTAGCTTCCAAACAAACAAGGTTTTTTCCTTTAACACATTCAAGTATTTTATCAACTTCTTGTTTACTTTTTAGTTCGAGTTTTTTGTCCTTATATTTTTCTAGACTTGCCTTAAATTTTTCACCATTTTTTTCGCAAATAGCTGTTACAGTCCAGTACTCTTCGGGTTTAAAGTTTTCAATTTCTTTTTCTCTATCAACAACGAGTTTTAACGCCACAGACTGCACACGCCCTGCTGACAATTTTGGTGCAATCTTCTTACATAGAAGAGGGGAGAGTTTATATCCCACTATTCTATCTAGCACACGTCTTGCCTGTTGTGCATCTACAAGTTTTAAATCAATTGCTCTTGGATTTTTTATAGCATTTTGAACAGCTGACTTCGTGATTTCGTTGTACTCTATCCTGCACTTTTTGTCTTTTGGAATGCCTAGTACAGTAGCTACATGCCAACCGATTGCCTCACCTTCACGGTCAGGGTCAGTTGCAATGAGTATTTGTTCTGCCGTCTTAGCTTTCTTCTGCATATCGAGTATTAGTTGCTTTTTGTCTGGCATGGTCACATATTCAGGGTCAAAAGTCTGCATATCCACTCCAAAGGATTTTGCTGGTAAATCCCTGATATGTCCCTTTGTTGCAAAAACTTCGTACTCACTTCCTAGGTATTTCTTTAATGTTTCCCGCTTAGCAGGAGCTTCTATTATTACTAACTTCACTTGTTTCTCCTTTTTAACACAAGGCTATTCTATTTCCCGCAAGTCTTTTTATTATGCCATTTATTTCTAAAGTTGTCAAATTTGTATTAAGATTTTG
Source organism: uncultured Lachnospiraceae bacterium (assembly GCA_964653635.1). Lineage (GTDB taxonomy): Bacteria > Bacillota > Clostridia > Christensenellales > UBA1242 > Caccovivens. The sequence continues at coordinate 68,074 of CAZZGZ010000003.1, forward strand.
TGCATTTAAACCAACTTTTTGTGCTAATTTATCATATTCTAATTCACCACTTGCAAGACAATCTACTATTTTCTGTTCATTTTCACTTAGTGCTAGACTTTCTTCTACTTTTTCAGCACTTTTAACAGCGATGTCTAAACGTGATAGTATCATCTCTGCATTTAATACACAAATCCCTTCACCATTTGCAATAATAGAATTAGTAAGTTCACTGCGTATATTATTGATATTTCCTGGCACTGCAAACACTGGAATTAAACTATCATCAGCATAGTTTTTAGTATATCTTGTCCCACTTTTAAGCGTTGCCTGAGTGATAAGTACTCCTTGCGAAATGTTAGCAACTATGCGATTTCTCATAGGAAATGTATATGGTGTCTGCTTAAAACTAGGATGATATTCAGACAAAAGCAACCCATATTTAGCAATCTGTCTTGCTAAGTCGAGATGAGCCGCAGGGTAAATACTAAATAGTCCCCCTGCCAAAACGGCTATGGTTTTCCCACCGACTTCCAAAGCCCCTGTATGTGCTATACCATCCACACCAAGTGCTAGTCCGCTAACTATGGTAACCCCTGCTCTTGCAAGCTCTTTTGCAAAACGGGTTGTAACGATTTGACCATAACTATCTGTATCTCTTGAACCCACAATCGCAACACATGGCGTTTTTAAAAGGTTAATATCGCCAATAAAATAAATTATCGCCACAGCTTCATCTATATACTTTAATCGCTCTGGAAATTCTGCACTATCATAGGTTATAAATTCTATACCTTTCTCATACATTTTTGATAAAGTCTTATCTAATTTCTCTTCGCTAAATGCTTCTAACAACTTTTGCTCATGTGAGGAAAGTTTAAATTGTTCCACATCACACTCCAAAAAATTATCTATTGTCGCATTCTGCCCTAACTTTTCTACAATTTCAATGATTTTTTTCCCAGACATTTCCAAAGAGGAAAGCATAAATATCAATCTTTCTTTTTCGCTCATACAAGGCCATTATAACACAAAAAAAATATTTTTCAAATCAAACACACAAAAAAATGAAGAGTAATTTAAACTAGGATATTTCAAAATGTTTACAAGTTATAATAAAAAAATCTTACCGCCTACACTAAGTTACACGTAAGATTTTATCATCATTTATTGCCACTGCAATTCACTTTTTATAAGTTCGGATACAAATGGCACAAGTTTTTCAAATGCCAATCTAAAAGTTTCACCATTTTTACGTATAGTAAGTTCCACTTCCCCAACCTCAATCGTCTTTGGACTTACAACCACTCTTATCGGCATTCCCATCAGTTCGGAATCGGAAAGTTTGACCCCCGCCGAGACATTTCTATCATCAAATAACACCATAATTCCCGCTTTTTCAAGTTCAACACATAGGTCATCTGCAATAGTTGCCACATTCAAATTATCATATCTAAGAGGACATAGATATACGTGCCAAGGTGCAATACTCATAGGCCAAACAAGTCCTTTATCATCAGAACTTTCTTCCGCCACCGACGCCATAGCTCTGCCAATACCAATCCCATAGCAACCCATAATAGGTTCTCTCATCTGACCATCAGGCATTTGTACACGTAGTCCCATGGTATGAGAATACTTCGTGCCAAGTTTGAAGATATTGCCAATTTCTATGCCTCGTTTTATGGATAGTGGACATCCGCAATCTGGACATAAGTCACCCTCTTGAACTGAAGAAACATCGTCATATTTTTCAGGATTTATATCCCTTGACATACTAACACCGCTTATGTGATAATCCCTCTTATTCGCTCCCATCACAAAATTTTCAAGTCCCATTAAGGATTTATCATAGATAACTTTGACATTTGGTGCGTTAAGATTTAACATACCAATGTTGCCCGCAATCAGACTCGTGTTTTCAAGGTCACAAACTCCAACATTGCCACCAAGTAGATTTGTAAGTTTCACTTCGTTTACTTCACGATCGCCACGCAAAAAGACGAGGTAAACATTTTCAGAATTCCCCTCTTTATAATATGCAACCGCCTTAGCCGTCCTAGATGCTGGTATGTTTAGAAAGTTGCACACTTGTTCTATCGTTTTAGCATTGCCAGTAAATACCTCTTTCATATCTTCCATTTGACTAAAATTGTCAAGTGCTTTCGCTGTTGCGACTTCAAGGTTTTTGGCAGTTTGACAATTTTCACAAACTATAATAGTATCTTCCCCCGCAGGAGTCAGAAGTTGAAATTCATCTGCACCAGCTCCGCCCATCATACCAGTATCACTTGCTACAGACATGAAATTTTTAAGTCCTATCCTTTTATATATACGTACATAGGCATCATACATCTTTTTATAATAGGAATCTAAATCCTCTTGCGAAAGGTGGAATGAGTAAGCATCCTTCATAGTAAATTCACGCACACGTATAAGTCCGCCACGAGGTCGAGGCTCATCTCTATATTTGGTTTGAATTTGATATATCATAAATGGATACTGATCATATGACGTGGCAGTGTTTAAGCACGCCTGAACGGACGCTTCTTCGTGAGTCATTCCAAGCACCATATCATGCCCTGTTCGATCTTTAAATCTTAAAAGCTCTTTGCCTACACTTTTATATCTGCCCGAAAGTTCCCACATTTCACGAGGCATAACAACTGGAAAAAGAACCTCTTGCCCACCAACTTTGTCCATTTCTTCCCGAACAATGTTTTGTATATTTTGCACTACTTTTAATGCTGGAGGCATAAGGGTATAAATTCCAGCTGAGACTTGCTTTATATACCCCGCACGAATTAGATATATATGACTTTTTAAACTTGCATCTTTCGGTACTTCCTTAATTCTACGCCCTAACATTTTTGAGATGTACATTATTAAATCTCCTCCTCATAAGTTTCGCCAGAAAGACTCTTTTTTATTTCAAACACTTTCCCTGAAAAATCTTCTTGCTTTTTTTTAAGCAATAGAGCAAGTTCTTTCCCCCTTTGTAAACATTTTAAACTTTCATCAAACGTTATATCTGAGGAAAGCTTATTTATAATTTGTTCAAATTCTTGTATTGCTTCTTCGTAAGAAATTTCTAAATTTTCCATTTTTTCTCCATTTTTTTTGTTAAATTTTAGTAATTTTTTCAATTTTTGCATCAATTTTTGCAAAATTTGTAATAATTTTTATTTTTTCGTCAACCTTGACATCCTGTATCGACTTGACTGGGAATTGATCTTTTTCAAGCTTTGCATAACCACGATCCAAAGTTTCAAGAGGATTGAGATGTTTAAATTTTTCAAGCATAATTGCAAAGTTAAACGAAAATTGTTGTGCCTTGTTTTGTACCACTTTTTCAAAATCTAAAAATAAAATCTTTTGTCTAGTTATATCTTCCTTAGCACGATTTTCAAGTTGAAGTTTGAAGTCATCTATAAGTCTTTTCTGCTTTTCTAAAAATTCACTTTCCTTTGAAAAAAGAAATCTTTTGTAAGTACTATATAAAAGTTCAAATTTTTCTTGCCTTGCACTAAAATCTTTTGTCACAATCTCTGCCGCCGCAGACGGAGTAGGCGCTCTTAGGTCTGCCACAAAATCAATTATAGTAAAGTCCGTCTCGTGTCCTACTGCCGACACAATAGGTTTTTGACAATTATATGTAGCACGTGCAACAATTTCAGTGTTAAACGGCCACAAATCCTGCAAACTACCACCACCTCGTGCGACAATAATTATATCAACCTTATCATAATTATCTAAAAATTCTATCCCTTTTGCTATCTCATTTTCAGCTAGATTTCCTTGCACTTTGACATCATAAAGGACTATATCTACACTTTTGTTTCTTCGCTTGGTAACATTGATTATATCACGTATAACCGCTCCCTCACGTGATGAGACAACACCAATTCGCTTGATATCACTCGGAATTTTAATTTTATGAGTTTCGTCAAACAACCCCTCATTTTTTAGTTTTTCTTTCAGTTCGATAAACTTCTTAAAAAGGTCTCCCTCGCCCGATTTTTCATATTTACTAACAACAAAATTAAAAATTCCCGCCTTGTTATAGTAGTTAGGTCTACCTGTGATTACTACTTTTTCCCCCTCAGTAACTTCAATATCCATAAAACTTACACATGATAGACTCGCTTCACTATCTTTTACTTTAAAATAAACACTATTTCGTCTTTTTGAGACATCATAAACTTCCCCTTCGATACTTATATTATGAAGGAGTTCTTCTGCATCAAAAATTTGTTTGATGTAATTATTAAATTGTGAAACAGTTATTGCATTTTGAACCATATTATTTATCGCTTAAAATCTTTGATAATGTACCATGAATAAATTTTGGACTTTTTTCTTCAGAGTAGGTTTTTGCTATCTCTATGGCTTCGTTTATCGCCACGGCAACCGGCGTTTTTATGTAGAGTATTTCTACTAGTGCCTCAATCAAAATTGCCTTGTCAGTCTTATTAAGTCTATCAAGGGTATACGTGGTGATATTAGAGGAAAGAAGGTCACAAATCTCTTGCCTGTGAGCTTTATACTGCTCGTATATTTCTTTTGCAAACGAAATGTCCTCTTGCTTTTTCAAATCCTGTAATATATCATCATTTGTGACAGCAAAAAAACTTTCAAATATTAATTTGAAAGCACAAATTCTTGCATCTTTTCTCATAAAGCATCCTCACGAGGAATATCCACATTAATAACGTGAACATTGATTTTCAATGGCTTTAAAGCTACCATTGTCGCAAGAGAGTTTCTGATATTTTCTTGCACTTTAAATGCGATATCTGGCACACTCACATTCATGTAAACATTGATATACACATCAATTAAAAGTGTACCACTGCTATCAAAACGAATTTTTACTCCGTCATCGGTATTTGATATCAGATTTAAAAGTCCCTCTTGCCTTGCCATGCCAGCCACACCATTAATTTCCTTAGTGGCAAGGTTGACTATTGATGAAAGAATACTTCTTTCACAAGTTATCTTGCCCTTACTCTCATCATTGTACTTAGCCATAACAACTCCTTATGATAAAATAATAATTATATTTTACCACATTTGAGAAAAGTTTGCAATCAATCTACGGGAATTATTATAATATTTTTTGCTGTAACGTTGAATTGCTCTTTAATGATTGTCGCAATAGTCACACGCTCACTAACTGACAATTCCTCACTCGCTTTAAGCACAACGTTTATATTCCCTGAGTCACTTTTAGACACAACACAATCGGAAAAGCCCGAAGCTTTGATAAGCCCTTCTGCAACAAGTTCTTTATCAATTAAAGCTATAAGGTCTAGTTTCGCTTGCTGTGCAGTTGCTACTACTTCCTCACTTGATGATGCACTTTCAATCATAGCATCATAATACAATAGTTCTTGATCACGTGAATATTCACGATTTGTTCGATAGGTCGAAAATATAGTTGTAGTTGTTGTGGTGGAAGTTTGTGTAGTTGAAGAGGATAGAGAGTTATTAAGCACGATATTTAAGTAACCTGTAACACCAAGCAAGACAATCATAAGTGATAAAATAATAATTTTTGTTCTTTTTTTCATAAAAACTCCTTTTAATATAGCACTATAATGTTACTTTGGTCTATTTCTAGCGATGTGACAACAGCATTTATGATACTCATTCTCACAAACGCATCTTTTGCCCCGCTAGCCACCACAACAACGCCTTTTACCTTTGGATAGATTTGTTTGACAATCACTGGACTGCCTGAAACGATGACCATTGACGAAGTAGTACTAGTGACCTGTCCTGAGGACGATGAAGTTGTTTTAGTGGTTTCTTCTGTTGCATATTCGTATTCATATCCGGACTCTAAAGTAACTAGTACGTCAACTTGTCCAGCATTTGAGATTTTGGATATTACTGATTTAAGTTTATTCTCCAAAGTTGTAGAGTATTCCACTTCAACAGTGTCGTAATTTGTTGAATCATTGCTAGTTTTAAATTGTGCAAGGTAAAAAACACATATGATACAAAAGACGATAACTAAACAAACTATTAAAATTACTTTTTTCGAACGAAACATCTTTTTTATTTTTTCAACGAAATTTGTCATTTTTACCATATTTATCACCTTTTTTACACTTTTTTATTATTTTTTTTAAATTTTTTTATTTTTTTTGTCAAAATATTAAAACTTACAAACATGATTTGAAATAATTTATTATTTTTATATGTTTTTTTAATTAAAAATTTTGTTTTTTTATTGCAAAATTACATAAACTAGATTTTTTTCTATATCAATATATGCTTGAACTATCGATATTATTTCATTTTGAATTTCTTCATCGGATTTATTTGTCGAAAATATTGCCTGTGACAAGTCGATAGTTGCAGAGTCTATATAAAATGTTGTTTCAAAAATGTTACATGAAAGGCTGACCTCTGCTTCACTATATCCCGCCTTAGATAGTGCATTCTCTATATCCGAAGTCAGTGCTGAAAGTTTACTTGCGTTAGTTTGATATAAATAATCTTCTTGTAACTCAATTTGTGTCCCGACAATATAATCATTCAAATCAAAGTCAATACTCAATAGTTTAGGAAGTGGCAGGACTATAACTAATATTGTTGCAAGAGAAAAAACTAACTTTATATTTTTAGATATTTTCCCGCTTGGCATGATGAAATCCAAAACACAAGAAAAAATAACAATGCCCGCAATACTTAAAATATAAGAAGAAATGCTACTCATATCACCTCACAAATTTGCCGTACACATTATCAGCCCTATCATAATAATATACGAAAATGAAATACTTACAATGATTGCGATAAGTAAACTCAAACTTTTAGAAATATCACTTAACATGCAAGCTATGTTATGGTCACCGAGCGGTTCAATTATTCCCGCCATCAATTTTAGTGACATCATAAATAGTACAAGTTCTAGCACGGGTGAAAGTATGGTAGCAAGTACAAGTATTATTCCTGCAACGCCCACAGCATTTTTAATCAACCCTGTCGAAGCAAGTATGATGTTAAATCCATCAGACAAATAACTTCCAACAATCGGTACATAACTTCTAATTGCATATTTGGCAGTGCGAATAGATAATCCGTCAACTGTCCCCGCTGAAATTCCTTGAATAGAAAGAAAGCCCATAAATAGTGTAAATACTAGCCCGACTGACCATCTGAATAGTGAATTTATAAAACTGACAAATTTATTAAGTTTTATTGTGGGAGAAAAGTTAGATACAATTGAAAGCACTACCGAAAACAGAAATAATGGTAGTAAAAAGAAGTTAAAAAAGGCAATCATAACACTAGATAGTATCGCAACTGCTGGTTCATACAGACTTACCGATATATTACCACCAAGCCCTGATAGAAGTGTTAAAAGTATGGGCAAAAGTCCATTTATTTGACTTTGTAAATTCTGCACGACATTTTGCACACTTGTCGTCACCTTAATAAGTGCAGTACCTACAATTATCAAAACGATGCCGTAGATAGCAAAATGGACAAGTGCTCCTAATGACCCATTTTTACTTAATGGTTTAACAGCATCTATTATGCCACCTAAAATTGATATCGCAACTATTGTTGCAATCAGTGGAATATACTTTGAGAGATTTCCAAAAATAATTTCCATGATTATATTTAAAAAACTCGTGCTACTATCTAAACTTCCACTAAGCAAATTTTTAATCTTAACGAAAAAACTATCAGTACCAAAAACTAATGAGCCAGAGTCGTCTAACCCTTCAAGTAGTTTATCTATATCTGAAAAATCCAACATATTAAGTTGACTGTCTGTCTCCGTTTCGATTGATGATGCAAGGTCAGAAGAGTCCATAGCATTTGCAAAACAAAAGTTTATCGGAATGGTCATAAAACAAAAAAATACAATAATTGTGGCAAAAATTACTTTTTTTGTGCATTTTTTAGTGTTTTTTTGCTTAAAATTTACAAATTTTTTCATGGCAGGATTTCCACTATTATTTCAAGTATCGACTCAACTATCGGCAACGCCATAACCAAAATTACAATTTTACCTGCAAGCGTTATCCTATCTGCTAAATTGGAATTTCCTGTGTCTTCGCAAAGGTTCGCACCAAACTCCACCAAATATCCGATTCCAACTATTTTTAATATCAACGAAATTAGATTTGTGTTTAATCCAGTTTTTAACACTAATTCATCAAAACTAGAAAACAATGGTGAGAGGTATTGCATAATAAAAAGCAAAATTAATAATGAACCTGCTAGTGAAATTGCAATGGCAAATTCGGGTTTTATAGGTCTTAATATAACGCATGCAATAGATGCTATAACACCGACTCCTACAACTTTAAATATTATTTCCATAAGCTACCTGCTAAAAGTTAAACATTGTTTTGATTGTTACAAAAAGTTCATTGATAAGACTAAGCACCATTACAAAAACAATTATTATACCCGATAAAGTAGCCATAGTGGCAATTTCTTCCTTGCCTGAATTTTTCAAAATTTGCCCCACTATTGCCGTTAAAAGTCCTATGCCTGCTATTTTAAAAATTATGTCTATTTCCATATCATGCCTCTATATGAAAATCACTATCACAAATAATGCACCAACTATGCCTAGTTTAAAAATCACACTTCCATATTTTTTATTCTCTTCATCAGCATGTTTTTTGTCCTCTTCAAATTTTAACTTAAAGTTTTTTATTTCTTTCGTCTGATTTTCACAATCTGTTCGTCCCAAATTTTTAAAAAACATAAAAAGGTCTTGTTTTTCACCCTCTTTTAGAAATGTTATTCCCTTAAATAACACATCACTTGACAACTCATTTTCGCCTTCAAGGTATGAAACATAATTTTTATCCAACCCACAGAGTTGAGTTTTGTATCCAATATCAAAACATTGAATTAGATTTTTTAACTTTTCACGTGAAAAATTGATGTCAACATCGAGTTTTTCGCAAAGAGTTACAAGTGATTGCCAAAATTTAAGTCTTTTTTTATATTTACTCGAATAAAAGTATGCAAAAAGTAAGCAAAAAGAGCATAAAACAAAAATAATAATCCACTTCATATTTTCACCTCACTCTTGAAAAGTTTTCGTTATACATTCCCTCAAATGTTCCCGCACCCTTATGCTTAGAAAGTACCACAAAGCGTTTGAATACCTTGTCTTTAAGGATGCTTCGAAGTTCACTTTTGGCTTGAAGTTCAAAAAGGTCTTTTGCATGTATTGTTGCAATAATGCTCACGCCACATTTAGTAGCAAAATCGATAGCTTCTATATCTTCTCGTCCACCAATCTCATCCGTGAATATGACCTCAGGCGAAAGCGCTCGTATTCCATTTTCAAATGCAGTTTTTTTGTCAGAAAAGCTGATTTTATCTACAAATTTTCCTAAATTATTATCCAAATCCAGTTCTCCTCTTTCATCTATCACAAGCATATCATAGGCATAACATCTTTCACACGTCTCAAATATCAAATCACGCAAAAAAGTCGTTTTCCCGCAACTAGGTGGAGAAATAATCAAAGTATTGTAAATTTGTTTATCGGTAATAATGTCATCATATGCACATAGACTACATCCATTCACTCTATGTGGCAGACGGATATTCACGCTCGAAAAGTTTGTCATAGTCTTGACTTCGCCCTTCTCGATTATCAAGTTTCCCCCTAGTCCAATTCGAACACCGCCTGAAACCATCACATATCCACGTTTTATTTGTTCGTTCACTGAGTATATTGAACATTCACTAGCTCGAAACACTAAGTCCTCAATCATTATTGAAGTGGCAATAATTGCATTTTTTTCACTTGTGGTTGTGCCGTCTTCACTTAGATACACTTTGCCACTACCCAAATTGAGAAGAATAGGTTGTCCCGCCCTTATTCGTATCTCATTTATCGCCCGAACTCCGACACGCTGTTCTATAATTTTCGCAATTTCTTGTGGAAGCAATTTTTCTAGCATTTTTTCTCCTTATCAAATCGTATTAGATAGGCAGATATTTTATTATGTAAAAAATTTGCGAAATTTGAATAATTGTGGATTATTATAATAGGACAAATAAATAATATGTGACAATGAGATTTTTATATATGTTTAATTTGCTTTTTAGTATTTTAATAATGCCACTTTTACCATGATACGTACTGTACTTTATTTTGTATAATAAAAAAATAACCTCAAGGCTATCCATAACTTCGTATACTTTACGCCACAGTACACATCACTATGCTCTTTTATTCATAATTATTTCTACAAATTCGCTAAATTATTTGATATTAAAAGACAAAATATGATATTATATATTGTTAAACACAAAATCATACTAATTTTTAAACTACAATCACACTATGTGTTGGTCAGTTGAAAATTATTGTAATGATATAAACTCTACTTCAAATAACTCAAAGGAATCTCTATGTATAAAAACGTTATCGGTGTGATAAATTGGATTTTTATTGGTATGCTCTGTTTATCCATTATCTCACTTTCGACTAAAATATTTTATCATATCTATGCTCGTCACCCAGCATACAAATTCAAAAGAGCAAAAATTAAACATAAATATGCCATATTAGTGCCTGCTCGTAATGAAAGTAAGGTCATTGACAATCTGTTGAAAAGTTTGTCGGCTCAGTCATATCCAAAAGAATTGTACGATATCTATGTCATTGTTGAAAGCACAGACGACCCTACCTGTAATATTTGCAAAAGCTATAAAAATGTTGAAGTTTTCGTCCGTCCAAATCTTGATGTAAAAACTAAAGGTGGAGCATTAGATCAGGCAATTAAATATATTCAACAAGAGAAATCAGATAAAAAATATGAGGCATATTTCATATTTGATGCTGATAATGTGGTTAAAGAAAATTTTATTTACGAAATGAATAAGTGCTTTGACGAGGGATACGATATGGCACTATCTTATCGAAATTCAAGTAATTGGAATAATGGTAGAATTGCTTCTTGTTCAGCCTTAACCTTCTCTATGATTAACACCTGTACTAATAAAGCCAGAGCAAGATTTTTGCATACAGTACTTGTAAGTGGCACAGGTTTCTACATTCGTGCTAGTATCATTGATAATCTTCATGGTTGGCCTTTTCAAACATTAACTGAAGATGCTGAATTGAGTAATTTTGCAGTACTAAATAACTTAAAATCAACATATAACGAAAACACAGAATTTTACGATGAACAGCCTGAAAGTTTTAAGCAAAGTTGGACTCAACGTGTGCGTTGGTGCAAAGGTCATATTCAAGTTTGTAGCAAATATCAAAATAAAATTTTTAAAAGTTTTTTTACCACAAAAGAAAATAAATTAGCTAAATTGGAGTTTGGTCTTAGCGTTATACCAGTTGCAATACTCATAGCCAGTGTGCTTATTTATGCTATTTGCATGATGGTGTTAGGATTTGTCGGACTTGCAATGCAACAGAGTGATTTTTATTGGTGTTTTTTGTATTTTGCTTTGGTACTTTTAGCCACATATGTCGTGCTTTGTCTTTACTCATGGTACCTAGTAAGTTTGGAAAAAAAGAAAATCAATCTTTCTCGTAAAAATAAATTGATTACAATACTATATAATCCCCTCTTTTTATGTCAATATCTCCCTATATATATCACAGCAATATTTAAAAAGAACGTTAAATGGAAGGTTATTGAACATAATAATACAAATACATCAACAATAGTAAAAAAATAGGTTTTTACCTATTTTTTTTGATAAAAAGGCAATAAAATAATAAATTTTTGCCCTATTTTTATTTTTTTCAAAAAAATCATCTTAAAAATCAAGAGAAAACGAAAGTTGAGATTTATATTTCAATATAGTCGCATGTAAATAGAGTTGTTTTATAAGCATAAAAAAACTGCCAAAATTAATTCTGGCAATTATATGTTACTTTATTAAAGCAAGTTTTTTTATAATTCGAATTTAGTTTACACTTGCCTTTAAAACATCTGTTGAGTCTGAACTATCTTCGGCTTTTCTGATAATTTGTGGAGCTTTATTATCATCGTTAATAAAATCTGCATCGATAATAACCTTCTTCACATCAATTTCGCTTGGCAAATTAAACATAAGGTCATTCATCTTAGATTCAAGAATGGTACGCAACCCTCTTGCTCCTGTTTTAAGTTCCAACGCTTTTTTTGCCACTGCTTCTATTGCTGAATCTGTAAATTCAAGTTCTACATTTTCCATACCTAAAAGCTTCTTATATTGTTTTATAATTGCATTTTTAGGCTCTGTTAAAATGTGTTTGAGAGCTGAAAGGTCAAGTTCACTGAGTGTAGTCACAACAGGAAGTCTGCCTACAAATTCAGGAATCAAGCCAAATTTGATTAAATCATCTGGCTCTATATCACCTGCTTTTGGCACTACTTTGTCTTTGTTGGACTTCACGTCTGCATTAAATCCGAGTGAGGTTCCCTCGCCACGTTTTTCAATAATCTTGTCTAAGCCAACAAATGCCCCACCACAAATGAATAATATGTTGGTTGTATCTATTAGCAAAAGTTCCTGATGAGGATGTTTTCTCCCACCTTGTGGAGGAACAGAAGCAACTGTACTTTCGATAATCTTTAAAAGTGCTTGCTGTACACCCTCACCTGCAACATCCCGAGTTATAGAAACGTTTTGAGTCTTTTTCGCAATCTTATCTATCTCATCGACATAAATTATCCCTCTTTGAGCCTTCTTAATGTCATAGTCAGCGTTTTGTATTAACTTTAAAAGAATGTTTTCTACATCATCACCAACATAGCCTGCCTCGGTTAGAGTTGTAGCATCGGCACATGCAAATGGTACTTGCAAAATTTTTGCAAGTGTTTTAGCAAGTAGCGTCTTACCCGAACCAGTAGGACCTACCATAAGAATATTACTCTTTTCAAGTTCTACATCGTCACGACGCTCCCTAAGGGGCAAACTATTATAATTGATACGTTTATAATGGTTATAGACAGCAACAGATAAAACTCTCTTTGCTTCATCTTGTCCTATAATATACTCGTCAAGTTGTTTCTTTATCTGAGCTGGAGTTGGAAGTTTAATAGGTGCAGTAGCGTTTTTCTTTTCCGTATCTGTGGAGATTATTTCATTACAAAGTGCCACACAATTTGGACAAATAAACGCATCCCCATTAGGATTTGCAATTAATTTGCTTTGCCCTTCTTGAAATTTGCCACAAAACGAACAAAATGCTACAAAGTCATCTCCTTTTGAATTTCCATTTGCCATACTACTTCTCCTTATTTTTGCGTGTTATAAATATTTCATCAACAAGCCCATAATCTTTTGCTTCTTGTGCTGTCATATAGTTATCACGATCAGTATCTTTTTCGATTGTTTTTAAAGCTTTGCCAGTGTTTTCAGATAGTATCTTATTAAGTTTAGCTTTTGTTTCTTGAATATGGCGTGCTTGAATTTCAATATCGCTAGCCTGCCCTTGCGCTCCTCCTAATGGTTGATGTATCATTATTTCACTATTAGGCAAAGCAAATCTCTTACCTTTTGTACCACTAGAAAGCAAGAATGCCCCCATAGATGCAGCCATACCAATACATATAGTTGATACATCACATTTGATGTATTTCATGGTATCATAAATAGCCATACCTGCGGTAACACTACCACCAGGACTATTGATGTAAAAGAATATATCCTTATCTGGGTCTTTCCCTTCAAGGTATATTAATTGTGCAATTATCACATTTGCACTTTGGTCATTTACCTCTCCTGTCAAAAATATAATTCTATCTTCGAGCAAACGAGAGTAAATATCGTACGCTCTCTCTGAACCACCAGTTTGATCAATGACGGTTGGAATTAACATAATTATCTCCTTTTAAATTAATTTGCTTGCAATAAGTATAACTTACGAAGTTATATTTTCTGCAAATGGAATAGTTTACTTAGCTACAATACAACTTTTTTCAAGAAAAGCATACAATTTATCACTTACAACTTGATTTTCAATGTACCTAAGCCCATTCTCTCCAAGGTTTTTCTTAAATTCTTCGACTTCTTGACCATATTGCTTTGCAAATTCACTAATCTTGTCATTAAGTTCTATTTCACTTGCTTTAAGGTCATTGTCTTTTATAATTTTTTGAAGAACTAACCTAGCTTTAACAGACTTCTCTGCCTGTGGGTGCATATCATTTTCATATTCTTCACGTGTCTTGCCAATATGCTCTAAATACGTGTCGAAAGTTACACCTTGATATGAAAGTCTTTGTGTCATATCATCTATCATATTGTGAATTTCTTCATGAATCATAGAATGAGGAATTTCCACTTCCACCTGCTCTACAAGTTTATCAATGATTTCATTTCTTGCATCTTGTGTTGCATGTTCCTGTGCATGCTCTTTAAGATGTTTTTTAACATCATCTTTGTATTGTTCAAGCGTCTCAAATTCCGTCGTGTCAGAAATAAACTTATCATCCACAGTTGGAACTTGTTTTTGTTCAATTTTATTTAGTGTTACTGTAAAGACAGCAGGTTTACCTTGTAAATCTTTAACATGATATGCGGTCGGAAAAGTAACATTTATGTCCTTTGTCTCTCCAATTTTCATGTTTATAACCTGTTCTTCAAATCCCTCAATAAAACTTTTAGAACCAATTTCGAGTCTATAATCTTTTGCAGTGCCACCATCAAAAGCCTTGCCGTCAATCTTCCCCTCAAAATCAATAGTTGCATAATCGCCTAATTTACAAGGTGCATCTTTAACCTCTTCATAACGAGCATGACTTTCAGCAAAGTCCTCAATAGCTTTACCTACCTCTTTTTCGGTAACTTTGACAGCTTTTTTTGTGACTTTTACCTTTGAAATATCAAATTCAACCTCTGGCATTATTGCAAAAGTAAGAGTAACTTCGACATCCTCATCATCAAACTTATCGATTGCAAGTGCTGGATTTTCCACTGGAATTATGTTTTGATTTTCGTCTAAAAATTGAGCGTATTCCTTGTTTACTATTTCGTTTAAAGTATCCTCAAATAAGACGTTTTCACCATAATTTTTCTTGACAACTCCCAAAGGTGCTTTACCCTTTCTGAAACCTTGAATAGAAAACTTGTTTTTCTGTTTCTCGTAAACTTTTTCTTCAGTTTCGTTCCACAAAGTCCGCTTTACACTTATCTTTAAACTGACTTTGTTTTTCTCTATTGTACTTTTGAACATTCTATATCTCCTTAAATTTAATTTTACCTTTTATTGTATCATATTACACGCCAATTTGCAAGCGAATTTTGACGAAAAACACGATAGTTTGCTCTTTTTTCAAAAAATTTTAAAGTTTTTGAAAATTTTTTATTTTTTTGTAATATTTTACAAATTTTTTGATTTATCAAGATAATTTTTATATCGTGGATACATATTTTCAGATACTGCACCATCTATTTGTGTCAAAAGGTCACGTGTCTTGTTATCGAGATTTTTAGGTGGCTCTGCTTTGAGTGTGACTAATAAATCGCCATAAGAATTCCGATTAAGTTCTTTTACACCTTTACCTTTAAGCCTCATAACTGTGCCACTGATTGTCCCCTCTTTGATATCAAGTGTAAATTTGCCATTTAAGATAGGAATTTCCACCTTAGCACCAAGTAAAAGCTTTGTAAATGGAAGATACAAGTCGAATGATAAATCCTTGCCATTTCTTGTAAATATGGCATGTTTACTTACCGAAATTGACACGTTTAAATCGCCCGGCGTTCCCTGTCTTGTTGGAGCATTACCTTCCCCTCTAACACGCATTGTTTGACCATCATCTATACCTGCTGGAATAGTAAGTGATATCTCTTTTGAAACTTTTTTATACCCTTTACCATTGCAGACGTCACACTTATCTTTGATAATTTTGCCCGTGGCATTACATCGTGTACACCCCATTTCAGTTATGGATGTGCCGAACATGGTTTGTTTCTGCACTCTAACTCTACCCGTACCATGACAGTCTGGGCAAGTTGCATAAGCAGTTCCCCCCTTTGCCCCCGTGCCTGAACAAGCTGAGCAAGTTTCAAGTTTATTTACTATTATATTCTTTTTTACTCCAAATACTGCCTCTTCAAAGGTTAAGTTCAATCGTACATTGATATCTTCACCCTTCTCCATAACACGTGAGGAACTTTTACCACCACCAAATGCCGAAAAGATGTCGGAAAAGATATCCGAAAATCCACCACTATTTCCGCCAAAAAAGTCAGAAAATCCACCACTTGAAAAGCCATTGCCATCCCCGAATGAATTTCCATCTGCCGAACCAAATCTATCGTAGTTTGCTCGCTTTGTGTCGTCTGAAAGCACTTCATAGGCTTCATTAATTTCCTTGAATTTTTCTGCCGCCTCTTGAGTCTTATTTAAGTCTGGATGATATTTTTTGGCAAGTCTGCGATATGCTGACTTAATATCATCAGCACTCGCATCTTTGCTCACACCTAATATCTCATAATAATCTTTATTTGCCATTTATTTTTCCTTAAATTTAACAATTTAATTTACCTAAGTAGCACTTTGCTCTTATTGACTATTCTATAGTAACATCAGGGTCAGAGTCATTATTTGATGACTTTTGATCACCTTGTGAATTGTCTTGATTTTGTTGAGCGTTAGCACTTGCATTTTGATACATTTTTGTAAATACATCATTTGAAACTTTTGTAAGCTCATCTAGTTCTTTCTTAATAACTTCGATGTCTGTGCTTTCAAATTCTTTCTTAGCTTTTTCAATTTCATCTTCAAGTTTCTTTTTATCATCAGCAGAGAGTTTATCACCATTTTCTTTCAACATTTTTTCAAGACTGTATACCATGTTGTCAGCTTGATTCTTTGTTTCAACAAACTCTTTACGTTTCTTATCCTCTTCTTCGTGTTCTTTGGCTTCTTTTATAGCTTTTTCAATATCCTCTTCTTTAAGATTAGAAGAAGCGGTGATTGTAATGTTTTGTTCCTTATTTGTGCCTAAATCTTTTGCAGATACCTTTACAATACCATTAGCATCAATATCAAACGTTACTTCGATTTGTGGAACGCCACGAGGTGCTGGTGGAATATCAGAAAGTTGAAATCTTCCTAAGGTCTTATTTTGATTTGCAAATTCTCTTTCCCCTTGAAGCACATGAATATCTACGCCCGGTTGATTGTCGACTGCCGTCGAAAAGATTTGTGATTTTTTAGTTGGTATAGTTGTATTTCTTTCAATAAGTTTAGTAAATACTCCACCCAATGTTTCAATACCCAAAGATAGTGGTGTAACATCGAGAAGTAGCACATCTTTAACATCACCTGCTAAAACTCCCGCTTGAATTGCTGCACCGACAGCTACACATTCATCAGGATTGATACCTTTAAATGGCTCTTTACCTGTGAAATTTTTAACCTCTTCAAAAACGGCTGGAATTCTTGTTGACCCACCAACCATAATAACCTTATCAATTTTATCCTTTGATAGTTTTGCATCTTTGAGGGCTTTTACTGTACAATCAATCGTTTCTTTAACTAAATCCTCAGTGATTTGGTCAAATTTAGCACGTGTAAGTTCCACTTCAAGATGTTTTGGCCCATTAGCATCTGCTGTAATAAATGGTAAAGATATTGTAGTTTTAGGAGTTGCTGAAAGGTCAATTTTTGCCTTTTCTGCAGCTTCTTTAAGTCTTTGCATTGCTGGCTTATTCGTACTTAAATCCATGCCATCATTTTCTTTTTTGAAAGTCTCCACAAGATAATCGATTATTCTATTGTCAAAATCATCTCCACCGAGTCTTGTGTTACCATTAGTTGAAAGAACTTCAAATACTCCATCACCAATTTCAAGTATGGATACATCGAATGTTCCACCACCAAGGTCATAGACTAATATTTTTTGATTTTTGTTTTCACCTTTATCAAGTCCATAGGCAAGAGCAGCTGCAGTAGGTTCGTTGATAATTCTGAGGACTTCAAGTCCTGCTATTTTACCTGCATCTTTTGTAGCTTGACGTTGAGCATCGTTAAAGTAAGCTGGAACAGTTATAACCGCTTGTGTCACCTTTCCGCCTAGATAACTTTCAGCATCCTGTTTAAGTTTTGAAAGTATCATAGCTGAAATCTCTTGAGGTGTGTACTCTTTACCTGCAAGTTTAACTTTGTAATCACTGCCCATCTCTCGTTTTATGGACATTACTGTACTTTCAGAGTTGACAATAGCTTGACGTTTAGCTACCTTACCAACTAAACGTTCGCCGTCCTTTGTGTAAGCCACCACGGATGGAGTTGTTCTATCTCCCTCCGCATTTGCAATAACAGTAGGTTTTCCGCCTTCCATTACTGCCACACATGAATTTGTTGTACCTAAATCAATACCTATAATTTTACTCATAATAATTCTCCTTTTTTATATTTATATAATTTAGTATTTGATGTTTTTAAAATTTAACATTTGTAATCAATTTTTCTTACTTATTTACTACGACCTTTGCAAATCGTATGACTTTGCCTTTAAAAATGTAACCTGACTGGTATTCTTCTAAGATTTCCTCCTCTTTCGCTCCCTCACGCTTTACACAAGCTATGGCCTCATGCAAATTTGGATTGTATATACTGCCCACTCCTTGTATTTTTTCAACACCTAGTTCAGTTAAGGCTGTGACAATCTTTTCTTCAATCATATTAAAGCCTTTTAAGATATTTTCATCCGTAATTGTCTTTTTAGCTACCGCAAAAGTATCTAAACAAGGTAAGAATACAGATATAACCTCGGCTTTTGCTCTATCTTTTTCACGCTCCATATCTTCTTGCGTACGTTTGCGAAAATTTTCAAATTCCGCTTGAAGTCTTTGAAGTAAAATAAGATACTCGTTTGATTTATTTTCAAGTGCAGTTATCTTTTCATCTATGCAGTCACATTCACTCTCTTCTTCGTCACAAGTGTTTGGCTTACCTTCTTGACAATCGCAGTCGTGCAAGCCGTGGCACTTTTCCTGCTCTTTATCTAAGTTGTGACTAGCACACTCTTCGTCATCACAAGTACATGGCTCACCCTCTTGACAACCACAATCACAATCAGGTGAGCAATTACATTTTTTATCTTTTTTTGACATTTACGCATCTCCTTTTTCATTGTTTAAACATTCAGAAATAACTTTGATTGCCCCAGCAATTTTGAGATAATCCATATTTTGTGGTCCTAACACACCTATACATGCAAGTTGATTTCCATCAAATTCAATAGGTGCTTTAACCACACTACATGAATCCTCTTCATCGGATATATCTACCGTGATTTGCCCCTGTGCATCTGAAAGTTTTTCCGCAAGTTCGCTTTCATTTTCGAGAAGATCCAAAACTTTCGTAGCTGCTAAACTATCCTTTTCAACCAAAGTCTTTATACTGGTCGTATCAGATAACATTTTACGCTTTCGTATCTTCTCTAAGCCCGAAATTATACCAGTTATAATAGAACTAAATCCCGAAATTTCGCTTTTGATTCCACTTGATATTGTAGAAATGTTGTCTAACATATATGATATTGTCTCACCCTTAAAGTATTCGCACAACAACTTGCTGACATCTTCACAATCTTGTGAAGTAGCACAACTTTCTATCGTGTCGCTTATATACCCAGAATTTGTACCAATCAATACCATACACTTTTGACCTAACATCTTGACAATCTGTATATCAGTCAGTTTTAAAGAATCAATTCCATTCAACATAATCACAGTGGGTAAATTAGTCTCTTTGGAAATAATCTTTGCAATTTGACTTACCATATCAATCATGTTATTACTTCGATCACTAAGAAGTGATTGCACCGCTACAAGCTCTTGCTGACTTGCCGAAATCTCGGATAACATGTTCTCAACATAATATCGATATCCAAGTGCTGTCGGTACTCTACCACCAGAGGTATGCAGTTGTTTTAAATACCCCATAGCTTCTAAAGAATTTAGCTCATTTCTTAGTGTTGCCGTTGAAACTTTGAAATGTTCACTCACCCCGCCAGAAGTTATAGGACAACTATCTTTGATGTACTCTTCAATCGCAAGACATAAAATCTGTTTTTTTCGCTCCGATAATTCCATTCCTCCTCCCGTTGTTTAATTACAATCAATATATTTATATGCGTTAGCAATCTAAATATTCACATTGTTAGCACTCTATCTTTTTGATTGCTAGCACTATTATAATACCCTAAAATAAAAATGTCAAACATTTTTGACAACTTTTTTTAATTTTTTTTAAATAAGTTATTTAGTGGAAAGCATACATAAAGAAAAAAGCATTTTTTCAAAGTATAAGACGTCTTTTGTCTTGCTTTTTAATTGACTAAATCTTTTTAATAAGGATTTTATAAATTATATACTAAAATGCTTTACATTTATATTTAGATAATGATATATATATTTATATAGTTAACTAAAAGTCAAACTACTATTTTAAAGTTTTATAGGAGGTACAGGTGTCATTTAGTGATTTTTGGACAAATCAAAATAATCCAACTTTGCCAAAATCGGAATATCTTTATAATACACGACACATCATAGTCCTTGCAATAACTCTTGTATTATGTGTGATGTTTTCGCTTATTTTCTACAAAAAAAGTGAAAAGGCAAAGAGAATTTTGTTGTATGTATTTGGTGGCATTTTCTTATTCTTTGAGATTGCATCCCGTGTTGTAAATTTAATAATTGAGTCAGACTATACAGTAGAAAGTGTATTCAAAATTCTTCTCCCGATGCATATTTGCTCAGTTATGGTTTGGGTACTTATAGTTGCAGTTTTCAGCCGTAATAAAATGCTATTAAATTTTGGTGCAATCGGAGGCCTTATAGCCACACTTGTATTTTTGCTCTATCCCGCTGTTGGACTCAATCGTACTTATATGTCATTCACTTGTATTTACAGCACATTTTCACACATGTTAGGATTTGTTACTTCTGTTATTTTAATAACTTTAGGTATTGTTAAATTTGAATTTAAAAAAATTTGGCAACCATATTTATGCTTTGCAATTATGTTTGCCTGGGGTGCACTTTTAAATTTTGTTATTTTCCCAGGTTCAGATTATATGTACATGGTAAATGACCCACTCGAACTAGAGTTAGCGATTCCATATCAAATTGTATATCTAATTGTACTAGCAATCTATGTTTTAATGTTTTATCTGATAAGCTGGATAGTCAAACTTATTAAAACTCATATTTATCAAAAAAAGATGATTACATAATTAAAAAATATGATAGTATGTTATATAATACACACTATCATATTCCTTTTTCTTTACTATTTTTGTATATAATTCTTCGTTTTTTACGATTTGCTTTTTTTTGCTTGTGAGTTTTTCTCTCACCATATTTTTCAATATCAGTTGAAATAACTTTAATCGTAGATTTTCGCACTTTTTTTTCTTTGGCCTTTTTATGAACAACTGCCCACTCGTTTGAACGATTGACTGCATACAGACACTCGTTAATTCCTTTTTTCTTTTCCCTTTTTCCAACAAAAAACATGACAAAGAAAATTAAAATAAAAATCAATTCAAAACCGATAAGATAAAAATTGAGTCCAGAAAATATTGTAAATATGACAATTAATCCCGTGAATAAGAGTAAGTAGCATAGTGCAGAAATGATAAAAGTTTTAGCATTTGCTATTCGCTCCTTTCCCTCTATATAGGCAAGATGATACATCCCTTCTACATCTTCTACTTTCTTTAAACCCTTTTTCTTAATTTCCATAAAAACATTATACCTCATCTAATTGACAAAGTCAACAAAATTTAATTATTTTAGCACTTTTAAATAAAACAACTATCTTCTAAACAACTCTATCTTCTAAGAATATCCCCCACCTCAAGAGGATACTCACAGGATAAAACTACGTGTTGTTGAACTTTTTGGCAAGTTGATATTTTTTCACCATTTTCATCAAAAATATCACTAATTTTTAACTTTTTCAAGAAAAAATTATCATTTTTTGATAAAATTTCCAACTCCTGTCCAACTTCAAACTTGTTTCTCATTTCCACTTCCACAGTCTTGCCATCCCCCGCTCTAATCACAACTGCTACAAACTCACTTTCTTGCACTGGAGTAGAATCAAGTAAATATTCTCGACTTTCATTATTTTTAAAATAAAAACCAGTGGTGTATCTCCTATGACTTACCTTGCCAAGTTCGGATATAATATTTTTGTTTACTTTCTTATCCAAGTTATCAAGTGCAACTCGATAAGCATGTGTGACCGTTGCAACATAATAAGCCGACTTCATTCGTCCTTCAATTTTGATACTATCAATGCCAATCTCTTCAAGTTCTTTAAGATGTTCTATCATACACAAGTCCTTACTATTGAAAATGTATGTGCCTTTTTCATCTTCCGTAACTTCTAACTCATCATCTCTAGAAACTTCTCTTACCATGTATTTCCATCGACAAGCCTGCACACATTCACCATGATTTGAATCCCGACCTGTTAAGTAGTTAGATAGTAAACACCTACCCGAATAAGCCATACACATTGCTCCATGCACAAATACTTCAAGCTCTATTTTTTTAGGCAAGTTTTTCCTGATTTGTGCTATTTCATCAAGACTCAGTTCACGTGCTAATATTAAACGTTTAACGCCTAATTCTGCTAACAATTTGCCTGAAAAGGAATTTGTAATATTCGCTTGCGTACTGACATGCAAGGTAAGATTTGGAAACTTCTTTCGTATATAGTAAATCAACCCGATATCCGACACTATCAGTGCATCTACTTTCAATTTTTCTAAAAATTCTAGATAATTGTCTATACCCTCAAAATCACTATCTCGTGCCACTATGTTGAGAGTGATGTATACCTTTTTCTTCAAAGAGTGTGCAAGTTTCACCGCCTCTTCTAGTTCCTTGTCTGAAAAATTGCCTGCATATGCACGAAGTCCGTACGACTTCCCCGCTAAATAAACAGCGTCAGCTCCAAAATGCAATGCCGATTGTAATTTTTCAAAATTCCCTGCTGGTGCTAATAATTCCATTTTATCCTCCACAATTAATTTAATTTTTCTTAAAATAAATAAGTATTCATTTGGTATTTATAGGATGAGATTACAATTTATATATACTACACAATTCCGACACATTAATACCTTTATAGCAATATAAAATTGTTTAACTCAACAAATTAGGTATATAAAAAACTATTTTTCTATTTAGGTAAATTTCGAACTAAAATATTAATAAATTTAAAAAATTTTCACTAAAAATTGCAAAAATAGTGTAAAAATTGCAAAAATATTTTAAATTTTATCATTTTTTTAGTAGTCTCCCATTTTGTCTGCTATTCTTATTTTACTACTTTTTTACCATTATTTTCCCTGTCGGTTTTGCAGTTAATGATAAATCAGCAAGCCCTATACCATCCTTTATATAGTAATATGCCATCGCTCCAATCATCGCACCATTATCTGTACAATATTTGAGTTGTGGATAGTAGCATTGTATACCATATTTATCACCCTCTATTTCAAGTCTAGTCCTAAGTGATAAATTTGCACTCACACCACCTGCTACCACAAGTTTGTCCTTGCCACATCTTTGACATGCTTTAATGGCTTTACTAACTAATTCATCTATAACAATATTTTGAAAAGAGTATGCCACATCCTCTTTTGAAAAATATTCATCCTTCTGTTCGTGATTATGAACATAATTGACAACAGCAGTCTTTAATCCACTAAAACTGAAATTAAATCCATGAGTTTCGCTATGATAATTAAAAGCAACCTGATTTTTCCCTTTGCTTGCAAGTCTATCAATATTAGGTCCACCAGGGTATGGTTCTTTTAGCACTCTTGCCACTTTGTCATAACACTCTCCCACAGCATCATCTAATGTTGAACCTAAAATGGTATACTTATTATAATCTTCAACATCTAAAATCATTGTATGTCCACCACTTATCATTAAACAAACAAATGGTGGTTTTAAACTTTCAAAAGAAATGTAATTTCCAGCTATATGTCCTTCTATATGACTAACTGCAATAAGTGGAACTTTCAAAGAATATGCCAACCCTTTTGCAAAATTTACTCCCACAAGTAATGCTCCAATTAAGCCAGCACCATACGTAACAGCCACCGCATCAATATCTTTCTCGGTAATATTCGCCTCATTTAATGCCTGCCTATAAATGTTCGAAATTGCAGTCACATGATTTCGTGAGGCAATCTCAGGTACAACTCCACCAAACCGCTTGTGAATTTCTATCTGCGATGCAATAACATTGGATAAAACATGCCTGCCATTTCGCACTACTGCAACACTTGTTTCATCACATGAACTTTCAACAGACAAAATTATTACATCTTTTTTAGTTTTTAATTTTTCAAACTTCTCTTTTGCTAACTGCAAATATGTTTTCATAGTCATCCCTTATTTTATAATTTTAATAAATTTTAGCATAATTTTACATATTTTATTAAAAAAAAACGTTAATTTTCTACAAAAAATACAAAAAAATCTAACAAAACAATAAAATTGATTATGCCATTGCTTTAAGATAAGCATTGATAAATTCTTCGATATTACCATCCATCACTGCTTGAATATTGCTATCTTCATAACCCGTCCTGTGGTCCTTTACTAGAGTATAAGGACAAAACACATAGGAGCGAATTTGACTTCCCCACTCTATCTTTTTAATCTCACCTCTAATTGATGCTAATTTTTCAAGTTCTTCACTTTCTTGCTTTTCAACAAGTTTGCTATAAAGCATTTTCATTGCATTTTCACGATTTTGAACCTGAGATCTCTCAGTTTGACACGAAACTACAATACCTGTTGGAATATGAGTGATTCTAATAGCCGACTCTGTTTTGTTGATATGTTGTCCACCTGCACCTGAAGAACGAAAGGTATCAATTTTTAAATCCTCTGGTCTGATGACAATATCTGGCGCCTCCTCAATTTCTGGCATGACTTCAAGACTGGCAAATGATGTATGCCTGCGAGCATTTGCATCGAATGGTGAAATTCTCACCAATCTGTGAACACCTTTTTCACATTTGAGTTTGCCATAGGCGTAATCACCTGACACCACAAAAGATATGCTTTTATATCCCGCTTCATCACCATCTAAAACATCCAATATTTTTACTTTATAACCCACCCGATCGGCATACATTTGATACATCCGAAAAAGCATCGACACCCAATCTTGAGCCTCAGTGCCACCTGCCCCTGCATGAAGGGTGAGCAAGGCATTATAATTGTCATATTTTCCAGAAAGTAAATTTTCTAATTTTGCTTTTTCAAGAGTCTTTTCTAATGTACTAAGTGATTCTTTCAACTCACTATACATTTGCATATCATCTGTTTCAGATAAGAGTTCAATATATACATCTATATTGTCAAATAAGTTTTGTAGTGTGTTTAATATCTCTAATTTATGCTCTATTGTCTTTATTTCTTTGCCAACTTTTAATGAAGCATTTGAGTCTAAATAAAAATCTGAAGAAAGAGTTTTTTCTTTAAGTTCATTTGCTCTTTGTTCAAGTTTATTCTTGTCAAAGACACTCCTTAATAAAATCAAAGTCATTTCTTAAACTTGTAAGCTTTTCTTTTTCAATATCTAAAATCATACTTTCTCCTTTTTTTTACAATATATTTTGACTTTTTAATAGATTTTTTTTAAAAAAAACACATTTTTTTATCAATAAATCCAGTTTTTTTATTTCTACCATAGTAGTATCTGCACCCCTAGTAAAAGAACAAGTAAAGACATTCACTCTTTCCCATCTTCGTGTTTACTTTGTCAAGTGGTGTATATTAGCAAATTTCTAAAACATGTTTTTCACTCCACTAGCGTTTTAGCATATTTGAAGCCTAAAACAAGCAAATAAAAGAGCAAAACTATTGTTTTACCCTTTCTTCCTCACAATTTTGCATTTCAAGACTTTTCACCGCCATATGTTTATCGCAATATTTCATATAAGAATCTAGGTATTCGTCATAAACTTGAGTTAGCCTTACACATAGTAACTCATCATTTTCATGACATACACTTAATTCATCTATTTGTTTACGTAAACATAAATATGATCTATATAGCCCACTATTATAAAAACCTTTTTGATTTTTATTCATTTTGCACAAATCGTAATACGCAGCTAAAAGTCCGTTTAAATACAACTTTTTTTCTTCTACTGCTGTAAGAGTAACCTTATAAATTTTTGTATTCTGTTCCATAACACACATAATATGCTTTTTCCTTAGATTTGACACTTAACGACAATCCTCGCCAAACATCATGCTTTATTATACCACAATAAGAAAACTTACGTCAATATATTTTTGTGTTTTTTAAATTGTGACAAATTGAACAATTTGAGCATACATATTATCGTACATCTTGCAACAGTGCAAGAAGAAAAGGAGAATATTTATGTCTTTTTACATCAACAATCAAAATCAAAATCGCCCTATGCCAATAACAAGTGCAAATCTAAACAATATTTGTGAAAAAGTAGTCATAGAAACAACAAAAGTTTTTGATGCGTGTTTATCACAAATTACTGAAAATGGTATTATCTTGACAGCTGAGGGCTTCAACCCTGCAAATCCCACATTACCACTAACATTTATATCTGCAGTGACGTCAAGTACAACACCAACTATATCTAACCTAACAATAACACGACTTGAAGCAAATCCAAACTATGCGACAGTTTCTCTCGATATAGGTGTACCTGTCACAATCACTTATCGTGATGCGAATGGAGTAGTGGGAACTGCGAGAGCAACTTATACAGTACCTAGAAGTGTTATACTCTTTGTACCTCAACCTTCTTTAACTCCAGTGGATATTATAGCCAGCGTTCAATTCTCATCTCAAATCGGAACGTTTACAGAGCCAAATATCTTTACAGTAACTGGTTGTACCCAAATTATACTAAAAGTTGTTGCAGTAGTTGACTTACTCATTCCATCCTTCGGATATCCGATAATACCACCATGTCAAGTTTCATCAACTTCTGAAAGTTGCCCAGGTTTCTTTGACACCCCAATATATCCAGTGGCAACTTAATTAAATTTTATTACAATTTAACTAAAATTTAATATGATTTTCATTTTTTAATGCTTTTTTTATCAAATAATTACAAAAAAGAGAAGATATTTAAACATAAGTTGTGATTTATCTTCTTTTTTTTGATTTTTTTAAATTTTAATTGACTTTTTTATTAATTTTTTTATAAAAATATGTTTTTTTAATTATTTTGATAGTACAATTAAATCTTTAAACTTTTTAACAAATCACAAATAAAATGAATTGTAAAACATTAGTATGATGCAAAAACTATGTACGACAAACTTCTTTATAAAATGTACCTAAATTTTAGTTGTGAAATAGATATTAAAAAAAAGGTGATGCTGTATGGACTAGAAATTTTTTAGTTATCCAATTTTTGCATTCACTATGATTTTAGTATTAAAAAACATAATTAAATCTCAATAAATCAACAAATACAAACTATCAAAGTCTATAATCTTTACCTTTTAATCATTTAATTTTTAATCTTATTATTTTTCTTTTAAGTTTTCAAAGAAATTTTTAAGTTGCAAAATATCTTCCTTCGGAGTTGACGCCCCTGCGGTAATGCCTATTATATCACTTGATGTTATCAAGCCATTATCAACAAGCTCCTTTGCTTCATCAAGATTTTCTACTAAATACGATTTTACACGATTTGACATATTATTATATAACTCCTTAGTATTGCTTGAATTTTTGCCACCAAGCACAATCATGACAGTTACTTCACGTGCTAACTTTTCAGCAGACTTATTAATTATTTTTTGTGCAGAACAAATCGTGTTACTATAATCAAATTCCTTTCCAGCCTCTTTCATAAGTTTTGAAATTTTACAGATAAAGTCTTCAGCTTTTTTCATTGAAAAGGTTGTTTGAACTACTAAAAAATATTTGTCATAGCTTAAATCTATGCCAGAAATTTCACTCTCATCTTCTATCAAAATCGGGTCATCACACCAACCAATAGCCGCTTCAACTTCGGGGTGCATAGGCTTACCATCAAATCCATGCTTACCTAGTATTATAATCTTGTAGCCCTCAGAATTTTTTTTATCAATCTCATCTGTGACACGCTTTACATTAGGACATGTACAATCGAGATAGTTAATACCATTCTCATCAAAATATTTAAACACGTCCTTCTTTTCGCCATGAGCTCTAACTACAACATAATCATTCGGTTCAATATCAGCTAAATTTTCTTTAACCGTTGCACCATTTTCTTTAAGAATTTTCATAACATTTTTATTATGCAGTATTTCTTTAAAAAGCACAACGTTTGAATTATTTTTAGTTGCCTGCTTAGCACCTTCAACTGCACGATTTGAGCCATAACAAAGCCCACATATGTCTGCTACTATTACTTTTGCCATTTTACTCTCCCTTTACTTCAAAAATTTCTTCACTTGCTAAGGCATTTTCAATCAAATTGTCTAAATTTAAACGATTTTCCTGCCTTATTGTATACTTAATTTTAGGTTTAATAACAGGATTCTTTGGTAGAAAAACTGTACAACAATCCTCATAGGGCAAAATAGAAGTGTTAAAAGTGTCAATTTTATTTGCAATGGCTATAATATCTTCCTTGTCAAAGCCTATGAGTGGACGAAACACCGGCACTACTTTTAAAACATTATTAGTCACTGTTATGCTTTGCATCGTCTGACTTGCCACTTGCCCCAAACTTTCGCCAGTTATGATTGCTCCTAGTCCATCCTTATCACAAATCCGCTCTGCCACTCGCATCATAATTCGTCGCATGATAGTTATCATAAAATTATTATCACATGCTCTGTGAATTTCTTCCTGAACTTGTGTAAATGATACCATATGTAATCTAATCACTCCGCCAGTATAACTTGCAAGTTTCTTTGCAAGCTCCAAAACTTTATCACGAGCCTGTTCGCTTGTATAAGGATAACTATGAAAGTGTAAGCACTCGATTTGCAAACCACGTTTCGCCATCATATACCCTGCAACTGGACTATCAATTCCCCCCGATAGTAACAACAAACCCCTGCCAGCTGAACCATATGGCAAGCCACCTGCACATTTGATAACGCCTTGATAAACATATGAAAACTCACTTGTCCTTATGTCCACATAGACTTCTTGTAAAGGGTTGTAAAGGTCAACCTTAATATTAGGATACTTTTCTATCACGCAATCTCCTACAACTTTTGAAAACTCGGTAGAATTTGGCTCAAATCCTTTATATGCTCTTTTAACAGTAGCACGAAAAGTCTTATTTTCATCCAAAACAAGTTTTTGTACTGCCTCTAAAATTTCCTCTTTGCTAGTTTTTACTTGTTCCGCTACTGATAAACTCACCAAACCAAAAATTTTAGTAAGGGCGTTTACAATATCCGTTTCATAATCAGATTTAATATTGTCAACGATATAACGCCCCTGCACTGCATAAACATGAGCACCAAAACTTACTACAACTTTTCGAATATTTTCAAGCAGTAGTTTTTCAAATAGTCCTCTGTTTCCTCCCTTCAAAAAAAGTTCGCCATATCTTAAAAGAATAACCCTCATAAATTCCCCCTATTGCGAAGATTGAGATATGTGTCAACTATAATATTACCCGCTTTTTCAATCTCTTCTTCACTCTGTTCAAAGCTAAAACTTATACGTACGCTGTGTCTTATTTTCTCATTCGAAAATCCAATACCCGATAAAATCCTATTGCCCGATTTTTTAGCCGAGCAGGCACTACCCGTGCCAATTATCACTCCCCGCTCTTCAAGGGCATGGACCATTGTTTCACCATTAATACCTTCAAAAGAAACACTCAAAACATATGGACTATCACTTTCAAAAATTTCAATAAATTCGCATTTTTTTAATGTTTTTTTCATTTTTTCAGCTATTTTTTGAACATTTTTCTTATTTTTTTGAATATCTGTCATCTTAACGGCTCTTGCCATCGCACAAATTCCTGCCACATTTTCTGTACCTGAACGATATCCCTTTTCTTGCCCACCACCAAGATTTTGAGGCTTTAAGTTTTGTAAATTTCTTACGTATAAAGCACCAACGCCCTTAGGTCCATGAAACTTGTGAGCGCTTATCGAAAACAAATCCACTTTTAATTTATCTAAGTCAATTTCTTCCTTACAAAAACCCTGCACACCATCAACGTGCAGTAAAGCCTTTGGACAAATCTCATCTTTCAGTGCAGAAATCTTTGCAATATCATTTATTGCCCCAGTTTCATTTGATACAAACATGCAAGAAATGAGCCTTGTACGAGGAGAGAGAGCATTTTTTAATTGTTCTAAATCAACTCTTCCAAAATGGTCAAGTGGTACTTTTTTTACATTACCACCAAGCAAGGTTAACTTTTGACACACATTTTCCACAGACGGATGTTCGCCAGCCGAAATTATATAATCATAATTTCCTTTTCTAAAACTACCAAGTAAAGCTAAGTTGTTACTTTCCGTTGCTCCACTTGTAAAAATTATTTCCCCTCGACGTGCATTCATTTTATCAAGTAAAACTTTCCTAGCCCCATCTAATATCTTAGACATAGAAAGAGAGAGCTTTGATACTCCTGATGGATTATAAAATTTTTTACAACCATATTCCTCAAAATCATCAAGGCACTCTTTGAACATATATGTTGTACTTGCGTTATCAAGATAAATCATTAATTTCTAAGTTTCGCTCCTAATTTTTCAGTCACAGATATTGCTTTATTCATTATACTTGCAATCTCGCTTTCATTCAAAGTTTTTTCATTTTGTTTGATAAGCAATTTGATTGCTACGCTCTTTTTCTCCAACCCGACCTGTGTTCCCTCATATACATCGAACACGAAAGCATTTTCAATTTCATTTTTACAATTTCTAATTATAGTATCAATAAGTAGTGCAGATTCAAGATTTTTATCACACACAAGAGCAATATCTTTTTCAATATTTGCAAACTTCGGTGGTACAATGGCTTTTTTTGCATCAATATTTCTTTTCAAAATTTCTGTAAGATCAATTTCAGCAACATAGGTATTTTTTGGAATTTCAAATTTTTCACAGGTCAAAGGATGTACTTGACCAATAAAGCCAATCTTACGATTATATAAGTATATATCAGCAGTTCTTCCAGGATGCAAAAATTCCTCGCTCCCCGTTTTAAAAGACAACTTAATTTTTAAAACACTCACAATATTTTCAAGGGAATTTTTAATCGAATAAAAGTCCTCTCCCTCTGCACTTAATACCATTGCAAGATGTGAACTTTCTTTTGGCAGTTTCGAAAGTGGTAAGTTTTCTGGAACAAACACTCTAGCAAGTTCAAAAAGACGAATATCATTAGTGCTTTGTTTGACATTATATGACACTGCTGAAAGCATAGCTGGAGTGAGTAGTTTACGCATAACACTAAATTCCTTACCAATAGGATTTTTGACCTTTATATAACTTAAATCAGCGTCCTCACGATTTTCAAACATACAAACTAGTTTAGGCGAAACAAATTGATAAGAAATCATTTCAAAATAGCCCTCAGAGGCAGTGGCATTTTTAAGAGCGTTTATGTTTCGTTGCTCATTAGTGATAGAGGCACTCGATGAGAATGAGGTTTTTGTGAGATTGTTCTCATCAATATTTTGAAGTCCATAGATTCTGCCTATTTCTTCTATGATGTCACACTCCCTTTCAATATCCGTTCTAAAATCAGGCAACTTACAAAGTATTACATCTTTTTCTAAGGTTGATTTTATAAATAGTTTGTTTAAAATGTCTACCATTTGCTCGCCAGAAAGATTGAGAGCCAATATCTGATTTATTCGAGAAACTCTAGCTTTTACAGTCCTTTCTTCCTGAGTCTGACTTGCCACATCAACTATATCACTATAAATCTGTCCAACGCCAAGTTCACTTATTAGGTGAAGCGCCCGTCTAAGCCCCAAATCCGCCGAATTTAGATAGACACCTTTTGAATATCTGAGGCAGGAATCAGTCAAGACGCCAAGTGAATTCTTTGAATGGCGAATATTAGCATAATCGAATATGGCACTTTCTAAAAAGATATTTTTTGTATCTTCGAAAGTTCCGCTTTCACTTCCACCGATTATTCCCGCTATGACCAAAGGCTTATCTTCATCGGCAATTACAAGGTTCTCTGCCGTCAAATCATAACTGTTGCCGTCTAAAGCTAAGAGTTTTTCACCTGCACAGGCTCGCCTAACTATAATTCCATTAAAAATCTTATCCGCATCAAAAGTGTGCATAGGTTGTCCCATTTCCAACAAAACATAATTAGTGATATCGACAAAGAGGCTGTGTGGATTATGTCCTAAAAGTTTAAGTCGTCTTTGCATGAAAGCTGGCGATTTAGCATTATTGACATTTTCAATATATGCCCCCATGTATCTAGGACATAGTTTGTCATCTTGAACCTTCACTTTAACCTTATTCTTTTTAGGAACACACTTATAGTCAAGTGCTGGCATCTTAAAATCAAGATTGAAGGCACATGCAATTTCACGTGCTATTCCGATAATACTATTGCAATCTGGTCTGTTTGGAAGTACATTTAAGTCTAAGATAATCTCATTAAGCCCTAATTCGTCAGCAAGATTTTTCCCCACCTTTTCATTATGAGTCAATATCAATAAACCATTAATTTCAGCATTATCATACATGCTATTGTCAAGTCCGAGTTCTTCCCCACCGCAAAACATTCCTAATGAGTCAACACCTCTTAATGAGCCATTTTTAATTTCCTTGCCACATGGCAACACTGCACCATCAAGTGCAAGAGGGACACAATCTCCAACTTTCATATTCGTGGCACCAGTAACAATCTGCAAAGTCCTGCCCTCACCTATATCCACCTGACAGACAACGAGTTTATCGGCGTTTGGATGCTTTTCAATACTTAAAATTTTCGAAACGATAACATTTTTAAAATTTTTTCCTAAGTCACAGACTTCTTCAACTTCAAAACCTATTTGATTTAATTTATGGACTATCTCTTCAACTCCTAATGAAGAGATATCAACAAAATCATTTATCCAAGACAATAAAACTTTCATATTTTCTCCTATTTAAAACTCTTTAAAAATCTGATATCATGTTCGTACATGAGTTTAGAGTATGGTATCTTATATCTAGATTTTGGCAAGCGGTCAAATCCAAATCCAAAAGCATATCCTGTGTATTTTTCACTATCAATACCATTAAGCTCTAAAACTTTTGGATGAACCATCCCCGCACCGAGTATCTCAAAACCACCAACGTTTTTACATGCAACACAACCCTTGCCCCCACAAAGTGAGCATGTGATGTCTACTTCAACACTGGGTTCCGTGAAAGGAAAGTATGAGGATCTAAAACGAATATTAACATCATCACCTAAAAATGCACGAAGAATTTTCGTCAACGTGTTTTTCAAATCCGCCATGCTAACATTTTCGTCAATGTATAACCCTTCGAGTTGATAAAAAGCTGGAGTGTGTGTAGCATCTATCTCATCTCGACGAAAAACTCTACCTACACTATATACCTTAAATGGTGGTTTGAGTTTTTCCATTGCTCGGGGTTGTGTGTTAGAAGTTTGAGATCGTAATAGGATATTATCCGTGATATAAAGAGTGTCTTGCATATCACGTGCTGGATGATTTTTAGGAATGTTTAAAAGCTCAAAGTTGTATTTATCATACTCCATCTCTGGTCCGTCAATTTGTGAAAAGCCAAGCCCTGTCAAAATCTCACCTGCACGAATTATATCAAGAGAAATTGGATGTAATGCACCCCGCTCACGATGTGGCAAAGACAAGGTCACATCAATCTTCTCTTTCATAAGATTTTGGGCAAGTTCTTTCTCTTTGAAATACTTTTCTTTTTCATTAAGATATGTTTCCACTTTCTCTCTGTAAGAATTGATAAGCATTCCTGCCTCTCGCCTATCTTCTACGGCAATATTTTTCATATTTTTTAAAAGCTCTGAAATTTCTCCATTCTTTCCTAAATATTTTTGCTTCAAGTCCAAAACATTTTGATATGACTGCAATTCTGTTTCTTTGCAAGAAGATAAAATCTGTTCTAATTTTTCTTTCATATTTGCTCCTATAAAAAAACTCTATCACCCTGATATTAGGGCGAAAGAGTGAATTTCGCTGTGCCACCTAATTTCACTAAGATTTCTTAGTCTCATTTGCAATATTACGGTCGCTACCGATTTCTCTACACAGTTATACCTTCAAGAAACTGCTCTAAAAGTGAATTCATATAGGTCATGTTTAGGCAATCTCAGCATATTTGCCATTCTCTGTAAACACAATACAATCTACACTACTTGTCTTTTATCAAACGCATTTTTTATATTCTATCACAACATCAAAATTATTGTCAAGTTTTTTTCTAAAATGCCAACTCAATATTTGAAATGCTAAAAATATAGTTTAAACTAACAAAAGTATCGGCAAGCAAACTACATTTGTCAGCAACTGATGTTTAACACTTAAAAAAGAAGTTTGTGCAACAAATCTTAATTGTAAGTTTTAAACAAAACAACACTAGTTTTCTTTACCTGCAAGTTATATTCCTCTTTAACATCTATTTAACTTTCGGTAGTTTTTTAATTAAGGACTTTTCCATATTGTTGTTATGAAGATTTAGATTTTCATGCTCTAAATTTACTAAATCTAATATCGTTGTGGCAATATTGGCAAGCGTCCCGCCACGACGCAATTTTATCTTTTTGCCATATTTACTAACCACAAAAAATGGTACAGGGCTTGTGGTATGTGAGGTGATTTTGTTACCGTCATGGTCAAACATCAATTCAGCATTTCCATGGTCAGCTGTTATGACACAAGTCCCCCCAGCGAGCAAAGTTGCAAGAGCGACGGCATATGCCTGCTTATCCACACATTCAATCGCCTGCTTTGTAGCTTCAAAGTTTCCAGTATGTCCTATCATGTCAGGGTTAGAGAAATTGACTAGCAAAAAATCATAAGAATTTGAGGCAATCGCATCTAAAAGTTCGAGTGATATTTCATTTGCACGCATAAGTGGATGAGCGGAAAAGTCCTTGTCGTTATAAGATTCTATAAGTTTTCGAGTTTCCCCCTCATAGGGTTTTTCAATACCGCCGTTGAAAAAGAAAGTAACATGTGCATATTTGGTAGTTTCCGATATGTGATATTGTTTAAGTCCCGCTTTGGATAACATAGCTGAAAGATTATCCTCTATCTTCACATCATGATAAATAGTGTTTAAATTGGCAAACTCCTTTGCATATTCTTGCATAGGAGAAAAGAGAAGGTTGTTGTATTTTATAGTGTCAAATTCCTTAAAGTTTTTATCGGTCAATGTTTGCGTAATCTCTCTTGCTCTATCACTTCTATAATTGAAGAAAATTAGACTATCACCCTCCTTAATTGTCCCCTGTTCATCTATAATAATAGGCTTTAAAAACTCATCACTAAGCCCCTCATTATACGCTTGCGAAATGGCATCTAGTGGATTTTCCTCTTTTTTTCCAACACCTCTTGTAATAAGGTTATAATATAGTTGAATACGATCCCACCTTTTTTCTCTGTCCATAGCATATATCCTGCCACAGATGGTCGCAATTTTGATATTTGTCCCCTCAATATATTCCTGTATCGATTCGATGAATTTCCTACCATCTGTTGCTCCCGTATCTCTCCCATCAGCAATAAAATGAATGTAAATATTTTGAATTTTGAAATTTTTTGCATACTCTAAAATAGCAAAAAGATGGTTGATATGAGAATGGACTCCGCCGTTTGAACAAAGTCCCATTATGTGAAGATTTGAATTATTTTTTTCCGCATGCAACATGGCACGATTTAAACTCTCATTCTCAAAAAATTTGCCCGATTTAATATCTGCGTTAATACGTGATAAATCTTGTAAAACTACTCTGCCAGAGCCTATCGTAAGATGTCCCACCTCAGAATTGCCCATTTGTCCCTCAGGCAATCCCACCGCTTTCCCAGAAGCTGACAAGGTTGTGAAAGCATACTGTTTTCTTAGTTTGTCAAGATTTGGCGTACCAGCAACTGCTATTGCATTTCCAAACTTTTCTCTTCGAATACCAAAACCATCCATAATAACTAATGTAACCATAATCAATCCTTTTAACAATATATTGTGGTATTACGTGCATACTACATACTATATACACTTGAAAATTTTCTTACAATTATTTGCTAAACATAGTCGTAAGCATCTAAAAATTTCTTCTTTATAACTTCATTTCCAGCATCTGTACGCTTGCACTTTTTGATTTTTGAAACATCTAATAGTGCAAATTTAAGTCCAAAATCAATCGCAACATAGTTTAAAGTTGCTGACGCATAAACAACACGTTTTCCACCTTTTGATAGTGTGAAATATTTAAGCCCCTTTCTGTAACGTGGAGAAACTGTAAATTCACTGATTGGAATGCGTTTGACAAAGCCATTGTCAGAAATTGCAACTAAGTCTTTAAACGTAACAAGATTTGCAAATATGACGCTGTCATCTTCATCCATATTTATACCTTTAACTCCGGCACTTATTCTGCCCTGCACTGGAACTTCGCTGAGATTGAACATGATACTTTGTCCCTTTTGAGTGAGCATCAGAACCTGCTTATCGTTGTTTTCGTAATGAACGGTTATAAGTTTATCCCCCTCATTTATCTTCACTGCCTGATAGAAAGACTTGACGGTCAGAGTATCTTTTAAACTTGTACGTTTTATCATACCCTTACTTGTCATAAAGAGGATTTTATTGTTTTCGTCACTCAGTGGCAAAATATCCACAACTGTATCAGTCAAACTCGCCCCTTTATTTAGATGAGAAATCGGAACACCATTATCTTTAAGCCTGCACTCAGTGATGTTGTCCACTTCAATTTTTAAAACATATCCACTAGATGTAAACATCAAAACTGTATCCGTCCCCACCACATCAAGTTTTCGTGTGTAGATGTCAAACATACTAGAATTGTCATTTAAGGTCTTATTGGAACTTGAATAACTTCTTAGTGGTACTTTTTTGATTGTTTTACCTGCCGTCAATAGAAGAACAAAATTTCTATCATCAACGTCCTCTTTGATTTCAGATATAGTCACCTTGTCGCTTTTGAGAAATTGACTCTTTCTGGCAGTACCATACTTTTTGCGTATTTCCCCAAGCTCCTTTTTTACCACCTCAAATTGAAGTTTTTTAGAGGACAAAATAGCTTCTAACTCCTTTATGAGTTTTTTAAGGCTTTCAAGTTCCTCTTTTATTTTAAGTTCTTCAAGATGCACAAGTCTAGCAAGACGCATATCCAGTATTGCCTGTGCCTGTCTGTCAGTAAATTTGAAGGTTTCTTTTAGTCTAGTCTTTGCTTCGGTCACACTCATTGAAGATTTGATTATTTTAATGATTTTATCTATGTTTTTGATAGCAATTAGCAGTCCTTCAAGAATTTCAGCCCGCTCTTTCGCTTGATTTAGTTCAAATTTGGTACGCCTTACAATCACTTCACGTTGATACTCGGCATAATAAGATATGATATCAAGTAAACTGAGAAGTTTTGGCTTACCACCAGCAATGGCAACCATATTGATGGAATATGAAACTTGCAAGTTAGTATTTTTATAGAGATACTTTAAAATCTTTTGAGGGTCAGCCTCTTTTTTTAGTTTTATAACAGCACGCATGCCATTGCGGTCAGACTCATCACGAATTTCTGCAATACCAGACAAGGTTTCCTTGTCCTTTTCTTTAAGTTCTGCAATTTTTGCAAGTAAAAGAGATTTATTGACTTGATATGGAATTTCACTTATTATGATACTCTGCTTATCACCAGAGTTTTCAAGTCCCACCTTTGCCCTGATGTATATTTTACCTTTACCACTTGCATACGCCTCTTTAAGTCCATCTCCTGCAATTATTTCGCCACCTGTTGGAAAATCTGGTCCCTTGATTATAGACATCATCTTTTCAAGTTTGATGTTAGGATTGTCTATATACGCACAAACGCCCTCTATTGCCTCACTAAGATTGTGTGGTGGAATATTTGTTGCAATTCCAACAGCAATACCCGTAGCACCATTTACAAGCAGATTTGGAAATCTCCCCGGCAACATATCAGGTTCTTTCAAGGTATCGTCAAAATTCAAACTCCAACGAACAGTATCCTTGTCTAAATCACGCAAAAGTTCAAGAGCCAGTGGGTTAAGTCTTGCCTCAGTGTATCTCATAGCCGCTGCAGGGTCGCCATCAACCGAGCCAAAGTTTCCATGCCCATCCACAAGTGGAGCTCTTAGAACAAAGTCTTGACTCATACGCACCATAGCATCATAAACAGAGGCATCACCATGAGGGTGAAACTTACCCATACACTCACCCACAATTCTAGCGGATTTTTTATATGGTTTGTCAGGAGTAAGGTCGAGTTGCATCATGGAATATAAAATTCTTCTTTGAACTGGTTTTAAGCCATCTTCAACTCTTGGCAAAGCTCTGTCAAGTACGACATGCTCAGTGTATGGTATCATGGACTCATGCAGTACAGACTCCATAGGTTTCTGTACAATTCCGCCAGTTCCATATCCTGAAAACGCTGTTGCTTCGTCCAAATTTTCAACATTTATTTGGTCATCAATATTTACTTGATTTTCGTCATTTTTTCTCATACTGTAACCTTTTTAACCTTTATAAAAGCATCTTCTTTATCAAAATTGGCATGTTTTGCAATGTAAGCCTTACGCTCTTCAATATCATCCCCCATAAGAGTCGTAACCATCTTTTCAGCCTCCAAAGCATCCTCAATCGTCACCTGCACAAGAGTCCTTTTGTCTGGGTCCATAGTGGTGTCCCAAAGTTGGTCAGCATTCATTTCTCCTAGCCCTTTATACCTTTGTATATTGTAATTCTTGCCTGCACGCTTAACCGCTTCTGGAAGTTCGGCATCAGAATAAACATACTCCTCATAACCCTTCTTAGCAACCCGATATAGAGGTGGCAAGCCGATATAGACATGTCCTTCTGTAATAAGTGGACGCATATATCTGTAAAAGAACGTCAAAAGAATAGAGCGAATATGAGCGCCGTCTTGGTCAGCATCGGCAAGAATTATGACTTTGTTATAACGTAAATTAGTGATATCAAAATCATCTCCGATACTTGTTTCAAGTGCGGATATTATTGTTCGTATTTCCTCGTTTGCAAGCACTTGGTCAATACGCTTTTTTTCGGCATTTAAAGGTTTTCCTCTCAGTGGCAAAATCGCTTGAAATGTCCTATTTCTACCTTGTTTTGCAGTTCCACCAGCAGAGTTTCCTTCGACTATAAATAACTCACTCTTTTCACGATTGCGAGAAGATGAAGCGGCAAGTTTGCCGATTAGATTGAAATTGTCAGCATTGTTCTTTGCACGGGTCAACTCCTTTGCCTTTTTAGCAGCTTCTCTGACTTTGGCAGCTTCCTTTGCCTTTCCTATAATCACTTCAGCTGTTTTACTGCATTTTTTGTCAGCTAATAATTTTTGTAAATTCTTTGTGGTCAAATTCTCAACTTCAACTTTCGCTTCAGGATTTCCAAGTTTGGTCTTAGTCTGCCCCTCAAACTGCACGTTGTTCATCTTGACGTTAAGCACCACCACAATCCCCTCTCTAAAATCCTCACCTAAAAGATTTGCCTCTTTGTCCTTTAAGAAATTGTTGCTACGAGCGTAGTCGTTAAATACTTTTGTAAAAGCCGTCTTAAAGCCCACTTCATGCGTGCCACCCTCAGAGGTTGGTATATTGTTGACATAGGAAAAGGAGTTTTCTGTATATCCGTCGGTAAACATTATACTCGCTTCAACAAGTAGTACATCGCTTTCATCTTTAAAATATAAAGGTTTGTCATACAACTTATTTTTCCCATCACAAAGGTAGTCTACAAAATCACTTATACCACCCTCATAGTGAAATTGTTCCTGCTCATTCGTACGAAGGTCGCAAATCTCAATTTTTAACCCTTTGTTCAAAAAAGCTAGTTCTCTCGCTCTTTTGGAAATGGTCTCAAAAGAAAATTCCTGCTCACCAAATATTCTATCGTCTGGCAAAAACGTGACAATCGTGCCTGTATCATTCTTGTCACATGTGCCAATCTTTGTAAGAGGTGCTTTTGCTATTCCCCCGTGAAGTTTGCCATCCGCTCCTTCCATACAACCAAACTCTATGAAATATTTACTACCACCTTTATGCACTTCCACTTTGCACCATCGTGAGAGTGCGTTTGTGACACTTGCCCCCACTCCGTGAAGTCCGCCTGAGAATTTGTAATTTTCAGTATTAAACTTTCCGCCTGCATGCAAGGTTGTATAAACAACTTCAACACCAGATTTTTTCAAGCCTGGATGCAAGTCAACTGGTATGCCCCGCCCATTATCACTAACGGTTGCACTGCCATCACTATTTAGTGTTATTTTGATTGTATCACCAAAGCCATTAGAGATTTCATCTATCGCATTATCCACAATTTCCCACAAGATATGATGAAATCCTTTAACACCAGTAGTGCCGATATACATACCCGGTCTAAGTCGTACGGCATCAAGCCCATCTAATACGACTATGTCTTTTGATTCATAATTTTTTTCTTTTTTTACTTCATTACTTTTTTTTTCTGCCATAATACCTTCTTATTCTGTCTTGATTTGCAATTATCACGTAAGATACATAAGTATTTTATCACATTTTAAAAGTAATTAAAAATGTTTTTCCCATTTTGATAGCAATTAATTTGTTTTAAAAATATTTTTAACTTTTCAAATTGTTAAAAACTTTTGTATTTTTTTAAAATATTTTTTTATATTAGAAATTGACTATTAAGTCACATACACAATATTTTGTTCTATCGAAACTTTTTATTATATTGAAACATTTTATTACATTGAAACATTTTATTAAATCCACCTAATATATGTCGTATATCTTCTTAACAAAGTCATCAATATGCAACCATTTTTTAGGTGTCCTTTAAACAAAAAAATAACGAACATTAAAACAAAAAGATATCATATTTTTTATTAAACATGACTATTTTTTTGTTTTTTATATGTTTTTTGTGCCTTATTTTAATTTTTTTTGTGTTTTTAATAAAAAATATTGTATTTATTCATGCTTTTTTAGTGATTTTTTAAAAAAACTTGTCATATTTATAAATTTACTTGAAAAAACTATGCGATTTTAATATTTTATTGCTATCTTTTTATATGTTATAAGCATGTTTGTAAATATACATTTACCTCTTATATCTGCGTAAATTCTGCATAAAAAAAAGAGTCAATTCAACTTTTAAAGTTAAAATTAACTCTTATTAAGTTACCAAAATTTAGATAAAATATTGTCTATATTTTAGTGGCAACATACACTATCTGAGGGTTTAAACTCATCTTTATCATAAGCAATTCCATGTTTATCATAGTAATCCTTAACCGCCGCCTTAACCGCTTCTTCAGCAAGTACAGAACAATGAAGTTTATAGGCAGGCAATCCTTCAAGTGCCTCAACTACTGCCGTGTTTGTCAATTTAAGAGCGTCTTTTATCGGTTTACCCTTTATAAGTTCTGTGGCCATTGAACTAGTTGCAATAGCAGAACCACAACCAAAAGTTTCAAACTTTACATCTGTGATTATATCATTCTCCACCTTTATATACATACGCATGATATCCCCACATTTTGCATTTCCAACTTCGCCAACTCCGTCAGCATTCTCTATTTCACCAACATTTCTTGGATGACGGAAATGGTCCATAACCTTTTCATTATATAACATGTGCTAATTCTCCTTTTACATATCTTTTCCAAAGTGGCGACATATTGCGTAAATACTCCACCACTATTTTCACTTTTTCAATAACATAATCAATTTCCCACTCGGTCGTGTAGCGTGAAAGCGTAAGTCTGAGCGAACCATGTGCAATGGCATGAGGTCTGCCGATGGCAAGAAGTACGTGCGATGGGTCAAGCGAACCACTTGTGCATGCCGACCCCGATGAGGCACATATTCCAAAGTCATCTAGGTGCAATAAGAGTGCTTCACCTTCAATCCCTTCAAAACACATGTTGAAATTGCTTGCAAGACGATGTTCTCTGTCACCATTAAGCTCGGAGTGTGGTATCTTACTGAGTTCGTCAATGAGTTTGTCACGAAGATATTTCATTCGTTTATTATCTTCCTGCATCGTTGCAACTGACTCTTTAAGAGCCGTAGCCATAGCAATGATACCTGCTACATTTTCCGTTCCTGCACGCTTTCCTTTTTCTTGCGCTCCTCCAGAAATCAGATCCGTCAAAAGCACACCACGTCTAGCATATAAAAAGCCAACACCTTTCACCCCATGAAACTTGTGTGCCGAACTAGATAACAAATCAATGTTCATCCTCTTAACATCTATCGGCTCATGCCCAACCGCTTGCACGGCGTCCGTGTGAAAAATTATACCTCTTTCCCGACAAACTTTACCAATCTCTTCAATAGGCTCAATAGTGCCAATCTCATTATTTGCAAACATTATTGTCACAAGGCAGGTCTTGTCTGTTATCGCATTTTTTAAGTCCTCAATCCTTACAAGTCCATCATTATAAACATCTAGATAAGTAACTTCATACCCTTGCTTTTCAAGTTTTTTAAGAGTATTTAGTACCGCATGATGCTCAAATTTAGTTGTTATGATGTGATTTTTACCCTTTCTTGCACCAATTTTTACAGCAGATAGTATGGCTTGATTATCAGACTCAGAACCACCAGAAGTGAAAACGATTTCACTCGCATTTGCATTTATACACGACGCTATCTCCTCTCGTGCCTTCTCAATGGCATCTTTTGCTCTGCCACCCAAGGCGTATAAACTAGATGGATTGCCAAACTCCTCAGTAAGATATGGCATCATTGCACTAATAGCATTTACACTCGGCTTAGTCGTTCCCGCATTATCTAAATATATCATATATACTCCTTGAACTAATTTTAAATTCATACCAAATTAGTATGATTTCATTTTATCAAATAAACATATATTTGTCAAGTATTATAGCATAGAAAGTGTAACTTTTTTTAAATACCTATTGATTAATTCACTAAGCTCCTGCCAATAAGGGAAACTTTCACAAGTTTTACATGAACGACAAGCATTTTTATCACCAGTTATGCAACTTACAGTTGCAAGTGATTTTTCGGTTACAATCAAAATATCATATAAAGTTATCATATCTGCACTTCTGCCAAGCGTGTATCCACCCGCCGTTCCCCGATGACTTAATAAC
The DNA here is from genome assembly GCA_964653635.1 of uncultured Lachnospiraceae bacterium. Taxonomy (GTDB): domain Bacteria; phylum Bacillota; class Clostridia; order Christensenellales; family UBA1242; genus Caccovivens. The sequence continues at coordinate 111,383 of CAZZGZ010000003.1, forward strand.
AATTTTGTCTTGACCAACTTCCCTATAATCTGTTCGGCATATTTAAGAGAAATCTCCTGCCTACGTGCGATATCACTTATGCTCACATACCCCTGCTCTGCATGAGTCTTAATATCTGCCATGATGCGAACGGCATACCTGCCCTTTGTCGAAATTAACATAATCTACCAACTTTTACATAATTTTAAATATTTATACGATGTTTTAAAAAACTTACTAAATGTTTATAATCACTTCATATGAAGAGGTTTTACAATAGTGCTAAACTTTAAAATTACATCTAATTTTGCGTATTATAACATAAAATATAAAATTTGTAAAATAAAATCAAAAGAGGTAATTTTGCATTGAAATGTACAAAAGATTATTTATACTTTAAAAAAATGCCGTTATTTACCAAAAAAAATTTGCCAAATTTAAGTTTTTTTACCATATTTTTGATTTTATATTAAATTAAATGAAAAAAAATTAATTTTTTAATTATTTTAATAAATAAGTCGTTAATTTTGTATTATTTTTGACTTTTTTATTAAATATATATGTTATTTTTTTAATATTTTTTAATATTTTATAGTTTTTTATGTAATTTTTATTATTTTTTTAAATCAAACACAGATAGCACTCGTTAAAAAAATGACACTTTTAATGTGTCAACCTTTTTTTAAAATTATCCATCATACACCTTTTCACTTTTTTACTAAAATATTTTATTTTGCCTCTTGAAATTTTTAAAATCATATGTTATAATGTACGACATGGAGAAAATTATGAAAAATACCGATTTAGAAAAAATAAAAAATTATTGCAAATTTATAATCAAAGAAACAGACAACTTTACAAACAAATCAAAATTTTCAGAAATCTTAAATGAGAGAATTTCGCACTTGACAAATGACCAAAATACTATCGCTACCGAATTTAGTATACGCCCAGTCGTATATGACATATTTTTTACTGATAATATTTTATCTCTATCCCGCTCAGCAGGTTATACAGATGTACGCCCAGAAAATAGTTATGTTCGTTTTGATAACAATAACAATTTTGTGCAGGAACTTTATGCTAATCTTTTGTATAAACTCGCAATCGATTTAGATAATCTAAGCGTTAAAAATATCTTTGATGTGATGTGTGAAGTATTGTTCGAATTTATTGGTCAAAGTGGTAAGCGTGACACTGGAAGCCTTCACGATAATTTATTCACAGTTCAAAGCACCTCACTTGGCAATGCAAGTGTTGCAAACATATCAGATTTTTATCAAAATGACTACTCTTTGTGTATAGAAAGAGCAATGATTGTCAACAACATGGCAAAACTATTAGGACTTAATTGTTATTATGTAAATGTTCCTATCATTTATCAGTCTGGCAGTGGCAATGAAAGTGACGATTTAACTCATGGATTTAATATAATCAATATTGATGATACAGCATATTATATAGATTCTGGCTTAAATGTCAGAGATGGCAAGGAGGAATTGCCAAAGATAGTGTTTGCGACGTCAGAAAAATTTACCCCTCAACAAATTATCAATCTCTCACCTCGTAAATATTACACCATGAAAGAGGGAAAATTTGTGTATCGTTCTTGCACTTACAATCCCCATACATTGCCTAGTAAATTTTTTAACAATCGTATACAAAAAGAATGCACAAAGCAATAGTGAACTTTTTTACAAGTGAATTTCACACGAATAGTTAATGATTGAATAATTCTTATATTTATTGACTTCGTGTGTTTTTTTTAATATAATTAAATAAATAAACTAAAAATTTGATTTTTACTTAATTTTAATATCAAAGGTGAGATTATGGAAAGTGATGAGAAGTTTTTGAGGGTGTGCCAGTTTTATGCAGTTACACACAAATTGAAGACGCTACTTAGAAGTGGTTGGATTCAATGGCAAATTGACACAGACAGATTTGAAAGTGTGGCAGAGCATATTTACGGCACGCAGATGTTGGCGTTTGCGATTTGTAGCGAGTTTAATGTTGGAGTTGATGTTCAAAAAGTCATCTTAATGCTAGCATTTCATGAGTTGGGTGAGTGTGCAGTTGGTGATATCACTCCTGCTGACGGAATTTCAAAAGCACAAAAGCACAAGTTGGAAGCAGATGCTGTCGAAAATATCCTCAAGCCTTTAAGTTGTGGAGGAAAGATTTTGGAACTTTTTGACGAATTTGAAGAAGAAAAGACTAAGGAATCTCAATTTGCACACTTTATAGACAAGTTCGAATGCGATTTGCAGTGTAAATATTATGAAGAAATGGGATGTAACGATTTTCTTACGCCCCGCAAAGGTTGGGATGAAAAGGTTCGTTGCGAGCGTATGAAAGCAGGAGATAAAACACTTGCACAGGCTTGGATAAATTACGACAAAAAAGCATGCAACTACGACAAATTATTTAGCACTTTTGCAGACTTTGTCATCTCAAACGATTGTTTTAAACACACGTCAAGATGACAAAAATCTAATATGTGATATTGTTATTTAAACAAAGAGAAATTTATAAAATAAAAAGTCAACACATTTTGAAGTGGACCACAAAAGTTAGATAACTTTAAAATGTTCACTTTTTTTATTGTGTTGACTTTTTTTACCTTGATCGTTCTGGCTCTTCCACGACACGCTGTGCATTGACCATGTTTAGTAAATCTTTTGAATAAACATCAATAACCTTTCCACAACAAGGATGAAAATTTCGATTGCTATAAACAAGCCAAATGACATTTGTGCCTTTAAGGTCGTCTTTTGGCATAGTCCCGGGACATGGCACTCCGTCTGTGAAAACAATTTTGTTTACTTCACGCTTTTTTGAAAAGGAACGCACTGCCAAATCCCAATCTTCTGTCCAAGCATATTTGCCACGAGCGTCCTTTGGTATTGTGAAATTATCTATATCACGATTTGACTTGATTTCAACCATCCCCCAGAATTTTTCGTTAAAACAACCGACTTTCAACTTAGACTCTTTTAAAATCGGCTTTAACT
>CAZZGZ010000004.1:0-94473 GCA_964653635.1 uncultured Lachnospiraceae bacterium
GCAAATTGACTAAAAGCAATTCCTTTTATTTTTAGGTAGTTACGAATAAAGTTTGCTAGAATCTTCATCTTCGTTCTCCTTGATTCTTGTAGGTGGAGCAAAATCTCGGATAAGTTCTTTTAGTAGCTCTTGGTTGGCTTCTAGTCCTGACTCCTGCAAAAGTCTTAGGGCTGAATTGATAAGTTGCAGCTTATCGTTTGTTATAACCTTTCCTTGAACCATATATTTGGTATCCAGTTTTACGCCACCCCTGTTAATGCCACCACAAAAAGTTTCGATCGGATAGCGATATGCGAGTGATTGAATATGTCTGCGAATTGTTCTTTCTGACACTTCAAGTTCACTAGCAATTTCTTGCATCGTGTGAGTCTTGCCGTCAGAAATGCAGTTCAATATGTCTGCTGTGATGCTGGCACTTCTGATATCCATATCGCTTTCCACCTCCTTTCTTTTTGTTTTGACGCCTTTACTTTATCAATGTCGCTCGGACACCATTTGTCCGAGCGGGAAATATTTTTTAATTTTTTTTGAATTTTTTTATGTTTCTTTATATCTTTCAGTCATTTTTCGCCATTTTTCGCAACAAAAAGCCCTAGCATCCGTAACTCTTTCTTTCGTAAGTTACTGAACGCTAGGGTTCGTTTATCTTATGTAGGAACGCTTGGTTCGCTTGTCTCTAATTGCCAAACTCCATTGAAATATATAAGTTTGTTTTACACTTGACACATTTCATCGAGTGGAGCATTCTTTTTTTCTTTGTTTGTGCAGGAGCTTCGGTTAATACTTTACACGATCCAGCATCATCTGTTGAAGAACACTCTCCAATACAACGCCCACAATGTGGACAAAATAATTTTGTAGTCAATGTCTTTCGCCTCCATTTATTAAAAATTATGTATTGAACTAACGACCTTCCCTTCTAATTCAACGCTATCTAAAACGATATCTTTGAACGCTGGGTTCTCTGGGTGTAAGATTATCTTGCCTTTTCTATGAAAGATTCTTTTTGTTGTGACTTCTTCGCCAATTCTTGCAACAATTATGTCGCCGTCTTCAACTAAGCAATGTTTTTTAACTACTAGGAAGTCTCCATCAAATATTCCTGCTCCGATCATACTCTCACCTTGCGCGTGTAATATAATCGTTTCGCCAGTGCCAAATATTGATGTTGGAAGAGAATAATTTGCCTCAATGTTCTCTACTGCTAGAATAGGGTTTCCACAGGTAACTGTTCCGACCAATGGGGCCACTATGGTTCGGTCAAGGTTAAGATTTAATGAAATTGCAATTCCACCAAGGTCGTCTTTTTCAAGCGAACCTCTTGAGTGTAGTTTGTTTACATATCTAAACACCGTTGCAAGGTTATTGAATCCCATTGCCTTCATAATTACTCTGTACGAAGGGGATTTTCCATTTTCTAGTTGATATTGCTTGATGTATTCTAGTAATTCTTGTAGTTTGTTCTCATTAAGACTTTTCATTTTAATTCTCCCATAACAAAACACCCCGTTTCGTTATATCCACATCATACCAGAACGAACATCCAAAAAAACGGATTTCAAAATTTTTTTTGGATTTTTTCAATAAAAAAAGACCAGTTGTTTTGGCTGGTCTTTGTCTTGTTAGTCTATTGATTGCATCTTGTTGAGTAAGTTCTCATAACTGTCGACAACTTCATATCTTACATCATCGACAACTTTCAGCTCGTTGAATAGTTTCCTAACGCAGTCTGTCTTTGCTTTTTCAATTCCACGAAGTTCAAGTGATTCCATTGATCCTTTTGTTTCTGCCACAAAATAAATATGTTTAACACTACCCTCATTGAAAGCAATAGCCCAGTCTGGCGCATAATTTCCTACTGGTGTAGGTATTTGGAATGATCTTGGAAGTTTTGCATAAACACAAACTTCTCTCGCAATGTCTAATGCTTCTGCAAACTGTCTTTCAATTGACTTCTCTGCCGAGCCATCTGTCACAACATAATCTTGTATGTGTCTCTTTGCCTTGAAAGCCTTGCTGAAATCGATTTTTGCCTGACTGGCTGTGAATATGTCTGAATCGTAGTTTCCATCGGTTACATTGTATGAAATGTGGTCTACGATCATAGATGCCTTTTGTTCGTTTATAAGCCTTGAAATCTTTGTTATGAATTCTTCTGGATTGATAGCGAACATATCAAACTTGTTTGATTGTATCCCTTGAAGAATGCGAACTATTGTTTTCCTTGTAAGAGTGGTATTATCAACTATTTTGCCAATCAAATCATATTTGGTGTTGTCAGCTGTTCCGCTTCTTATTGTTTCAGTTCTTGTTTCGCTTGCAGTGAATGTATCCCCTCTCTTTAAGGCATTTTCATCCATAGTTTTCTTTTGCTGGCCTATGGTAACTACATATTTCAGTTCGGCTACAAACAAACTCTTGTCGATGCTTGCAATTGAATTTTTAATAAGTTCTTCGCTATCAAAGTTTACTTTGTAGGTGTATTTATGGTTTATTCGTTTCCATAATTCTTGGAACTCTTTCTTCTTGAAGTTTTCATTCAATGGATTGCTTTCCACTTTTGACTGGTTAGCATCTTCAAACATATCATCAAGTGCCTTTTCATCAAATATGCCTTGGATCAGCTTGTGAATGCTTTCAGTATATTGTGTTAGACCAAATCCCTCTGGAATAGGTTTCAATGTGTTGTTGGAAACATCATTCCTATATTCATCAGTAATTTTGCCTTCTGCTGTGACATAGTTGTTCATTTTCAAATAACTTCTAATATCACTTGCCATGTCCATTGTGATTTCAACTCTGTTCTTTCCATCGTTGATAAATTTGCCGCGGAAATACTCTATTGTTGCTCTTGTTGGCCTATCTGCCAGGTTCTCTTTAAGCACTTTTTGGATTGAGCCAACAAAGTCTTTATAACTTTTTGTCGCAATAACTGTCAATGTGTTGATATTATGGAATGTTGATTTCTCGTTCTTGCAATAATGGTAGTCAACACGATCTCCGACCATATTTACTGCAATACGAAGTCCACGACCAACTTCTTGTCGTTTTGCAATTGCACTATCCCCACCTGGTTTCAATGCACATATTTGGAATACATTTGGGTTATCCCAACCTTCACGAAGTGCAGAGTGTGAGAATATAAATCTTGTAGGTTCTTCTCTTGACAACAACTTCTCTTTGTTTTGCAAGATCAGTTCGTATGCTGAAATATCATCAGAACCCTCGCCTTTTGTCTCTTTTGAGTCAATCATCTTCCCGGTCTTTTTGTCAATTGAGAAATAACCTTTATGTGTTGCTTTAACATCAATACCTTTGAGATATCTCAAGTATGGTGTCTCAAACAATGTTAGTTTTTCGTTTAATGCCTTTGTGTATTCTTCTTCAAACATCTTGGCATATTCGCCTTGCTCGTTTGGATCGCTGTAGTCTCTATATTTTACGACTTCATCAATAAAGAATAGAGATAGGCATTTTATTCCTTTCTCGTACAGCTTTTCTTCTTTTTCGAAGTGCGACTTGATTGTTTCTCTAATCTGGATTCGGCGCAAGTCTTTGTCCGATACATCTCCAAGCACCTCTCCTATATGTAGCACTTCTCCATTTAAGAATGTGATTGTATTATTGAAAGGGTTGATCTCTGAAATAATATAGTCGTTCTTGTATTGCTCCATATTGTTTGACTTATGGTACAAGTTATCGCCTTTTTGTAGGATTCTTGTCTCTCTATTGATTGACTTGTTGTAATTGATTTCAAATTCCAGCTTGCACATTGGTGGCTTGTTGGTAGAAAGTATAATGTCTTGTAGGTATAAGTATCTGTCAGTTCCTCGCAAATTCTTCATCTCAAATCCTTTGACTTGGATCTTCTTTACAAGGCATTTATTGTAGGCGTCAACTGCATCAAGACAATACACAAGGTTATGTTGTTTTTTGTGTGTTGCTGAAAAATTCATACAGAACAATGGATTGAATTTTTTGAGTGAAAGTTGTGTCGCACTCTTTTCATCCCCCATCTTTTGTGGTTCATCAAGGATCAAGATTGGTCTTGTCTTCGCAACAACATCAATTGGCCTTCTGCTTTGGAATTCATCCAGTATCATATCAATTCTTCTTGCATCTGCACCACGAGCATTGAAAGCTTGCGTGTTGATAATCATAACCTGAATATCACTAGAACTTGCAAAGCTGTCGAGTTCTGATAGTCTCTTGCTGTTATAAATAAAGTATCTTGCCTTTTTGTGGTATTTCTCCATGAAGTGTTCTTCCATCATAGAAAAGGACTTCTTTACACCCTCACGAATAGCAATACTTGGAACTACTACTATGAATTTGCTCCAACCATAAATCTTGTTAAGTTCAAAGATTGTGTTGATATAAACATAGGTTTTTCCAGTTCCTGTCTCCATTTCGATATCGAGAGAACACCTGCCAAGCCCTTTGACAAGTTCTTCTGACTCTTTGTAGTTGCAGTCCTGTTGAATGTGCTTGATGTTTTGTAGAATGTCAGTTTCATCAAGTATGATCTTGGCGTTTTCAAAACCATCATCATTTTTTTCATACATATCAAAAAGGTTGGCCTGGGCTGTTTCTTTCTTTATACCCAAGTCTCTCGTATAACGTATCATATCTGTGTAAGGTTGTCCTTTGAAAACCTTGCAGATATTGTTTACCGCATCTTGTTGATATGATTGTGTTTTGAATCTAAATTTCATTTTTTCTCCTCTCCAACATATTTTCTGCTTATTTTGTCAAACTGATAAAACCAGGTAAGATCTCGTGTCGTTTCCTTATCTAAAAGCATATTAAACACTTCTGTCAACTCAAATAAGTAGTCCATTTGAGCAATTTCTCCATCGAAATCAAAATCAGCATCATATTCCTGGCACGCAGTTAAAACTGCCAAATATTGAACCGAATGCACAAGAAAATGATATTTATATTTTATTCCACGCGTATCTTTATAAACTTCTTTGTTTAACTCCAACACTTCTTGAGTCTTTTTGTGTTTGTCTAAATCTAGCAAACAATATTTCAAAAAATGTTCTATACCAAACTTCTCCGCTTCATATTCACTATAAACTTGAAACATCGGCATAATTTCGGATTTTGTCATCTTGTCTATATCATCATCCATCAATTTCAAAAGCACATAAAAATCGATTGCGTGTCTCATTTCGTGAAAAGCTGTTCTAACTATATTCTCTTGTGTCCTACCACTTTGAATTAAAATGTAACTTGGATGTCTGTCAGTTTCCCGAATAAAAGATCCAGTATAACTTTCAGACTCATAAACATTTGTCCAGTTCTCATTGTCAACAGATGTGATCTCTTGCGATCTTTCATTAATATCCGCAACAAATTCAACTATAATGTCTTTGTTCATTAGTTCTTTGAAAGGTTTTTCTATAGCATATTTTATTCCCTCGTAAAAGTCCACTATAACACCTTCCTTGTTGTGGTTGGTGAATAAGTTTCAAAGATTTGATCAAAGTTTATAAGGTAGTTATCGTTCAAAGCAGAACAATCTCTTGTCACAAAATATAAAGGCTGCTCCTTTGCGATCTTAATCATTTCTTCTTCAGTCAAACAGATGTCAAAACAACAAATCAAATTACCATCATTTACATTGAAATATTTTCTAGCAGGTGCAAGTTCTATTTCTTCTATTTTTGCATCCAAAGAAACTCCCATATCAAGCATAACTTGGAATAAGAAATCTTCTGGAGATCTATCACCCTTCATATTATCTTCAAGTCCAGCAAGCAAACCTTGGCTGAATTGTGATGGTGCATAGTAGACATCTTTCATACAGCTGCTGTCAAGTTTGAGATTTCTAAATCCAATATCAACTTTTGCAGTTGGATTTTCTTCCTTTATTTTATTTCCTGCCCTACGAAGCCTCTCTTTGGATACCTCGCTAAGTATATGTTTAGCCTTGATAGAATCACACAATTTTATTGCTCTTTTTATCGTTTCTTTACTTTGACCATCTGCTGTTAATAAATTCTCGTCTAAGTTCTCTGGTAATTGAACTAGAATAAATTTTCTATGTCCACCATCTTCTCTATTCTTTTCCATTACAGCTTGTGCTGTCGTGCCAGATCCCGAAAAGAAATCCATTATTGTATCATCTTTATGAGTAAATGATAGGATATATTTTATAAAGGAAACCGACTTAGGAAAATCAAAACATCCATCAAGTTGCAATTTTTTGAGATCATCGCTACCACGCTTGTTTTCTAGATACATTGATGGAATCTTTTCATAGGTCTTCTTCTTAATTTGTGGGTTAAACCTGTCATTCTCAAAATAAATCTCAACGATTTCTCCATTTATTTTAGCTGGTGTTGGCTGGCAATTGTTATTGAAGAAGTTTCGCATATCATTTGAACTTCTCCATCTAGCTTTTAGTTTTACAGGATATTTTATTTTTCCATTTTCAACAACTATTGGGTCAAAATTTTCAATATTTTCGCTACTTCCTTCTAGTTTTCTTGTTGTTTCATAAGTGCCATCTGGAATATTTTTGCATGGTAACCCAGCTGGGAATTCAATTATAGGCATAGTTTGATCAGCATTTCCTACAGTCCCTCTCGAAACAGAATATTTTTCGATAGTCGTCAAATTAAAGTTATCAATATCTTTTACATAAACAAGTAAATATTCGTGTTTGAATATTGTGTAATTTGAAGCAATTTCACTTGTCCTATTAACACATATATTTAGTAGGAAATTCCTTGCGCCAAAAATTTCATCACAAACTTTTTTTAAGTTGCCTTGTTCATTGTCATCTATAGAAATTAAAATCAAACCATCATCTGTCAAAAAATCTTTTGCTACTTTAAGGCGCGGATAAATCATATTTAGCCAGTCAGTATGGAATCTGCCATTATTCTCATTGTTAGTAACCAGTCTATATCCATCTTCGTCTACCTGTTCACTTCTTTTTAAGTAATCTTCAGTAGATGTTGCGAAATCGTCATTATAAACGAAATCGCTTCCTGTATTGTAAGGTGGATCAATATATATCATCTTAACCTTTCCCAAATATGTTTCACGCAAAAGTTTAAGGACATCCAAATTATCCCCCTCAATATAAAGGTTCTTAGTATTTTCAAAATCAACACTTTCATTTGCATATGGCCTTAGAGTGCTTGTAATTGGAGCATTTGCAGCCAGTGTTGCCTGTTTCTTGTCTGGCCACGACATTGTGTACCTTTCTTTATCCCCATCTATTACCATATTACTTAACTCTTGCTTAAGCATATCAAAATCAACAAGTTTGACCACCTTTCCATTTTCGTCTTTCCCCTCGGTTATGCAGTTTGGGAACAATTTTGCTATTTTCTCGATGTTTGCATCTACCAAATTTTCACTTTGCATTTTTAATTTGTCCATTTTCTTTTCTCCTTTTTAATATCCATCGCCGTGATTTAGCGGCTTTCCTTGTTCGTTCATAACACAAACATCGGTTTTACAAGTTCCGCAAGTGTATTTCCACCAGCCACCGTGCGTTTGCTGTGATAATGGTATCAACTGATGTTTCGTAGCCCAGCAGTGACTGCAGTATGGAATTTTTGTTTCTGCATCTTTCTTTATGCAGAAGCCTTTGCCTGAGAACTCTAGGTTTTCTTCTATTTCTGGGCATTTTTCTAAGTCTTGAATTGTTTTATTGAGTTCTTCTATTTTTAATTTCAAGTTGTGATTTTCGTCTCGCATATCAAATATGCCTTCTTGTAAGTCCATTAGCTTTTCTATAACCGCTTGATTCTTTGCTTTTTTGGCCAACGCCAGGACTTCTTTGAACAAAGTTGTAATTCCTGCAAAATCCATCTATCCCTCCAACCTTTGTAATTCTTTCTTCAGTGCTTTGATTTTGTCGTTTAGTTGCATCTTTATATTTGGCTGTTTTTCTGCATTCATCATTCGTGTTTGCTTTTCTATTTCGGCATTTAGTTTCTTGATTGTGGCAAGTCGGTTTGTGTAACTTTCAAAATCTTCGCCAGGTCTGAAAGCATAATTTGACACGAACGCTACCATTGCCTTGAACACATTTTCTAGTTTAGTTGTTATCGGCATATCTTGTTTACTTTCAGCTTGCCAAGGGCTTTCAAATGATTTTAGCACCTTTGTTTTGTCTTCGCTGAAGACTTTAAGTGAAGTTATGTATTTGACTTCATTTCCATAGTGCAATCTAAATAAAATCTGAAAATTGATGTATTTATTTAGTGATTCTATGAATTTTGCTGGCACATTTGCACTTTTTAGTGTGATGTCCATTATGTAAATCTCTTTCACATTTTCGCTTGGCTCTAAGTTTGTTCTCTCTGGAGATAAAGTGTTTGATAGTGTTACCGAAAGCACATTTTGTGCATCTAATTTTGTTTCTTTATCTGCTTTGATTGTTCTTAGCAATTCAAGCATCTTAAATGTGATATTTGCCTGCGTCTTTTCGCTGTAATTAAACATTTTTTCTCCTTGTTATTTCACTACTACAAATGCCAAAAGTTCAAAATCATCTAGCCCCTTAATCTTCGCTCCGCTTAGCACCATACTGCCTTGTTTGAATAGTGCGTTTATGTCACTCTGCTCTTTCACTTCTATTATGCTTTTGATTGCTTCTTCCAAAAGGGCTGAATAATGGCTCATATCTAGCCCGTCATTGGTTTCCTCATTGAAAACTTTATAGGCAGAAACAATAGGGTCTTTTTGCCCCTTACAAGATGACCGTATAGCATCAAGAATTTGCTTTGGTTCTAGGTGGTTGTTTACTATTTTCCCGTCTTCATCCACATAAACTAAGTAGTAAGGATGCAATCTGTTCTGTCTATTTATATTAACATTGTCATTTTGGTTTTTGAGTATATACATGACACCAGGCACTATACCTTTACTAGCATCTGCTGGAATAACACAATGCAAGCCTTTTGGTGTTCGCTTTGGTTCGCCGTAGGTCTTTATGAATTCGGCGGCATCCATTCTAAATTCGTTTAGTCCTAGGTCTGAGATAGAAATTCCATTATTTTGGTCTTCAAGGTCTATGTTTTCGCCCTCACGAAGTTTCTTTATTTGCACTTCACGATAATCATCCATTTGGTCTTCTGGGTTAAGCAAGTTATCGTCTGCTGTTGCCGTTTGGTCAACAATAGTCATTCTGCTCTTTACCCTATCAGTTAAGTTGATATATTCGTTAAGTGGCAGTGGTGGCCAAAAGTTGACTAACCTTATTACTTTATTTTTGCTACCTAAACGGTCAATACGACCAAATCTTTGCACGATACGAACTGGGTTCCAGTGTATGTCGTAGTTAATACATAGGTCGCAGTCTTGCAAGTTCTGACCTTCTGAGATGCAGTCTGTTGCAATAAGCACATCTATATCCTTAAAGCAGTCGTCATATTCGTGCTTATCAAGTTTTGGACTCCAATGCAATCTTTCATCGTTATAACTTTCAATTCTTTTTGGTATCCAACCAAACACTTCATCTCTATGCTTACTTTGCGGGCTAAACATTGTAAGTAAATAGTTCGTATTCTTTGGGCAATGCTTTAATGTAACCTTGTTTGCCTGCCCTTCTATCATTGCAGTTTCAATCCCATATTTTTCTTTGAGCCATTTGTGTAGATTATTGTACAAATAGTTGGCAGTGTCTGCAAATGCTGAAAATATGACAACCTTTTTATTGCCTGGGTTTATAGGATTTTTTATTTTCTCATCTATAATGCCCTTTAATGTTTCAAGTTTCAAATCGTGTTCTGGTGTTACCTTTGCAAGTTCGCTAAGCAAATGTTCTAGGATTTCAACATCGCTTTCCATAGCAGTTTGCCAAGACACTCTATCTATATCTGCATATTCAATGGCAACCTCTTTACCCTTGTCCGTTTGCACCAAATTCAAACTACCATCTTCGTCTTGGTCAAAAGCTTCATAGTTGAAGACTCGTTTTGTTGCAAAAGCATCTGGCCTAAGCTGCCCATTTTGGTATAGCTGAAGTCTTCTTAATTCTGACCTGTTTAGGTCTAACATACCTTGCATAGTAAGCCTAAACGATTCCACACTAGACTCTAGTCGCTTTAATAGGTTTACTGTCATCAATCTCTTTATACCCGATGTTCTACCACTCATAAAGTTACCAGTAAGGTTTCCTTTTTTGATCTCTACATCGTATTTGCGTTCGTACTTTGCTTTTTGACTGTCTAACACATAGTCAAACAAACCATAAACTGCCATACTCATAGCTTTAATATGACCATAGATTTCTTTGTATTGTGGTACGTCTTTTCTCTTGGTTAGTTCTGGATAGTATGACTGTGGTGGCAACCTATCTGGGAACTTGCCTATATCATTGACATTGTAGTATTTTACAATGTTCTTTCTACTTCTTGCTATTGTTACGCTGTCAAGCAGGATCTTAAAGTCAATGCTTAGTCCATCTATCAAGTCCTTGCTCTTTCTTTGTTCTGGTGGCAGTTTGCTCCAGTCATTGAAGACAGCCTGTGCTTGTCTAAATATTGTTGCTACATTGCTCTTTGTGTCAAGGCTCTTTTCAAATGCATCATAGTCTTGAGCATAAGCCAAAGCAAGTTGGTTCTTAAGATCGTTGTATCTATTGTTTACTGGCGTTGCAGAAAGCATCAAAACCTTTGTTTTGACACCTTCTTTAATTATGTGATTGATTAAAAAGTCGTATCTAGTTTCCTTATCTTTGACTGGGTTGTTGTTTCGAAAATTATGTGATTCATCAATAACAACTAGGTCGTAGTTCCCCCAGTTTACGAGTCTTAGGTCTCGGCCATTGTGTGCCACACCTGCTCTACCCAGGTCTGTGTGATATAGAACTTCGTATCTAATTCTATCTTCGTAGAATATGTTGTTTGTGTCGTTGCTACTGCCACAATATTGAGTCCAGTTATCACTTAGTCTCTTTGGGCATAATACTAAAATGCTCTTGTTTCGTAGCGAATAATATGAAATAACAGCCAAAGCTGTGAAAGTTTTACCTAGACCAACGCTATCTGCAAGTATGCAGCCATTGTGTTTTTCAAGTTTGTTTATGATTGAAATTACACCATCTTTTTGGAAGTCATAGAGTGTGTTCCAAATCTTTGTGTCCTTAAACCCTGTCATTTCGTTTGGCATATTGTCTTCTGAAATGTCGTCAAGGAATTCGCTAAAAATGTTATAAAGGATGATGAAATAAATAAACTCAGGGCTGTTCTCTTGATATGCACTGCCTATCATCTCCACCACAGTGTCGGTTATATCTTCAACTTTAGTTTTATCGTTCCAAACTTCATCAAACATAGAAAACAAAAACTTACTCTGCTCAGCAAAGTCAGTTTTGTTTATAGCTGTGAATATGTTGTTCCCTTGTTGGTATCCAAGGTCGCTTGTTGTAAAGCCATCTATTGGATTGTAAGTCAATGACGTACTATCTGGTCTTTCAATTCCTATAATGTTAGGAATTCCCCCATTTGTTATGTTACTTTTGAATTTTACTTTCTTTTTTACCCACTCGGCACACTCTTTTGCTATGGCTTTAAGGGTCATCTCATTTCTTAGTTTTATTTCAAAGTCGTTGCCGTATAAGCTATTCTCACGATTTTGTTTTGGAATAAAGAATTCTCGCTTCTCTTTTTTGGTACTGTCAGCGAGTTGGTCTTTTGTAAATGTTGGTGATGTAAATAGGAATTTCAACTCGTCAATTTTTCCAAGTTCTTCTCTTAGTTCTTTGTAAGCATACATAGAAAAACAGGAAGCGGCAATTCTAACTTTTGAACCTTCCTTGATTTCCTTTTTTAAGTCGTCTCCTAAGAGCTTCGTTCTATTATCAATATTTTCAAACATTCTCTGCTATTCCTTTGTGAGTTATGCTTATTATAGCATACAATTCGGCTTTTCTTATATATTTTTTTAAATTTAATTATATTTTTTTATTATGTCGTTCAATTTTTCCTTTATCTTCTCTCTTGTACTTGCTGGTGAAACTACTTCAACAGCATCTCCATATTGCAATGCCCAATAAATAAGTGCTTGTTCGTTTACTTTAAGTTCTGCATATAAGGTGTTGTCTCTTTCTATGAATTCCACTTTGTCGCCGAACCAGTCAATGATGTCGTTGATGGTTTTTGTGTTATCTAGCCTTATTGTCGCCCAAACAGATGCACCCGTGGTCATATAAATATGTTCATTTATATATTCGTCTTGCTTAAAGTTCTCTTGTCCAGGGAGTGTCTTCAAAGGCTTCACATCTTCTTCAAGGATTTTCAAATTAGACATACACTCAATTTTGTAGTTTGCAAGGTTGTCGTATTTATCATAGTTGCAAACTAGATAATATTTGCCGTTGTTATTTACAAGGAAATATGGATTCATCACAAATAACCTGCCCTGCATTCTTGGCAAGAATTTCTTTGATGCATCATATTCGTTGTATTGGAACGATACTTTTTTGCCTTGTTCAATAGCCTCGTCTAAAATCTCAATATTTTTGAAAAGCTGTGTACTTCTTTTTCTTGATATTTCTTCTACTTTATAAATGTGTTTATACTTCTTTCGTTCAAAGCTACTGCAATTCCTGGTCAGTTTCTTAATTAAGTCTTTTGCATTCTCTGGTGCAATACTTCTAGAAGAAAAAACTGCATCCACCAAAAACATAACTTCTGAATCATCAAAATCTCTTTTGGCAAGATAGCAACCACATTTCCCTTTTTTACGAATGTCATAACCGTATTCAGTCAAGGTATCGATGTTTCTTGCTATTGACTTTATGTTTGGTCGCACACCATAAATAATATCTAATTTAGATACGATTTCTGAATATGTAAGCAAGTGCTTGTCATCTGTAAAATCTTTTAATATGTCAAACACGTACAACAAGACTATCTTTTTGTCGCTGTCAGAAGCCATTTTTTTCTCCTTAATTAAAAATCATCATCCATCAAATCCATAAACAAATAATCGTCAAGTTCCTTTTCTTCATCTGAACTTGTATCATCTGTTGTAAGGTGTGGGAATATTTTCTCGTAACGAGTGTTTGATTGTTTGTTTGTGATTTGTGGTTTTGGATTATTCGAACATCTCTCTATTGCTTTTGCAATACCTTTTATCATCCATATAAAAATGGCAACTGGCATAGCAATAACCAGCAATACTAAAAGTATAATTACACCATCATTTTGTTTTCTCATAATATTCACCTTTATTATAACATATTTTAAATCCAATAAAAAGGATTTTAATAGTCATTTTTAATATTTTTCTTAATTTTACACCAATTGTGCAGCCACTGCTCTGAAATAGTAGTTGGTTCTGCTTTTTCTCATTGAGTTGCAAAGGTTAACAATTGCACCGCGAAGACAATTTGTGTTAACCTTGTTCGAAACAATTTCAGTATTGAAAAAGTGGTCATATTTATTCCTATGATCTGAGATTCTAATTGACCTTGTCAACTGACCATCTGTTATGTATAGATATAATGATTCGGATTTTTGGCTCTTATTAATATTGTAACTGCATTCTGGATATTTCCTTAATATCTCTTTTACTATAAATTCTAATTTCCCGTATGGCATTGTCATTTACCTCCACTTCTCTGATTATACTTATTATAGCAAAAGTTAAATCCAAAAAAATGGATTTCAAATATTTTTTCCTTAAATCCGCTTTTTGTCAATGCAATATTCAATCTTATATTATCGGAATAAAAAAAGACCGCCTTTCAACGATCTTGTTATTTGAACTTCTTGGCAACATCAAGTAATGTTTTCTTTTGTTCTTCGTTAAGGCTTAACACGATATCTAGTAGTTCTTTGTTTTTTTCATAGTTCTCTGGCTTTGGATAAAAAAATTCTATTGGACTAATTTCGACTATTTTCAAAAAGTCAAGGAAGGTTTTCATCTTAAGTTCTACATTTCCCCTTTCTATTCTATTAAAATGCCCTATTGACCTAAGTCTTTGCCTTGGGGGTATAATGAAACCTTAGATTCTTGTGTGAAGTTTAAGGCTGCTATGCGTATCATTTTAAGGAATGCTGTCTTAAATGGCTATCTATACTTTATTACTGGTATGGCAATAGGCATTGATATGATTTGTGCGGAGTTGGTGCTCGAACTGAAAGCAGAATTCACTGATGTTGTGTTAGAATGTGCGATTCCTTGTAAGGGTCAAGAAAGCCTCTGGAATGCTGAACAAAAAAACAGGTATCATTCTATCCTTAAAGCAAGCCGACAAAGTTCATTATGTTTCAAAAGAAACCTATGCTAACGGCTGTATGGATGATAGAAATCGTTATATGGTTGAGCAAGCAGATGTCGTTATTGCCGTGTGGAATGGTAAACCTAGTGGCACTGGCAACACCGTTCGTATGGCAAAGGAACTTGGCAAGAAGGTTCGTATTGTTAATCCCTCTACCCCTGTTTAACAAGCAATTGCTATGATACCATACTATCAAATCTTGAATGTAAAAAAATGGATTTCATAATAAAAAACAGACTTTTTGCAAGGTTCACTATACCCTCAAAAAAATCTGCATTTTTGCTAACCCATCAATACAATAGGTCTTTTTGCCTTAATCTTAACCTATACAAAAGTCAAATACCCTTTTCAAAACACCAAATGTTGTGGTTTTGAGTTTGATTAAATCACTGTATGTTGTGTTTATAAAAACAGACTTTTGTTGTGATGAGTTGGGTAGGTACAATTATGGGCGAATACCTTGTAAGTCGAGCCGGTTTAGGATATCTTATTGTATATGGTGGGCAAGTATTCGATATGGACTTAATCATGTCTTCAACTGTGGTATTATGTTTACTTGCTGGGATAATGTATCTTATTGTCGCCCAAATAGAAAAAATAGTTTATAAAAAACGTGGTAAATAACCACATTTTTTAATTTATGTCTTGTTTATATTTTTATTATTTTGCAAAAAATTTTCGTAAATTGATATCGCATTACTATCAAAACTATATGTTTTTTTCAAATTTTCTTGATAAATATAGTTCGATTCATTTAAAATACAATCTAAAATTTCAGTTTTGTTTAAGTTTTTAAATAAATGAAGTGCCATACTTCCTGGAATTGTGTTTATTTCGCTCACATATAATTTATTAACGTCGTTATCATAAAGAAAATCAACACGTACCATGCCGTCAAAGTCAAAAATTTCATAACATCGTTGTGTCAATTTTGTAATTTCATTTTCTAATTTTTTATTAATTTTTAATTTACTACCTTTTTCTTTGGAAAGATATTTCTCATCAAATGAATAAATGTTTTTATTAAATTTCAATGCTTCAACACTTGAAACGTACAGTTCTCCATTATATCTGAAACAAGCACAAGCAAATTCTGATAGATTAGTTACCATTTCTTCAAATATTACTTTACTATCAAACTTCAAGGCCAATTTAATGCCATTCATAAGATCAGTATCATTTTGACATATGCTAACTCCTATACTACTGCCGAGCCTTGCAGGTTTGCAAATTAACGGAAAATTTAAAACTTTTGATTTTTGCTTGATTTTGTCTTCATCGTAACTTTTTACACTTTGATAATTTGTAGTTGGAATGTTGTGCTTACATAATATATCCTTGGTAAAAACTTTATCCATACATATAGCACTAGGCATAACATCTGGACTTGAAAATGGAATTTGTGATATTTTTAACAGCCCCTGTAAACACCCATCTTCACCACCATATCCATGGTTACACAATAAGGCACAATCTATACAATAGAATTTGTTGTACTTATTTCCTCGTTTCTCAGCGATATAAGGTTTACCTGATATAATTGTAATTTCTCTTTTATTTTTTGCAAGTTTTTCAAAATTTGTATAAATCTTTAAGTCATCTAAATTATCGGCATGATAAAAAAGACCATATTTATCTATATAAACACCATATATATCATACTCGCTTGATAAAAATCTTAAACAAGAACTAAAAGTGATTATAGATATATCATGTTCAACACTTTTACCACCGAAAAATACAGCAACACGTTTTTTCATTTTGCCTCCAAGTATTTATATGCGTAGATTAAGAAAAATGATAAATTAGAAACTTAAATCAGGTAAATCGTTCTCAAACAGAATACAATCGCCGTTATGCAATATTTTTTTTAGAATAGTGATTTGTTCTCCCCTAGTATTTGCAAAATATATTTGATCTTCTCTAAAACCTCTAAGTCCATCTAGTATTGCTTTTCTGTTATTCTTTCCTGAAATGATTACGATGTCACACACTTTAGCCATTTGTTCCCCAAATGCCTTGTTTAATTTGTATTGCATCTTTCCAAGTTCAATCATGCCACATGTCACAATCACCTTACGTCCTTTCATTTTTTTTAATACTGATAAAGCACTTTTTGCACCATCATAGTTTGAATTATACGCATCATCAATAATTATAAAATTATCACTAGGTACTAGTTCAAGTCTATGTGGAATTTGTTTAATTTTAGAAATACCAATCACAATATCATCAAGTTTCATCCCTAAAAGATATGCAGTTGCTGATGCCGTCACAATATTTTGCACATTAGTTTTACCTAGTAATTTTGTTTGAACTTTTACTTTCTTATCATCAATAACTAGTGTAAAATTTGAGCCAAACTTATTATAAGTGACACATTCACTATAAGCAAAGGCTCCTGTTTTACAAACTAATACTTTATTTTTTTTGCAATCAGCATATATTTTTAAGTTCGATAAACTCCCGCCATTTATTACGATAAAACCATTTTCTATGGACAGAGCAATCTTACTCTTTTCTTGTTCGATTTCTTTTAAGGATTGAAATGTTTCTATGTGAGCCATCCCCACTGGAGTTAAAATTGCATAATCAATAACAGTCATTTTAACCAAGAATTCTATATCGCCTCTTCGCCTTGCCCCCATTTCAATAATGAAATAATCATAAGTCTCATCAAGATCATTTAAAACAGTCTTACATATTCCCATTGGTGTATTATAACTTTGTGGTGTTTTCAATACTGAGTAATTCTGTGAAAGTAAGTCATACAAAATATTTTTAGTCGAAGTTTTACCAAAACTTCCTGTTATACCAATTTTTTTACATGGCATATGGCTTAATTTTTTTTTCGCTTTTTTAATAATATTTGATTTAATTTTATTTTCTATCGGACATAATATTACAAAACTTAAAAAACTAAAAATTGGATTAATTATTAAAAAAATTAAAGAAATTATTAAAAAAATTACAAAATTTTTAATTATTATGCTAAAAAATATTAAAAAAATTAATTTTAAGATTAATTCCATGATAATTAGTCGTGCCATACGTTTGGTGAAAACAAGTTTATTCTTATCATTTTTAAGATAATCAAATTTATAAATTTGAGAAATTATTTTTTTGTAGTCATAGGAATTTAATTGTAATATTTTCAAAATAAAGTAAGACCACCACATAGATATAAACAACATTATAGTTGCTAATAAAAAGTTCATAATTTTTCTCCTTCGTAAAAATCCTGTAATATTTTTTTTATGCAAATAGGTTTTTCTAAAAAACAAAAATGCCCACAAGATTTTATAATATAAAGTTTTGAATTTTTGATTTTTTTGTGAAAAATTTTTGCTATTTTAACAGGCGTCTGAGTGTCTTTTTCCCCATAAATTAAAAGTGTTGGACAATTTATTTTCGGCAATTCGT
Organism: uncultured Lachnospiraceae bacterium; assembly: GCA_964653635.1. Lineage (GTDB taxonomy): Bacteria > Bacillota > Clostridia > Christensenellales > UBA1242 > Caccovivens. Next base: position 17,684 of record CAZZGZ010000004.1, read on the forward strand.
TTTTAAGATCTAAATTTACTATATTTTTAAATGTTGCTTTACCCACTTCGTCCAATTTTTTGTAATCGTCTGACCCGCAATTCATACATCTAAAATGCAAACTTTTTTTTAGTTTATATTTAAAAATTTTATATTTACATTTAAAACTTTGATTTTTTAATCCTGCTCCTGAAATTATTGTTAAACTTTTTGCAATTTTCGTTTCACTTGCTATTAAGATTCCCACTCTTGCACCAAAGGAATGACATACAAAATTTGCTTTATCTATTTTCAGTTTTTTAAGAATTTGCAAAATTAAATTTTTATAATCATACATAGTCCAAATTTCTTTCAAGTTTTCGCTTTTCCCAAAAGGAGGAAAATCAATAAAAATGACATATGGAAAGGTGTTAAGTAAAGCTTCATAAATGGTATAATCACAACCCCATCCATTCAACATTACTATAGGTATATCTCCTTCGCCATGCACACAATAAAACACTTCACTATTATTATATTTCATCATTTTTCATCCAAAAGTTATATTTTTTCAGCTTTTCACACAAATCGCCAGCACCCATAAATATAACTACATATTTTTCAAAGATTTGTTTTTGATCTAGAACATTTATTAGTTTGCTTAAACTTTTTATATGAAAAACTGATTTTCTTTTAGTTATATTTTTCACTCCTTCATATAGATCTTTCTCGCTTTTCCCATCTTTCAATGTTTCTCTAGCGGGAAAAGTTTTATATAATATTAGCATATCTGCTTCAGACAATGATTTTATAAAATCGTTAAAAAATTGTGCAGTTCTAGAATACGTGTGTGGTTGAAATATTACGCATATTTTTTTATTTTTAAATATTTCTTTAGCCCCCTGTATAGTTTTTTCAATTTCTTTAGGATGGTGTGCATAATCTATGATACATTTCCCATAATGAGTTTTAACATATTGAAATCGTGCCTTTATTCCTTTAAATTCAGACATTGCTTTACAAAAAACATCGTCATTATAATTTAAAAGTTTGCATAACTTATATGCAAATAAAACATCTTCTATTATTGCTCTGGGTACAGCTCTCATTTTAATTCTTAATCTACCCTTATTTGTGACGATATCAAAACTTAATTTATGATTTTTATAAATTATATTTTCGCTATTGACACCATTCAAGTTATCAATGCAATAATCTGATTGCAATTTAAACTGATTAAAAGATTTTAACTCATTTTCATATGAATGAAAGTAGTCTAAATGTTCAGGCTCAATGTTTGTTATTATTGAATATGTAGGCTTTAAATACAAAAAATTATCTTTGTATTCACATGCTTCAGTTATGAAAAATTTATGCCCTGATAAAACAACATTAACACCACTTGTAAGATACGCTCCTATATGTAAAGTGGGCTTTTGATTTGCAGCTAAAAGAACATGATAAACAAGTGCTGTAGTTGTAGATTTACCATGTGTTCCAGCTACAGCAATTACTGATTCATATTTTCCCGCAATAATTGCCAATAGTTCACCTCTTTTTAATATTGGAATGTTGAGACTATTGACATATAATATATCTTCATCATCCATGGAAAAAGCGGAGGAAACAACCACAAAATTACTATTTTTTACTTCATTTTTATTAAACTTTTTAAATACTTTGGCAAATGTTAACTTATTATTTTTTTTATCATGACCAACTACCTCAACTTTATCACAATACAAAAGATAGGCCAAAGCCTGCATGCTAATTCCATTTATTCCAAACATATAGCATTTCATGGCAAATTATATGAAATTGAAAAAACTTTTGTTAAATTATAAAAAACGTTTTGAAAATGAAAAAAAATATAGTATAGTTATTATGTCCAAAGGACAAAATAAGCTAAAAGGAAGGTATTAAACTTGAATATTACAGACATTAGAGTTAGACTCGTTAATAAGGAAGACGCTAAATTAAAAGCAGTAGCATCTATCACTATAGACAACGAATTTGTTGTTCACGACATTAAATTGATTTTGGGCAAGGATGGTTTATTTATACAAATGCCTAACAGAAAATCAGCTGATGGGCAATACAAAGATATATGTCATCCAATCTCAACTCCAGTAAGAGAAAATATCAAAAAACTAATCATAGATGAATATAATAAAGTTGACGCAAATAATGGTGCTAATGAATAAATAAAGGCTGGGTGTTCATAGTTAAAACTTTATACACGTAGCTAGAAAAGGCATTTTATAACATAATGTCTTTTTATGAAGTACCATAAATTTGCATGATATGATCATTTCACAAGATGATTTACAAATATAATATGAATGATTGAAAGACAAACAACAGAATGATTTTGAATAAAAAAACTAAATCACCATATATTTGATTTAGTTTTTTTTATTTGCTGATTAAATAAAAGCATATTTTAACTTACATAAGTTTATTTCCTTCATCAGTTTTTAACACTTTTAAAATATTTTCTTCAACTCCCGTATTCATATTAAAATAGAAATAATAAGTAGAACCATCTTTTTCACACTCATATTCATAGCAAAGCACTTCTCTATTATAATCAAGAGGAGCAAGCACTTTTTTAAAATTAACAATATTGTAACCACTAAATTTTGAACTAGGAATTTTTCCAATTTCATTAACACTTAAATCTCTTTTTACATGGTTCATAAAGTAAGAACTTGAATCATAGCCTATTACTGCACCATTTGAAAGATCTACCTTGACTTTTACAAGATCAGGATAAAGGACAATTCCATCTTGTACTGGAGCAAGATTCAAATACATTTGTCCATCAAGTTTTTGACTCCATACACATTCTGCATTTTCGATTCCATTCTCACTTGCAAATTTTTTAGCAATTTTAATTGCATCATCTTCATTTAATTTAGAATTTGTTGTTTTATTATTCCCGCTAATTGTGAGAACATTCCCTCCTTGTTTTGTCATCTGTATGTAACTCTTTTGATTATCCGTATTCGTTAGGACAAAATTGTAAGTTTGAAAAAGCCCATTAGTTTCATTAGAATAATCCAAACTTTGAATGTTATTATAAAGTTTTTCTATCTCTTTAAAACAAGTTTCTCTAGACACCAAATCGCCTGATAATCCTTTTACTTCTTTTTTTATAGTGCTATCTGAAAATGGTCCATCATAGATCATCGTAGGCACTTCACTATCAACATTGCGTAGCGACACCATGTTATAAGTAAACTTATTGCTCCCCTCAACAAGTCTGCTTTGCGACAAAATATTATAACCCGTTTCGAATTGTTTTGAAAATCCGTTGATATTGTCCTTAAATTCACTTAAATTTTCATGAATCTTTGCAAGACTTTCCATATCACTATTAGACAATCCATCTTTTTCTGCAAGTGTGTCACAATATCCTGATAGTTGATTAACAAATCTTACTGTCCTTTCCATTTCACTTGAAGTAATAGGAAGCGAACTTAACGACATTTGCATATTTTTAGCATCTTGTGACAATTCTTGAAGAAATTTTTTCTGTAAATCCTGTGAAGATGAATTTAGAATTTTACTAACTTCCGTATCTGCATTATTAACACTATTGACAAGATCATAATAATTCCTTTGATAAATATTTTCAAGTTGTGAACCATAATTATTCATATTTGTTGACATGGCTTTTACACTTATTGCTAGACCTGTTGTTGTCAATCCTAAAAGTGTACAAGCGATAGATAGTCCAACGATTGCACCTGATTTTTTTCTTGACACCTCTTTAGCTCGTGATAATTCACTTTGCTTTTCTGAAAATTCAACTCTTTGTGAAGTACCTTTTTTATTTTCTTTTTCAATGTCTGTATTTTCATATTTTTTTATATTCATAATTCACTCCTTACATTGCAAAGACATGGTTACCTATAGTAACAACAGTTTTCCTATTAAAAATCCATTTACTTGTTGCAGTGTTTGCATTATAGTAATATAGTGAACCATATGTAGGATCCCAACCATTGAGTGCATCTCTAGCTGCATTGTATGCCGTTTGATTTGGCTCAAGATTAATTTGACCATCATTAACCGCAGTGAATGCCCATGGTTGATAGATTACACCCGCAATGGTATTTGGAAAGTCTGGACTTTCAACACGATTGAGTATTACTGCTGCAACTGCAACTTGCCCTTCGTAACTTTCACCTCTAGCTTCCGCATAAACACACTTTGCAAGAAGGTACAAGTCTGAATTAGAGCTTGAGCTACTTGCGTTGGTGCCAGAAAGACTAATCCCTAAAGCCTTTGCAGTCTTAGTTCCAACAATACCATCAACCGTCAGTCCATAATCCCTTTGGAAATTTTTAACAGCGGTTCTGGTTTTACTACCAAATATACCATCTATACTGCCTGTGTAATAACCCAAATTTTTCAGTTTTTGTTGTACTTGTTTGTTTTGTGATGAAGTCAATGCCAAAACGGATTGTTTTTCTATGTAATTATCAGCCGTTGCCAATGTCGTCACAACTGCACCACTAAAAAGCATACTCGTTGCCAGTGCGATTCCTAAAATTTTTCTCATAAAAACTCCTTTTATTTTTTGCCTATACTTCTAATTATTTCCAAAATTTTAGAAATATACACAAAATTTGTCGAATTTTCGGAAGAAGTAAAACATAAAGGAGGATAAACTACACACCACCAATTATCACCTTCACCCATGCCTAAATTTAAAATTAATGCGTCATAATACCCCGATTCTAAAACTAAATTATCATATTTTCTTGTCGGAAATTCTTCTTCACAAAGTAAAGCTGTACTTGTATATAAAAATCCGTTTTCTTCTAACACCCTATTTGCAACATTTTCAATAAATAGTAAATTTTGTTGCAAAATTTCAAAAGCGTCTTCCTTACTGCGAACATCAGCAAGTAAAGGAATGAGTGAATCTACAACTTCATCTTTAACTTTGTATTTTACTTCTTGATCAATAGCACTATTTGAGTTCGCCCGAATATGAATTCTTAAATACTCATTCTCTTCATTTTTACCCATGCCTTGAAATATACAAATCAAAACAATCACAATAACTATCATAATACTGAACAAGATTTTTTTCATAAGTTATTTTTGTTAGAAAAAAATAAAAAAAATCGCAAAAAATTGCGATTTTTTAACACATTTTAACTAATTATGTGTTTTTTGAAAATAGAGTAATATCTTTTCATTCTGTTCAAGTGGAAATGTAATCTCAGGGTTTTGATATATCACAGTCTCCTCTTTGACTTTTGCACTTTTTGCAATATCCCAAGCTGATTGACCAGCTTTTGCAAAAAATAATTCCATTGCATAATCCCTATCCTCAAACACTTCTCCTTCAATTATATTAGATATAACTGCTGAAATTTCGCTATCACTAAAAATCACAAAGCCCTTAATCTTAGCATCTAATGATAGTTCTCTACCTTTTTTTACAGAAACATCAAGATCAGTAAGGCAAACATCAAAATCAAAATTATTTCCAGTGGCATTTGTTTTATCCGAGACAACAAACGGCGAACTTATTTCTACTGACTTTATGCTATTTGTATCATCGTTGAGATAAACAACGGTAGCGTTTGCTATCCCTTCAAGATAAATCTCGTTACCTTCAAGATACGAATTTGTTATTTCTAGCGAACCTGCACTGACAAATAAGATTTTATCAATTCTGCCCTCTTCTTCACTTAGTGTGAGTCCCCCAGAAAATTTACTTTCAAATTCTCCACTCTTTACATTACTTAACATATCAAATGATGATGTACTCAACTCTAATTCACATTTTGTTGAATAAATATCCTTTATCACTTTTAAACTCTCTTCACGATAAGCACATACTTTTACACACAAAGGCAAGGTAATAGTAATAGAAAATGTCTTATCACTTTCCTCTATATCTACTTTAGTTTCATTATTTATCACACAAACTTTTGCTTCTACAATACTATTTCTATTTATACCATCTAGTTCGATTTCGTCTTTAAACGTGTCGGATAAGGTCATTGTCTCAAATCGATCATCATTATTAGCAAACACAACATCGGTTTCAATCTCTCCAGACACCGACACAAAGTTTACTCCAGACTCAACGTTTTTAAGAACAGCCTCACTTTTTGTACAAATAATTTTCTTTATGCCGTTTTTTGCATTCCCTTTTAGTTCTTCTATAAGTTTTGTTCTACAACAGCCGATGAATTTTACTACTTTAATTTCATCTTCCTTACAAGCTGTGTTTACATCATCACTTTTTACGCTAGATACATTATATGGTTTTACAACATATCCATTAAAGCAAATTTCACATTCAACCTTAATTTCATTAATACTTGCACTTTTAATGTTGCACTTTTTTAAATTTGTTTTAATCATTTCGTGACAAGTTGACGAAATCTTTTCATCCTGTAGCTCATACGTCCATGGAAAGGTCATACATTCTGTTGAGACTTCATCATTCTCATTAATAAATATTGCACATAACCCAATTACCCCAGATAAATTACATTTACCATCAGATACATCGATATCGTTTTCTGTGACCTCACCAGAAACTGCCAAAATCTTTTTTAATCCCAGATTACCAGAAATTAAACAATCAACATTCAACGTCTTTTCATCAATTTTTTCCTTTTTTACAATTTCAAAATCTTGATTTATTAATGCCATAGTTCCTCCAAAATTTAACTATGATATTCTATTTAAAATCACAAAAATTTATGACAAAAATGTTTAAAAGTTTTTATTAAGTTAAAAATTCATATAAAATATAGAACTGAATTTAACATATATTATAAGGAGTAAATATGAGAAAAATAGTTAAAGGTTTGGAAGATGTAAAAACTAAAATTTCAGCCCTCAAAGGAAAACCTGTTGAAATGAGCGTGAATCGAGGAAGAAAAAAAATAGAAAATTTGTCAGCGACTATTAAAGATGTTTATCCTAGCGTATTCACAGTGAAAACACCCGATGAAAAAGTGCAAACGTTCTCCTATTTCGATGTTATGTGTGGAAATGTTATGATTGAAAGTGAATAATAAATGTCCAAAAATGATTAAATCGTTATTATAAACGAAAGCAACTTGCAATACAATTAATTTTTAATGATAAAAAACATCTTCAATATTTGAAAATGTTTTACTATATATTATAGTATTATGTAAATAATACATACTATATATATGAATACTTCTGTATTTTATTCACATTGTAATATTCTATTTATAGCTTCTTGTTTATTCTTTGACTTAAATACAAAACTCCCACTTACAACTATATCTGCTCCTGCTTCAATTATTTCCTTTGCATTTTTGTCATTTATTCCACCATCAACTTCAATCTTAAAATTCAAATTATTACTTCGTCTAAATTCATTAATCTCTATAATCTTTTCTAGTACATAAGGGTCAAATTCTTGTTCCCCTTCTCCAATTTCCACACCCATAATCAAAATAAGATCAACCGAATATACATATGGTTTGATTTCCTTAAAAGGTGTCTCTTTCTTTATAGCAAGTCCAAAAAGAGTGCGTGTGCTTTTTACCTTTGCAATAATATTCATAATTTTATTTTTATCTTTAATACCTTCGTAATGCAGTGATAAAATATTTGCTCCTGCATCAATATACTCCATGAAATGTTCTTCAGGCTTTTCAATCATTAAATGAACATCTAACATTATTGCAGAATTGGCATTCACTGCCTTTACAACAGAAGCATCATAAGTATATGCCTCAACAAAGTTCCCATCCATAACATCACAATGAAGAAAATCTGCTTTATTTTGCAAAAATTTTGCATAGTCAACAATTTGTTCATAGTCTTCAATAGGCATCGTCGAAACTGAAATACATACATTATTTTTCATAAAATCTCCTAAAAGTTCTTATTTTTTAAAGCATTTAAAATATTAAGATAATTATTATATCTAATCCGTGAAATTTCTCCTCGTTCTACTGCGAGCTTGACTGCACACTCTTGCTCATGACTATGCGAACAATTATTAAATTTACATAAATTATCATACTGTTTGAAATCACTATAAAGTTCTCTTAAATCTCTTGCCGTTAACTTCATAAATTTAACATCTAACATAGAAAAGCCAGCTGTATCGGCAAGATAACCATTTTCACATACATAAAGAGTCACAAGTCTTGTCGTTTGTTTTCCACGTTCTACTTTTTTAGCTAAATCACCCACTTTAACATGCTCATTAAAAATTGCATTGATAAGAGAGGACTTACCTACAGCACTTTGCCCCGCCATGGCACATACCCCATAAATCTCCTTCTTTACACTTTCAATTTTACCATATTTAGCTGAAGTTATCAAAACATTCGCAACATTTTTGTATATTCTGGTTATATTGGCAATAAACTGCTCACTGGCAGAGTCGCTCTTATTTATGACAATGTGTGGTATAATGTCGTTTATAAGACAATAAATGATAATCTTATCAACAAGAAGTAAGTCTGGCTTAGGTATTTCTGCAACGACAATAAATAACTTATCAAGGTTAGCTATTGGCGGTCTTATAAGCAAGTTTTTTCTCTCATAAACCGATTCAATAATATCCTTATTTGCTTCAACGTAATCTCCTACGTATACGCCATCTAAGTTAAGATTTTTTCTAACAGGATAATATTTACCATCTTCTAATTTGAAAAGATTGGCATTTTTTTCTAAAACAATACTTTTCAATTATCCCTCCAAATAAGATGCACGAAGCTGACCACACGCACCATTGATGTCTTCACCCATAGTTCTTCTTACAGTGGCTGAAATCCCTAACTTTGTCAATTTTTCACAAATTCTATATGCCTCTTTTCGTGTAGCCCCAGTAAGTGACCTTTCCTTAACGGTATTAAGTGGAATTAAATTTACATGACATGATAAACCTCTTAATGCCTTTGCAAGTTTAGCAATATCATCATCACTAGTATTTTGCCCCGATATAAGGGAATATTCAAATATTATCCTACGTCCAGTCTTTGAAAAATAATATTTACACGCTTCTAAAATTTCTTTAACACTATACGCATTTGCTATAGGCATAATCTTTTTACGTTTTTCATCCACTGCATGATGGAGAGAAACTGTTAATGTTATATTCAGTCCTTCATCTGCTAATCTATAAATATTTGGCACAATGCCACAAGTTGAAAGGGATATGTTTCGCTCGCTAATGTTTAATCCCTCTTTACAAGTTAGAAGTTTGATGAATTTATAAACGTTATCATAGTTATCTAATGGTTCACCGCTCCCCATCAACACGACATTTGTCACCGTTCTTTTAACACCATCTCCCATTATCTTGTTGAAATATAAGACTTGTTCAAGTATCTCTCCCGCAGTTAAATTTCGTACAAGTCCAGCGAGAGTAGACGCACAAAATTTACATCCCATCCTACATCCTACCTGCGTAGAAACACAAACTGTATTCCCATAGCTATAAGGCAAAAGTACACTTTCTACAATGTTACAATCCTTAAATCTCATCAAAATTTTTGTAGTACCATCAGAACTTGTTAAGGTTTTTATAACATCAAAATTTGGGTAGATATCTTTTATTGTATCCTTCACAGATTTAGGCAAATTTGTTATATTTTCAAGTTTCTTCCCTTGATATATCGCTTCATAAATTTGTTTTGCACGATATTTTTCAATTCCTAAGTTCTCAACATACGCAAGCATCTCATCTAAACTTAAATCAATTAAATTCACTCATCAACCTCACTTGCAGTAATTTTGTGTCCATTATAAAAACTTAAATAATCCATTTCTTTACTACCAGCAATTTGAATCCTAGTAATTTCCACAGCACCACTTTTACACTTTATTATAAGATGTTTTCTTGTTTCCATGATAGTTCCGGCTTTAATATCTTCTAAACATTGTAAAGCCTTTGCAAAATGAACAAAATATTTTTCACCTCCTGCAAAAAAGTACGCAGTGTTAAACCCCTTTAATGATTTTACCTTAGATGCCACTAATTCTGCTTCAATATTAAAATCTAATTTACAATCTTGTGTGTTTATTAGTTTGCAAAATGTCGCATGGTCTTCATCCTGTTTTATAAATTTTGCAGTACCCATTTCTATCTGTCTTATTGCTTTTACACATAATTCCCCGCCAATGGTTGCAAGTTTGTCATGAAGCGTTGAATAAGTGTCATCTTCATGTATGATTACAGACTGTTGCAATAATATATCACCAGCATCCACTGCCTTAACGGTCTTCATAATTGTAACCCCCGTAATCCTTTCACCATTAGCAATCGCAGATTGAATAGGTGTTGCTCCACGATATTTAGGCAAAAGCGAAGGATGAACATTAATACAAGGAGCGATTGACAAAAAACTCTCTGGAAGAATTTGTCCAAAACTCGCTGTAACGCTAAGCTCAAAATCTATATTTTTTATTTCGTCAATACAATTCTTAAGTTTGTCAAATTGATACAAATATATTCCATACTTAAAGGATATACTTTTTAATTCGCTTGCTATGGTCTTATTCCCTTTAGCATTTGGTTTGTCTATGCCCGTTACCACCCCGACAACATTAATGCCAGAATCTAACAAATGTTGAAGTACTATGCTAGAAAATTTTGGCGAGCCTAAAAATAAAACTTTCATTTTTCACCTCTATTTAAAATACTTCATGCCATTTTTAGATATATCAACGAATAATTTTCCATCTAAATGATCAATTTCATGACAAATACACCTTGCAAGCAGATCTGTTCCAGTAATTGTAAACTCTACTCCAAATCTGTCCTGTGCCTTACATGTAACTACTTTTGGACGTTCCACAAAATCAAAAAATTTAGGAACGCTCAAACAACCTTCTTCCTCATATTGTTTTCCTGAAGAAGAGAGTATAATAGGATTGATAAGCTCAAGATACATACCATTGACATCAACCACAACAATCCTTCGTAAAACTCCTATCTGTGGTGCTGCAAGCCCTATTCCATTTGCCTTGTACAAAGTATCCTTCATATCGTCAAGTAATACGTGAAGATCTTTGTCAAAAAGATGAACGGCTTTACTCGACTTACGCAAAGTATCATTGCCAATGGTTAATATTTTTCTTACTGCCATATCTACTCTCCTATGATAAATTAGTTGGATTAGTTTCAAAAAACATTGAGGTTTTTACCTCATCACAACAATTATATATCTCCTTTTCCAAATTGTCAATATCTTTTAATCTAAGTCTCATAAGAATTTGATATCTAAACTTATTCTGCATCTTCTTAATTGGGGATTTCATGGCATCAAGAAAAATAAAACTATCCAAATATTTTTCCTTTAGTTGTTTAATCTTGGTATAAACGTTCTTAACGTCAGCTATTACTTTATTCTCATCTTGTGATACGAAAAGTATTCGAATAATTTTACTATAAGGAGGAAAATTAGTTGCTTTACGAAGTGAAACTTCCTTTTCAAAAAAACCTCTATAATCGTAACGTTGTGCAAATTTATAAACATAGTGTTTTGGTGCGTAAGTTTGTAACAATACTCTCCCTTCATTGTTACTCCTTCCAGCACGCCCTGCTACTTGAGTGATTAACTGAAATGTTCTCATTGCACTTCTGTAATCCGCTTGAAACAGACTTTGATCAGCATCTACAATTCCAACAAAAATCACATCTTCAAAATCATGACCTTTAGCAATCATTTGAGTACCTACCAAAATACAAGGTTTGGTATTTTTAAATTCAGTAAGAATCTTTTGATGCGAATTTTTCTTAGATGTGGTATCAGCATCCATTCTTAAAACTTTCACACTTGGAAAAAATTTTTTCAATGTTTCTACAACTCTCTCTGTCCCCACAGCACCCATTTTTAAATTTGTACTATGACACTTAGGACAATTAGTGAGTGGTTTATATTTTTTTCCACAAAAATGGCATTTTAAAAAATTATCCTCTTTGTGATATACAAGTTTGGCATCACACGAAATACAGCTTGCCACATATCCACATTCTCTACACATCTGAAAAGACGAAAAGCCTCGCCTGTTAATAAATATCATTGCTTGCTTATTTGAGTTTATAACATTCGCAAGTTCGCTAATCATTCTAGTTGAAAATATTTCATTGTTCCCTAATCTTAGTTCAAGCATCATATCTACTATTTCAATATTTGGCATTGGTCTTTTATTTACACGTTCTGGCATTTCCAGAAGCTGATACTCACCATCAAGGGCCTTTGCATATGATTCTATAGATGGAGTTGCACTTCCTAACACGAGCGGGCAATGGTTATAATTGGCTCTAAACTTAGCAATGTCTTGTGTATTATAACGAGGATTACTTTCAGAAATATAACTCTGTTCATGCTCTTCGTCAATTATTATAACTCCAACATTTTCAACAGGTGCAAATATTGCTGATCTCGCACCTATAACAACTCTTGCTTGCTCAGTAAAAATACGTTTCCATTCATCATACTTTTCACCAGCAGATAAACTGCTATGAAGAACAGCTACTTTATCCCCAAATCTAGCTTTGAAATTTGCCATAACTTGTGGAGTAAGTGAAATCTCTGGAACAAGCATTATAGCATTTTTATTTTGCTTAAGAGCTTTTTCTATGATACTCATATATACCTCTGTTTTTCCAGAACCAGTAACACCATGTAAAAGATAAGTCTTGCATTCATTTATGTTGTCTACTGCATTTTTCTGAAGAGGCGTAAGTTCTACTTTTTTATCATTTATATTCTCAAAAAATGGTACTCTATTAATCTGCTCATGTTCGATTGTTATAATATTTTTTTTCAATAATTCATTCAGCACTGCTGATGAAAACTTAGACAAGACTTCACTTTTTTTTGTTCGTCCATTGGTCTTCAAAAATTCAATAAGTTCTATTTGTTTTTTTGCTTTTTGAGAAACTTCAAGCTCTTTACAATTTAATTTCACATAGCTTGTATATAATTCCTTAACCTTCCCTTCTCGCATTTCACTTGGCAAAAAAAGTCGTAATATAGATGTCATTTTTAAGTGATACTTTTCACACATAAATCGCATAAGTTTGAGCATTTCTGTTTTAATAACAGGCTCAGTGTCTATGATAGATGATATACACTTTAATTTTGAAATATCATAATTACTTTTTTCATTTATTGAAACAACAAATCCTTGTAATATTCTATTCCCAAAAGGCACAAAAACACGCTGTCCGACTTTCACCTCGGGCAATGATATATACTCAAATTCTTTATCTAAGGCTTTTACATCTTGATCAATAACTACAGATGCAAATTTATTATTTTCCACACTCTATTCTATCATATATAAGAAAAAAAATAAAGAAATTAACAAAAATAAAACAACCTAAGGTTGCTCTATTCTTCATCATCAAAAACATTATTTGAGACAATTAATCCGTTTTCGATTTCTTCAAGTGCTAAGGTAATAGATTTCTTATCCGCAGTAGCAAGCTGTTCCTTCATACCAGGTCTACTTTCAATGGCTTTTGCTTCTTTCGCAGCTACAATAGCAAGTACATATTTATTTCCATCCATTTTTTTTAGCAAATTGTCTATAGGTGGCAAAATCATCATAATATACCTCACTTGATTATATTATATCACAAAATCATTTTAATGTAAAGAGAAAAGAAGATTATTTTCAATTTTTAGTGTACATAGCATATTAACCATTTTCCCGAAAACTACATAGTTTGATAATAGGTTATGCTAAATAACTTTGTGAGAGTTTTTAGTATAACCGACACAAAGGAGAAATTATGTGTTTTTTCAATAGTTGTGGTTGCTCTTCATGTTCATCTTGCTCAAGAACAATATTCACAGGCATAACAGGTCCTACAGGTCCTGCTGGCCCAGTAGGTGCACAGGGTCCAATAGGTCCAACTGGAGTTACTGGTCCAACTGGAGTTACTGGTCCAACTGGAGTTACTGGACCAACTGGAGTTACTGGACCAACTGGTGCTACTGGACCAACTGGTGCTACTGGTCCTAGCCCAGTACTTGCATTTGGCGGTATGTATAATTCCGTTATACAAACTGTAGAATTAACTACAGCTGATACACCAGTACAAATAGCATTTGACACAGCCTTGCCCGTAAATAACGTCACTAAAAGTGCAAATACTTTGATTACTGACGTTGCGGGAACCTATCAAATAAATTATAATTTAGTAGCTACACCTTCTGAAGACATGACCCTAACCTCTGTTGTACGTGTAAATGGTGTAACAATTCCTGTTAGTACAATTACAAGAGCATTGACCGAAGCTACAGAAACTAATCTTAACTCTAATTTTATTGTAACTCTTGTGGCTGGAGATGTTATTGATGTAGCTTTAATATCTTCTGTCGCTGGTGGTACAGTTTCAATCCCTGCATATGGTGATGCTGTTATTACCATGGATAAGGTCAGCATGTAAAATAAGGGTAAAATTAACTAAAAAAAGGTGCTTTATGCACCTTTTTTTTCTATATATTGTAGTATTATGCACATAATATATACTTTATATAGAGCATCTGTTTAAATTTCCGTCAAGTTTATTTCGGTAGATAGATTATCTTTATTCCCTTGTACTGCAAGTGGAGCAACAGAACGATATTTTTTAAGTCCCGTTCCAGCAGGTATAAGTTTCCCGATTATAACGTTCTCCTTAATACCAACAAGATGATCTACCTTGCCCTTAATAGCTGCATCTGTCAAAACTCTGGATGTTTCCTGGAAGGCAGAAGCGGAAAGAAAACTCTCTGTGGATAGTGCCGCCTTAGTAATACCATATAAAACTCTTTTTGCACTCGCTGGCACTCCACCTGCACGCAATACTCTGTCATTTTCTTCTTCACATTTAGAAACCTCAACAATTTCACCAGTAAGAAGATTAGTGTCTCCCGCATCCTCAATTTTAACTTTTTTAAGCATTTGACGAATGATAATCTCGACATGCTTATCATTAACTGTAACACCTTGACTTCTATAAACTGCAATAACTTGAGTTAACAAGTAATCCTGAAGACCTTTAATTCCTTTCGTACGAAGAAGATCAGAAGGATTTATTGAGCCAACAGTTAGAGCAGTACCACTTTCAATCGCATCACCATTTTTAACTAGCAATACTGCAGGTTTTTTAACTTCATATGATACTTCGCCATCATTAGAATTTGATATTGTAATTGTATAGAATTTTGCATCTTCAGCAATTTTAACTTTGCCAGAAATCTCTGCAAGAGCTGCTTCCCCTTTTGGTTTTCTTGCTTCAAATATCTCTTCAACACGAGGAAGACCTTGTGTTATATCTGCAGTAGCTGCTGAACCACCTGTGTGGAAAGTTCTCATAGTAAGCTGCGTCCCTGGCTCACCTATTGATTGTGCAGCAATTATTCCAACCGGCTCGCCTATGCACACCATATCCTTGTTTGCCATGTTTCTGCCATAGCATTTTGCACAAACGCCATGCTTAGCACGACATGTGAGTAAAGATCGAATTTTAACTGATTTAATACCAATTTTTTCAATAAATTCAGCTTGTGGCTTAGAAATCATTTCATTTGCCTTTACAATTACTTCTTTAGTCTTAGGGTTGATAACATCATTTGCAACAACTCTACCATAAATTCTCTCTGAAAGACGCTCCTGCACAACTCCATCAACTACTAAATCAGATACTTCAACACCTTTAACTTGCTCACCATTATCAGCAAAACAATCATCTGTCGTCACAACAACTTCTTGCGCAATATCTACAAGACGACGTGTCAAATAACCAGAATCGGCAGTTTTGAGTGCTGTATCAGACAAACCTTTACGTGAACCACGTGAATTTATGAAAAATTCAATAGGAGTAAGTCCTTTTTTAAATGAAGCTTTTATAGGTGTATCAACCTTTTGACCAGAAGCATTTGACTTCAAGCCAATCATACCCGCTGTTGAATTAAGCTGTTGATTAGTACCACGTGCTCCTGACAAAACCATAAGACGGAAAGGATTGAAATCTGAAATGGATTTGATAAGTGCATTTTCGACATCCTTCCACGCCTTATCCCATATTTCGCAATTTGAAGTTAATTTTTCATCGAGCGAAATAAGTCCACGACGCAAAAGTTTTTCGTTTTCCTGAACTTTTACTTCTGCTTCTTCTATTATAGCTTTCTTCTCTTTAGGTTCTGAAATATCATACGCATTAACAGTTACCGCAGCTAATGTAGAATATTTGTAACCAAGTTGCTTAATTCTGTCAACTATCATAGCTGTTTCAGTAGTTCCATATTTGTCATATGTTTTATTGACAATTTTTTTGAGATCAATACCACCTTTAAATACTGGCTCATTAATTTCAAGTTTACATATATTTTCTTCTTTTGTTCTATCCACAAATCCTAAATCTTGTGGTATTGCTTCATTGAAAATAATTCTGCCTATAGACGTTTTTATCCTTTCACTATACTTTTCGCCATAGACTTCTTTATTAATTCTAACTTCTATCTCTGCTTGAGTTGCTATTTTATCAGTCGCATAGGCAATCTTAGCTTCTTCAACTGAAGAGAAAAACATTCCCTCCCCTTTAGCTCCTGGTTTAATCAATGTCAAATAATAACAACCCAATACAACGTCTTGCTTTGGTACGACAATAGGTTCACCATCAGCCAACTTTAATATATTACCAGATGCAAGCATCAATGTCCTAGCTTCAGTTCTTGCATCAATAGAGAGCGGAACATGAACTGCCATTTGGTCACCATCGAAGTCAGCATTAAATGCTTCGCACACAAGAGGATGAAGTTTTATAGCACGCCCCTCTACTAATACTGGCTCAAATGCCTGAATAGATAATCTATGAAGAGTTGGTGCACGATTTAGCATTACTGGATGATCTTTAATAACATCTGAAAGTATGTCCCATACAATAGGTTTCTCTCGTTCAATCATACGCTTGGCAGTTTTTATGTTATTTGATTGATTGAGTTCTACAAGCCTATTAATTATAAAAGGTTTGAAAAGCTCAAGTGCCATTTCTTTAGGCAACCCACATTGATAGAGTTTGAGTTCTGGTCCTACAACGATAACAGATCGCCCTGAAAAATCCACACGTTTACCAAGTAAGTTTTGGCGGAAACGTCCTTGCTTACCTGAAAGCATGGCAGATAAAGATTTTAAATCTCTAGACTTGCTACCTTGTACAGCACGTCCATGCTTACCATTATCAATAAGGTTGTCAACAGCCTCTTGAAGCATACGCTTTTCATTACGTACTATCACCTCAGGAGCACCTAACTCTATGAGTTTCTTCAAACGATTATTTCGGTTAATAACACGTCGATATAAATCGTTTAAGTCTGAAGTTGCATACCTACCACCATCAATGGGTACCATTGGTCGCAAATCAGGTGGTATAACAGGAATGACATCTAATACCATCCAAGTTGGATTGTTTCCACTTTGTATGAAACTTTCAACAACTTCAAGTTTTTTCGCCGCTTTTATTTTTTTCTGTCCTTTAAAATTTTTAACATCCTCTTTTAAGGTCTCACTCTCTTTTTTCAAATCCACATCGGCAAGCAACTTCTTAATAGCTTCGGCACCCATAAAAGCCTCAAAATTCCCATACCCATATTTCTCGATTGCCTCACGATACTCTTTATCATTTAGAACCTGCTTATATTCTAAATCAGTCTTTTTAGGATCTGTAACAATATAATTTACGTAATAAACAACAGATTCTAAGACTTTCGGAGTAAGATCTAAAAGTGTTCCAATTCTGGACGGTATAGTACGAAGATACCAAAGATGTGTAACTGGACACGCAAGTTCAATATGCCCCATTCTCTCTCTACGAACCTTAGAACGAGTAACTTCAACACCGCATTTATCACAGACTACGCCACGATAACGTATTCTTTTATACTTACCACAATGGCATTCCCAGTCTTTTTTAGGTCCAAAAATCTTCTCACAAAACAAACCATCTTTCTCAGGCTTTTGTGTACGGTAGTTAATAGTTTCTGGTTTTGTAACTTCACCATGTGACCACTCACGTATTTTTTCAGGTGAAGCAATTCCGATTTTGATTTTTTCAAAATTGCTAAGTTCAAACATAATTTTCTCCTTTTAATCTACTCATCAAAGTCACCAAGGTCATCGAACAAATCAATATCATCGTAAGCCTTATTAGATTCTTCTTCAAATTCTTTGGATATTTCATCTGAAATGTCATTATCAGTCTTAATATTCTCTATCATCTCATCCACATCAAGCACTTTTTTGATGTCGCTTTCAGTTTCTAGAGCTATGTTTGGCACTTGATCTTGATCATCTTGTGATAATTCGGCCAGTGAGATTTCTTTATCATTAGCTGTAAGAATTTTAATATCAAGCCCAAGTGCTTGTAGTTCTTTCACTAATACTTTAAAAGATTCTGGGATTCCCGGTTCAGCTATAGGCTGTCCTTTAACAATACTTTCATAGGTTTTTACTCTTCCAACCACATCATCCGACTTGACAGTCAGCATCTCTTGAAGAACATGAGATGCACCATATCCCTCAATAGCCCAAACTTCCATTTCGCCAAGACGTTGTCCACCAAATAGGGATTTACCACCGAGTGGTTGTTGAGTTATAAGTGAATATGGACCAGTAGAACGAGCATGGATTTTGCTATCCACCATATGGTTAAGTTTCAGCATGTACTTCGTGCCTATTGTAGTTTTATTTTCAAAAGGTTCTCCAGTTCTTCCATCATAAAGTTGAACTTTACCATCAGCTGGAAAATTATTTTCTACTAAAAGTTCTTGAATCTCTTCTGGAGTAGCTCCATCAAAGGCAGGAGTTGCCACTTTCCATCCAAGTGATCCAGCTACAAGACCAAGATGTACTTCAAGTACTTGTCCTAAATTCATACGTGAAGGTACTCCAAGTGGATTCAAAACTAAATCTAGTGGACGCCCATTTGCCATAAATGGCATATCCGCTTCGGGCATCACTATTGAAACAACTCCTTTATTACCATAACGACCTGCCATTTTATCACCAACAGACAATTTACGTTTTTGAGCAATGGTTACTTTAACAAGCTCATTTACGCCTGGTTCTAGTTCATCTTTGTTGGCTCTTGAGAATTTTTGAACATCAACTACTACACCGCCAGCACCATGGTCAACTCGCAAAGAAACATCTCTAACCTCACGTGCTTTTTCCCCAAAAATAGCACGTAATAATCTCTCTTCTGGAGTGAGGTCAGCTTCCCCCTTAGGTGCTACTTTACCAACTAAAATATCTCCTGTTCTAACCTCAGAACCTACCCTAATAATGCCATTTTCATCAAGATTTTTAAGTGCCTCATCGCCTAGATTTGGAATATCACGAGTGATAATTTCATCACCTAATTTTGTCGATCGACTCTTAAGTTCTGATACCATTAACGTTATAGAGGTAAATACATCATCATGTACTAAACGCTCATTTATTAAAATAGCATCTTCATAGTTATAACCTTCCCAGTTCATGTATCCTACAAGCACATTCTTCCCAAGAGCAAGTTCTCCGTTCTGAGTTGAATAACCATCAATTATTGTATCACCTGCCTTAACCCTTTCTCCTTTAACGACACAAGGTTTTTGATTAAAGCATGTTTCATCATTTGTCTTATCGAATTTTATTAATTCATAAGTGTCTATTTCACCTTTATCTGTTTTGATTTTAACTATGTCTGCAGAAACATAACAAACAACGCCATCATGTTTTGCTAGTACTACACAACCACTATCATGAGCAGTTTTGTATTCCATTCCTGTTCCAACTACTGGGCTTTCTGCACGTAGAAGAGGGACTGCCTGACGTTGCATATTTGCACCCATCAATGCACGATTTCCCTCATTAGATGCAAGGAATGGAATTAAAGATGTAACGACTGACACAAGCTGACGTGGGGAAACATCCATATAGTCAACCATAGTTTTTGGCACAGTTGTTATGATATCACGATACCTACAAACAATTCTATCATTAACAAACCTACCCTGCTCATCAAGAGGTTCAATAGCTTGTGCAATATAGCAAGTGTCCTCTACATCAGCCATTTTGTATTCACAAACCTTAGATACAATTCCAGTTGCCTTATCAACCTTTCTGTATGGAGTTTCAAGGAAACCATACTCATTAATTTCAACATATGATGCTAGTGTATTTACCAGCCCAATTGACTGCCCTTCTGGAGTTTCAACAGGACAAATTCTACCATAGTTTGTGTAGTGAATATCACGGATTTCAGCATCTGCCCTTTCTCTTTTTACACCACCAGGTCCAAGTGCTGAAATTTTACGTTTTTGCGTAAGTCCAGAAACAGGATTGACTTGATCCATAATATGTGAAAATTGTGACGAAGCAATAAAATCACGCATTGCCTTATTCACAGCCTTAGGATTTACAATTTGAGAAGGCGTCACCTGAGAAAGCTCTTTGCCTTGCAATGTTTCACGAACATTTGCGACAAGTTTGTTTATACCTGAACGAAAACTATCATAGAAAAGTTCCCCAACTGTTGCAATTCGCTTGTTTGACAAATGTTCAAGTTTGTCCACGCCAGCAATATCTTCAAGTACATCAAGATAAGCACTTATAGATGCTAAGATATCATCCATTGTAAGAGTTGTAATAATGAGTTCTTTTGCATTGGCCATAATAGCTTCTCTGCGTTTCTCTTTAGTTTTGTTTTCTTTGAGAATTTGCATCAATGTTGGATAATATACTTCCTCGGTAATCCCTAATTCTTTTTCGTCACAAGGAAAAATTGCTGAAAGGCGGACACGATTATTACCACGAATTAAATGTTTTTTGCCATTGACTTCAACATATACCTCATTTACTCCTGCATCTTGTATCTTCCTTGCAAGATCTGCGGTAAACAATTCACCTGCATGTGCAAAAATTTCACCATCAATCGAAACATCTTCTGCTGCTGTAAGACCTGTGATACGACGAGCTAGCGATAACTTTTTATTGAGATTGTATCTGCCGACTCTTGAAAGGTTATACCATTGATCAGAGAAAAATTGAAGATTTAAGTATGTTCTAGTTGTTTCAGCAGATGGAACATCTGTTGGACGGGTTTTTCTCGCATACTCAAGCAATGCTTCTTCTTGCGTGGTTTGAACTTCACGATCAAGCACTTGATTTATTAAGCGATTATTTCCAAATAGTGCCTTGATTTCAGAATTTGAATATCCAAAACACTTTAAAAACACGCCTAGCGTCACCTTATCTTTGCGATTTACAATGACCCTCAACACCTCATTAGCACCTTGTTCATATTCGAGATACATTCCACGCTTTGGAATCATTGTGCCAATAAGTGTTGAATTATCATTATTTTTCTCTCTTTGAAGATAGAAATTTGGAGATTTAATAATTTGCGACATTATAATTCTTTCCACGCCATTATATACGAAAGAACAATCCTCTGTCATAAGAGGAATATCTCCTAAAAACACTTCCTGTTCTACCGCCTGCCCAGTTTCCTCAACAACAAAACGGGTGTTTACTCTAAGGGGAGCAAGTAATGACCCACTCCTTCTCTTACACTCCCTTTTATCCTTTGGAGTAGAATCTAAGTGTATATCCAAAAAATATAGCTTTGCCTTACCACTATAGTCGACAATAGGCGAAAACTCTTGAAGAACTTCATTAATCCCATGATTAATAAAATTATCATATGATTCCTTTTGTAATTTTAAAAGTGGTGGTACCTGAAGCAAAGGTTCATGCTTTGCAAAAGATTTTCTTTCCACTTTACCATACTTAACCGTTTTGATATTGACAGCCATACTCTTCTCCTTTTTCTATGGTTTAAAGACAAAAAAAGGGAAAAGATGACGCAGTAGCCCCACCTTATTCCCTTCGGTTTTTAGTTATATAATTCCTTTAAATTTGCCATAACCGATTTTCAATCATTATAGTATATCAATTTATTTAGCAAAAGTCAAGTTTTTTTTGAAAAAAATTTCATAAATTATTATTTACAACATCTTTTTCGGCAAAACAGGTACGAAATTGAGCTATTTCGATAGTCAAAAGCAAAGGTTTATTCATGATTTTTGTACTTTATTTAATTTATGCCCACCATGTTAATATTTATAACACATTATTTTTAAAAATCAAAATATTTTACATTTTATTCAATCACTCCGAGAATGTACAGAGTAAGACTACAATTTGATACCTTTGTCCCCATAGTATTTTCGAATGTTCTTGTATAAAAACTAATAACACTCAACGTATAATTAGCATAAAGATTTTCAAGTTCCTCTTTCTGCTCATCGTCTAAGTCTTCAGATAAGTATGAAAATGATAACGTTTCGCCTATTTCATTAACCAAGGTAGCCGTTGAAACATTAGACATGTCTTCACTTGTCGCTCGAACAGCAAAACTAGAAATTCTAACCTCACTTCCAGTAGTTGTTTCTACCTGCAACGTACCTTTTGAATTAATAGATGTGTCGTAATAACCAACGATTGTACCTATTGCATTGTTAATATTATCGCTGTTGGTATAGTTTTGAATGGTAATATCACAAGCAACAAGATAGTTTGCAATTTTTAATTGATTTGCACCAGAAATTTCAAGATATCCAATAATTCCACCAACACTTACAACTCCAGTAATCTTGCCTCTTTGATTTAGAGAGACGTTGATATGATTTCCATTCCCATCTATGGTCACATTTTTATCAGTCGATATTTTACCCACAAGGCCTCCAACATTTCTGTACCCTGTGATTGAACAATCAATACTTACAGAACTAATAGTAATCTGCGAAGTAACGGTTTCAATAGCACCTATTGCACCACCTACACTAGTAATTCCCTTACTATTAGTATATTCCGATAGTGAAAAACTTTGTGTATTAGAACTTTCGCTTAACGAACCGCCACTCATCAATCCCACTATTCCACCGACCGCTGAAGCCACAGTTGTATCTTTTCTAAATAAGTCTGTAATCGAATATCCCGTTCCGAGTACATTTACTTGGCTTACAATCCCTGCACTTTCACCTATCGCTAATCCTGCATAATGATAAGCCTTGATATAACCTTCATTACTAATATTAACATTAACATTCGAAACTGTAACACTTGAACCTACACCACCTATTGCAAAACCGACTTTGCCACCAAGTACAATAGTCACACCAGATGTCATGATGTTTTGAACTGTTCCAGCACCTATACATGCACCTATAATACCCCCTGCGTAGGACATATTAGAATATGATGATGTCAAAGTATTAGATGCCTCACTTGCAGTTTGTTCTTTTGCACTGACACTAATATTTGATGATAGATTTTTTATCTTATAAACACCTGTCGCAAGCCCCACAATACCACCAACAATATTCTGTCCAGAAATCTGTACATCTTGAGAGGTGTTGACATTTATGCTGATATTATAAAGATTTCCATACTCAAGCTTACCCACTACACCACCTGCAATTTGAGCATAATTGTATGCCAAATTTCCAGTTGGAGATAGTGTCAAATTCATCAATGTACCCGTTTTTACGGAGGAATTACCTATCCTCCCAATGAATCCCGCAAATTCTATGTTTTCAGATACAACCGTGCTATAACCACTAATAGTCATTCCGTTCCCTTCTATAATGCCCACAATAGTGGTCTTATAAAGATTTGTGCTTGTCACACCATATTCATCGTCATCATAGTCAATATTTGCGATAATTCTATAATTTTTTGAATTATAACCTAGCGAATTGTTATTTTCTAATATCTTATCCTCAAGCTCCATAGCATTGCTTACAAGAATTGGATTATAGGCACTTCCGAATATTTCGCTTGAAGATGAATATGTATATACTCTAACAACATCAGTATAACCAGTCTCAGAATCATAAACTTCATTTGTTGAAATCAACTCTTTTTGCGAAAAAGCAATCATGTTTGGAGCAACTAATTCAAGTCTCGTTGGTGCAAAAGTTATGCCTTTCATATAAGTTCCATCCGCAGCCCCTGAATTAGTATAAAACCATACTGATGATGACGTTACACTTTGCGAATAGACGAAGTTTACAAAATAAGTTTCAAAACTAGATGTATATTCGTCAGGCACATCCCCTTGCATCATAAAATCATACTTGCTTATACCTAAAACGCCTTCCATATCTTTATCCGAAATGGCGGTATTTAGACTATTCTCAGAATCAATGATATAGAAGCAATCCTTTAAAACTGCCGAGGACAAATCAACTAAAGATACATCCTGATTAGATTTGTCATAATATCTCGTAAATCCATAACTCGAATCACGATTATTCCTAAGTGAACTAAGCGAGAAACATCTTTCGACAGTCCCTGTATTAGTGTAAACAAAACCTGCCATATCTGTGGACCCTTGTAATACTAAATTTGAATAGCAATCATATATATTCCCTTTATTATTGTAATAAGCAAAACCAGCACAATAATAAGATGTTTTTATATAACTATCATTGCCATCATAGTAAATTTCACTTCCAACACCGCCGGATGTGTAACTAGTTATTATTGTTCCGTTTGAGTTTTCAACAACAAATCCCGCTACAACAGCTCTAGATGCGCCATCCTTAACAATTTTACCCGACTGAAAATATGAGCTTGCAATAGTCCCCTCATTAACACCGACAACTCCTGCTATATTTACCGTTGAATACAAATTTGCTTTTACTCTTGAATTTGTAATTGTACCATCGGTTGTATTAACACCCACAAGCCCTGCAACATATGACGAAGTGGATGCCGTCTCATTTGTAACGGAAAGAGCAACGAGTGTATTATCAAAGGCAACCTCACAATTTGAAATAATGCCGGAATTTTCACCAACTAACACTCCAAAATTAAAAGTTTCCTCTGTGGCGTTAATTATCACGTTATTTTTTATTTTTATGGTCAGATTAGTCAAAACTTGATTTTCGCTAAGTTCACTAAAAATACCTATATTTGTCCCATCGAAATTGTACTCTCCCGACAAAATTAAACTATACCCATTGCCATCTAAACTTGAAAAGTAAGGTGTGATACAGGAGTATGAAGATTCCGCAGTAGCATCTGGCAAAGTTATATCATTTAATAAGATGTAATTATAATTCCCGCCATTAGCCAATTTCAAAAAGTCGCTATAAGTTTCTATAGGTATTACATTCCCATCTGAATTTGATTGTACATAGAACCAAAACTCACTTTCTATTTTTGTCCCTACACTACTTGCAGTGTAAACGCCAGCTGACATGTTGTAATAAGAAGTAAATGTGAAATAATATCCATATTTTTCCTGTGTGTAAACACTATATGGTGTAAATCTATAACCTGGCTCAATTTTAAAATATTTGGTTTGAATGCTACTTTCTGCCGTCACATTTGCACTTGCCCCATATGAGCTATCTGAAGAGAGTTCTATCCCATATTTATCCACACTTGATAGATTAGTTTTAACAGTTAGCACACCAAAACTAAGCAGTGTATCTTCAAATAGCCTTACCTTTGACACAATATTAGAGATAGAACTATTATACTCTATGTTCATAGAACCTATCAGATCTATATTTAAAAGTTCTGTTTGTCCGAGACTTAGCGAAATGACACCATTATCCATGCCACTAAATATATCAGCTAAATCACCAGTAATCACATACTCCATAATAGTCAAGTTCATTTCGAAACTTACAACTTTGCTCACTCCATCAACAATCTTACTTGCAGATGCAGTAATTTTAACGTTTTTTCCCGCTTGTCCTGAGGTATACAAAATTACATTTTCGGTAACTATCAAAAGCCCATTTTCTCTATCGATTTTTACTATATCTTCATCGCTACTTCTTATTGTAATTTGACTTTCATCATAACCAAAATAAGAAAGGTTTAGTGTATACTCAAGCCCCCTAGCAAGTATGTACTCACCAGTTAAACTTTCATCTCTTTCGAGTATTGTCATTCTTACGTAATCTTGAAGTTGTAGATTATAAGATACACTTTGTGACAAATTGCCAGCAAATGTTACAACATCAATATTGAATTTTATCTCTTTTCCATTAATAACATTGGCAGATGGTATAAGATATCGTATATATAAATTTCCATTGAAATTCTCACCATATGTATCAATCGCATTTTGGTATGATATGCAAATTCCACCTTCTACAGAGCTAAACGCATCTTGCATAACAACATATTTTTCATTATCAAATCTGACTAACTCAAATATGGCATTATTTCCACCCACTTCACTATTTATAAGATCATTGGTGATAGTCACTGAGTCAAACTTACTATCATTTGGCATTAACATAATTTCAAAAAGTCCATAAACATTAGGAATAATTATTGATGAAACTTGTGAAGAGCTTACACTATTATCTATATTATTAAAATTCATGTACGTCATAGATATAACATAACTTTCAGATATCACAAAGTCAATGTAACTTGATACTCCATCTAATCCTTCACTTCCAAAGAATGAAATCCTAAATTTTAAATTATAAATTAAACTGAGAAGGTTTTGCGTTTTTAACATACTATAAGCTACACCCTGCTTATTAACCGATATTTTAAAATTAAATTCGTTATTGTTTTCATCAGTTATATTTACATCAAATAAATCCGGATAATTAGCTAAAATATCATAGACGTCACTATACAACCCATCCTCGCTAAGAGACGCTTGAGATACATTACTATAACCATCTTGAACAATTATTTCGTTGTAAAGTGTTGCGATTTGATAATAAAGCACCTCCTCATCATTCATTGAATCGATTTTTATTTTGATTTCGAAGTCACTATTTATAGATATTTCTTTCTCTGCGGTATCTGACAAATAAACTCCTAAAGCACTAGGATAAAATCTGATAGTTGCAGTTGTACTGCCAAGCGATAAAACATACTCTTGTCTATTAACAACTTTAAGTATCCTCACTTCGAATTTCACACTGCCTTCTATCACTGTTGAACTAGCTTTTTTGTATAAAAATGATATAGTTGTACCATTAACATTACAAGATATATATTCGGCAATATTATCATCTAGTGTTACTTGTACATCAAAATCGCTAAAACTGGTTAAATATATATTTGTATTTTCTATGTTTATAATACCATCTTCTGTTATAGTAAAATCATTTAACGATACTTCAGCAAAGCTTGAACTTACAAAAATATCTGTTTGTTTTTTACCACTTATACTTATAATACTATTTTCGTCGAGTGCTGTCCCTCCAGCCTGAATTGGATACACATGTGAAGAGGTATCGTTAAGGTCAAAATAATATGTAACATAAACATAAATAACCTCTGATACGTTTTTATTTAGTTTACTCGTGATTTGAACTTGTGCTAATCCTACCCCTTTTAAAATTATATTAAAGCCATTGAATTGTAAGACACTTTCGTTTAAGGACTTCATTATGATATCACTTGAAGTGATTTTAAATGGGTACCTTTCATCATTTTGTTTGATAGTATTCGCTTTTTCAAGAAGAGTTGACATACTTACGCTACTGAGTGTTCCATCAAAATCAGCATATGCTTCCCCTTTGAAATATTGTAGTAGAACCACTTCGTCTTCTTCGCTATTTTTAAGGACACTAGCATCATTATCAATAGTTATTAAATTTAATAAATTCTCTACAGTAAGTTGATTATCACCTGTAAAATATGTAATTTTGCCATCACTGATATCATAAACCGCATATAATCCATAAAAGTAACTAGCAACATTATCAACATTTTTATTATCATAAGTTTGAGGAGTTATTTGGACATATGATTTAACTATTACACTTAAACCTATATATGTTATATTATAAGATGCCAAAGAGTTTATTGGATTTGTCAAAATTGAGTTATTTATACCTTGATTTGTAATACCCATGTTGTAAGAAACTACCATGCTTCTATATACACCTGTTCGCTCTGCATTATCAGTCAATTCAATAATTATAGAATTTAACTTTAAATAATAGTTAGCACTATCTGTACTTCCCAGTATGTCAGTTACTACACTTCCTATCAATAAGCCAACTTGATAACCACGAACAAAAACACGACTTGTTATGTTAGAAATAGACATCCCATTATTAGAATCCCCTTTATAGTTATTGTAATAACCAAATAATCCACCAGCTATTTTACCATTTAATTCGCCTGATAATAACAAGAAAGCACTATCATTTGTTATTGGGTTAGCATACACTAATCCAGCTATCATTCCAACGGCATGATCTACCCCTTCATTATTTATACTCCCATTAGACTCTTCATTATTGATTCCATAAAGATTGATATAACCATCGACAAATTCTGTATTATTTGAATTTATCCCATTGACTGTAAGCTCCCCTGCATCGATATAACCCGCAATTCCACCGACATAAGTGTAAAAATCATTGTTAGTAGTCACGTCTAAACTTTCAATCTTGCTTATAACAGTGACATAATCTTCTTCTTCAAAGTTTTGGTATATTGAACCTGTTAAATAGCCTGTAACTCCGCCTATGTAAATATAAAAACTTTGAGCTTCAACACCTTCTGTGTCATTATTGATTATAACTGATCCACCAGTCAAATTGATACCAACATTTGTCAACTCCCCCGAAATCTCAGAAGCCAAAAGCCCTAATTTTACTATCATATTAGCATTACTAATTGCCAAATTTACAGACATATCGAATTGACCTTCAAAATTAATTGATACCAACTTTCCAGTGATAGCCTTGAATAATCCCCCATAATATGTCACATTATCATCCGTATACAGTCTGCTTATTACTATTCCAGAAATGGTATGACCATTGCCGTCTAAATATCCTTTAAATGTGGTTTTTTGCAATAATGAAATGTCACTACTTGCAAGATTTATATCGGCAGAGAGGCTAAAATGAGCACTTGGAGCATTTGTTACCATATCAACAAAATCCGAAGTCGTAGTAATATTATATGGATTTTCTTCTGTTCCTGCCGAATATTGTATTTTTATTTTAATAAAGTTTAAGGATGCATCCAAACTCGCAAAACTATCATTTTTTAACCATGCACGAGGGGCAATATATAATACCCCTCCCATCCCTTTTGACACATCAAATGCTAAATCTACTCTAAAAATACCAACTGATAACTTAACTACTTCATAACTTACACATTGTTTTGTAGACGAGTAGTATACAGCAACATCATCAATAGTAGCATCCGTTGGATTTAGATAGACAAACACACTATCCTGTGTGTGAAATTGTGAAAATGTAATACAATCAATACCACCACCAACAGAAATCTGCTTTACATCTATATAAGGATTACTATATACAGTAAAATTGAAACCTCTTGACCAATTATTTTGCAAAAGTACACAACTGTAAGACTTTGTTACTGTTGTAGTTGCTGATGAATTTGAAGTAATAATTTTATTCTTTAAATCAATAGTAAAAGGATTACACTCATACACATTAGAAAATGCTACAGATGACGTTGCACTATTTGTTACTTCAATCACTGTATCACTTTCTTCACTAAACGGATTTCCGCTATTCTTGTATTCACCTTTTTCAAAAACACGTAAAACATTGGTATCATACAAATCTTTCAAATTAATTACATAACTGATTTTAAATTCGCTCAAGTCACATTTATAAACTATGTTATCGTACTCTATTTCAAAAGAAAGTGAGCTTGCAAAATCTTCATTTGACAAATTGCTTTGGATAAACACACATTCATTTATATCATCACTTGATGTAAATTCAAGTTTATCAAAATAGGTTTTAAGATCTAAATTTGACAAATCGTTTATTTTTATATAATTGCCATTACTTGATAATTTATACAAAGATAATTGATATTGTTCGTCTATATCTTTTTCTAGGCAAAATACATAATCCTTCGCAAATTCTTCAATATCAAATACATATCGAAACGCACCACTAGCATTTTCATCTTTAACTTCAATCGAAAATTCTTCTGATCTTAGTGACGAACTTGCTATATTTGTCACATCCACCCCATAAAGATTTATGGAATTTAAATTCACCCCATTGTTTGTTAAGGCAACCGAGTTTGCCCGCACATAGTATGAAACAATAATATTAAAAGATACTGAAGATTCCGTACGCTTCCCATTTGTGCTGACATAACCCTTAAATGTTATTATAAATTCTTCACTACAACTTGAAGAAGCACTAAAAAGCATAGATGATAAATATTGCAGAACAGACACCGTGGCAAGTTCCCCTTTCGTGTTTTCGACTACGTAACTTGTGTAATTTGCAACAAAGTTTATCCTCGCCGAAAGTTGAGTCGTTCCCTGCCCTGTATATACAAGAGCAATTTCATCATAATAAGTCATCTTAACTTGCTTTTGCTCATCTTCTTCACCATACACTAAGGCCTCTAAATTTTCAGTAACTTGATGAATATACCCAATAGAACTATTAGAACCATCTACACTCATTATAATCGAGTCAAGCGTAGAAATAACAGTTAAGTAGAAAGTGATACTTTCACCATTATCTGCCGTCATAATCAATGTTGCACTACCCACATCTTTAATGCTTAAAGTCAACACTGCTTTTCCAGTAATATCACTATTTTCAAAAGTAAGACTTTTTAATCCTAAAATTTTTGAACTTTGTCCATTTAAACTTGAAATGATAAAACTGCCAGCTTCTCCATTATACAAAAATTCTAAAGTTATTTCTGACAAAGATGAGGAAACATAATAAGGATTTGTCTCACTTTCCCCATAACCACCAGAGAGTATTAATTGATTTACTCCAGCAATCATGTTATAATTTAACTGCAATGTTGTAGCACTGGCGACTTCTCTATCATCAAATTTATAATTTATAATTATACTCAAATATGCACTACTAACATTTTCGCTATTAGCACTCACAATTATCGGTACATTTATATCAAAATCATCAAATTTTATTTTTGTAGCACTATCAATCCGTATGCCCTTGTACGAAAATGTGACATTAGAATTAACATTACTAAAAGAAATATCTGAAAAAATTTGCCCTTTTAGAACTGAAAAATATACTTGTTTTTCTTTATATATTCCAATTGCATTTGTATAAAGAGTTATAGCATCTCCGTTTGCGAGAATTTTATTATTTTCTATTAAATTAACACTTTTTGCTAACATTGAAAACTGGATCTCAAATGTCTGCTCTGGGGAGACATTAATATCTGTATTCCTGCCTATTTGATCATAATATGCGTAAAAAGTCATATTTATCAAAGTCACTTCTTGCAAATTAGAGGAAATTTCATATAGTACGCCATTAGTAAAAGTACTATCTTGAATTTCTCTTACATTCATTTTATTTTCATCTAAGGACAATTCATATCCATATTTTATCAGACTAGATAAACCATCTTGTGAATACACATGGGCATAAATAATATTATAATCACTATTGAGGTAGAGGATTGGCTCTTGACATTTATCATATTTCTCTTCAATTAAATAGTAAAAATCCACTTTTAACTCTAGAGTTGTTACTAACGAAAAAACATTTTTGGAATATAGTAGTTGCCCTTCTTGATTCTCAGTCACCCCATAAAAAGCAAAAGTTCTATCCTCTAAGTCATACTCTATTTTCTTATCGTATTTAAAAAATGTTTCCCCATCACTTAAATAAATAAAATATTGTGCAGATGAAATCGTTCCCGAAATAAAAACATTTTCATCTAAAACTACTAGCATTATTAGTCTATTTTGCTTGTAAAACTTTAAAACTTCAGTACTCTCAATTTCATTTCCATCAAGATCAACTAATAAACTTTCATCCTCAGCAAGCACAGAGTTTACATCAAAAACGTCATAACTAACTCTGTCAAACGAGTATTTATAAAACAATTCAGCAGTTCCATCAATATTTATCTTATCCTCCTCACATTCAGCATATAAAGGATTATTATCTTCAACACCAACAGAAAACACTAGATCATAAGACACAGAATCAGTACTAAAATATGTTTCACTAGGATAAAAATCTTTTTCACAAGTCAAATAACCGACCACTTCTGAGTTTGCGATAGTACTAGCTTTTTGGTTTACTTTTATACTTATAGTACAAGATTTATAACCATCCAAAGCAAAAATTGTTACATCTGTAGTCCCACCACTAAGTGCTGTGATTCTATAAGTGATTTGCCCACCAGTGTTTGTAGAAATAGCCTCTAAAGAAATAATATTATGGTCGTATGAAGGATTTTCATAAAATTTAGACTCCACCTTCCCATCATATCCATCTATTTTAAAGGTTACATCTCTACTTTGCCCATAATCCATCTCTATATACGAATCTTCAACAAAAACATCATCTATATAAGCATTTAGGTTATATTTTGAATAATCCGTTGTACATGCAGAAAAAGTCATGCACGAGGCAAGTAGCATGACAAAAAGTATGGTTAAAAGCAAAGGTCTTTTTTTCATATTTCTTCCTTTTCTATGTTGTGATTAAGTCTTTCACATACTCTAATGCAACGATGTTAACAGTAGTTCGGCTTGTAGCACCAGTAATAATAAATGTTTGACCTACACCTGCAGTAACAATAGAATTTTGTTCTTCCTCATTTATACCTCCGGACTTTTTATAAAGTTCAACAAGGTCATTTATATCGTTAGGTGCAAGTGAAAAGATAAGCGAATACTGACACGCATTGATAATTGCTGTTGATTGACGCCTAATCTCCTCAGACCCAACAAAGTCAGCGATATTTTGTGTAATTACAATTTCCATCCCACCATATTTTCGAATACGTTTTGCCATTTGTTGCATGAAATCTAGTGCAACGGGATATTTTGGATTTATAAACATGTGCGCCTCGTCGACACAAACAATAATTTTGCGTTTTAAATGAAATTTTTCATTAAAATCCTTATTGTTAATAATTTCATTGTTTAAATACTTAAATACAAGCAACATTTGTGCTGAAATCATAGTTGGATTATTGGAAGCAACGAGAGACTGAAAATTAAATGTAACAAAATTTTCATTAGTCTCAATACTTGTTGGCCCATTCCAGATATTACTATTTCTACCACCTGTTGTAAACTTTTTAATGTAAACTTCAATAGTCATTAGATTTTTAAGAGTAAATTCATCTTTTGCCGTTTTTATATTTTCTTGAATAACTTCATAAAAATCATCAAAAATTGGAAAATCAGCAGGTCCTAATTTACTCAAATCTGTTGAAAAGTCAATGTTTTTCTTTTTATATGTATCCAGCACCAACGAATTTAATAGCTCAAATGCGTCAGTATTTATACCTTCAAGTATCGTTCTAAAAAATTGCTCCAAAAATTGTAAATGTTGAGAAAAGGTATCCCCTACTATTACCTTTTTAGGTTTTTTTACTTGCTCTTCATCACTTTCTTCATCAGACTTAACTACATCAAGATCATCCCCTTCAAGGTTGGTCATCACGTGAAAAGGATTTATTATACCATGCATAGAAGACCCTACATCTATGAATTTACCACCCAAAGTTTCAGTTAATTTCTTATACTCATTTTCTGGATCAAGTATGAAAATTTTACTATTATCTGCAGCAAAATTAGTAAGTAGTGTCTTAGTTGCATAACTCTTCCCTGACCCTGATTTACCTATAACCATCATATTTGAATTGACTCTTTCACGGTCCCGCTTGAAAAAGTCAACATAAACTGGATACTCATTATCTCCAATATAAAAACCATTCTCATCCTGCAACGCACTTGAAATGAATGGAAATACTGCCGCAAGTGTGGTTGTTGGAATGCCACGTTTTGTATCCTTGATATTATCTTTCATAGAAATATTAGAAGATATGTAAGCGTCAACCTGTCTTGAAAACATTTCAGAATATTTAAATCCAGCCTGTTTAAGCATAGCCCTTACATCTTTTTTAGCTGCATCTTCAGCAATTACAAAAGTATTGACTTCAAAAAGTTGTTGATTGTTATTTTTTAAATTCGCAAGCAAGTCTTTCAAAGTCTCTATATGAGTCTGAATTTCTATCTTTTTACTACTCCTACCAACTTTGCTATATTTTGCTTCCATTTCCATAATTGCTTTATCAATTTGTTTCTCTGAGTCTAGCTTATCCATTGGCTTGAACTTCATATGTACCTTAGTTCTATCCAAAAGGAAAAACGATGCACCCCACGCATTGCCAACTTGCAAAGGATAATCGGTTATAACAAACGTTCGATACGCCTTATCATTGGTTAAGTATCTTGCCGTTTTAAAGGTCACCTTTTCAGGTCTTGCCCATTTAGCATAATCACCATAGGGAACTAGCTCAACATCACGCTCATCAAATTCTTTACTATTGTAAGCTTTTAAGAAAATTGCAAGTTCTTGATTTTTTAATCTAGTGCTTGTAATGGGGGAAATACAAGTCGCAAGTGAATTTATCATCCCCTCTAATGTCGTATTAATCGCTTCCTTATCCTTATCATACACAACTATATAAAAATAATCTTTGTAAATCTTATTGACTGAGTTTTTTTCTAGTAGATCAGATACTCTCTCCTCAAATATTGGTGCCCGGGCATCTATCTCAGTTTGTGTCATTTGTTTTTCATAAAGCAGGTCGTAGAGTAAGTCATATTTCGAATTTTCATTATGTATGTAATTATCAAAAACCATTGCTTTATTTAGTTTTATCACAGAACAAGTTTGAGTTTGTGTTAATCTCATAAGTGCATTAGAAAAACTTGAAATCACAGAGTTTTGGTTATACTCATTCAAAAGTCCAAAAAGAATTGGTTTTATTTCCAAAACTCCAGCATAATAAACACCAAAATCAATAAATTGCTCTTCCGTAATTCTTTCGTATGGTACAATCTCTTGAATATTCCCCTTATCATTTTCACCACCCATGGTGAACCTCTTTTTTTGAACCATAAATTTTAAAAGATACGTTATAGTTACATAAAAACGTCTATCATCAGCCACCTTCAAAAACATTGCGATAGACAAAATTATCCAAGATAAGACAACTGCAAATTTAATAGCGAAAGAATTAAAAAAATTCGCAAAAATCAACAAGACCGCCACAACTACACAAAAAATACCCAGCACTAGGTCAAGTCCTGTCACCCCTTTGATAAATTCAAGTTTAACTTTTGTCTTTCTAGGAATTACGTACATTCTTTATTATCTCCTAAGATAAATATATTTATATATTTTTATGATACAACAATTTTATTTAAAAATACAAATAAAAAACATATTTTAATAAATTTGTTTCAGAAAATAAAAAATAATAAAAAATAATAAAAAATGCCATTTTATTTGTTTTTTTTAATATTTTTTTATTATTTTTATATTCTTTCTATATTTTTGGAATTAAAGTGACTCTAACTGGAATAGGAAATACCTTCCCCATAGTTTCAACTTTTATTTCCTTTGCATCATTTTTAAGTTTCTGGAAAATTTTTGTCTTAACCTTTGCCCTACTTCCAATAATAACGCAATCTGAACTTGCTATTTTTATCTGAGATGGCTTAAATTCACACAAAGTTGTTATAATTTTTATGATGTCATATCTTTCAAAAGCAAAATTCGATATCGTTCCTAAAAATACACCATTAGAGGAATACACATCGCACCCTACAGGATTAAAGAATTCATCATCTTGCATGTAAGATATCTCAAAAGCATCATCTATAAATATTGCATCTCCCATTTTTTCAACATATGATAATGGCAATATACCCTTATTTTCTTCTTTATCCACAATGCAAAATCCGGATATTTTTTTTAAATCTCTATTAAAGCATAAACTACTTACATATCCTATATATGATCCAGAATTTGAAAAAACCTTTTGTCCGATTTTATCTAACATAATAACCTCATGTCTTAAAATATTCAAATAGTAATGCTTAAATTACAGAATGTCAAAATTAGACAAATTATTTTTTATTTATCTTAAATATATAATTGACATATATTATAATTTATGATATACTATTTTTAGGGAGAATTTATATGAAAAAAAAGATAACTAAGGACATGACCATAGGCGAACTTTTAGAAGTAAACGATAAATTAGGCGAGGTCCTTTTAGGTTTTGGCATGCACTGTTTTACATGTCCTGTAAGCCAAATGGAAACATTGGAAGAGGCTGCTATGGTTCATGATATAGATATAGATTTTTTGATAAAAAAATTAAATGAAAATAATAAATAATTAATTTTTTAGTAAAAAAATAATAAAAAAATAGGTTTTAAAATAATTTTGAACCTATTTTTTCTTTTAATTCTCTTATGCCGATATTATTTTTTGCGGATAAATAAATTTTATCATCATCGATTTTCACGTGTTGCAAGTTATCACATTTATTAAACACAATCATTCTGTTTTTAGTAACTTTCATATCATCTAATATATTTTCAGTAATTTTAATATTCTCATCTGCATATTTATCAGCAAAGTCAACAACATGTAATATTAAATCAGCATTTTGTATTTCTTCCATTGTTGAAGCAAAACTTTCAACAAGTTCATGTGGAAGGTCTGCAATAAATCCTACTGTATCAGTGATAACACACGATTTACCATCTTCTAAATACAATCTTCTAGAAGTTGTGTCTAAAGTTGCAAAAAGCTTATCCTTAGCTAAAATATTTTCTTTTACGAGTTTATTTAAAAGAGTAGATTTTCCTGCATTTGTATATCCAACTATAACTACTTTTTTAACCACATTACTCTTTTGTTTTTCTCTATTTATCTTGCGATTTTTTTTGATTTTTTTTATTTCATTTTCTAAAGATAATATTTCCTCATTGAGTTTACGTTTATCGAGTTCGATCTTCGTTTCCCCTGGTCCTCTCATGCCAACTCCAACTCCTCCAAATCTACCATCTTTAAACTGCATGCTAGAAAGCCTATTTAACGCATATTTATCTTGAGCCAACTTTACTTCAATCTTACCATCGTTTGAATTAGCATTTTGAGCAAATATATCAAGTATTAATGTTACTCTATCAATTACTTTAACATTTAAACTATCACATAGATTTTTAGTCTGCGAACCTGACAATTTATAGTCAACTATCACAACATCAATTTTATTCTCTTCTATAAACTTTGCAACTTCTTGAACTTTACCTTCTCCAATAATAAATTTGGGACTAATCTGTTTTATCACTTGTGAAAAGGTTTTTACGCACTCAAGTCTTGCCGTATCACACAGCCTTTTCATTTCATACTCTTTTTTTTCAAAATTCTCATGACCAAAAAGTGGAAAGATTATAACACACTTTTCCATATCTAAACTCTTTACATTTTCTAAAAATTGTTTCATGAGTAAAATTATAACAAATCTGACTGATTAATTCAACTTTTATTTATTATTTAAGTAAAAAAATAAAAAATAGCTTATTTTTTTTGCTATTTTTTTATTTTTATGAAGAACTGACCACATCTCCTGTTTTAGTATCAATTACAACTGCATGCATATTTGATTTTTCATCAATCATTATAAAACCATAAAATAGTCCATCAAGTGTGGTTGAAGAAAGTACTCTTACATAAAATTCACATGAATAAGAATTTTTAGAATTTAAAATCTCTGTTTTTAAGTTTTCGCATGCGATTTCAAGCACTTTATCTACCGAGATTTCAAATTCATTAGATCTGCAATTAAATTCAACACTTTCATTCGCATAATTCAATCTTAAACTCGAGTCTTCACTAAAGTCGAACATTAACTCTGCATAATAATTGCCATCAACTTGAAAAAAACTTACTTTTATATCATTTGCAGTATCGTCTACATATAAAATCATTGATATAGATTCATACGTAGCACCGCTCTTTAAGATGATCTTTAAAAGGGCATATTCACTTAGTTCATGGCTTACGCCATCCATCGCATATTCCTCTTCCCTCTCCCCGCAATAAATATATCCAATAAAGTTTTCGCCTTTGCATTCATAATACGTTTCCACTATTTCAGACAAGTTATCTTTTACATAGGTTGTAAGTTCGCTTTCACACCCAGCAAAACTGAAACATATTGATACTAAAACCAAACAAAATAAAGTTTTTTTCATTTTTTTACTCCTATAGTTAATTTTAGTAGATTTTTTGCAAAAATGTAGTATAATATTTTGGGAGAAATATATGAAAAATGTTCAATTTTATATAAAAAAATCGATCAAAAATCACTTTGCTCTTGGAGCTTTCAACTTTTCTAATATGGAAACCTTAAAAGCTATTGCATATGCAAGCAAAGAGACAAACTCGCCCTGTTTCTGTTCAACTAGTGAAGGTGCGATTGAGTATATGGGGCTTGACATGATTGTTGCTATGTTCAATGCTATAAAAAGAGAGACTAAGGCTCCAATATTTTTACATTTAGATCACGGCAAAAGTTATCAGATGTGTAAAAAATGTGTCGATGCCGGATACGATTCAGTAATGATAGATGGCTCTAGCCTTCCATTTAAGGAAAATGTGGCACTAACAAAAAAAGTTTGTGACTATGCCCACGAACATAATACGCTTGTTGAAGGTGAAATAGGAGTTTTAAAGGGGGTTGAAGATAACACATCATCACAAGTCAATATTTATACAAATCCAAAACAAGCTCATGATTTTGTTGACCAAACTAATTGCGACCTACTAGCTATTGCCATCGGGACAAGCCACGGGGCATATAAATACGAAGGCAAGCAGAGTTTGAATTTTGAAATACTTAAAGAAATAGAAAAACTTTTACCTAACTTCCCATTGGTGCTTCATGGTGCCTCATCTGTGCCACAACAATACATACAAACAATAAATGCCTATGGTGGAAACATAATTCATGCTATTGGTATTAATGAAAAAATGATTAAAAAATGTGTGAAAAATCATAACATTGTCAAAGTAAATACCGACACCGATCTTCGTCTTGCTTTTACAAGCACTATTCGAAAATATCTTTATGAAAATCCACATGACTTTAATTTTCGCTCATATTTGCAAAAAGCTCAAAACGAAGTACAAAAATTAGTACAAGAAAAAATGGTAAACTTATTTTATAGTGAAAATCAAAAATAAGTTTTTAAGATATTAAAATAGCAAAAAAAACGCCAAAATTGATAAATTTTGACGTTTTTTGCTATATTTTTCTTTCGCCAATCACACCCTCATAAAAATTACATGGTGTGTTACATGAAAAATCTGTAAAAGTACAACGTGACCCTTTCATAAAACTTTCAAGTCTTTCAGCCTGTGGGTGATTTGTTTCTTTTAAATACTCATACATTTCTTTTTTTGTTTTAGTGGTTTGATTATCAATCTCAAGTTGAGCCTGAGAACAATTTCTTTCATAGAGTTTGAGAATAAAATTTTCCATTGTGCCTTTTTCAGTTATATTTATTAATGTCCCCTGTGGAAAATTATCAGCAACACTAGCGAAATCATCCTGCCACATCTTACAAAGTTCTCTGTTATTTTTGATAATAGGTGGAATATAGCATTGATTAGTTATTGGATATGAAAATGAATAACTCATGGTTCGATGACGTTGCCCTTGTGCAAGTAATGCGAAGGATCCC
Organism: uncultured Lachnospiraceae bacterium; assembly: GCA_964653635.1. Lineage (GTDB taxonomy): Bacteria > Bacillota > Clostridia > Christensenellales > UBA1242 > Caccovivens. The sequence goes on from CAZZGZ010000004.1 coordinate 57,243, forward strand.
ATGTAACTACAAACATAAACATCTCCAAAATATTTTATTATTGGCTTTTCACTTCTATCAATCAACGATAAACTTCGATTTTTAAAATTATCAGCAAGTTTATCATCAACATAAGGTAGTTTCTCTAATTCGAATAAAAACTTCTCCAGTTCTTCTTTTAGTCTTACTGAAAATCCATCCGTGTAATTTCTTAACAACTCTATTTCTTTTCTAAACATACCTATCAAGATATTAAATTGGCGATATGTCACTGTATACACCATTGATGTTGTTGGATTAAAAATTGATGTAAGATATCTTGCATTTTCTTGTGCCAACTTTGTAATTTTGACATCTGTAAACCATTTTGGTGCCTTACCATCATATTCTTTATGTATGCTTGCCTGATAAAGCTCTAACCATTTGTTATATAATTTTTCTTCCTTTTCTGGAAGAGGCATGCGTTTATAACGAGCCGACTTTTCGGATGTTACATAATATTTTTCGTTATTTATAATCATAGCAACAATCTTAGGTATATCATTAATCGCAAGAGTTATATTGCAATGATCGAATGGACTATGATGCCCAGACATCTTTATTCCATTCATTCTCCTTTCAGTCTTTTCGCTAGACTCAGATAGTAAACCATCTATAGTATTAGGTAAGTAGCATACGCCCGCCATCAGTCCGCCCATATGATCTAGTTCCTCTTTTGAGGCAACATACCCCATCTTAGTTGATGCAATTACCTTTACTTCCATTCTTTTCTCCTTTTAATTTTTCTTAATTATATTTAAAACGCATGTTTTTGTCAAATGATTTATAAAAAAAGGTTAACCCAAAATAAGATTAACCGAATAAGTCTGTCCACTCCTTATGAATGTAATTGTTACGCTGTCACCAGTTTTATGTTTATATAGTTGTTTTCTAAGGTCAAGCATAGTCTCGATCTTAGTACTATCAAGAGAAGTTATAATATCGCCTTTTAATAGTCCAGCATTACTTGCAGGTCCTTGAGTGGATACAATATACACACCATCCACCTTGACATTTTGGTCATAGATGCTAGCAATATCACTATCAAATCCAAATATACCAATATAAGGTACCACATAATTTGGATCAGCTATAACCTGACCTAATAAGATTTCTGCTACTTCAATAGGTATTGCAAACCCGATCCCTTCCCCTTCAGTAGCTTTTAAAGTGTTTAATCCAATGACCTGCCCATTATTATCAACAAGAGGCCCTCCACTATTGCCTGGATTTATGCTCGCATCATGCTGTATCAAACTCTGTAAAAAATTAGAGCCATATGTACTATCAACTTCAAGAGTTCGATTCATTGCACTTACAATACCTTTGGTTATTGTATGCTTAAATTGTAAAGTTAATGGCGTCCCTATTGCATAAACATCATCCCCAACACTGACGTCATCTAAATACTTAGCTCTAAGATAAGGAATTTGCCTAGAAGATTTCAAAATTGCAATATCTAAGGATGGGACTCCGTAAACTACTTCTCCCTTTCCTGTCGTTTTATCAGCATAATACAAAGTTATATCATTGCCATCTTGAATCACATGGAAGTTTGTTAAAATATAATTCCCGTTTAGTATAGACACTCCACTTCCTACTGAAAAACCTGTTTCATCTTCAGCTGAAATGCCCACAACTGCACTTTTTACTTCATCTAGCATCTCTGATACTGTGTCAGTGCTTGCAGAAATTTCTCTGACGGTCATGTCAACACTTTCGTCTCCTGTTTGCGTTGCATCTCCATTTATACTACACCCACTAAGCAATAGTATGCCAAAAAGCGATAAAAATAATAATTTTTTCATAATAACTCCTTTAAACACAAATTTAAAAGAGATTATCCTTGTTTGTTTTCATGCGAAATGTCGCACCGATTTCAGTAGTCGCAACATCAATGAATACATGCTTACCTTCTTCAATACCATAATAGTTAAAAAGTCTTTGGCAGACCTTATTATAAGCATTGAGTGGATTGTTAGTCTCCTGGCTTAGATGTGATAAAACGATTTGACCCGTTCCGTATTCGACTAAACTAGCAATAGCATCAGCTGACTGTTCGTTAGATAAGTGCCCGTGATCTGAAGCAATTCTTTTTTTTAGTGAATAAGGATATTTTATTGAATTTGCAAGAAGCTCTTTATCATAATCTGCCTCTATGTAAACAAGTCCACTTCCTAGAATCTCTTTTAAAATTCTATCATTAGTATGCCCCAAATCTGTCAAAATACTAAATTTCTTGTCATTATTTTGAAAATTATAGGCATAGCATGTGACATCATGAGGAACTTCAATGGGATTTATATGTAAATCCTTGTAATCAAATTCTCCGCCAAACAACTTTCTATTTTTTTTACTCACACCATTTATTTTTGGCATCAATTCCCTCATTACTTCATAATGTGCGTAAACAGGCTTATCATAGGTTTTTGAAAAAACTTCAACTCCTTTCATATGGTCAATATGAGCATGTGTAACAAAAATGGCATCAATAGTTTTAGGGTCAATGCCAATACTTAACAACCTGTTAGTTGTCTCTTTACAACTTAATCCTACATCCACTAATATCTTCGTTTCATCAGTCTCTACAAACGTTAAATTTCCCTTGCTCCCTGATGAAAGATTTGTAACCTCAATCATAATACTCATATTATCATAAAAAGTTTGTTTTTGTCAAATCACTATAAACAAAATTCTACAAATCATAATTTAATACTAAATGCAAAATTACAAATACATAATATCCAATATAAGTGAAACATTTGTTATAACCTATAAAAATAGGAATATCTAAATCGCAAAAAATTGCATCTATATGCGTTGTTTTAAAAAAGGTTTTGCTTGTGGTTTAAACACTTATATACTAATAACTTTACGCTTTACACTTGTCAATAAATCCAAATAGATTATACCAAAATTCTGCATAAACACAATATTCATGACCTATATTAAATTTATCCAATTAGTCAAAATAATCTTTTAAATTAACTAAAAATCTATAAAAAAATCGCTTTATTGCGATTTTTTTATTTTTTTTCTCGTTCTAAAATAGGCTTTAAAAATTTCCCTGTATATGAATTCTTTATATTAATAACTTCTTCAGGAGTCCCTTTTGCAATTACCTCACCACCTTCATCTCCGCCTTCTGGTCCTAAATCTATTAGGTAATCTGCTGATTTTATTACGTCCAAATTATGCTCTATCACAAGGACCGAATTTCCATTGTTTACTAACTTGTTGAGAATTTGGACAAGTTTTTTTACATCATAAACATGAAGACCGGTTGTTGGCTCATCTAAAATATACATCGTCTTGCCCGTCTCTCTCTTTGCGAGTTCTGTTGCTAGTTTTACTCTTTGTGCTTCGCCTCCTGAGAGTGTTGTTGCTGGCTGACCAAGTTTGATATAAGATAAGCCCACGTCATAAAGAGCTTTTATCTTGTTATAAATTGAAGCCTGATTTTCGAAAAATGTCAACGCTTCTTCTACTGTCATTTCAAGAACATCTGAAATGGATTTCCCTTTATATTTGACTTCTAACGTTTCATGATTATATCTTTGTCCCTTACAAACTTCGCATGGCACGGTAATATCTGGCAAGAAGTACATTTCAATTTCTTTAACCCCAGCACCTTCGCATGCTTCACACCTACCACCTTTGATATTGAAACTAAATCTACCAGAAGAGTACCCTCTCGCTTTCGCCTCCTTCGTACTCGCAAATAAATCTCTTATAGCAGTAAAGACGCCTGTGTAGGTAGCGGGATTACTTCTAGGAGTCCGCCCAATGGGTGCTTGATCAATACAAATGACTTTATCAAGCTTATTGATCCCTTCTATTTTTTTAAAATGTCCTAGTTCTAATTTTGAATTGTTCAATTCATTCGAAAGTGCGGGATATATTACATCATTGACAAGACTAGATTTGCCACTCCCTGAAACACCTGTAACACAGGTGAATACCCCTAGAGGAATTTCTATATTTATGTTTTTGAGATTATTTTCACTTGCTCCAATGACCTTTAAAAACTCTTTAGGTTTTCTTCTTTTATCAGGTATCTCAATTTTTTCTTCACCACGCAAAAACTTTGCAGTTATAGATTCAGAACTACGCATAACTTGTTCTAATGTCCCACATGCTACTAAAGTTCCACCATGCACACCTGCATAAGGTCCAATGTCTACAAGATAATCAGCTGCTCTCATGGTGTCTTCATCATGTTCGACAACAATTAAAGTATTCCCCAAATCTCGTAACTTTTTGAGTGCAGACAATAATTTCTCATTATCCCGTTGATGAAGACCTATGCTCGGCTCATCAAGAATGTAAAGTACACCCACAAGCCCCGAACCTATCTGAGTTGCTAGTCGAATTCTCTGCGCCTCACCACCAGAGAGTGACTCCGCCGAACGTGAAAGTGTCAAATATCCCAATCCAACATTTTCTAAAAAACTTAGTCTAGCAATAATTTCTTTGTTTATACTTTCAGCAATCATTGATTTTTCTTCAGATAGTTTCAAATTTTGTATATATTTTAATAGGTTTTTAACAGACATATCACATACTTCAATAATGTCTTTTTTGTCGATTTTTATGGATAACGCCTTATCATTCAGACGTTTACCTCCGCAAACTCTACATGTCTGATTTCTCATGAACTTTCCAATTTCAAATTTTACAAATTCACTATCAGTTTCATGATATCGCCTTTTTAAGTTATTAACAATGCCCTCAAAAGTAACATTATATACCTTTTCAGCTCTGCCCTCTTCTTTATATTTTATCTGTATTTTATCCTCACCTATCCCATAAAGTAGAATCTTTAATTTATCCTTTGGTAACTTATTAACAGCACAATTAAGGTCGATGCCATACTTTTCTGAAAGAGCATTAAAATATCTTTCACTCATAGAACCATAGTCCATACGCCAACCACAGATGTTAAACGCTCCATCTTTAATGGATAAATGAGAATTTTTTAAAACAAGACTAACGTCTATATCCATGGTATATCCAAGCCCAGTACAATTTGGACAAGCTCCATATGGAACATTAAAAGAAAATAGCCGTGGAGAAATTTCCTCAAGTGTCCAGCCACATGTTGAACACGCATAGTTTGTACTATACATATTCTCAATATCCTCATTTCGAATAATTACTAATCCCTCTGCAAGTTTTAATGCCGCTTCAACACTTCCAGCGACACGAGAACGTGAATCTTCTTTCATTATTATTCTATCAAGAACCACAGAAATATTGTGTTTCTGATTTTTATCAAGTGTAATTGGCTCATCTAAAACATACATATCACCATCTACTTCAACTCTTGCATATCCTGATTTTTTGAGATTCTCTAGATGTTTAACAAAACTACCCTTCTGTCCTCGTATGACTGGAGCCAAAATAGTAATCTTTGTTCCCACTTCGTATGTCATAATCGCATCGACTATTTGATCTATTGTTTGTGTGGAGATAGGTGTATGACAATTAGGACAATATGGAACTCCCACCCTTGCAAACAATAGTCTAAAATAGTCGTAAATTTCAGTAACTGTTCCAACAGTCGAACGTGGATTATGATTAGTTGTCTTTTGATCTATGGAAATTGCAGGCGAAAGCCCATCAATACTATCAACATCAGGTTTCTGTGATTGCCCCAAAAATTGCCTTGCATATGAAGATAAACTCTCAATATATCGCCTCTGCCCTTCCGCAAAGATTGTACCAAAAGCAAGTGAAGACTTCCCTGACCCTGAAACACCAGTAAAGACAACTAACTTGTTTCTAGGAATGGTTAAATCAATATTTTTTAAATTATTTTCTCTTGCTCCTCGAATTTTAATAAATTCATCCATGCTTCACCTCTTAATTTTTGTCATTATTATTTTATCTCATTCAAAACTTTTAGTCAATATGTATATTAAATAATTCAAGACAAATTTCTTTTGAATATGTTTTCGATTACAATTATAATGTATATCAATTACATTAAAAAAATAAAAATAGCTAATAAATATGTCTGTTAAAGGTTTTGCTCTTAAATTAGCTATTTTTTATTTAATTAGACTTTTTAAATTTTGTTTTGAGTTTTGTAATTTCTTCTCGAAGTTCAATTGCTCGCTCAAAATCCAAAGTTGATGATGCTATTTTCATTAAAGCAGTCAACCTCTCAATTTCTTTTGGAATATCCTTTTTTGCAATATCACTCTTTTCGACCTTTTTAGTGATTTCCAAAGTATTTTTTACATCCTTAATAATAGTCTTAGGTACAATTTTGTGAAGTTTATTGAATTCGTCTTGCAATTTTCTCCTTCTTTCCGTTTCAGAAATTGCTCTTTTCATACTTTCAGTTACATTATCCGCATACATAATTACTCTGCCATTTGCATTTCTAGCAGCTCGTCCTATTGTCTGAATTAATGCTCCTTCACTACGCAAAAATCCCTCTTTATCCGCATCTAAAATTGCTACTAACTCAACCTCGGGCATATCTAACCCTTCCCGTAAAAGATTAATACCCACAAGAACATCAAATTCTCCAGATCTGAGTCCGTTAATTATTTCAACCCTTTCCATTGTATCTATTTCACTATGCAGATACTTAACTTTATAGCCATGCTCTTGAAGAAAGTTTGTTAAACTTTCAGCCATCTTTTTTGTTAAAGTGGTGACCATAACTCTTGCTTTATGCTTCAAAACAACATCAATCTCCATCATCAAATCTTCTACTTGATTTTTAATAGGTTTGACTTCAATTTTTGGATCTAATAGTCCTGTTGGACGAATGACCTGTTCGACAACTTGCCCCGCATGTTCTAATTCATATTTGGCAGGGGTAGCAGAAACAAAAATTGTTTGTCCGAGTTTTTCTTCAAACTCTTCAAATTTTAGAGGTCTATTGTCTCTTGCTGCTTCAAGTCTAAAGCCATATTCTATCAAACTATCCTTTCTCGCTTTATCCCCATTATACATAGCTCGAACCTGTGGCAAAGTCATATGACTTTCATCAATAATAGTCAAAAAATCATGTGGAAAATAGTCTATTAAAGTGTAAGGAGGTTCACCTGGTTTTCTCCCATCAAAATATCTTGAATAGTTTTCAATCCCTGAACAATAACCAAGTTCATTCATCATTTCAAGGTCATAAGCCACCCTCTGACCTATACGTTCTGCTTCTAGCACCTTGCCTTGAAGCGTAAACTTCTCAATCGCCATCTCCCGATCACTTCTTATTTTTTCAAGTGCTGACTTCATAGTATTTCGACCTACGGCATAGTGAGTCGCAGGATATATTGCAACATAGTTTAATTCATTAATAAGGTTTCCCGTCAAGGAATCAAATTCATAAATTTTTTCAATTTCATCACCAAAAAATCTTACCTTTATAGCCATCTCACTTTGACTGGCAGGAAAGATATCAATAGTATCTCCCTTTACTCTGAAGGTAGAACGATGAAAATCAATCTCATTTCTTTCATATTGAATATCAATAAGCTTACATATCAGCATATCTCTGTCGATTATATCCCCTTTTCGGAGTGAAATGTGAAGATTGTAATATTCATCAGGACTACCTAGCCCATATATACAGGATACCGATGCTACAACTATTGTATCCCGCCTTTCAAGTAATGATGATGTTGCTGATGAACGCAATTTGTCTATTTCTTCATTTATACTCATATCCTTCTCAATAAAAGTATCAGTTGAAACAATATATGCTTCTGGCTGATAATAATCATAATAGGATACAAAATATTCAACTCTATTTTCGGGGAAAAATTCACGTAACTCATTGCAAAGTTGTGCTGCCAAGGTTTTATTATGAGCAATGACAAGTGTGGGTCTATTGACTTTTTCTATAATATTGGCCATAGTGAATGTCTTGCCCGATCCTGTTACGCCGAGTAAAACTTGATTTTTAAGTCCCTCATCAATTCCTGCAATCAATTTTTTAATTGCCTGCGGTTGATCCCCCGCAGGTTTATACTTAGAGTGTAAAATAAATTTATCCATTTTTCATCCTTTAAAAATAGCTTTCAATATAATACCAAATACAAAGCTCACTGTTGCTAGAAACATACTCCTAAGCACTAACAAGCCAAGAGTTTTCCTCTGCTTTTTAGCATCTTGCAAATAGGTTTGCCCACATTTTTTTAACGTAATGCAATAAAAGTACCCTTTTTTACTTTCCGATACAACAAAATCAATATAATTTTGATTTGAAAGGCTTACGAGAATGTCATCAATTTCAGAGACTGATAATATACATTTTTTAGCTAACCCCTCAGCAATTTCTTGTGGTGAAATAAGATATGTCCTTTTCATTTGACATTTCTTGCATAAAAATTGCATTACCAATCTTTCCCTTTTTTGCAAAATTTCTCTCCAAAAAGCTCATTTTTTAATAAATTATGCGTAATTTTTTCAATTTTTATGAAATATATTAAAAAATACCAAAAATTGGTATTTTATTCACCTTTGCCTTTTTGTTTTAATAAGCTAATATCCTGCTGAAGTTTTTTATACATTCTTTTGAAAAATCCATATAAATCTATGTAATCAACATCATCATAGCTTATCGCTTTGTAGCCATGATATATAGCCATATCATCCTCTTTTTCCTCCTCAACTTTTTGCACTTCTGCAAGTCTGTCAAGGCTTGGCATCACATCTTCTATTCTTTTAGAATAGTTTTCTAATACCTCAATATCATTCTCTTCTAGTAAATTTCTTTTTAATTCATCCCTCAGTTTCAAACAAACTTTATCAAACTCATCCATAACTTTATCTCTCCTTAATTTAGTATAACAAAATTTATTTTATTAGTCAATAGTAAAAGTATAATTAAATTAAAAAATGCAAAACTTGTTTATGCTAGATCAAAAAAGCAAATTAATTTTAAAAATTCTTTGTAATGAATGTGAGGGAGGTAGTTATAAGATATTTGAAACCGCCGATCTTATTTCTTCGCTCCCTGCGAGATGGCGAACGGATAGTGAGGGAATACAGCATATCCTCATATATCTTGAACGTCAAGACATGATTAACATCAAGTATGATGATGACGGCGTTTATTGTCTAGCGGTTATGCCCTACGGCAGGGAATGTGCAGAAAATGAAAGTGTAAACAAGAAAATTAAAAAAGATAGTAAAAACAAAAATGGTAAAAAGGCTTTGCTTAATTGTTTACTTCATTTTCTAATCGCATTTTTAGCATCATTACTTGCAGTAACTTTACATTCTTTCATTTTTTAATGTGAGATGTAATTCATATAAAGCAACTCCTTAAAACAAAAAAATGACAAACACATAAATTTTTCTTGACAAATTTATTTTATTATGATAAAATCATTTAGTGTGATAAAAATCGTATGATTTATGCACGCAGGTGTAGTTCAGTGGTAGAACACTAGCCTTCCAAGCTGGTTGCGAGGGTCCGATTCCCTTCACCTGCTCCATGTGCTTCCATAGCTCAGCTGGATAGAGCAATGCCCTTCTAAGGCAGAGGTCGAAGGTTCGAATCCTTCTGGGAGCACCATTGTGGTGGTCTTAGTTCAGTTGGTAGAACGCCAGATTGTGGCTCTGGAGGTCAAGAGTTCGATCCTCTTAGACCACCCCATAACTAAAGAAATGCCACCACTTAATTTATAGTGGGGTGTCGCCAAGCGGTAAGGCACTGGACTCTGACTCCAGCATTTCGTAGGTTCGAATCCTACCACCCCAGCCAATTTTGTGGTAGGTTTCTGTTATTGGGGTGTCGCCAAGTGGTAAGGCACAAGACTTTGACTCTTGCATGCGTAGGTTCAAATCCTGCCACCCCAGCCAATTTTGTTAAAATATTAAAAATATATTGACAAAAAATGTATAAATTAGTATAATAACTTTGTCGTGATTATGGTTCACTAGCTCAGTCGGTAGAGCACTTGACTTTTAATCAAGGGGTCTCGAGTTCGAATCTCGAGTGAGCCACCATAGAAACAAAAATTCAAAATGAAGTAAATATTTGTGATATATCTCAATTAAATAGAGTTGACCTGTTATTACTAAAAAATGTGTTATAGAATAAAACTCATTTTTGCGTAGCAAAAACGAGTTTTATTTTAATTTTTCACTTTTATGTTAGTTTCAGATTTTTATAGTTATATATTTTCAATCATTCTTCACTACATACTCTTCCGCAATGATTTTCCCATTTTTCATGAGAATTTTTCCACTATTTTGCGATTTTTTAATAAATTGTATTGTTTTTTTAGCAAATTTATGCGTTAAATCAATTTCGACTTTGGTAGGTTTTCCCCCTCGCTGTGTATGTCCAATAACATGATATTTTATTATTTCTTTTGGTACATACTTTGAAAGTTCCTTGATAAAATCGCTCTGTTTTATTACATTCTCACGTAAAATAATGCATGTGCCATGTTCACTCTTGTGATTGCAATTAATTATTTTTGCTATCCTATCATAATCTAAATTTTTACTCGATTTTATCAAATAATCAGCTGATATGGCACAAGCACAAGTTTCAGCAATTTTACTTGAGTGTCGCCCCATGGTTTCAAATATACAAACTCTATTAAACGCCTCCATACTAGGCATTATTGATTTAACAGCATAACAACATTCTTTAACAGCAGTATGAAAACCTATGCTGTATTCACTAGTTAAAACATCATTATCAATAGTCGCAGGCACAAATATGGTTCGTACTCCACTTTCCGCAAGCCTCATTGCTCCTACTTCTGACCCATTGCCTCCTAAAATTACTACAACATCAAATTGTTGTGCATTTTCTAATCCTTGTTTAAATCCTAATTGAGTTTTAAATTTATTACATCTTGATGATTTTAACACACAGCCTGCAGTTAATTTACTTTCTTTAAAATTAAACTCCGATAGTGCATTTATTCGTCCCTCAATTAGACCTTTAAAACCTTCTTTACAGCCGTATGAATTTTTTCCAAACTTCTTTTCAATGTAATATAAAAAATTATTCATACCAGGTGCATCGCCACCGCTGGCTAAAATTAAAACGTTCATATTTTCTCCAATTTTAAAAATTTATCTATAAATGACATTATTAACACCTATCAAGCCATTCAATTCATTTATCAAATAATTATTAGGTTCTACCTTTAAACTCAGTGCAAAAGCATTCCCAGTAGAAACACATCTCACTATAACACTAGTATTCCCTTTATAAGAAGCTAAGCATGATTTAACCCTTTCTAAAATTTCTAAATTCTTAGTATCAAACCTGAGATATAGCTTTTTTACTTCAGATGAAGTATTTTCTACTTTGCCCTTTTCTTGTTCACTATTCCCCCAGCTTATAATTCTATCCGCAAGAATAATTGGATTTTCTCCATCTCGAATGGAAAATCGTCCGCTAATAGTAACCAAATTATCCTTTTCTATTAGGTCACGATATTTTTCGTAAATCTTTGGAAATGCCATAACTTCAAATGTGCCATATAAGTCTTCTATTGTAAGTATACCAAGATTTTTTCCACTTGACTTTGAACGCATGGTCTTAGTATCAATAATTATCCCTCCACAAGTGACACTTTGTCCATCTTGCAAGGTAGTCTCTTCATTATATACACCATCTGGAATGTCTTCATCGCCTTCTTCTGAAAATGTTTTTTCTTCGTTTTCAATCATATTTGATGTAAAATTAAATTGACGATACATATCCTTATATTCATCTAACGGATGCCCCGAAAAATACATACCAATCATTTCTCTTTCATTTTTAAGTAAAATATCCTTTGTAAACTCAGGAATATTAGGATAAGTAATCTTAAAAGCACTTTCATCTTTCATCTCAAGTGTATCAAAAAGGCTTAATTGTCCATTTGCTTTACCTTTTCTATCTTTAATAGCTGTTGCAAGAGCCTGCTCATAAACAGAATCTAATTGATTTCTATTATACCCAAAGCAATCAAAAGCACCACTTTTTATAAGCGTTTCAAGTATTCTTCTGTTCATGCAAGAAGCGTCTACACGAGCCAAAAAGTCCTCAAGCCCCTTGTATTCACCATGTTCCTGTCGCTCTTTCACTATAAGATCAGTCACAGCAATCCCAACATGTTTTAATCCACCTAATCCAAATCTTATCCCCCCGTTTTCCACACTAAAATTACTTTTACTCTTATTTACATCTGGAGGAAGAATAGCAATTCCTTCTGATTTAGCAAAAGTGACATATTTTTTTATTTTATCAGATTTGGTTATAAAATCATTAAGAACCGCCGTCAAAAATTCAGTTTCATAGTAACACTTAAGATAAGCTGTTTGGTATGTGATATACGCATATGCTGCGGCATGAGACTTGTTAAACGCATACTTTGCAAACTCTTTCATGCTGTCAAATATCTTTTCCGCAACTTCTTTATCATGGCCGAGTTTAACAGCACCATTAACAAATTTTTCTTTTTCAGCAGAAATCTTGTCTATTTGTTTTTTACCCATGATACGTCGAACATTATCTGCTTGACCAAGACTATATCCGCCCATGACTTGAAATATTTTCATAACCTGCTCTTGATATACAATACATCCATATGTTACATCAAGTATGTCTTTTAAACATTCATCCTCAAAAACTATTTTTTCAGGGTTGTGTTTGCCTTCAATAAATCTTGGTATATAATCCATAGGACCTGGTCTAAACAAGGAAATGCCCGCTATGATATCATCCATACATGAAGGTTTAAGTTCACGCATGAACTTCTTCATTCCCCCACCTTCTAGTTGAAAAATTGCATCAGTTTCCCCTGAAGATATAAGTTCATAAACTTTAGGATCATTATACTCCATATTATAAAAATCGATTGTTACACCATGTTGCTCTTTTATATAGTCAAGTGCTTTTTTAATATCAGTTAATGTTCCTAGTGCCAAAAAGTCCATCTTAAGAAGCCCCATATGCTCAATTTCAAGCATATTGTATTGTGTAGTTAAATCATCCCCGTTTTTACAAACTGGAATGAAGTTTGAAACGGGTTCTGGAGCAATAAGTACGCCCGCTGCATGTGTTGAAGTGTTTTTAGGTACACCTTCAAGTTTAATAGCCATATCAATCACTTTATGAATTGTAGGGTCAGAGTTATATACTGCAACTAATTCATTGATTATATACTTATCATTTTCTGGTTTACCCGTCTTGCCAAAATAATATTTTAAAACTGGACTTTTCACACCATCAGGTGGCTTATTTGGTATAAGTTTTGCTATTTTATCTGCTTCACTATATGGTACTCTTAAAACTCGAGCAACATCCTTTATCGCATTTTTTGCTGCCAAAGTACCAAAGGTCACAATAAGGGCAACGTTATCCTTACCATATTTTCTTCGCACATATTCTACCGTTTCATTACGCCTGTCCATACAAAAATCAATATCAAAATCGGGCATTGAAACACGTTCTTTGTTTATAAATCTTTCGAAAAATAGATTATACTTTATAGGGTCAACACGAGTGATCCCAGAGGTATAAGCAACTAAGCTCCCCGCTCCAGATCCACGTCCTGGTCCAATCGGAATGCCATTTTTACGTGACCAGTTTACATAATCCCATACAACGAGGAAATATTCTACAAAACCTTGCGAGTTTATAACCTCTAATTCCATTTCAAGACGATCAATTAGATCCTGCGTCACTGTTTTATAATTTTTATATAACCCTTCATAAGATATTCTTCTTAAAAATTCATATGGCGTTTCACCAGTACTAGTTTTATAAGGTGGTATGAAATTCTTATTTGCTTCAAGAAAATATTTTTGGTCTATTTGTGCTCCTTTTGAAGCCGCCTCTCTTAACGATTTTGTTTGTAAAACAACCTCGCACTTGTCTGCAATTTCTTTAGTGGTTTCTAAGGCATCTTCAAAGCCCGGCAATGCTTCCTGCATCTGTTCATAGGTTTTTAAGTAAAATTCTTGTGTTGCAAACTTCATTCGATTAGGGTCATCTACATATTTTTGCATCTGCATACACATCAAAACATCTTGAAGTTCGGCGTCCTCTTGATTAAGATAATGTACATCATTCGTTGCCACAAGCTTTACTCCCAACGATCTAGACAAATCAACAAGATGAGAATTGACCACCTTTTGTTCAGGAATACCATGATCTTGAACTTCAAGATAAAAATCTCCTGGTTCAAACATATCACGAAGTTCAATTGCTAAGCTCTCTGCTTCATCATACCGTCTTTGTAATATGTACTGAGGAATATGCCCTGCAAGACAAGCGGACAAACAAATTATACCTTTACTATATTTTTTAAGTGTTTTATAATCTATTCTTGGTTTGTAATAAAATCCTTCCATCCAAGCAATTTCGGAAAGTTTTGCTAGATTATGATACCCCTCATTGTTTTTTGCTAAAAGGATAATGTGTCCCGTGTCTTCTTTACCCTCTTTCTTCAGAAGGTCATGACAGATATAAAATTCGCATCCGATAATAGGTTTTATGCCATTTGTAAGACACTCTTCATAAAATTGTAAAGTCCCAAACATATTACCATGGTCGGTAATAGCACACGCTTTCCATCCACGTTCTTTAACCATCTGAACAAGTTTTTTTATTCTTGCTAAGCCATCAAGCAAACTATATTCTGTGTGAACATGTAAATGCACAAATTCTTTCATTATCTACTCCATTAATAATTTTGCTATTTTTTCTAACTTTCTAAATCTATGATTTAAGCCACTTTTTGTAAGCTTTAAAGTGGAAAGTTGTAATAGTTCATCAAGACTTTCGTTTTGATTAGCTAGCCTTAAAAGTGCCACTTCTTGCAGGTCTTCACTGAGTGATTCAAGTCCAATTATATCACTTATTGTCTTAATCGCCTCTACTTGTCTCATACTCGCTTCCACTGTTTTAGATAAATTAGCATTGATACAATTAACTTCACGATTTGCCTTATTCCTAATTTGTCTAGCAACTATCTCTGAAGACAAAGAAAGTACACTATTATTAGCACCAACCAAAGCAAGTAAATTCAATATAGCATTAACCTCTTTAATGTATAAAACATACAAACTTTTACGCTCTATAATCTTAGCTAATATGTCATATTCTGCAAGCATAGAAGCAAAGTCAACCAAAAAGTCATGATTGTGAGAGGCAAATTCGAGATGATACCCAGACCCACAAGTCTTTGTTTCCTCTTCGCTTATCTTAATGTTTGAAGTGCTTATTGCAACAAATACCCCCTTAATAAAAGCCCTCTTTGCTGAATCTTCAATAATAATATTTTTATCAATATCAAAATTCACCATAACCCCAGCCGATGAAATTTGTAAAAAACCGGTATCAATGAGCATCTGTTTCGAATATTTAGATAAAAATTTAATCTCATAATAGGTATTTTTACTTATTTGATAACTTTCACCTAGTGATATCTCTATTTGGTGTCCATAAAGCCTTTTTACAATTTTATTACAATATTCATACAATTGCTCTATGTCAGTCTGAACCGAAATATTAAATCCTTCACTATCCTTGCCAATTTCCCCCGAAGCATGAAAAAGCCCCGACAAAAAAGCTATGGCTTCTAAATCGTCTTCAAGTTCACAACTCAACACTTCCAATTTACTATTTCTGGAAAAACTCACAGAATCACCTTCTTTTTGTAAACTTAGGTAATTTATCAATATTTACAATCTGAGAAAGTGGCAAATTTAACCTAAAAATAGTGTTTAAGGCATTATTGACTTCTCCAACTTTACTAGGACTATGTGCATCTGAATTGCATATAAACTTTACTCCCTCGTCAGCCATTATTAAGAGTTCCTCGTCTGTAAAATTGATCCTTTTCCCATTAAGTTCTAAAAATACCCCCTTTTGCTTTGCCATTTTTGCCACCGACAAAGTATCAGTTGAGATGCAGTAGTTTAGATGAGTTATAACATCAATAGGATATTTATCAATAGCCTTAAGATATGCCGTGGTGTTTCGATTGATAAGCTCCTTGCTTGCCTTAAAAGGAGAATTTAGAATATTTGTGTAAACTAACTTAAATTTATCATTCATAGTGGGAGTTTTAACCAACTTGTGAAATCCCATCAAAAGAATATCTAAATACTCAAAATCCTCTTCATTTACGTCAATTTCCCCATCTAATGAAATAAGATTGGATTCGACTCCAAGCATAATATCAACTCCTGTTATCTCTCTAGCACTATATATGTCTTCACGTAGCGAAGGCAAATCTTTTCTTCTTATACCATAACGTTCATGATTAAAACCATGGTCAGTTATTGCAATCTGCTTTATGCCTTTATCTGCCGCAACACTTGCGTTTTCAAGCACTGTGCCTTTTCCATGCTTATGTCTTGAATATATAGTATGTGTGTGATAATCTCCAAAAAGAACCATATGACTCTCCTAGATATAGTTTATCATTTTTCTAATTATTTTTCAAGTTATTTGATTTATTATATTAAAATTATCAAAAGTAATTTAAGACGTAGGATGTGTGATTAAAAATAAATTTTTAAAATTATACAAATTGAACCCAAAAAACATATTTAAAAAAATCTCACGTACCCATAACATGTGAAAGATGCGATTAGAAGTAGAATATTTAATAGGTTGTAACTATTTGAAATTAACAAAATTAGTGATATAAAACAAAAATCTATCAAATTAGATAGATTCTTTTTGTTTTGATTAATCAACATATTTTTTATAATGAAATTTTTTATTTAACATCTAAAATGTCTAAAACTTCCTTTATGGCAATCATTGCACGATCCATTTGTTCCTTAGTATGAGTTGCTGTGTAAGAAGTTCTAAGCAAAGCCATGCCTTTAGGTGTAGCTGGTGAGACTACAGGGTTGACGTAAACACCCCGCTCTAGAAGTAATTTACAAGCAACAAAGGCCTTTTCATCTTCGTAAACATAAATTGGAATTATTGGAGTTACCGCATCAATTATCTTAACACCTAGTTTTTTAAGTCCTTCACGCATATAAGCAGAAATTTCTCCTAATGCTTTTACACGTTGAGGTTCTTCTTCCAATATTTTTAAACTTTGAAGGGCACAAGCTACTGAGGCAGGTGTAATGCTAGCACTAAAAATATATGGACGTGAAGTGTGCATAACATAATCAATAACTTCTTTGCTAGCTGCCATATAACCACCTAAACTAGCTAATGATTTGGAAAAAGTCCCCATGTAGATATCCACATCATTTTCAAGGTTGAAATATTCTGCTACACCACGACCATGAGCCCCCAGAACTCCTAAAGAGTGTGCATCATCAACCATGATTCTTGCACCATATTTTTTAGCTAGTGCTACGATTTCTGGTAATTTACATATCTCTCCACTCATTGAGAAAACACCATCAGTAACAATTAAAATCCCCTTACTATCTGGTATTGATCTTAATTTTTTTTCGAGATCTTCCATATCGCTGTGTTTATAACGAATCATTTCACCAAAAGAAAGTCTGCACCCATCATAAATTGAAGCATGGTTTTCTCTGTCACAAAGTACTACATCATTTCTCCCTACCACGGCACTGATAATACCCAAATTTGTCTGGAATCCAGTACTGAACGTCATAACTTTTTCTTTATGCAAGAATTTAGCTAATTCATTTTCAAGTTCAATATGAATGTCAAGTGTTCCATTTAAAAATCTCGATCCACTATTACCTGTACCATATTTATTTAAAGCATCAATCCCAGCTTTTATAACTCTCTTGTCTGAAGTTAATCCAAGATAATTATTTGAACCTATCATTATTGTATCATGCCCTTCCATGACTACCTGAGTGTCTTGTCCACTTGTCAACTTGTGGAAATAAGGATATATTCCTTTTTCCTGTATCGTTTTATATAATTGTTCCCCTCTCATTTTTTCAAAAATATCCATGATTTTTCTCCTATATATAAATTTTTGAAACTAAAAAATTTAACATTTTAGTTGGTATAAGCCTGGTTATTAAAGCTATAAATTTACTAGTAACCCCCACTGAAACCCTTAAAGGAGGATTTTTTTTACGCACTAGTTTTATGACCGTTTTGGCAACAAAGTCCGGATTTTTACCTTTCATTTCTGCTTTTTCCATCTTCATAATTCCATGCTCTTCAGCCTTATCACTGATTTGTGTCTTAATTCTCGCACTAGTAAATCCCGATTTTATATCGCCAGGCATAACTGTGATTACTTTAATATTACGTGGTTTTAGTTCTGTAGCTATCGCTCTTGAAAAAGACTCTATACCAGCTTTGCTTGCACTATAAACTGCTTGATATGGCAAGGGTATTAATGAAGCTAACGAGCCAGTATAAATAATTTTACCCCCTTGACTGATATATGGCAAAAATTTGTTTGTAAGCTTAATACTTGCAACTAAGTTTACATTTAAAAGCCGTTCAATATCCGCTTCGTTAGAATTTTCAAACTTTCCACCAATACCAAAACCTGCATTACAAAAGAGCAAATCTATATTATCATTTTCACTTAGTATATCGTGAATTACTTCGCTAAGTTTTGTATCATCACATATGTCACACTGATAACTTTTTTGAAATAAGTCACTATCCGATAAACTTCGTGAAATATTATAAACTTTTACTCCAGCATTAGTAAGTCTTTGTGTAATAGCCTTGCCAATTCCACTACTACCTCCTGTAATAACAGCAACCTTTCCGAGTAATTTTTTATCTGTTTCCATTTATCTTTTACCCCTACAAGTATATATTAGCAAAAACTCGTTGACTAAGTCAAGAAAAAAACATGTTTTCACACGCATTTTTTATAATTTTCATATATAAATATGTGAAATTGCCATCATATATAAAAAATAATTTTGATATAACTCAATATAATACATTAGGAATTAAATGCACATGCAAATATTTTGCTCTACCTAAGAACATCATTCAGCTTTTAAATGCCTTAAAGTTCGCAAAAAAACAAGATGTAAAAGTCTTTATTTTGGGCAATGGAAGTAACGTTTTATTCAAAAGTTTTTACGATGGAATGGTAATCTGTTTTAAAAAATATATTAAAAATTTTTATCTCAATGAATCCTTGATTAGCGTTTCAGCTGGCATGAGTTTGTTTGAACTTAATAAGCTGTGCCTTAAAAAAAATTTGAGCGGGCTTGAATTTTCCTATGGTATTCCAGCAAGCGTTGGTGGATTTGTAAAAATGAATGCAGGAGCTTTTGGTGGATATGCACAGGATGTTGTTAGTGAAGTAACATATATTGACTCAAACTTAAATATATCAAGTGCTAAAAAAGACGAGATAGAATTCGAAAATAAAAATATCCGCATAAAAGGAATGCTCGCAATTATTGCTGTCACTTTCAAACTTAAATCAAACTCACACGAGCATATTTACAACAAAATGGAAGAAGTATTAACTCAGAGATTGGCTACACAACCATATAATGAAAAAAGTGCAGGATGCTTTTTTAAACGTAGCAATGATATATTTCCTGCCAAAATAATAGACGACTTAAGTCTTAAAGGTTTAAGAATTGGAGATGCAATGGTCTCAACAAAACACGCAGGCTTTATTGTAAATAAAGAAAATGCAACTTCTGATGATATCTTAAAACTTGCTGGCATAATAAAATGCGTTGCAAAATGTCATGGTATTGTTTTAGAGCAAGAAGTAATTTTAGTAGAGTAAAGAAATTAAAGATTTATTTAAAGTTATCTACATGTTTTAAAGCACTAATTATACAACTTTAAAATCATTAAAATAAATCATGATATTAAAAAAACTGCTTAGTGCAGTTTTTCAAAATACAAAATCTAATTTTATCGAAATGTAATACATGCAAATTTATCAAATTACAAAAAATTAGTTTCCCACAATTATATTACACAAGCTCTACTAAGGCCATTAATGAAGCATCTCCACGCCTCTGCTCAAGTTTAATAATGCGAGTATATCCACCAGCTGAACCTAATTCCTTCGCCCTTTGAGCATATTTAGGTGCATAAACATTAAAAATCTTTTCAATTAACGGATGGTTGATGTCTGCTATGCGTGCTTTAAATGCGTCAACAGATTCTTTTTCCTTCCTTTGCTCTTGTAGGTCATAAAGATAACTCATTATTTCTCTTCTTGCTGCGAGCTTTTTAGTTCCATCATTGACTACTTCAACCTTAGATTTTTTACCATCTTTGCCCTTTACTTCCTTTTCAACTTTAATTGTGTCTTCGTAGGTATTTATGGCAAGTGTAATGATTTTTTCAGCTATTCTTGCTACAGACTTAGCCTTAGCAAAAGTTGTCTCTATCTTTCCATACCAAAGAAATGATGAAACTTGCCCCCTTAACAATGCCTTACGTTCTTTCGATGGTCTTGATAATTTATCGTTAGCCATTTGTTTCTCCTTTTATATCTTATTAGTCTTCATCTTTACGTAAAGATAAGCCTAAACTTGCGAGTTTTTCAATTACTTCATCAATAGATTTAAGCCCTAAATTTCTTACTTTAAGCATGTCATCTCTTGATTTTTTAACTAGGTCATCAATCGTGTTTACACCAGCACGTTTTAGACAGTTGTATGATCTAACAGAAAGATCCATTTCTTCAATAGGGAGTTCGAGTATTTTTACTTGTTTATCCTCTTCTTTAGAAACTAAGATTTCCATACCAGACATTTCTGAACAAAGCTCTACAAACAAATTAACATGCTCATTTATTATCTTGCCTGCCAAACTGATAATATCTCTCGCTGAAGTTGTGCCATTAGTCTCTACTTCTAAAGTAAGTTTATCAAAATCAACGCTTTGTCCAACACGTGTACTTTCAATATTAAAACTTACCTTTTTAACAGGAGAAAAGATACTATCTATTGCAATATAGTCAGCATTATCAAACTTTAATTTGTTTTCAGAGTTAGAAACATAACCCCTACCATTTCCAACCATTAAATCCATATCAAGAACTGCATCCTCATCCATTGTGCAAATATGAAGATCTGGATTTAAAATTTCGATTTGATCGTTTGTTTCGATATCTCTAGCTGTAACTTCACCAGCTCCTGTTTTCTTAACATGAAGATAGGTTACAAATCCTCTATCTTTATTTTGAGAACGAAGAGCTAAACATTTTAAGTTTAAAATTATGTCAACAACATCCTCAGTAACTCCTCGGATACTAGAAAATTCGTGTGCGACACCTGCAATTCTTACTGCAATAATGGCCGTTCCTGGCAAAGCTGAAAGGAGCGTCCTCCTCATACAATTTCCAAGTGTTATACCATAACCTTTTTCAAGTGGTTCCACAATAAATCTAGCAAAACTTCCATTTTCTGTTTCTTCACAAGTAATTTTAGGTCTTTCCATTTCCATCATAGTGATTTTACCTCCCTACTATCTCGAATACAACTCGACAATTAGTTGCTCTTTGATATCCGCATCGACATCTTCTCTCTTTGGATTAGAAACAACTTTACCTGTAAGAGTGTTAGAATCAAATTCTAACCAACTAGGTACGACAATTTTCATCCCTTTAAGTTCTTTAAAGCAGTCAAGATCTTGTTTATTTTCTTTAATTGTAATAACATCTCCGACTTTAACTTGATAAGATGCAATATTTACTCTTTTACCATTAACAACAATGTGACCATGATTTACTATTTGTCGACTTTGTGCACGACTTGCACCTATTCCAAGACGATAAACTACATTATCCAACCTTCTTTCTATCAAGGACAGTATGTTTTCGCCAGTAACACCTTTCATAGACACTGCATCATCGTAGTAACCTCTAAATTGTTTCTCTAAAATGCCGTACATTCTTTTTACTTTCTGCTTTTCACGAAGTTGTAGACCATACTCGGTAACTCTCTTTCTTGAAGTACCATGTTGACCAGGAATAACGGGTCTTCTTTCTATAGCACACTTTTTTGATGTACATCTTTCGCCTTTAAGGTATAATTTTCTACCTTCACGTCTACATTGACGGCAATCTGGTTCAATAGTTCTTGCCATTATCTTCTCCTTTTATTATACTCTTCTAATTTTAGGTGGTCTACAACCGTTATGTGCGATTGGAGATACATCTTTAATTAATGTGACATCAAGGCCGACTGTAGCAAGTGCTCTAATTGCTGCCTCTCTGCCGTTGCCTGGACCTTTAACATAGACTTCAACACTTCTAAGTCCCATATCATAAGCAACTTTTCCTGCCGTCTCGACACATGTTTGTGCTGCAAATGGTGTTGATTTTTTAGACCCTTTAAAACCATGACGGCCAGCACTACTCCAAGATATGGTATTACCTTCCATATCTGAAAAAACAATGTGTGAGTTATTGAAAGTAGTAGTGATGTGGCATTGTCCCTTATCACTAACCTTTTTCTTAGCTAATTTTGATCCTTTTTTAACATTTGCCATGTTTTACTCCTTATGCACCTTTCTTAGCGCTTCCTGAAACGATTTTCTTAGCGCCTCTTCTTGTTCTTGCGTTGTTTCTTGTGTTTTGACCACGAACAGGTAATCCTTTTCTATGTCTTACTCCACGATTACAACCTATTTCACCAAGTTTTTTGATATTTAATGCAACTTTGTTACGAAGATCCCCTTCAACTGTAACATTATGCTCTATATAGTTACGAAGTTTTGCAACTTCATCATCGGTAAGATCCTTAACACGAGTGTCAAGACTCATACCTGTTGCCTTACAAATTTCTCTTGAAGTTTTTACTCCAATCCCATAAATGTAAGTAAGACCATATTCCAATCGTTTATCGTTTGGAAGGTCAACACCAGCAATTCTTGCCATATAAATTATCCTCCAATTTCCCTTTTAACCTTGTACCTGTTTGTGTTTTTTATTTTCGCAAATGCACATAACTTTGCCATTACGCTTGATTATTTTGCACTTATCACAAATAGGTTTAACAGATGCTCTAACTTTCATTATTTGCTCCTTTTTTAACCTTTTTCTCGCCAAGTAATTCTCCCCTTTGATAAATCATAAGGGCTCATCTCAATTTTTACCTTATCTCCCTCAAGAATTCTAATGAAATTTTGGCGAAGTTTTCCTGAGATATAGGCTGTTATGATATGTCCATTTGATAGCGTAACTTTGAATGTCATGCTAGGTAGCACTTCGGTTACTACACCTTCAAACTCCATTACATCGTCTTTTGACATATTCTCTCCTTTTCAGTCTTCAAAAATTTTCGAATTTCTGCATTTATTTTTTCATCAGAAACGCTTAAATCTCCTTGAAAACTAAATTTGCTCGCTTTTTGTATGTGCTTGCAATTTTTCTTTTTTGGTTTATCTTTTTTCACTCGCTTTCCATCGGCTATGTAGAAATAACCACCTTCTTCCTTTACTATGATGAAAAGTTGATTTTTCTCTTTGCCTTTTAGAACTATTACAACATCACGAATTTGCATTTGTCTCATCTCCGTTTGTAATGATTATCGCACCGAGTGGCGTAACTATGACAGTATTTTCATAATGGGCTGATGGTTTATGATCACGAGTGACAACTCCCCAACCATCCTTTAAAAGTGTAATGTGTCTTTTCCCCATTGTTATCATAGGTTCAACAGCAATTACAAGTCCGTCTTGGACTATTGGACCACTATCTTCTCTTCCATAGTTCAGCACTGATGGGTTTTCGTGCATTTCTTTTCCTATGCCATGACCACATAATTCTCGAACCACCCCATAACCATTACTTTCAGCATGTACTTGTATGGCATGCGAAAGTCTGCCAAGTGGTTGTCCAACATGTAGATTCTTAATCCCTTCATAAAAGCACTCTCTTGTAATATTTATAAGCCGTTGCTTTTCTGAAGAAATTTTGCCCACTGGAAAAGTGCGAGCTGCGTCAGCGAGATAACCTTTGTAGGCGACAACCAAATCCACGCTGACAATATCGCCTTCTTGCAGAATAACATTTTTAGAAGGAATACCATGTACGACCACTTCATTTACAGATATACATGTTGCACATGGGAACCCTTCATATCCTTTACAAGAAGGAACTCCACCATTCTTTATTATAAACATTTCCAAATTTTTGTCAAGGTCATATGTGGAAATTCCCGGCTTTACTAAAGTTCTTGCATATGCCAAAGTTTTTCCAAGTATATCGCCTGCTTTTTTTATCAAGACAATTTCAGACGGATTTAACAAACTATGCCTCCAAATTTTTTAAATGTTTTTTTACAGGCTTGTAAGTATCCGCAGGAGTACCCCCACCTGATACTGTAATAAGCCTATCAGCGTAGAAGTCTATGAGTGGTGCTGATTGTTTCTCATAAACTTCTAGACGATACCTAACAGTTTCCAACTTATCGTCATCACGTTGGTAAAGTGGCGAACCACATTTAGAACATGTGGTCTGTTTATAAGTGGAAGTATTGTAAATTTCGCCACATCCTTTACATATTCTTCTTCCACTAATGCGACTTTCAAGAATTTTGAAAGGAACATCCAAAAGTATTACGCTATCTATCTTTGCAATTTTATCAAGAGATTTAGCTTGTTCAATCGTACGAGGAAAGCCATCAAATATAACACCATTTTTGCAATCATCCTTATTTAATCTGTCAAGGAGCATGGATATTACCACATCATCCGGGACAAGATCCCCCATGTCCATATAACACTTT
Source organism: uncultured Lachnospiraceae bacterium (assembly GCA_964653635.1). GTDB lineage: Bacteria > Bacillota > Clostridia > Christensenellales > UBA1242 > Caccovivens. Next base: position 81,891 of record CAZZGZ010000004.1, read on the forward strand.
GCTAGTTTGCCTATTTCTGTCCCAATGTTTATATTTTCTCTCAATAGGTCACCGGTCGATATCTGTGTTAATCCAAAATCTGCAACAATTTGTTTTGCTAGTGTCCCCTTTCCACTGAATGGAGCACCGAGTAGAATTATATTCATCTATACTCCTTGTTAATCCAAAAATCCCTTATAATTTCTCATAAGCATCTGCGCTTCAATTTGTTTATTTGTTTCCAATGCTACTGAGACTATAATCATAAGCCCTGTCGCACTAAATGCGTTGATAAGACTATAAGTTGTTGTATCAAATGTATCCACAAGTTTAAATGCAATAGATGGTAAAAGTGCTATAATCGCAAGAAAGAATGCTCCAAAAAGGGTTACTCTTCTAGAAATCTTTTTCAAGTACTCCGCAGTTGGTTTTCCAGCACGAATCCCTGGAATAAATCCACCTTGTTGCTGTATTCTTCTACTGACATCATCTGGATTGAACATAATTTGTGCGTAAAAAAATGAAAAAGCAAATATAAGTACAGCTAAAAGCACAATGTATAGCCACGAATCAGTTCCTAACCATGTTTGCCACCACGTCATGTCCACATTAAAGATACTCATAATCATTTGTGGAAGTGTTAAGAGTGCACTTGCGAAAATAATTGGCATTACACCAGTACCTATAATCTTAATAGGAATATACGTGCTTTGTCCACCATACATTTTCCTACCCTTTATCTGTTTTGCATATTGTATAGGTATTCTTCTTTCAGCACTATCGGCAAAGACGATTAATCCGAAAATCAAAATTAACGCAACTATGAAAATAATTATTGTCCAAAGGTATTCAATATTTGTCCCTACTTGTCTAAACGCATTTGCAAGTCCTGAGGATGCAGAAGATAGGATACCAACGAAAATGAGTAAACTCATACCATTTCCAACACCTTTTTCTGTTATCTTTTCACCAATCCACACGGTAAACATTGCCCCTGCTGTCAAGATTAATACTACACCACAACCTATCAACCAAATCGGCAATCCAAGAGCCGTGTCATCTAGTTGTGAACTATAAGTAATAACAACTCCAATCGCTTGAGCTACAGCCAACACAAGAGCGGTTATTCTCGTATATAAATTTATTTTCCTCTTACCATCCTCACCAGACTGAGATATACGCTCTAAGGCAGGGATAGCCACAGATAACAACTGAATAACAATAGAAGCAGTAATGTAAGGCGAAACACCTAATGCTAAAATTGATCCATTTGATAAAGCGTTGCCACTCATAAGGTTCATAAGCGAAAAGAAACTATAAGAATTACTTTCCACTTCTGCACGTATTGTCTCTCCTAAATTAATTCCAGGACATACAACTGCACATCCAATTCTATACACTAGAAGTAGAAGCAGAGTAATTAGGATTTTCTTACGTAAGTCTTTTACCTTAAAGGCATTTACTAAGGTTTTAAACATTTACTACTCTCCTAATATGATTTTTCCACCTGCTTTTTCAATTTTTGCTTTCGCAGATTCAGAAATTTTTGCACAATGAACAACTAAAGGCTTAGTTATTTCTCCGCCACCTAAAACTTTCAACCCATAAGGTTTCATCTTACCTACAACACGATTAATATATAACAATTCTTCAGTAATTTCTGTATTAGCATCGAATATTTCAAGGTCGGAAACATTGACTATTGAATAATTTTTCTTAAAGTCATAATTTTTAAATCCTCTAATTGGCACCTTTCTAATTAGTGGAATATTACCCCCTTCAAATCCAGGACGAACTCCACCACCACTTCTTGCATTTTGACCTTTGTGACCTTTACCGCTTGTTTTCCCTAGTCCACTTCCAATACCACGTCCTACTCTTTTTGATTTAGTAGTCGCACCAACAACTGGTTTTAAATTTTCAATTTGCATAAGTCCTCCTAAACCTCTTCAACTTTAACAAGATGTTTTACATGATATAAACTTCCACGAATACTTGCATTATCAGGAAGAACTCTTGTTTGATTAAGTTTTGTTAAGCCAAGGGCTTCTAAAATTTTTGCCTGTTTTTTTTCATAACCGATAGCACTTCGTACATAGGTTACTTTTATTTGTTTTGTTTTAGCCATTTTTATGCTCCTTAACTTTAAATTTCTTCAACATTCTTGCCACGACGAAGTGCGATTTCTTCACAAGTTTTTAATGCAAGAAGTCCATTCATTGTCGCTTTAACAACGTTAATACGATTTGAAGATCCGTGAATTTTTGTTACTATATCTTTTACACCACAAAGTTCAAATATTGTACGAGCTGCACCACCCGCAATTACCCCAGTACCTTCTGGTGCAGGAATCATAAGAATGGATGTTGCACCATATTTTCCGATTATTTCGTGAGGAATAGTATTCCCTGTCAAAGCCACTTTTTTTAATTCACGCTTAGCCACGTTTGTTGCCTTTTCAATAGCTTGTGTAGGTTCGTTTGCTTTTCCTAATGCTATGCCTATTTGTCCTTTTCCGTCACCAACAGCCACAAGAGCAGCAAAACGCATTTTCCTTCCACCTTTTACTGTTTTTGACACACGATTAACGTTGATAAGTTTCTTATCGAGCCCGCTGTTATCAACTTTGTCTTTTCTAGGTCTATTAGAACGGTCACCCTTTTGGAATTTACCTTTTTTCACTTCTTCTTTATTTTCTGCCATAACTCCTCCTAAAATTTGAGACCTGTTTCTCTTGCACCATCGGCTAAGGCTTGTACTCTACCTGTGTAAAGATAACCACCTCTGTCAAACACAATTTCACTGATTTTCTTTTTTATAGCTCTTTTAGCTATTTCTTCACCAACAATTTTAGCTTGCTGAGTTTTTGTCATCCCTTCACAAAGTTTTGCAACATCTTTTTCTAGAGTAGAACAAGAAACAATAGTAGTTCCACTTTCGTCATCAATAATTTGAGCAGAGATGTTTTTTAAACTTCTGTAAACACATAATCTTGGGCATTTTTTTGTACCTGAAATTTTGGTTCTAACTCTTTTATGACGAACTATTCTATCTGCATTTTTATCAATTAATGTTATCATGTTTACTCCTATTATTTCTTACCCTTTGCAGCAGTTTTTCCGACTTTTCTTACGACTCTTTGTCCTTTGTATCTTATGCCATATCCATGATATGGTTCAACCGGTCTTTTTGCTTTTATGTTTGCACAAAATTGACCTACTTTATCCTTTTCTATACCACTTACTACTATCTCTGTAATTGATGGACAAGTAACTTTAATTCCATCTGGAATTTCCATTTCAATATTGTGAGAATATCCAAGACTTAAAATTAATTTATTACCTGATACCTGTGCCTTATAACCAACGCCTGAAAGTGCAAGTTCTTTTGAAACGCTCTTTGTCAAACCTTCAACGTGATTGGCTATATTTGCTCTTAATGTACCTTGAAATTTATTTGCTTCTTGATTTTCACAAGTAAAGCAAATCTCATTATCTTTTATTTCAACATTAACACCAGCAGGAATCTTTTCACTAAGCGACTTCCCATTATGCGATACTGTGATATATCCATTTTCAACCTTGGCACTTGTATTATTTTCGAGCTTTATTGGTTTATTACCTATTCTAGACATATTTTCCTCCTTACCATACGTAAGCGAGAACTTCGCCACCAACGTTTAATTTTCTAGCCTCTTTGTCTGTCATAACACCTTTATTTGTAGATATTATAGCAATACCAAGACCACTTATTACCTTTGGAAGTTTATCTCTTTGAGCATAAACTCTAAGTCCAGGTTTAGAAATTCTTCTAAGTCCTTGAATAACGCTTTCGCCTCTTTCGTCATATTTTATAACGATCTTAATATCGGCAAATTTACCCTTTTCAACAACTTCATATGATGTGATGTACCCTTCATCGAGCAAAATTTTTGCAATTTCAATTTTTTCTTTACTTGCAGGAATTACCACTTCACTATGCCTTGCTTGTATAGCATTACGAATACGAGTGAGCATATCTGCAATTGGATCTGATGTAGTTAACATACCTTCCCTCCTTACCAACTTGCCTTTTTAACGCCAGGTATCTCACCTTTGTTAGCAAGTTCTCTAAAACAAATTCTGCAAATCCCATATTTACGGAGAACAGCATGAGGACGCCCACAAATGGAGCATCTAGTATATGCTCTTGTTTTATATTTTGTAGGTCTTTTTGCTTTTGCAATTAATGATTTTTTAGCCATTATTAATCTCCTTATCTGCTAAATGGAAGGCCTAACGCTTTCAAAAGTGCCTTAGCCTCTGCATCTGTTTTAGCGGTTGTGATAAATGCTATATCAAAACCTCTAATTTTCTCGACTTTATCATATGAAATTTCTGGGAATATAAGCTGTTCTTTAATTCCAAAAGAGTAATTTCCTCTGCCATCAAAAGATTTATCAGATAATCCCTTAAAATCTCTAACCCTTGGAAGTGCGATTGCTGTGAGACGATCAAAAAATTCATACATATGATCACCTCTTAAAGTAACTTTAGCACCGATTTTTAGACCAGCTCTAACCTTAAAGTTTGAAATCGCCTTTTTAGCAACTGTTGCTACTGGTTTTTGTCCAGAAATCAAGGTTAATTCATCGACAGCAATATTGAAACTTTTTGAATTATCTTTAACATCACCAAGCCCCATATTTAACACTATTTTAACAAGTTTTGGAACTTCATTGATGTTTTTGTAACCAAATTCTTTAATAAGTGCTGGAACAACTTCTTCTTTGTAATATTTTTTAATATGATTTTCTTCTTTTACTTCTGCCATAATCTTGCTCCTACTTATTTAGTTTCATTACTTTTTACCGACTTTTTAGTTGTTGATTTTGAAGTAGTCTTTTTATCAGCTGTCTCTTTTACTACTTTAGCCTGAGTCTTTTTCTTAACAGCAACCTTCTTTTCGTCACTCACAATTTTTTCAGTAGTCTTAGCAACTTTTGTTGTTTTCTTAACCGGAGCTTTCTCCTCGTTTGACTGTTTCATTTGCTTTTTGACTTCTTTTTTACTTTCCTTTACATAAGCCTTGTCAAGTGAACCTGAACATTTTTTACATATTCTAATTTTTTTGCCATCTTTTTCAGCATGAGCAACTCTCGTTGCTTTTCCACAAACTGGGCAAACAATCATTACGTTAGAAGCATCAATAGGTGCATTTTTAGTAATAATTCCACCTTTTTCTTGTGCGTTTCTTGGTTTAGTGTGTCTCTTTATCATATTAACGTTTTCAACTAGCACCTTATTTTTATCTGGGAGAACTTCCAAAACAGTACCAATTTTTCCACTATCTTTACCTGTAATAATTAAAACGCTATCACCTTTTTTAATTAACATTACATTTTCTCCTTTTAAATAACTTCTGGCGCAAGTGAAATTATCTTCATGTATCCTCTATCACGAAGTTCTCTTGCAATAGGTCCAAAAACACGACTTCCCTTTGGTTGTTTTTGGTTATCAATGATAACAACAGCGTTATCATCAAAACGAACATGTGAACCATCATTTCTACGCAATCCCTTTGAAGTCCTAACAATGACGCATTTCACAACATCACCTTTTTTTACAGTCCCGCCAGGAATAGCTTTTTTAACCGAAGCTACGATTGTATCACCGATATTGCCACTTCTTCTAAAAGAACCTCCAAGCACTCTAATACACATAACTTCTTTAGCTCCTGTGTTATCTGCCACTTTTAATCTTGTTTGAGGTTGTATCATCTTCGTCCTCCTACTTAGCCTTCTCTACGATCTTAACTATTCTGTGATAAACATCTTTAGAAAGGTGTCGTGTTTCCATCATAAGAACGGTATCACCTATACCACAGCCAATTTCGTCACGGGCTTTAAATTTCTTTGTTCGTTTAATTGTTTTCTTATATAATGGGTCTTTTTTGGTCTCAACAACAGCAACAACAATAGTTTTATCCATTTTGCCGGCGCTGACAACTACCCCCTGTCTAGTTCTTCTTTGATTTCTATCTTCCATTGTTTCCTCCGTTTGACTCCGCAAGTTCGATTTGTCTTATAGCAGTTTTACACCTTGCTATTTCTCTTTTAACATTTCTGATTGCAAGAGGATTTGATAAATTTCTTGCAGCAAGCGAGAAACGAAGATTAAATAGTTCAGAGTTAAGCTCTTTAACTCTTGCGTTCAGTTGTTCTTTATTTAATGATTTTATTTCTTCATTTTTCATACTGTAACACCGCCTTCTAGGTCTTCTTTTTTGGCAAACTTAGTTTTACATGGAAGTTTATGTCCAGCAAGACGCATAGCCTCTTTTGCTACGTCCTCAGTAATACCTTCTATTTCAAAAAGGACACGGCCTGGTTTTACAACAGCAACCCAAAATTCTGGATTACCTTTACCTGAACCCATTCTAGTATCTGCTGGTTTCTTTGTAACAGGCTTGTCTGGAAATATTTTTATCCAGACTTGCCCGCCACGTTTGATGTAACGTGTCAAAGCAACACGTGCCGCCTCAATTTGATTGGATCGAATCCAACATGGCTCTAATGCAACGAGGCCATAAGTACCGTAGGTTATTTTATCACCACGGGTAGCCTTACCCGTCATACGGCCACGCATTACCTTTCTCCTTTTAACTCTATTTGGCATTAACATTATTCTTGTCCTCCTTTAGAGATCTTCTTTGGCTCTAAAATCTCACCTTTGTAAATCCAACATTTAATACCAAGTTTACCATAGTTTGTACATGCAGAAGCTGTTCCATAATCAATATCTGCTCTAAGCGTATGAAGGGGAAGATTACCCTGCATCACTTTTTCAGTTCTTGCAATAGTGTTAGCTCCACCAACTACCCCAGAAATTTGTACTTTACAACCCCTTGCACCTGCTTTCATTACACGAGAAATCGCTTGATTTAAACATCTTTTTACTTGTACACGTTTCAATAGTTGTTCTGCAATACTTTCAGCAACTAATGTAGCATCAAGATCAGGTCTTTTAATTTCCTTAACATTGATAATAACATTTTTAACAGGTCTTATAATCTTATTTAGTGATTTTTTTAGATTCTCTATGCCTGCACCTTTTTGACCAATCAAAATACCTGGCTTACTTGTAAAAATATTAATAATCAGCTTGTTTTCTGTCCTTTCTATTTTGACATCTGAAACGCCACTTGTCTTATACTTTTTTTCAAAAAACTGTCTGATTTTATGATCTTCACTAAGATTTTCTGCAAAATCACATTTGTTTGCATACCACATAGAAGACCAATCTTTGTTGATTCCTAATCTCATTCCGATTGGATTAACTTTTTGTCCCATGCTCGCCTCCTACTCTTTTACATCAAGCACAAACTTAATATGTGCCGTTCTTTTTAAAATCATATGACCTCTACCCTTAGATACAGGATTGAGTCTTCGAAACCTTGGTCCCTCAGTTGTGTAACATTCCGCAACATACAAAGTATCACGATTTAACCCTTTGTTATTTTCCGCATTCGCAATCGCACTTTTTAAAACCTTTAATGCTTCATATGCTGAGCTTTCTGGCATGTTTTCGAGAATTGAAAGTGCTTCTTCAGCATTTTTCCCTCTTACAACATTCAACACAAACTTGATTTTTGAAGGACTCATCCTTATATATTTTCCTTCTGCACAAGGTCTATTATCCTTGTTCTTTGCACGCAACTGTGCCTTTTGTCTAATTCTTGTAGCCATATTTCACCTCTATTTGCCCAAGCCTGCTTTTGCTGACTTACCTGCATGACCCTTGAATGTTCTAGTTAGAGCAAACTCTCCGAGTTTCATGCCCACCATGTCTGCAGTTACATAAACTGGCACATGTTTTTTTCCATTGTGGACAGCAAACGTAAAGCCCACCATCTCTGGATAAATTGTTGAACTTCTTGACCAAGTTTTGATAGGCTTTTTAACACCGCTCTCTATCATGGCATTAACTTTTTTCATAAGGCTTGGTGCCACATAAGGTCTTTTAATCTCTTTATTCATAATATCTCCTAGTTTACTCTCTTAACCATTAAGCGATTCGACTTTTTATTTTTCTTTCTAGTTTTAAGCCCTAATGCTGACTTTCCCCATGGAGTAACAGGACTAGCCATACCTACAGGACTCTTGCCTTCACCACCACCATGTGGATGGTCATTAGGATTCATTGCAACACCACGAACAGATGGTCGAATGCCCATATGTCTTTTTCGACCTGCCTTTCCAAGACTTACAAGTTCATGATCTATATTTCCAACCTTGCCGATTGTTGCTCGACATACTAAAAGAACTTTTCTCATTTCTCCACTTGGAAGACGAAGGGTTGCATATTTACCTTCTTTTGCAACTAACTGAACTTCTGCCCCCGCTGTTCTTGCAAGTTGTGCACCTTTATGAGGCGTCAACTCTACATTATGAATTGTTGAACCAACTGGAATTTTTGAAAGAGGAAGATTGTTACCAACTTTTACTTCAGCATTCTCACCACTTTCTACATAATCGCCAACTTTAAGCCCGAGTGGTGCAATTATATATCTTTTTTCTCCATCAACGTATGAAAGTAATGCAATATACGCAGTCCTGTTTGGATCATATTCAATTCCAACAACCTTTGCCTTAATTCCATCTTTGTTTCGCTTAAAATCTATGATACGATATTTCTGACGATTACCACCACCATGATGACGGACAGTTAATTTACCTTGATTATTTTTCCCTGCACATTTCTTCTTAACTGAGAGTAAGGATTTCTCAGGTTCCGACTTTGTTATTTCAACGTAGTCTGCTTTTGAGTAATGGCGACGACCACTAGATGTTGATTTGCTTTTTATAATAGCCATATTTTACTCCTTTTACGACAAACTCTCAAAGAATGCAATAGGTTTAGATGTTGATTTTAAAGTAACAACAGCCTTTTTGTAATCGCTTGTTTTACCCACGCTACGACCATTCTTTGTGTTTTGCGATTTTTTCTTGCCTTTAACACTGATTGTGTTGACATTTTCAACTTCAACTTCAAAAAGTTTTTCCACTGCCTTAGCAATCTCAATCTTATTAGCAGTTTTTGCAACCTTAAAAGTGTAAACTTTATTGGCAATTTTAGAATAACTTTTTTCAGTAAGTATAGGTTTGATAATAATTTTACCAGCTTCCATTAGTTCAAAGCCTCCTCTATTGTTTTTATAGCAGATTCGGTCAAAACAAGGTTACGATTTGCAACAATATCATAGGTATTTAAAGAATCTAATTCTGTGATATTTAAGGTTTTGATATTCTTTGTCGCTCTTAGCATATTTTCATCATTTCCAACGTTCACCACTAAGACACTTCCATTAAACTTAAATGCGTCAACAAACGCCTTGGCATCTTTTGTCTTTGCGGAACTTAAATCAAACTTGTCAATTATCGTAACTTCGTTTTGTGCAATTTTTTCAGAAAGTGCAGAGAAAAGTGCTAACCTTTTTGCTTGCTTGTTCATTTTTTTAGAAAAATCTCTTGGCTTTGGAGCAAAAACTACTCCACCACCTTTATATTGAGGTCCTTTAGTTGAGCCTTGTCTTGCATTACCAGTCCCCTTTTGGCGATATGGCTTTTTAGCATGCCCTCTCACTTCACTTCTTGTTAGTGTACTTTTATTTCCTTGTCTTTGATTAGCGTTATATGTTACAACCGCTTCATGGACAAGAGCTTCATTATATTCGATTCCGAAGATTTCATCAGATAGTTCTATACAACCAACTTCCTCGGCTTTCATATTATAAACTTTGAGTGTAGCCATTTACTTTCTCCTATTTTGATGCTTTTTTGGTTTCGGTAATTGTTACAACAGTTCCTTTTGGCCCTGGAACACAACCTTTAATCAAAAGTATATTTCTGTCCGTGTCGACTTTTACTATTTCAAGATTAGCAATAGTAACTCTTTCATTACCATATTGCCCTGGCATGTGCTTGTTTTTGAAGACTCTTGATGGAGATGAATTCGCACTCATAGAACCAACTTCCCTATGCACTGGACCTGTACCATGAGTCATTTTCAACCTATGTTGATTCCATCTTTGAATAACGCCTGTGAAACCTCTACCTCGGGTTGTTCCACAAACATCTACATGATCCCCTTCACCAAAAACATCACATTTGATAGAATCTCCCACCTTGTAAGTTTCTGAATTATCAAGTCTTAATTCCTTGATTCTCTTGCAAGCCTCAACATTGGCTTTTTTGTATTTACCAAGTTCAGGTTTATTAAGTCTTTGTTCTTTTTGCTTTTCAAAACCTACAACTACTGCCTTATAACCATCTACTTCATTCGTTTTAACTTGTAAAATTGAGCATGGACCCGCTTCAATCACTGTAACTGGAATAACTAAGCCGTCTTTTGTGAACACTTGTGTCATTCCATGTTTTATACCAATTATTGCTTTTTTCATTTAAGCGTCCTCCTTACAGCTTAATTTTAATCTCAACTCCAGCAGGCATATCGAGTTTCATAAGAGCTTCGATTGCTTTTGGACTTGAGCCTAAAATTACGATTAATCTTTTATGAGTCTTGGACTCGAATTGTTCTCTTGAATCTTTATATTTGAATGGAGAACGGATAATTGTTACCACTTCTCTATCAGTTGGAAGTGGAATTGGCCCCGACACTTCTGCACCATTTTTATGAAGTACATCCACAATTCTTTTTGCAGCGTCATCAATTAATGCAACGTCGTAGGCTTTTAATTTTATTGAAATTTTTTGATTTGCCATTTAATTTCTTACCTCCTGTAACAGCAATTCCAAAACAGAACTATTTTTTACGAAAAGCTCAAAACACTTTATTTATTTCGTACACTTTCCCGTGTGTGTCATGCTGTTTGACTTAAAAAATAGCCTTCATTTTGGCCATCAGAATGATATTTTTCTGATGTAGGTCCATGTGAATTCTCTTATTGTAGTTGTCGTTACAATAAGTAACCTCACACTTCTAACCATAGTTCAGCAGAGTAATTATATCAAAATAATTTTATATTGTCAAGGATTTTTAAAAAAAATTATTTTTTTTCTAATTTTTCTTCTACACAATCTCACATTTTAAGACAAATTTCTGCTTGAAAAGAATCATACCATATGACATAATTAGATTTAGACGTAAAAAGGATGTTTATGAAAATATTTCTATATACAAAGACACAACCACTAGAATTTGAATATGCTGAGACTCAAATTTTTTATGGTGGAGAATTAAAAAAGGTTGCTTTCAAAAATGATGAATACGGAATTTTGACCTTAGAACTTGAAGATAGTGCTCTTGATGACTTAGAAATCTCAGACTTAAAAATAAATACTCGATATATTTGCGGTGTAGATTTTAGTGAATTAGATTTCATATATGAAATAATAAATAGAGCCTTTAAAAAACTCCCAAGTTTAGAAAAAATTATCTTGCCAAAGTTTACTAGAAAAATTTCTTATCAGGGTTTTGCCGACATGACTAATTTAAAAAGTGTTATAAGTCAAAAACCTCTAGAATGTTTAAGTATGGAAAGTTTTATGAATTGTACTAAATTAGAAAAATTATACATTGATAAAAATACTAAACTAGGTGTACGAGCGTTAAAAGGTTGCAAAAATTTAAAAATAGAAAGTTCTAATTTTTTATTTATTTATACTATTATAGAAGCTGGCATTGATAAAGACAATATAATTCTTAATGAAAATTCTACAATAAAGTAAGATGCTTAAAGCATATAGTAAAACGCAAACAAGATTTGGATTAAGAATAAAACTCAAAATAACCTCTTTATGTTAAAAAACAAAAAGAGCATTTATATTACATAAATTTATAAAATAACATATTAAAAAAATATTAATTTGAAATAAAACAATTATTTAATAGTTTTAAAACCTTAACATTTATTTTTTTAAGTTGCTTAAAAACACATGGTTGAGATAACAAAGACTAATTTTATTATTTGATTAGATATTATCTTTAAATTAGCAACAAAAAAGCAACCTCATGAGGTTGCTTTAATGATAACCCAGCAGTGTTCTATTTTCCCGGGCCGTCACCAGCCAAGTATCTTAGACGATGAAAAGCTTAACTTCTGTGTTCGGGATGGGAACAGGTGGACCTTTTCTCTATCGCCACTGGGTATGGTATAATAACAAGTTATAAACTTGGAATTATCTTAGATAATTATAGCAAAACAATTTAAAATTGTCAAGCAATTCAGAATTAAAACTCTGACAACTACATAACAAAGACATTCAAAAAAACTAATTAATCCGTGATTAAGCCCTCGACCTATTAGTACCAATCAGCTACACATATTACTATGCTTCCACACTTGGCCTATCAACCTTGTTGTCTACAAGGGGTCTTACTAACTTATGTTATGGGATATCTAATCTTGAGGCAAGTTTCACGCTTAGATGCTTTCAGCGTTTATCTCAACCATACATCGCTACCCAGCTATGCCACTGGCGTGACAACTGGTGCACCATTGGTATGTTCACTCCGGTCCTCTCGTACTAGGAGCAAGCCCTCTCAAATATCCTACGCCCACGATAGATAGGGACCGAACTGTCTCACGACGTTCTGAACCCAGC
>CAZZGZ010000005.1:0-52280 GCA_964653635.1 uncultured Lachnospiraceae bacterium
AATATAGATTTTACAGCCGTTCAAGATAACAAAAACAAAGTCTATAAAGGTACACCTTTGTGTAATACCATATGCTAAATCTTAATATGAGTTAATTATAGCATAATTCTCTAAAAAGTCCCACTTTTTTACCAATATTTCTCTAAAAAATTACAATAACAATTAAATTTTAAACTGAAATCCTAATTTTTCGACAACTACATTATTGTGTACCTTTACGGAGTAAAAAATAATAAGTTGCACAATGCAAGGTAAACTTAGCAGAAAAAATAAGGAGGAAAATAATGGATAAATTAAAAATGCAAAGTGAAAATTTAGTGGATGAGAATATTGAGAATATTGGAAAGTTATTTCCTAATTGCATTACTGAGGGTAAAGACGAAAATGGGAAGCTTAAAAAACTTGTTGATTTTGATTTGCTTAAACAGGAACTCAGCAAAGAAATTGTTGAGGGGAGTGATGAAAGATATACTCTAAACTGGCCAGGCAAAAAGCAAGCAATTTTAACAGCCAATTCTCCTATTAATGCCACGCTTCGCCCTTGCAGAGAAGAAAGTGTTGATTTTGACAATACCAAAAACCTATATATTGAGGGCGACAATCTTGATGTCCTTAAACTTTTGCGTGAAACATACTTAGGTATAGTTAAGATGATATATATTGACCCGCCATACAACACAGGCAATGATTTTGTTTATAATGATGATTTTGCAACATCAACAGAAGATTATTTGTTAAATAGTAAAAGTTATGACGAGCAAGGTAATAGGATGTTTTTAAATAATGACAGCAATGGTCGTTTTCACACGGATTGGTTAAATATGATTTATCCAAGATTAAAACTTGCTAAGGATTTGTTGGCGGATGATGGAGTGATTTTTATTTCTATTGATGAATATGAAATAAATAATATGCTAAAAATTTGCAATGAGATATTTGGAGAATATAATTTTATTGAGAATTTTATTTGGATTAAAAATTCTACAAAAAATCTTTCAAAAACGACATCGACAAATCATGAGTATATTTTATGCTATGCAAAAAATAAAACGGATGTGGAAAACAATGAAATTTTTAGAGTTGAAAAACCTGGATTGAAAGAAGTACAAGTTATACTTAAAGAAGCAATTAACAACAATTGGGGAATCGAAAAAACAGAACAGAAATTGAAAGAATTTTATAGAAGTCGAGATAATTTGAAAGGGATTTCTATGTATGATAGGGTTGATTCTTACCTGTCGCCTTCGGGGCAGCAATGTTATCAAGCCTATAGACTTTCAGATACTGCTGCCCCGAAGGCGACAGGTAAGGCGGCGACTTACGAAATCTTGCATCCAATCACTGGCAAACCTTGTAAATGTCCACAGTCTGGATGGAGATATACTAAAGAAACGATGAATGAACATATAAAGAATAATTTGATTTATTTCTATGATGATGAAACACATGTTCCTCAATTTAAGAGATATTTAGATACTGTAACAACAGAAGTAATCAAATCTACTTTTGAAGATTTTGCTGAAGGGAAAAAAGAGTTGATGAGATTATTTAATGGAGATGCCTATTTTGAAAATGCAAAACCAACAACAGTGATTAGTAAGTTTTTAAGAATAGTAGGTAAAGAAGATATAATTTTAGACTTCTTTTCAGGCTCTGCGACAACTGCTCATGCTGTTATGCAATTAAATGCTGAAGATGGCGGTCATAGAAAATTTATTATGGTTCAGTTGCCAGAAATTTGTGATGAAAAATCTGAGGCTTACAAGGCGGGGTATAAAAACATTTGTGAAATAGGTAAAGAAAGAATTCGTAGAGCAGGTAAAAAAATTAAAGAAGAAAATCCAAATGCAAAAGATTTGGACATTGGCTTTCGTGTTTTTAAACTTGATAGCAGTTGTATGAAAGATGTTTATTACAATCCAGAGAATTTATCACAAGATTTGCTTGCAGGGCTTGAAGATAACATAAAAGACGACAGAACGCCAGAAGATTTGTTGTTCCAAGTTATGCTTGATATGGGAGTTATGCTTTCAAGTGATATAAAAGTCGAAACTATTGCAGGTAAAAAGGTTTTCAATGTCAACGACGGCAACTTGGTATGCTGTTTTGATAAAAACCTAACAGATGAAGTCGTTAAAGAAATTGCAAAAATGAAACCACGTTACGCAGTGTTTAGAGATAGTTCAATGGCAACCGACAGTGTTAATGTGAACTTTGACCAAATCTTTGAAACCTACCACCCAAGCACAACAAGGAAGGTATTGTAATAATTATCAAAGGAAAGAAAAAATGAAATTCAAATTTAAAACACAACAATATCAGCAGGATGCGGTTGATAACATTTGCAAAGTATTCAAAGGGCAACCATATTGCGATATGGTTAAGTATACCCGTGACCTTGGTATTAAAAAGAAAAGGAATGATGGCCAGATCACTTTGTGGGATGACGCCTATAATTCAAACGCCTTTAATGAAAATGATGATGGCTTTGAGAATGCCAAAATTCTACTTGATGATGCAGAACTTTTTGAAAACATAAAGAAAATTCAGCAAGAAAACAATTATATAGTGTCGACCGAATTGGTGCGTGGACTTGGCAGATGCTCGCTTGATATTGAAATGGAAACAGGAACGGGAAAAACTTATGTTTACATAAAATCAATATTTGAACTAAACAAACTTTATGGTTGGAGCAAGTTTATCATTGTTGTGCCAAGCATTGCCATTCGTGAAGGTGTTAAAAAGTCATTTCAAATGATGGAAGAACACTTTATGGAGCAATATGGCAAAAAAGCGAGATATTTTATTTACAATAGAGATAACCTTGAAAAACTTGATGATTTTGCGTCATCTATCGATATTCAGGTTATGATTATCAATGTGCAGTCATTCAATGTAAGAAAAGCGGAAGGCAGAGTGATTAATATGGTGCTTCCTGATAAATTTCAGTCAAGGCGACCTATTGATGTTGTTGCTAAAACTAGGCCAATTTTGATTTTAGATGAGCCACAAAAGATGGGCGGAGAAGCAACTCAAACTTCACTTAAAAAGTTTAATCCATTATTTAATATGAATTTCTCTGCAACTCACAAAAAACAGCACAACCTTGTGTATTGTTTGGATGCACTTGATGCCTACAATAAAAGCCTTGTTAAGAAAATTCAAGTTAAAGGCTTTGAGATTAAAAACCTCAGAGGAACTGATAGATATATGTACTTGCAAGACATTGTGCTATCTAGTAAAAATCCACCAATGGCAAAGTTGGAGTTTGAAATCAGTTACAACAAGTCTATTAATAGAGAAACTAGAATACTTGCAGTTGGGCAAAATCTATATCTTTTGTCTAATGAAATGGAACAATACAAAAATGGTTACACTATTTCAGACATCAGTCCACAAACAAACAGTATCACTTTCCTAAATGGAGAAGTTGTATATGTCGGCGAAGTGGTGGGAGATGTTTCAGAAAAGGACATTAGACGCATTCAAATAAGAGAAACTATTGCATCTCACTTTGAGAAGGAAAGGGATTTGTATAACGAAGGGATAAAGTGCTTGT
Source organism: uncultured Lachnospiraceae bacterium (assembly GCA_964653635.1). Classification (GTDB taxonomy): domain Bacteria; phylum Bacillota; class Clostridia; order Christensenellales; family UBA1242; genus Caccovivens. The sequence goes on from CAZZGZ010000005.1 coordinate 3,560, forward strand.
CACTATTCTTTCTTGATGAAGTTGCAAACTATCGTGATTATTCACAGCCAGACGAAAAAGGCGAGTATGCCAGAATTTTTGAAGAAGAATACAAACAAATACTTGATGAGTATATAAAGAACAACCCTGAAACGCCTTATATAAATTACCTAAAAAGAATTAGAGTTGAGGACACTCACAAGGGGTATTTTTCTATAGACAAGAAAACGGGAAGGGCAATAAATTCCAAAGACAATAAAGAGACAGGCTCTGATGATATTTCAGCATATGACCTTATATTGAAGAATAAGGAGCGCTTGCTTTCATTTGAAGAGCCAACAAGGTTTATTTTCTCACACTCAGCACTTCGTGAAGGTTGGGATAATCCAAATGTATTCCAGATTTGTGCCTTAAAGCCTGGTGGAGATAGTGCAATTGCTAAACGCCAAGAGGTCGGCAGAGGACTTAGAATTTCAGTAAATATGTTAGGCGTTAGAGTAGACGTGGATTATTGCAAAGGTAGGTCAAACTTCCTTAATATAAACAGGTTAACAGTTGTGGCAACGGATAGTTATAAAGACTTTGTTGCAGATATTCAAAAAGATATAAAGGCTAACCTTGCAGATAGACCAACTAGAGCAACCATAGAATACTTTATGGATAAAGTTGTAACTGACGGACAAACACAACTTGTGGTAGATAAGGATATGGCATGCGATATTCAAAGTTATTTGAGATCTAGCGGTTATATAGATAAAGAGTATCGCTTAACAGACAAATATTTTGAGGATAAAAATAGTGGCAATTTTAAAGAAATGCCAGAAATTCTTGCTCCATACACTGAAAGCATACACAAACTCGTGCAAGGTATATTTGATGAGAAAGTGCTTGATGGTATGATCAGCAACGACCGAACACCAGCAGTAAAAAACAATCCACTTAACGAGAATTTTCAAAAGAAAGAGTTTCAAGCATTGTGGAATCAAATTAACCATAAGTATGCCTACACGGTTGAGTTTGATAGTGATGAGCTTATAAACAAGGCAATTACTACAATAGATGAAAAATTATATGTTACTGAACAAAAATATATAGTGACCATTGGTGAACAACGCAAAACAATAGATGAAAATCAGGTTAAGAGCGGTGTGTCATTTGGAACCACAAGAACAAGAACCGAATCACTTAAAGGATCTATGTCAAACAACACAAAATATGACCTAATAGGCAAGATTAAAGACGGCACCAAACTAACACGAAAAACTATTGTAAAAATCCTGCAAGGCATAAGGCCAGATGTTTTTGGTAAGTTTAAGACAAACGCAGAAGAGTTTATTTCCAAAACAATCAAACTTATTAACGAACAAAAGGCAACAATGATTGTTGACCATATTTCTTATAATGTAACCGATGGTAAGTACGATAATGACATATTCACTCAAGCCAAAGCAGACTTTGATAAGGTGTTTAAGGCCAATAAAGCGATACAAGACTATGTAATAACAGATGGCTTTGTAAAGATGAGCAAAGAGCGTGAGTTTGTTGAAGATTTGGATGCGGCAAGCGAAGTTTGTGTGTATGCAAAATTGCCACGAACATTCCAAATTCCAACTCCAGTGGGTGACTATGCACCAGACTGGGCGATAGCGTTCTATGACAATGTTGGTATAAAACACATTTACTTTGTGGCAGAAACAAAAGGTTCTATGGATTCTATGCAACTTCATGAAATTGAAAAGGCAAAAACAGATTGTGTGCGAAAACTCTTTAATAATCTTAAACTTGGTGGCAAAGTTAGATATGAAGTTGTAAATAGTTACCAAAACTTGCTTGATATTATGAAAGCGATAGATTAAACATAAGCACAAAAATAGCAAAATCCTAAAATTTACATTTTGGTATAAGAATTTCCTTGGAAAAGAGTCAAAAATTGACAAACTTATCCCGTGTCATAAAAGGACTTGAGTTCTTTTTTTATGCTTAAAATAGTAGAGAAGATGAAAATAAAGAAAATGAAAGTTGAGGATTTAAAGCCTGCAAAATACAATTCAAGAAAGAAATTATAACGAGTGATAATAAATTTGAAAAGTTTAAAAAAGCATAGAAAAATTTGCCCTTTATTGAGTCAATCAACTAAAGGACAAACACGATTGTTGGTGCGATTAGAAGTGATGAAATACCTATTCTTCTTTTGGCAATTTTTAAAATTATTTGTAGAGTTTTATAATAGCATAAAGTTCATCTTCCTCAGGGGACTTTATGGAAATGATGTAGTGGTCCTGCATTTCTGTATACAGACATTTAACTCTTTGCCCTAAGTAAATTGATTTTTTGTACATGATTTCAAACTCTAAACATTCGGGTTTTTCATAAACGCTATCTGGAAGTACTAGGTTAGCAATTTCCAAATAAGCAACGTTATTCATATGCTTGTTTGTGTCAATAAAATTTCTATCTATAAGGTATTCTTTTTCAAAATCAACATGGTCACACTCTTTTAGTTTAGGTAGCCACAAAATATCAAAATTACTATGTTTATTTTTGCCATATGCCTCAATAGTTTCTTGAGAAATTCTTTCAAGTTTCTGAGTTTGCAAGTTCACCCTTGCCCAGTTGGACAAAGCACAAACTAAGAGATTATTCTCCTCATCTCTAATTTCAAATTCACGGGAAGCTATAAAGCCTTTGACATCACGACTCCATGTATTAATTTTTACCCAACTTTCGTATTCTGGTCTTTTTATAATCTTAACATGATAAGAGGTTAGAAACCACCCAAGTTTGGCATTTTTTAGACTATCACCCACGCTCTTACTATGAATTGAGGTAGCATTTTGAAAAAATTTCAAAATCGAAGTGTTAGAAAGTTGGAACTCTTTGTTTATATCACTATATCCGATAAATATTTTTTCTGTTGTCATTTTTTTACTCCTAAGAAAATTATAGCATATGTGTTTTTTAAAAGCAAACGAAATTCATAAAGCATAGTCTTTTATGTGTCTATATATTTTTTTTAAAAGCCTTAATATATTTAACAGTTTTCACAAGAATTACTAAATCTATATATAGTGGCATTATGTGCATAATATGTACAATAAATTGAGTATATCGAATTTGTTACTTAGTTGTTTTTGGTATTTTTTTTCTTAACTTAAAATCATTTTTATTTGAGTATAGAATTGTCTTTGCTATTGCCACAACATAAACTTTTGTATTGTATTTTTTAAGTAATAAGCTGATTGAATTTATGCTTGCACAAGTGGTGAGTACGTCATCAACAATCAAAATCTTTTTATCTTTGAGAAGATCTTTGTTGCAGGTGATTTTAAATGCACCTTTAAGGTTTTTCTGTCTTTCATTGAAGTTTAAAGATTTCTGTTCCTTTGTCTCTAAAACTTTACTAAAAGCGTCAATAACTTTTGTATTTGTTAGTTTTGATATTTCTTCTGCTAGAAGTTTTGCTTGATTATAACCTCTCTGTTTAAGTTTCTTTGCAGAAAGTGGCATATATGTAATTATGTCAAAAGAAATATTCTTCTTACGTAACTTTTCCACCATTGCGATAGCGAAACCCTCGGCAAGATATTTGTGGTTGCGATTTTTGAAAGCGTTGACAATATTTGCCACTTCGTCTGAGTAGATAAATGGTGTGACTGCACGCTTGAAAGCCTTTGGATATCTTCTACAATTTTCGCATATAATTTCCTCACCATTGACCTTGTCATTACATATGACACAATATTTTCCAGAGGTATAATACATATCTTTGCATTTATCACACATAGGAAAGTTGTTAAAGTCTTTAATATCTCGGTTGCAAGTAATACAACTCAAATTGGAAGGGAAAACGTAATCAAGTACTTTATCTGTAATTTTTTTGAAGCGTTTATTCATAGCAGTATTCTAACATAAGTTTTTAAAATTTCCTAAAAAAATTGACTTTTAACCGCTTTTTATGTATTATTAAGTTTAGTGGAGAAATAATGACACAGACTAAAAAACTTTTAAATGAAGTACTTGTAAAAATTTTTAATACCATACTTTTCAACGAAGAAAAGCAATTACATAAATTAAATTCGAATCTGACCATGTCTGAGTTCCATGTTTTGGAGGCTATAAAAGCATGTGATGTTATGGGCGATAACACACTAGGTGCGATTTCAAATCGTTTAAACATTACTGCCGGGACTTTGACATCTTCTATATCAAGATTAGAGGCAAAAGGTTATGTTAAAAGGACTCGTAATAGCGTTGACAGAAGAAAGGTATTTGTTTTTTTGACATCAAGTGGTGAGCAAATGAATGAATTACACAATGATTTTCATAATAAAATGATTGACAAGGTGACAGAAAATCTTTCAATTAAAGATGAAAAACTATTAACTGAACTGCTAAGCAAAATTACTGAAATATTTAAAAAAAGTTAATTTAATGAATAAGTATTTCTTATATAAATTAATTAGAGGCGATTGAAAATAGTAAATTTTTAGCTCTTCTATTATCAAAAAAACTCTTTGTGAAGAGTTTTTTATTATTGAAATGTATTATATTTAATTAAATTTTATTTTTTTTGCTATATAATCAACAAGTTCATCAACTGCTAAACGTTCTTGTTGCATTGTGTCACGATCACGAATAGTGACGGTATCATTGTCAAGTGTTTCAAAATCTATTGTCACACAAAATGGTGTGCCGATCTCATCTTGACGTCGATAGCGTTTTCCTATTGAGCCGTTTTCGTCATAATCGCAAGAAAATTCTTTATTTAAAATACTTAGCACTTGTTTTGCTTTTTCGCTTAAATTTTTTTGAAGGGGCAAAACTGCGACCTTATAAGGAGCGATTGCTGGATGAAAGTGCATTACTACTCTTGTTTCACCATTTGTAAGTTTTTCCTCATCATATGCTTCACATAGTAAGGCAAGTGTAAGTCTATCTGCCCCGATTGAGTATTCGATGATAGTAGGTAAAAACTTTTCATTAGTTACTGGGTCAGTGTAAGACAGGTTCTTACCGCTATATTCTTGATGTCTGCTCAAATCCCATGTACCACGATGATGTATGCCGTTAAGTTCTTCCCATCCGATAGGGAAGTGATATTGGATGTCGCAAGCAGCCTTTGCATAGTGAGCAAGTTTGTCATGATCGTGAAATCTCAAATGATTACAAGATAAACCGATGTCATTTATAAACTTGTACGCTTTATTTTTAAAATCTTCATATACCTCCATACTCTGAGATTCTTTACAAAATTTTTGAAGTTCCATTTGTTCAAACTCTATTGTTCTGAAGAGAAAATTTCCAGGTGTGATTTCATTACGAAATGATTTTCCGATTTGGGCTATTGCAAATGGAACTTTTGCTCTAGCTGTTCGTTGAACGTTTATGAAGTTCACATATTCACCTTGACAGGTTTCTGGACGTAAGTATACAGTATCTTTTTCACCTTCCAAAGTTCCTCGTGAAGTTTCAAACATCAGTTTGAATTGTCGTATTGGTGTCCAGTTGAAGTTACCGCAGTGTGGACATTTTATTTTATTGTCCGAAATATACTTTTCCATTTGTTCTGTTGACATTGCTTCAGCACTAATTTCCCCTTTGGTATATTCTTCAATAAGGTTATCTGCACGAAATCTCTGTTTGCAAGACTTACAATCCATTTTTGGATCAGAAAAATTTTGTGCATGCCCCGAAGCTTGCCAAACTACAGGGTTCATCAAAATTGCTGCATCAACTCCGAAGGTGTTTGGATCTTCTTGTACAAATCTTTTCCACCATGCTTTTTTGATGTTATTTTTTAGCTCTACACCAACAGGACCAAAGTCCCACGTGTTTGCAAATCCACCATAAATTTCACTGCCTTGAAAAATAAATCCACGTGTTTTACAAAGATTAATTATTGTGTCCATTGTTAGAATTTTATCCATATTCTGCTCCTTACTTAAATATTAGATTACTTTTTATTAAAAAGTTATAAAAAAACCTATATGCTCTTGCATATAGGGGCGTGATGACGCTGTTCCACCCTAATTCACTGACTTTTGTCAGCCTTTTTTGTTGGTCTTTACGCTAACCCATGCGAATGTTCCAAGAGTGCCACTTCTTTTCACCACATTACCTTACTATTTTATAATAAATTTACATCTCGTGTCAAGCGTTTTAAAGAAAAAGGCATTTATAGAAAATAAACTTTAAAAGCATTCTAATACTGAGTTATTGCTAAAACATTAAAATTTATTATAGCTATTTAGAAAAATATTGTATGTAGGGGAAAATCGCCACCAACATCAATGAAATTTATTTTTACAAAAATTAAATAAAAATGACTTAAAAAATCACGAAAATCTCTTGACAAAATGTGGCGAAAAGAATAAAATAGTAAAGTCCAATCTTGAAAGGTGGTATATTTTGTTAGCCCCAAAATTGCCACGAAGTAAAGTTTCTTAAAATTTTCGGAGGAAAATATGAAAACGTATATGGCGAAAACGCCTATAAAAAGAAAGTGGTATTTAGTTGATGCCACAAATATGCCTCTTGGCAGACTTGCAAGTCAAGTTGCAAAACTCTTAATAGGAAAAGACAAGACAACATTTACACCACATGTTGATGTTGGTGACTTCGTAGTTGTTATCAACTCTGATAAGATAGTTTTGACTGGTAACAAGCTTGAAGATAAAAAACATACCTATCATACTGGTTATGTCGGTGGGCTAAAATCAGTTGATTACAAAACTTTGATGGCAAAAAATTCAGATAAGGCAGTTGAACTTGCGGTTAAGGGTATGCTTCCTAAAACAACACTGGGAAGAAAGCAGATAACTAGATTGTATGTATACAAGGATGAAAATCATGCACAAACTGCACAACAACCAGAACTTATTACGTTAAAAGGAGTTAGGGAATAATGGCTAAGAAGCAAAATACAAAGAAAGTTGTTATCTCAACTGGTAGAAGAAAAACATCTGTTGCTAGGGTCATCTTAGTTGAGGGTAATGGAAATATTACTGTAAACAAAAGACCTATCGAGCAATACCTTCAAAGCAATACTCTTGTTTCTGTCGCAAAACAACCTTTAACACTTACTGGCACTGCAGAAAAGTATGATGTAATTGCAAACGTGAATGGTGGTGGGGTATCTGGACAAGCGGGAGCTATCTGCCATGCAATAGCAAGAGCTATTGTTCGTGAAAATGAACAGCTCAAACCAGAAATCAAAAAAGCAGGACTTCTCACTCGTGATTCACGTATGAAAGAGAGAAAGAAGTATGGCTTGAAAAAGGCTAGAAAAGCACCTCAGTTTTCAAAAAGATAATTATCACAAAAAAAAGGATGTTGCAAGCATTCTTTTTTTTATTTTTAATATGTATAAAACGTGTTTCGTTTTTTTTATGTGTTTTTAAAATTTGAAGGTATAATAAAAATGAAGCTTAGACTTTTTCATTTATAATTTTGTGTTCATATACTCTTCATATGTCATTGTGCGATCAATTATGGTATTTTCATCTATAATGTCTATTATCCTATTAGCAACAGTTTCAATAAGTTCTTGATCGGATGTTGAAAACAACAGACAACCACTATAATTTTGCATGCCCTTATTTAAAGAGGTGATGCTTTCTAGATCTAAATGGCTAGTTGGCTCATCCATAATTATTAGATTGGCACTTTCTAACATAACTTTTGACAGCATACATCTCACTTTTTCGCCTCCAGATAGTACGCATACTTCTTTTTGACTTTCTTCACCAGAAAAGAGCATACGTCCTAGAAAACCTCTTACAAAACTTTCTGTTGTGTCTTTGCTGTATTGTTTTAGCCAGTCAGTAATAGAGAGATGACAATTATCAAAAAATTCATGATTGTCTTGTGGAAGATAAGAAACTTTAATAGTCTTTCCAAATCGAATATTGCCACTATCGGCTTGTTCTTTGCCACATAAGATATTGAAAAGAGTGGTTAAAACTTGAGAATTTTGTGATAAAAATACTATTTTTTGTCCTTTTTCTACATTAAAACTTAAATTTTTGAAAAATCCAGCTTTACATAATTTGTTCACTTGAAGAATCTCTTTCCCGATGTCTTGTTCAGGTTTGAAGTCGATATATGGATATTTTCTTGAAGAAGGTTTAAAGTCCTCTATGGTGAGTTTTTCAAGCTCTTTTTTTCTAGCTGTTGCCTGTTTGGCTTTTGAGGCATTAGCAGAAAAACGGGCGATGAAGTCTTTAAGTTCTTTTGCTCGTTGTTCAGCTTTTTTGTTTTGATCTTTTGCCTGACGTGCCAAAAGTTGACTTGTTTCATACCAAAAATCGTAATTTCCTATATACATGGAAATCTGTCCAAAATCAACATCACAAATATTAGTGCAAACTTTATTTAAAAAGTGTCTGTTGTGTGAAACTATGATGACAACGTTCTCAAATTCAAGCAAAAAATTTTCAAGCCATCTTACAGTTTTAAAGTCTAGGTTGTTAGTTGGTTCATCTAAAATTAGGATATCAGGATTTGCAAAGAGTGCTTGTGCAAGAAGCACCTTAACTTTGATTTTCATATCAAGGTTCCCCATGATTTGCTCATAAAGTTCTTCTCCAATTCCGATTGAAGATAAAAGTGTTTTAGCTTCACTCTCGGCAGTCCATCCTCCAAGTTCAGCATACTCTGTTTCTAACTCACCTGCGAGTATTCCATCCTCTTCATTAAAGTCAGACTTAGCATAAAGGGCATTTTTTTGCTCTTCAATCTCAACAAGTCTTTTATGCCCGAGCAAGACAGTTTTTAAAACAGTTTCGCCATCATATTTGTTTTGATTTTGTTCTAATACAGAAATTCTTTCACCTGGAGTTATAATGACTTCGCCAGTATTGGGTTCTATGTCACCAGTTAAGATTTTTAAGAAGGTGGATTTACCCGCCCCATTTGCTCCTATGATGCCATAACAATTCCCTTTCGTGAATTTTAAATTGACTTCCTTATACAGCACTCTACCTCCAAAGGCGAGTGACACGTTGTTTACTTGTATCATAAAAAATTCCTTTTTAAATTTAATAAATAATTTTAAAAAAATGATAAAAAATAGATAAAAAACATTAAAAATTGATTTTTTTCACAACATTTTTGTTAATTTTTTAAATTTTTCTTTTATTTTATAAGAATTAATTTTTCTTACCTTGATATTATACTTTAATTTGCTTAGTTTGTCAAGATAATATGATATTTTAACTAACAATTCTTTATATTCTGAAAAATATGCTTTAAAAATACTTCAAAATTTATTTTTTTTCAAAAAAAATTGTTTTTTTTGTTATAAATTGTTTATTTGTTAGAAAAAACTAATTTGTATTATTTTATATTATTTTTGTTATTTTATTTTGAAAATAATGTATAAAATTATATAATTTTTTATGTAATAATAGTTACAATAGTATTAAAGGTGGAAACTTATGAGGATACATTTAAAATTAAACGTATGGAAAGTTATTTTGTATACAATTTTAGGTTTCATTGGTATAATTGCAATTACTGTGGCAGTTATGTGGGCATGTGGTCTTTTAAACAATGTTGAGACTGCACCAGAAAGCATTTATTTTGTGGTTGAAGATGAAGCTCTTATAGATGAAAATAATTCTTCATCCTTGACTTTATTGCCGAGTGACAGTTTCGTGATGTCCGTTGAAACGGATACTGAAGATGTCACAACGAAAAACATTAAACTTTCATTTCAAATTGGTTCAACGGTCGATGAAGAGGGCTTTGTAACTGATGGTGTGTTCAAAATTCCATCCTCTGTCAAACTTGGACAAAAATTCACAGTTGAAATCATTGATATTGATGCAATTACACAAAATCATGAAGCTACACTAGTTGCCACTTCTTCTGCTGTTACACCTTTAATATATTGTAATTTGGTACTTGACCTTAATGTAAGTTCTTTAAGTATTGCAATTTCAAATCAAGAGGATACTGAGCAAAATATTGTGAGTCTAGGTTCTAATTTTGAAGTTGAAGCGAATTTTGACCCCGTTGCTAGTGAAGATGTTTTGGGCGAACAGAAAGAAGTTTTCTTTGATATAGGTGGGAACAATATTACATATGTTGGATATAACAGCGAAAATAATTCATACATATTCTTTTCTAATTCTGTAAGTGCATCAAATCAGTCTATAAATATAACTGCTTATACATTTACGAACATAAAAACAAAAAAAGCGATTATGTCTAGAATTTATGAGTTATATCCAGAATTTGACGATGTTGATGTTCAAACTGCACAAGATATCGTTGTATCATATCTTAAAACTTCAAGTTTTCAAAGCGGTGTTGACTACATTGTTTCAGAGGGACTAAATGTGTTAGTCAAGCCTGCGGATGTCTCTAATTTCTCGCTCAGTTTCAAAGATGCTAACGGGGATAATTATACAACTCAAAGTGTTCTTAATCTATTAACTAATAAAAAATATGTACTTTCCACCTCTAAAATTTCAAGTGGTGTTGATTTTACACTTGGAGCTAATGTTATTGTAAAAAATAACAATAATGAAAATGAACAGGCTGATAGTATGCTTTCAAATATCGGTATTGCCTTTTTTGAAAAAGTTGAAAGTGATCTTGTTTCGACTGAGGATGTAGTTGTTGTTGGCTCAAACACAATCGAATATGACGGCATAACTTACTTCTTGCCAAAGAAAACTAATAGTTACGGCTTTGAAAATTATGAATTTTACACGATTTCAGATAAAACTTACTACTTACAAGTGGTACTTTTTACCTCAAATCTTGGCGATAGTATTTTCGAAATTAGTGATAATATTTTTGAAATCTCCTTTGCAGATTCGGTGGAGGATGATATAAGTTTTATAAATGAGAATGAAGTTATGGATGCTCTTGGTGTGGTTATGGAACATGATGAACAAGGGGATTACATAGAAAAACTTTCCACCATTGACCTTTTAGACTATATATACATACCTGAAACTAATCAATATAACACTCGGGATAATGTCAAATTTTTCGTGGCAACTTCCATAAGTTTAGAACAAGGTGAAGCGCTGGCAGATTACCTCAACTGCACCAAAACTTTCGTAATTATTAATGGACTTTATTATTATGAGTTATCAAGTAGTGTGATTACATTCAAAAAATACTTAGAGCAATTTTCAGTTTTATTTGCAACTATAAAGACAGATGCAGGGGGCTCGGGATTTTTGTTGACTGAAGATGGAGTATATGATTTTGCGAAAGTAAGTTCTGCGTTAAACATTTATGAGATAGATACCTATTCCATTGCTAATATCAAAAGTGCCGTTGTGTCGGTTACTGAAGATAGTGTGGCAACGGACGACAATCATTATTATATTCCAACTTCGAGTCTTGATGTGGTTGTAAAACTGACTCTAAGTGAGGAAGTGCTTCCTACAATAGAGGAACTTAAATCTAATTTTCTGTTTTACATTGAAGGGAGTTGGCAAACTCAAGAGTTTGTAGTAACTGATGTAAATAATGGTGAAATAAGCTTGAAACTTGCGGATGAGAAGTTCACTATCGGCAACGGGAAATTTTATGCTAAGTATTCTTATTTAATTGATGGTGTCCTTAAGTCCACAGAGCCAGTTTTAATTTGTGAGAATTTCTTTGATGTGTATGAGCAAAAAATCTTCAATCTTGACTATAAATACGAGGTAGATGAAAATGACAATGCCTTCAAAAAAGTGGCAGGCGAAGATGGTGATGTTGAGTTTTATGTGCAAATTTCAATCAGTTCAAGCATAAGTCAAATCTATGTGGTGGATAAATCAGACTCTGAAAATAATCAACAAATTGCCGATTTAACTGCACTTAAAGACCTTTTAAAACCGGTTATGACTGACCAGCATGGGTTATCAATAGATATTGTCAATATCGGTTGGCAGTATGCTACGTCTAATGCGAATGTCATCAATATTTACGGCAAGGACTTTGACTTTAAGGCAGTTCAAAACGCAAGTGTAATGCTTTACATCACTTCAGAAAATGGCTATGAGGGAACAATAAATTTAGAAAATATCGAATTTATTGTAACAAGTAATGCAGTGGTAAAGGTAATATATAGTACAGATTACGATAATCAAAATTCCTCTTCTATAACACTTTTGGAAGATGATGACCTTAAAAACTTTACCATTACCAAAAAGGGTACTGAAGGGGAAAGTATCGAATTTGACGATGGATTAATCAAGTTTTATCTTAAAAACGAGAGTAATTATATAGGTGAGGGGGTATCTGATAATAGTAATATTTCATTTACACTTAATCAAACGTGGCTTTCAAGAAATTCAGGAATGCTAAGTGAACTTGCTGCGGTAATAGAATTTAATAAAAATGATAATGGCAATTTTGAAGCAACCTCACCTCTCAAACAGATATACTTTAATCAATATACTGCTGGGCAGAATATAGTCATGTACATAGATGTAAAGAATGAAACAGGTATTGTTGATGCTACTTTAATCTTGACAATAACACCTGGACTTACCATTGATGTAACTGCAAGTGCCCTTGCAGATCCTAATGCTAACACCTATCTTATGGTGGCTGACCAAATTCAGAACAATGAAGGCAATATTGCAGTCTTTTCGGGCAATGAGATTAGTTTTAATAGTAGTTACGCCGCTTTTGAATTGACAAACAGTATTACATGGACTCATATGTGGATTTATAAGGGAACTGTAGCAATAGGAGACTGGGTAACAATTGGTACATGGATACCAGAATATTGTACCGATAATACACTCTATACCGTTAGGCTTATAAGGGTGACTGCTGAAAATCTTACGGTAGATAGTGTGACAAACAATCCATATATACTTCAAACCACACTACAATTTATCGTAAATCCAAATGTGACAGTGAATAAAAAAGAAGATGAGGATGTTGATTCGCTTTACTTAAATGATCATATTGAAATTATAGGCTCTGTTCAGGTGCTATCTTATGAGAATGAAAATTCACAGAATATGATTAGTATTGACACGACAGATGCTGATAATCCAACACTTGGCATTACTTCCAACTTTGTGTCTTTTGCAAATTCATATATAGAGGAGAGATTTTATATTAAATCTAGTGACTCATATATATATAAGTATGTTGTAAATGAGGATTCCACAGTAACAAGACAAGCATTATTCTTTACGATAAGAATAAAATACGATTTTGATTTTAGTAAGATATTTAATTTGGGTGATGACATAGCAGTAATTTCGTATAATGGTTATGATTATCTAATGCTTTTAGCAGATGGGAATGATTATACCTATGAAAATGGTACAGACCACACTCTATTTAAAACTAATGTTATTGGCACAAATGTGACAAGTGTTGTGATTAATGCAATCAACGGAATATACAACTCTTATTTGGCAGGTACGACCATTAATGGAATGTATGATATAAAAGGTGTAAGTGAGTGTTATCTTGAACTCATTATGACAGAGGGTATTCATATACTCGTTCCATATACATTTAGAAGTAATGTGTCAACGCTTTCAAGCGAATTTGTTAAATACACAGATGCAGATATCAGCGAGCTTGATTACATGGATATTTTAGGACTCAATGGTGTTGATATCATGCGTGAAAAGGGGATTTTCGAAACAGTCACTGGCGGGCAGAGTATGTCTATTGTTGGTTCTGGTATAGCCTTCGGATTTAATCTTGCTTTAGGTACAATGAAAATAGAAAGTATTTCCTTGATAGATAACTTTGTTGATATCATTTCAAATGATGTATATGACAACCTCTCTGAATTTGCAAGTGTGAATGGCGATGTACTTACATTAAATCATAATGCGGGTGACTATGATATTGAAATTATATTGTCTTATAGTTACGGAATACAGACAATTCTATATAGAATAATTGTGACAAAAGAGTCGTACATGGTTAGTGATGTTTGCTATCCTATTGCAGAAGATTGTGAATATATTGTTGACGGCAGTGAAGATGGGAGTATTGACTTTTTTGAAACATTTGACTATTCAAACAGCAAGTATGATGCAGATAATAATAAACAAAGAATAGCTGTGCTGTCATTAGGAGAGAATGTTGATACTAGCATAGTTATAAGTCTACAAAGTGCATTTATTAATACTACAAATTGGGGTTTTATTACGAGTGAGCAGGAGAATGAAACTATATATACCATTGCAAACTATATTCAAGTCATCATAGATCAAAGTGGCAAACTCTCTTACGAGTTATACAATACTACTTCAAATATAAAATTAGTCTTTGTAGCACGTTATTTTATTGGCGACTACTACATACTTGGTGTTGACAAATATTACACAATTGTTTTCAATGAAAGAAGTTATTCTCTTGAGCTTTCATCAACAGACGCAAGTGTTAACGGAACGATAGTTACATACACGGTTAGCAGTGAAACTTCTGTGACAGTCAATCTAATAAGGGATAATGGAGGTGTTTCACAAAATGAAAACAGCGTACTAACTTTAAGAGTTAGTGACGAGGAAAACAAACTGAGTGTTAATGGTAATGTTGTCACCATAGAATCTGGCTCACTTGCAGAAGATAAGGTGATTTATGTATACGCATATTCTGATTATGGCATTGTGGGAATTATTACATTTAATTTGCAATCTACCTATCATGTAAAAGTGGATTCAGCATATGGAACATTAAATAATTTAGTGTTAAATAACAGCGACAACATTAGTGAAATAATTAAGATTTATGACATAAACGAGGTTATGCAGGAAAATCTTACTTTTAACCTTTCTACTGAAAATGACGATAGTGTAATATTTAGTATAGAAAGCAATCTTATAACTTATAACTTTGCACTTGCTTTTGATAAGACATTAAACAACGTAAAATTTTCAGTATATAATGGAACTACACCAATATATAACTTCACAATTTTGAATTTGACTTTGAGTGCAAACATTAAAGTGACACAGACAGATGCAAATGTTTCAAGTGATTCAAACAATGCACCAGTATATAGCTACACCAGTAAAGATGTTTATGCAGGTGATACAATAGAAATCAACATCTCTGATATGTTTGGCTTTGAGTTGAATGGTTTAATGGTAATAAATCAGACAGATTCATATATTTCAGAGTTTAAGTATGAAAACTCAAAACTTAGTATAATCACTACGCCAACGCTTGCAAGTCAGCTCATGGTTACAAACACTTTTAAATTTGAGTATGAAAGTCAAGTATTTTATGTTAAGATAGCATATGTTTTAATACCTAATGTAGAAGAAATTTTGGTTAGTTACCCTAATGTTAGTGGTGAAAATTTATCATATGAATACGTAGAGGACGAAACAACTGTCACATTCTCTGATAAGGCATATTTTTCTGAAAACTCAAGAGTTATGATTGATTTATATGAAGATGCAACTGTGAAAGAAAGTGATGTCAATGTATCTATATCGATTAAGGAAAGTGAAAACTTGCTCATCACCACCATAAAAGACGATATAGAAACGGAGATAGATACGAGCTTTTTAGGTGACCTTTCAACAGAGTTTAAACTCAAAATAGCTGTCACAAATGCTTCAAGTGAAAATTATGTAACATTTTTGATTTCTGCAAATGGCAAATCGGCACTTTACACCATAATAGTAAGAGAGAATGTCTTCTCAGTAGCATATACAAATGAACTTACAAATCTGACCTACAATGACACAGCACTTGGCACATCAACAGCGGTGTTAGGTGAAGAAATCTACGTTGAAGATTTAAGTTCTAACGATCCCATAAGTGACAGAATTGCACTTTTGTATGCAGGGATAAAAGTTGATAATGCTAGTATGACTACTTCATTTGACAACATTACAAGTGCAAACTATAGTACACTCAACACGGTGTATAAAGCGGATTATACATTCACTTCTAATGACAATGACAAAACTTACTTTAATGGTTCTTACTATTTTGTACTTAAAAGTGAAGTAGTGCAGAACAATACTGAGGTGGTACAGGTATACGCAAGAACAACCATAGACTTATATAGCAGTTATGAAATAGTGAGCGAAAGAAGAACACAAACTACTTATCTTTCTACACTTCTTCTTGAAAATGAGAATTTGAGTGTAAGTTATAGTGTAACTTCAAATCAGAATATCTATATTGCAGATAATACAACTACGAAGAATATTAACATTATGGGTTATGGTGCAAGTAATACTGGCACGAATGTGACTATAACGTTAATTTACAATGCTAACGGATGGATGCAAGAATTTGCACTTTCTCTGCTTGTACTTCCTGATTATAGCGTAACGATAAATGGTGATGTTGTGGCATCTTCGAACTTGCAAAGTCCAACTGCAACAAATGGTTCTACTTCGCCATATACAGTTACCATATCATCTTCTGAGACTTCTAAAACTATATCACTTACTGATTTAATCACAATCAAACATGAAAATGGCGATGACTTAGTGAGCCTCGATTCATTTACAAAAAATATTACAAATATTGATACGGGGAGTTCAATCGATAGTGATGCCTTTGCAAGTGTTTCAGGTTATACCGTTACACTCATAAAATCAACCTTAGGCAGTCATAACTATTTAGCAAAATTTGAGGATACCTATGGTTATGTAATTGAATTTTACTTCACTTTATCTTGCAACAATGACCCAACTATTGATTCTAGTTCAGCAGGTTCATTAACAGAGGGGAATTCATTCACGATTGGTGCTGTCTTTATTGATAATACCACTACGGGAGATGGTGAGACTAAATCGGAAACAATCATTCCAGTCGTTCCAAATGGTATTGATGGAATAATAAATATTAATGGTATTGATGGGGTATATACGGAAACTGGTCTTAGTGGAACGCTAAATAACACAAAGATTAAAAGTGTAAGTTTACTATATGAGGGGCAGGAAATATCTACAATATATAATAGTGGAAATGCAGTAATTTACACAAATTCCACTTATACTACTTTCACAATTCCTTATATAGATGGAAAGTACTTTGGTATTAACAATCAAACGACTATAACGCTAAAAATAACTCTTGTGTACAATAACGAAGAGGTTATACTCAATTACGATATCACTCTTTATAAGGCTAATCCTTACATAGTTTCAGGGACATCTGTAAAAGATGGGCAAAATATTACAATTTCTAGTGTGATTGCCACTGGTAATATATATGACGATACCTTAAAAATTCGTGTTGCACCACAAAGTACTGCAACTTTAACTTATAACGATGTAACTAAAACTTATCGCAATACAAATTCCTATGAATATGAGTTTTATGAGAGTATTTCACAACTTGTAGGAAATAGTCAGTGGACGAATGTAACGTTAAAAATTGAAAATGGTACTATGTATTATGGCAGTAACTCTTCAAGTAATACTTTGACGATAAGCTCGCAAAGTGCCATAACTTCTGATAAAATAAATATCTCTGATGCCTCAATGTTTCCAAGTATAACTTCTACTATAACAATCAGAAAGTATTATATTCAGAAAATAACTATAAGTGGTAATGTATTTTACTATACTGTACCAGTTGATTATGCGGTTAGTCCTACAATTACAAAATCTGATGTAAATGTTTCCGACATGTATAGTGTTTCCTATACGTCAAAAAATAGTGCTAATCAATATATTATCACATTTGATTTCTGGAAGGGCGTGGTATTTAATACTGCTAATGTGGAATATAAATGGTTCAGATTTGCCCTTAATGAGTTTGATGACAATACCAACTATGGTGATGCCACGATTGACGAATTTGGTAACATAATTACGGGAAGTTCGTTTGTGTTAAATACAAATTATATTTCCCTTTCAATCTATGTAAGAACTTCAGGATTAGATGAAAACTTCATACAAGAAACTTCACTTTTACTTGGAACATACAACATCACTTTCATTCAAAATAGTAGTTTTACTAGCTCGACTTTGATTGATACTAGTTGGCAAGGTGTTACAGAACAAACTAATCAAATATCCTCCTATACTGCTTATATAGGTGAGAAGTTCGACTTTTCAAATATTGATTTTTCACTTTCAAATGCAGATAGAATCACTGCACACTACATCACAACTATTAATGGTGTTGAAAAGGATTACATGGGCGGGTATACTTTCACAAGTCTAGGTGCATATAACTTAAAATTGTATGTTTCATACATCAATTTACAAACGAAAAATTTTGTAAAATTTACTATAAATGTTACTTTCAATGTTGTTGATAAGTCACAAATGCAAGAGTTGACAATGGCAACAAGCAATCTTGATGAACTTTCATATGGGGACAGCATCCTTGTATTTATTGAAAGTGAAACAGGGTGTGAAGTGGCTTTGAGTGATGTAATATCTGAGGGCGACTATGGTATATATACTTTGCTCGCACGTGATGACAATTTTAACCTCTATAACATCAAACTATACTATTATGAAGAGAAAACTGTCTATGTTGCCGCTAATTCGTCCTATGCTCTTAATAATTATAGACTTGCTAACCTTGCAACAAGTGCTACATATAATGTTATTGAAAATAACATGGTTGGTGATACTCCTATCATTTCGGGAAGTTCTAGTATGGTTGGTATAAACTCTAACACGCAACTACTTGTAAGTCTAGTTGCAAATGGCAAAACTACAACACAGATTGTCAATTTCGTTATGGTTCCAACTATCTATGATGTGACATCAAAAACACAAGTTTGTAGTTGTGAAGTTTCGGAATATTATGTTATAACAATACCTGAAGATGTGACACTTGATACAAATGCGTCCTTAGGCTTGTACTATGACCAGGGAGAATACTATCTTTATAAATAAAAACTAAAAGAAGGCTTAATTATATGGTTGCTTTATATATTTTTATTGCAGTACTTATTATAAACTTTTTACTTTTTCTTTCAATGATTTTCCTTGAAAGAAAAAAGCCTGCTAGCATAATATCATGGATGACAGTGCTTACTGTACTACCAGTGGTTGGTTTTATGTTTTATCTTTGGCTTGGCAGTGGGCTATCGGTACGCATTCGACATCGACTCAACAGATATAAGTTTTCTGAGCAGGACTATGTTTCCTCAATTGATGGAATAGAAAGGATTAAAAACTACTCGTTAGATTCTAATCTTTTAGAGTATGAAGAGATTATAAAGTGTGTTTATAATGAAGGCGGGATGTTTTGTCCAAATAATGATGTTAAAATATTTACCGATGGGCTTTCAAAGATTGAGGCTTTAAAGACTGACCTCGAAAATGCCAAAGAGTCGATTAATATGCAGTACTATATTTTTGCTGATGACCATGTGGGCAAAGAAATCATGAGCATACTTATTCGTAAAGCAAAAGAGGGAGTCAAAGTAAAACTCATATACGACTCAATAGGATGTCTAGGTGCTCCTCGTAGATTTTTTCGCAAGCTTAAAAAAGCGGGCGGACAGGTTTGTGAGTTTTTTCCACCATTCTTACGCATTAGATTGATTGACTTTAAATTAAATTATCGTAATCACAAGAAAATTGTAGTTATTGACGGCAAAATCGGTTATACTGGGGGTATCAATATCAGAGATGACCACATGGGGAGAAAAAAGAAAGTCTCACCATGGCGGGATACTCATTTACGTATTGAAGGTTATGGAGTATATGCTCTACAAAATCTGTTTTTGAACGATTATCGTTACTGCAAAAAAGACAAGACTTTGCCCGAAGAATATGTCAAAAATGGATACTTCCCTGCTGTCGACACAAATAGTGATGCCTGTGTCCAAATTGTGACGTCGGGTCCAGATTTACAACTTCAAAATATCAAAGAATGCTACATCAAATTGATTACTACTGCAAAAAAATCTGTTTATATTCAATCTCCATATTTCATTCCTGATGATAGTTTTATGACTGCCGTTAGGTTAGCAATAGCAAGTGGAGTGGATGTCAGGATTATGGCACCGGGCAAGCCGGATAAAAGGACGGTCTATTTTGCGACTCTATCATATTTGCAAGAATTTGCAGAAATGGGGGTTTCAATATATTTGTATGATGGATTTTTACACTCTAAAATGCTAGTAATTGATGACACTATCGTATCTATTGGCACTTGCAATATTGACAATCGCTCGTTTTCACTCAACTTTGAGGATACTGCCATCGTTTATAGCCACAAATTTGGTGAGGAGTGTGCAGAGATTTTCAAAAGTGATATTAAAAACTCACAGCTGGTAGATATCAACTATTTTAGAAAAAAGAAAATTTTTAATAAGTTTTTACAGGCAATTTTTAGACTATTTTCACCGATTCTATGATATGTTACTGATTTCAATATATAGTGTGTAGTATGCGAATATCACTACTATATATTCCTATTTAGATAAATAGTCCAATACTTTTACTAGTGCTTTTTCCATAGCACGAGTGTATACTCTATATTTTTCAGGGGTGTAATCGCTTTTTATATCCTTTTGTTTGATGAGTTTTTCTGGTGTGATATGCAGTTCATCCACAATCCCTTCGCAAAGAAGATTTGCTATGACCAAAAGTCCGTTATCAGAGTTGATATTGCCAAGTTTGATGGCTTTTTTAAGCACTTGTTTGTTTTGCATTATTATATCGACTCCAGCACGCAAGAAAAATTCCAACTTTTCTAGCGCAAAACAGTTGCCATTTGCACCTGCTAAAATTTGGTAAGACATGTACTTTTCATAATTTACTGGTATCACATTGTCTATGCCAGTTTTATAGCAATAGGCAATATAGTCCTGTGCCATACAATTATTTTGCACAGAAAGTTCACACAAATTTGTAAAATAATCCACATACTTGTTCACATCTGTTTTTAAAGCCTCAAAGCCATTTGAACGCATTAAAACAAACATTTTGCAAGCATTTTCTTTATCAACAAAATCATTATAATCCATATTTTATTCTATCATATTTAAAGAAAAATAACAAACATATTTATTACTTTCACAAAATTATGCTATATTTCATAAAAATTCATGGAGAAAGTATGGAATATAATGATGAAAAATTACCTAGCATGCAAGATTACGAGGATATGGCAAGAGCGTATGTGACGTCACTTGTGAGCAAGGAAAAACTTCAAGATAGACTTAGAAAGGAAGAACAACAAATGCTTGCGGGAGAGTGTGTAAATATTCTTTTTTCAATAGAAAATATTTTTAAATCTTTTAATAATCAAAATCTTTCACACATTATAGATTGTACAAGAGAGCAAAGAGCTTATTTTCAAAATAAATTTTCCTGTGAAGAGCGGAATATTGCAGATAATAAAAATTTGCAAACGCTACTTTGTCTTGAATATGAGTTTATAATAAAAGCCTTGCATCTAGCAAGTGTATATGAGGACTTTGACAGCATTTTTTTGGTGATTTTAGATAGGCAAAAGATGTATCAAGAAAGTGTGCTATAAAAGTGAGGGTGTGGAAAGATTTAAAAAGTTTTTGTTAAAAAAGAATGATTAGTTGAAAGTGTTAAAAAATTAAAAAAAAGTTTAACTTTTTATCAGTTCGCAATGTGAAAAGTGCGACAGAATTAGTTAAACTTACGCTATTTAAGATATTGTTTGAGTTAGTCGAAAAATCCGTTAGAAGATCTTGGTAAAACTTTTTCATTACGTTTACGAATATCATAATATACCTTTTCCGCATCAAACGTTCTAGGGATTTGGTGTTCAGGTCTTACTTCATCCTTTTTGAATGTTTTGTTGCTTCCAAAGAATGGGCAGGTAACTTTAATTGGCTCTGATTTGAATAGTTTTACAAGTACTTCACCATTATTTAATTGACTTAATTCATAAGGAGAAATTAAAGGAACTGTGGTACGTTGATAACTAGTTGACGTTGATTTTGAATCTTCGTCTTTTCCTTGACTTATGTTTTTCTCTTCTGTGGTTAAAAGACGTTCTCCACAGGATTTTGATATTTCGTCAAGAGTCTTTTGATCATCTGTACCTATTAAGGCGATTTCGTTACAGTTGCCTTTAATAATTTGTGCTTTTTCGGGGGAGTACGCTGTATCTAATTGTGCATAAGATTGTACAACGAGTGCGAAATTAATCCAACGTGAACGACCGACCGTGATGAGTGATTCAAAATTAGGAATAACTGGCAAGTTTGCAAACTCATCAAGTAAAAAGTAACAATGGCGATCTAGCCTTAATTTTGGTTTGGAAGAAGCTTTGGCAATTAGTGCTTTATATAGTTGTGATATACACAAAGTGGCAAGTCCGTAGCGTTCCTTTTTCTCATCTGGAATGATGAGGAAGAATGCAGTGGGTTTTGAAGTAAAATCATCAAAGTTTATATCAGTTTTACTGGTGACATAGGAAATACCAGTGTCGCTGAATAGTGAAATTTTACCATTCAAAGTTCCAAGATACGATTTGGTGGTGTTAGGTGCATTATCTATAACTCCTGCACATAACCTTGCAACCTCACTTGTTTCATCTCTACCTTGAAGAAGATATTTTTTAATTGTTTCAAAGGGCTGATTGCCTACATCTCTGTACATAGCAATTTGATAAGCGTTGTAGAGATTGAATTTTTCTTTGGTCATACCAAGATCGGGATTCATACTATCTTCAAGCATAGCAAGGATTACGCCGTTGAAATAGTCTTGTGACCCTTCTTCCCAGGTGGGGTCTTTAGAGTCGGGAGTTTTTGGTGCTAAGGTAGCGACAATTTCTTTGATTTCTTCTTTTGCCGAAGTGATAAGCTCTTGTTTTTTTGACCTTAATGCACTTACTAGCATTTCTTCGTCAGGATATGCAAATCCCTCAAAGCCATACCACGGATTTTTGTATACAGCGACATTAGGAAGTTCTTTATATCCAGCGGCATTAGGTGTACCTTGATTAAATTTCTTTACTTCTTTGTTTAGTTCAAACGCACGATGATATGCAAGATATGGTGCTTCAAGAGGATTCCAACAGGATGAGGTAAATGGGGTACGAAGATTAAATGTTATAACTCGATATCCCTCACTTTTTAAAACGTTTGCATGATTTATAAAAAGTTCGCCTTTGGGGTCGGTGATGACTAGATCGGGTTTTTCGCCTGTGTGTGCAAACATTCTGATCATCGGGTGTATGTAAAGTTGACTCTTACCAGAACCAGTCGTACCTATGATGAGTGCATGATATTCATCCTTCATTGTGAACTTTGTAGTGCCGTTATCCAAGCGTTGACAGACCATGATACCTGTGTAATTGACCTTTGGAAGCTCATTCCATGTGGCAGTAATGAAAAATTTGTTTTTGTCCATATCTTCAAGTTTTACAAAGTGAGCATCACGGCTCAGTGCGACCTCTTCACCTTCTGCAGTTTTACCTTTTGTGTTAAATGTAACCTTTGCTTTTTTAGGTTTAGTCCAACTAAACGCAATGCCGAGCAAGAATCCCATAGTAACACCGATTATGGCAGGAGTTGATAAAAATTGTGTGAAACTGTTGTTAAGCTCTTCAGGAAACAAAAATGTGATAGTAACTCCGATTGCATAACCTAGGATAGTGATCATTATCAATCTTAAAAATGAAAAGTGTGTTTTATTTTTTTCCATATTTTCTCCTTTTACTTCAATTCTATCATTTCAATATTAAAAAAACAAATCTTTTTTAATTATTTATTTGCAATTTTTTTTGTTATATGATATAATCGCTCATAATTAATTTCAAAAGGAATACAAATGAAAACACTTAAAAACATTTTCAACAAGATTAAATATGCTATCTTGCCTTTTTTACTTTTTTTGATAGTGCTTTATGGCTCATATTGGGTTAATCAAGTAATTACGTCTGCCTCACCGGAAGGAAGTTGGCACTGGGGGACAACTTGGGCTAAAACTCCACTAGATGATTTGATACCTTTAATTCCAGAGTTTATTTACATTTATCATTTCACTTTTTTAATATCATTTTTGTATTTTTTCTACCTTGCATACAAGGACAAGAGGAAGTTTTATGACATGCTTGTGACTTTAATCATTAGTTTTGCCATTTCAGGTGTGATATACTTTTTATTTAATACTTACTTTGTAAAGCCCGATTTTGAACCTACAAACTTTACAGACAATATGGTTGTTTGGGTGTGGAATTCGACTAATCCAACAAATTGTTTCCCTTCTCAACATTGTTTTATGGCACTTGCACTATTTTTTGCATGTGTGGATTGTAAAAGTATGAACACATTTAGTCGTGTATTTGGATGTATATGTGGAATTTTAGTTGTACTTTCAACAGTATTTACAAAACAGCATTATGCACTCGACTTTGTTGGCTCACTAGTGATATTTGGTTCAATATTCTACCTCACTAAAAAATCTGGCATGGGTGGGGTATGGCAGAAAAAATTTGACAATTTTTATGAGAAAATTCGAAAAAAATTTAAAAAATGATGTAAATTTTTAACATTTTTTGTCAAAAAGTCAATATTTGGTTGTAAAAATAGTGGTAAGTTTTAAACTTGCTAAGTTTTTTACAAATAACACTGCAAGTCTTAGTGTTAAGTATAAGAAGATGTTATCACATATTTTTTGTGCTTTTTAAAGTTTATTTAATAGAAATAGACAGGGTGAATTATAAGTTGAAAAATGGTCATATAGGTCATTTTTTTTGTGCTAATTGTGTATTTACAAAAGTACTTTCGCTATTTGCTTGTAATTTTTTTTTCATTTGTGTATAATTTGTATATGTGATTATTGTGAGGTGTTTATGACAAGTTCTGTAAATAAAAAAGAAGATATTTCTAATGCAAAGAGATTTATTTCAAGTTATAATAGTATCGACTATGCAATCCGTGCTAAGTACAACCTAAGCAGGAGTATGGGCTTTTCTGAATTGATCCGTAGAGCGGTTTCTCTTTCCTATGTTATCAGAAAATACGAGGATGATTTGATTGACTATGGGCGACTTCGAAATTCCATCATTCATGGCAGTGATGACTATATCATTGCTGAACCACACACAGAAGTAGTGGAGCATATTGAGTATATTGAAAAGTTGATTACCGCTCCACCTAATGCTTTGCAATCAGTTTGTAGGCGAGATGTTATATGTATACCATCAAACACTTGTATGCGTGAAGTAATAAAGAAAATTGCAGAGACAAGTTATTCAAATCTGCCAGTTTATTGTGGCAATGAGTTGATTGGAGTAGCAAATGGACAAAAAATCCTTGACAGTCTAGGCAAATACTTAATCACAGGTGGAGATGAAAAGTTTTTCTTGGACGCTGTAAAGATTGAGGACATGTTATCTAAAATTGAAAATTCCAACTATTACGCCCTAGCACCAGCTTCGCTAACCGTGGATGAAGCTCTTTCCAAATTCCATGATAACTCAAAGTTACTTGCAATTTTAGTGACAAAAAATGGTGGGACAAAGGAAAAACCACTCGGCATAATTACTGGCACTGACGTTTTAAAACTTAACGAGATGATAGAGAAGATTTAAGGAGATAAATTGATGTATAATAAGGTAGACTCCAAACTTGACTTTTTAGGCAACGAAGAAAAGGTCGCAAAATTTTGGCAAGAAAATAATATTTTAAAAGAGGCTCTAAAATTAAACGAAAATTCTAATAAAAAATTTGTCTTACACGATGGTCCGCCAACAGCAAATGGCAAACCTCACATTGGACATGTTTTAACTAGGGCAATGAAAGACATTATTCCTAGATTTAAGTCCATGCAAGGCTATTATGTTTATCGTAAGGCAGGATGGGACACTCATGGGCTTCCTGTTGAAGTAGAAATTGAAAAGAAATTGGGATTTTCGGGTAAAAAGGATATTGAAAACTTTGGCATCGATAAGTTTATCTCACTTTGTAGGGAAAGTGTTTTCAAATACAAAGACATGTGGGAAGACTTGACAAGTCGTATTGCGTACTGGGTGGATATGGAGCATCCATACATAACTTATAGCAATGACTATATCGAAAGCGAATTTTGGGCATTTAAACAACTTTACGAAAAAGGGCTTATCTCTCGTGGGCATAAGGTTGTGCCATATTGTCCTAGATGTGGGACTAGTCTTTCTAAGGCTGAGTTAGAAAATGGCGATAACTACAAAATCTTGAAAGAAAATTCTGTGTACGTAAAATTCAAATCTTTACAAGAGGATAACACATATTTTATCGTTTGGACAACGACGCCTTGGACACTGCCTTCTAATGTGGCTATATGTTTCAATCCTAAAGAGATGTATGTTAAGCTTAGCCATGAGGGGACAAACTATATTCTGATGGAGAAGTTAGTTCCTACCCTTTTTGAAGAGGGAACATATGAGATTATCTACAAAAAACAAGGTAAAGCATTCGAATTTCACAAATATGAGCCTCTCTTTCCTTATGCAAAGGACGAAGTGAAAAATGCGTATTTTGCGGTTTGTGATGACTATGTCACAAGCGAAGATGGAACGGGTATTGTTCATATTGCCCCTGCTTTTGGTGTAGAGGATTCTCAAGTGGGGATAAAATATAATTTAGACTTTTTGCAACTTGTAGATGAATATGGAAAACTTACTGCTCAGACTGAATTTGAAGGGCTGTTTATCAAAGATGCAGACAAGGTTATAATTAAAAAACTTGTAGATGAAGGTAAGATGTTTAAGGTTCAGCCATTTGAACACTCATATCCTCATTGTTGGCGTTGTAAAAGTCCACTTCTTTACTATGCACAAGATGTGTGGTATCTTTTAACAACCAAAGTGCGTGATTTAATGGTAAAAAATAATCAAAAAGTCAACTGGAAGCCAGAACACATCAAGAATGGAAGAATGGGTAACTGGCTCGAAAATAACATCGACTGGTGCATATCACGAAACAGATATTGGGGCACGCCACTGCCTTTTTGGATATGTGAATGCGGACATATTCACGTTGTTGGGAGTGTGGAAGAACTTAAAAAACTGGCAAATATTTCTGGGGAGATTGATCTTCACAAGCCTACTTTGGATAAGATAACTTTTCCTTGTGAAAAGTGTGGCAAGATTATGCACAGAACTCCCGAAGTGTGTGATTGCTGGTTTGATAGTGGTTCTATGCCATTCGCACAGCATCACTACCCTTTTGAAAACAAGGATGTTTTTGAAAAGACTTTTTGTGCCGATTATATCTCTGAAGCTATTGACCAAACACGTGGGTGGTTCTACACGCTTCAAGCAGTCAACTCTTCACTTTTTGAAAAGACACCATACAAAGCAGTCAACACTCTTGGTTTGATACTCGATAGAAATGGACAAAAAATGTCTAAAAGTCTTAATAATGGGGTTGACCCTTGGGAGATTTTAAATAAATATGGTGCAGATGGTGTGAGATGGTACTTCTTCTCTTCGTGTATACCTGGACAGGCAATGGCGTTTAAAGAGGAGAATTTGGTCGACCTGCAAAGAAAATTTATGGGGACCTTGTGGAATGTTTATGCCTTTTATGTTCTATATGCTGAGATAGACAAGTTCAATCCGCTTAATCACGATTTTCAAAGTTGCAAATTTTCCTTTTTAGACAGATGGCTTTTGTCGGAGTATAATGCACTTGTTAAAAATGTGACAAATGCACTTGAAGAATATGACATGCTCAACTCTTCACATGAGATATCTGATTTTGTGGATAAGCTGTCTAACTGGTATGTTCGTAGAAGTCGTGATAGATATTGGGGGAGTGAGGAGACTGACGATAAGGTCGCTGCTTATATGACTTTGTACCATGTCCTTGTGGGACTATGCAAACTTATTGCACCATTTGTTCCTTATATTTCTGAAAGTATATACCAAAATTTAGTACGTTCGCTTGACAAAGATGCACCAAAGAGTGTACATTTCTGTCAATACCCTTTGGCTGATGAAAGTCGCATTGATGAAAAATTAAATGTGGGAATGAATGAAGTGCTGGATATTGTTTTGCTAGGTCGTTCCGCTAGAAATGGTACAAACATAAAAAATCGTCAACCACTTGCTCGTGCTTATATCTGCACTAGTAAAAAACTCAACCTCTCAAAAGAACTTAAAGGCTTAATTAGTGATGAGCTTAATATTGAAGAGGTTGTGATTTTGCAAGATGCTAATGATTACGTCTCTTATGAAATTAAACCACAACTTAGAACAGTAGGACCAAAATATGGCAAATATCTAGGGAAGATAAAAGAGGCACTCTTATCAGTGGATGGAAACAGAGTAGTTGCAGATTTGAATCAGGGAAAAGATTTGATTTTGAAAATCGATAATAATGATATTGTGCTTTCAAAAGAGGACTTATTAATTGCAGTTAAAAATAAGGACGGATATTCTTCGACAAGTGACGGCAGAGTGACAGTAGTGCTTGACACTAATCTTACAGATGAACTCTATGAAAAAGGCTATGTTCGTGAAATTATAAGCAAAATTCAAAATTTGAGAAAGACAAGTGGGTATGATGTTGCAAATCATATCAAAGTTGGGTATTGTGGAAGCGATAGACTTGAAGAGGCTATAAAAAATAACATGAGTGAAATTGCTAGT
The DNA here is from genome assembly GCA_964653635.1 of uncultured Lachnospiraceae bacterium. Taxonomy (GTDB): domain Bacteria; phylum Bacillota; class Clostridia; order Christensenellales; family UBA1242; genus Caccovivens. The sequence goes on from CAZZGZ010000005.1 coordinate 32,039, forward strand.
GCTACGCTTGCTGATCAGGTGAATAAAAATCAAAAGTATGAAAATTCTACACAACTAGAATTAGATGAGTCTTATTTGACAATTTATATAGAAAAAATTTAAAGGCGGATTATGAAATATTCTTCTTCATGGCAAGATTTTAAAGTGCTAAGAACTGGTGATGGGCAGAAGTTAGAAAAGTGGGGAAATTACACCTTGCTTCGTCCTGACCCACAAGTGATTTGGCATGCAAATGCAAATCTTCAACACGAAAAAAATCTTGACGCATATTATGTTCGTGAAAGCACGGGCGGTGGACGATGGGAACAAAAAAACAAATTGCCTGAGCAGTGGCAGATAACTTGGAACAATCTCAAATTTATTGTAAAGCCTATGGGATTCAAGCATACGGGTATCTTTCCAGAACAAGCAGTAAATTGGGAATTTATGCAGGGTCTTATTAAAAAAAGACGTGTGAAGGTATTAAACCTTTTTGCGTACACAGGCTGTGCGTCAGTGGCTCTTGCAAGTGTGGGGGCAGATGTAACTCATGTAGACGCTAGCAAAGGGATGGTTGAACGTGCCAAAGACAACGCTAGGATAAATGGAATTTCTAATATTCGTTTTATAGTGGATGATTGCAGAAAATTTGTTGAGCGTGAAATCCGCCGTGGAAATTTTTATGATGCAGTGATTATGGACCCACCAAGCTATGGCAGGGGGACAAGCGGGGAGATGTGGAAACTTGAAGATAATATTGCAGACTTTTTATGCTTAGTAAAAAAAGTTCTTATAAATAAACCTCTATTTGTTTTGCTCAACTCTTACACAACGGGACTTCAACCACAAGTTTTAGTCAATTTGCTTGTTAAAACTTTTCAAAATCAAGGTAAGATTTTTGCCGATGAGATAGGTATAAAAACAGAGGAAGAGGGGATAATTCTCCCCTGTGGTGCAAGCGGTTACGTAGTCAATGTCCATGAGTGATATTGTGGTATTATGCACATAATACATACTAAATATGGAGGAAAATATGAAAATAATGGATTTTTTGTATATGCTTTTAGGTTTTGAAAGTGAGGATAAAAATGTGATAAAAAGAACAAAACGTACAACTACCCGTTCTGCTCATTATGACCTTAAAAAAGATAAAAAACTTCAAGACAATATCAATGGCGTTCCAGTATATTATCCTTCAAGTTTAGAAGAATCAAAAGATTATATTTCCATGACTAAAAATCAACTTTCCTATTTTATTGATTTTAAGTTCGTTAAAAGTGATGAGCGTGATAAGATATTGGATTTCATTCGTGGGGGACTAGTAGCCCTTGATGCCTCGATGAGTGAAATAAAAAAGGATAGGCTCTATGTCGTATTGCCAAAAGGTGTCGAACTTGAAAATGTAAATGTTGATAAAGATTAGAAAGTAGTTTGTATTAAAGATTAGAAAATTTATAATTTACTTATCAATAAGTGGCCTATTTAATCGAATAAATCAAAGTTCTTTTATGTTTTCAAAAGAGGTGTCTTGTTGATTTACGTCATCATAATTTTTCATGCTTTGCATGACAGCATTATCATATTCATTTTTTATTGCAGTCACACATGGCATCAATTTGTATATTTTTTCCTTATCGGGACGTTTTTCAATGTAGACTATTATTGTGTTGAGTATTGAATTTACAAATACTTCAGTGTTGATATTTTCTCGTCTTAAAATTTGTTCACTGCAAATTTTTGTACCCATAGGATATAAAATCACGGAGGTAAGAATATCTATGATTTCGTCTAAACTTAAAAAATATTCGTCATTTTTAACAATTTCATCGTTATTTAATTCGTTGTCAATACGTCTTGCGATATTTTCAAATATGGTAGCTTGTGCTAAAAGTTTTAATTCTAACATAATGTCATACTTTTCTGGATAATCACTCTTTTTTAAGTCACTAAAAGTTCTTTTCATGCCCAAAATTATGCACAGAAAATTATATGCGTTTGTTTTTGCAGTATTTTCTATGATATCATGCATTTCAAAAACTGATCCAAGAACTGATCCTATGTTCTCTAATTCCGACACAAAGTATTGAGCTTTTTCAGTACTGATAGTTTGCATATTGAAGTTGTCTATAACTTTTTGTGGAGAAAATTTGATGTTCATCCAATCCTTAGGCCTGCTTGCTATTAAAAATGCTGTCATTATGCCAAAATCCTCTTGATATATAGCGTTTGACCCGCTTAAAACACATTCACTTATACCAGTTTCGGGGAAAACTGAGAATTCAGGAGTATTTAAGTTTAGCGTATTGTTGATAATTTGAGTCAAACATTCATTCATAATCTCATTTAACGCTTTCGCACCATTTGCAATAGATCGCTTTTTAAGATAATATGGGGAATGATGGTCGTAACTCAATTTTAATTCTTGTGAGATAATATCACTGCTTATACATCTATTCTGACATGAGATAAGGTTATCAGTATTATTTTTTAAAAATGCATTCTTGTAAAGGCGGTTATATTCAACAAATTTATTGCTTTCTAAACCATAATAAAAGATGGCTCCGTTACTGAAACAATGTGTTTCAAGTACATGGTTCAATTCATGACTTATAACCTGTAAGTTTATTTTTTTTGGAGCAATTTTGATATCTTTCGTATATATATTATATAAGCCTTGCGTTATTCTTAATCCATCACGCTCTAATTCAATTATAGATATTTTATTTACATTTTGTTTAAATAAATAGGTAAATATTTCATCAATTGTTGCTCTGTTTCCATTTGACATAAGAGCATTTACAACATCCTGTTGTACTATTTCACCATTTAATGTGATTGTGTCAAAGTCATCACTTGAATATGTGACATTTTCACGGAATTTTATTAAATCGTTATAATATTTTAACGCATACATTCTTATCGTTTTGTCTTTACATACACTTTTTAAGTGTTTGATAAATTGACGTCGACATTTTTCACGACGTAAGATACTTATATTTTGTGTGTTTTTGGTTTTGGTAAAAAAATTCATAAGTTTATTATAACATAATTTTGTTTTTTTTGAAAACATTTTATAAGATTATTATCATTTATTTTTACTACAAAAAAGAGTGAATTACTGAAAATTGTGAATATGCTTTGAAATTTAATGGCATGTGTGGTATACTAATATTGTATCTTTATACTTGATGTTTGTGACATTATAGCAAAATCATTTTTATCTCGGCATTTTAAGACTTTTTTACTCAAAACTTTTTAAAAGTCTGTAAATGGGGGGGATACAAAGGACTCATGCAAAAGGATGTAAAAATATTAGAAAAAGTAAAGAAGTATATAAAAACAATCCAAAACATCTAAAAAATTATTAAAATTAGATGATTGAAAGTGAAGTTTTTAAATTACACTTGAAAAGAATTTGTGGGTATAGCTCAGCTGGATAGAGCGATCGCCTCCTAAGCGATAGGTCGGCAGTTCAAATCTGCCTACTCACACCAAATTAAGATTAAAAAATTGAAAAGTAAAACAACACTTAGGACTTTTTTGTTTCTGAGTATGTCAGGCATATCGTCTGTCTTAAATTTTATTTGATTATTTATTACTGATATGCTCTTTTTCTATAATATCGATAACAAAGAGGATAAATTATAAGTAAAAGAAACAATATAAAAAGTGTTTTATATGTTACGGCAAAATTTTTTGTTTTTTTGCTATTTTGGTTGACAAAATATATTTTAACTTAGTATAATAAGTATGAAAAGTATAACAAGTTATACTTGACGGCGAGGTAAAATGGGAAAAGAAAAGTATGTCGGCATTTGCAGAGTCGGTGAAAAAGGGCAGATAGTGATTCCAAAAGAGGCACGAGATATGTTTTCTATAAAACCTGGCGACTCAGTTGTGATACTCTGCGACAAGGAGAAAGGAATGGCACTAGTAAAGTCTGAGATAATTGAAGATTTAGCTGGTGAGATATTTCCAAAAAAATAATTAAAAGGAGATAAAAATGAAATACGAATTTGTGAAGTTAAAAATGAAAAATAGTCCACCAGCTTCGGCTGTCTTAGAAGGGTACAAAGAGGTTATTGAAGAATATGCTAAAAATGGTTATAGTTTTGTAAATTGGCTTCCAGTTAAACAGGGACCAAGTGGTAAAATACTTGAAATTGAATTGATTTTTGCTAAGTGATTTGGTATAAAAGTCGTATAAAAAATGAAATATATTAAAAAAAGATTGTAAAATTCTATGGTCACCAACATACACAATCTTTTTTTTATTAAAAAATTAAAATTTTGAACTGATTAATACATAGCAAAATTGATTTTATCGTATTTCATTTTTTATAGAGTATGTCCTTGTGCAAAATTACTTTAAATAAGATATTTTTTCTTCTAAAAGGTAAATCAAACAAAACATATATTATGATATCAATGTGATAAAACGTGGGAAGAATGAGAGTGAGATTGTGACGAGCAAAATGATAGAAAAAACTATGAGAAAAATAGAAAAAGTATTATATTTTTTGAAGTTTTTTGTATCTTTGAAACTTTTGATTGAAAGGCAAAGAGTTATAATTGTAAGTAATAACGCTGTACCAAATAAAAGTGTAATCACTGGAATAAGTATAGCAAATGATAATTTTGTGGCGGTATCATCACCGACTGTTAAAATATTAAAGATAATAAATGCTACACAAAATACTACTATACTTATCACTAAAAACACGATTGCAGTAATCGTTGCACCTATTTTTGGCTTTTGCACTTTTGAAACTTCAGAATTTTCCGTTGAGGGTTGGTTAGAATTTTCAGTATTTATTGAATTTTCGTCCATAATACATTCTCTCCTTTAAACTTAGTAGCAAGCAACAATTCTATAACATTTACACATTTTTTATTATACTTTTAGCATAATCTTTTTATTCTGTCAAACGAAACAACTAAATGAATGAATTTTCTTGATTTAGTCAATTAAAAAGTTTGCAAATATTAATTTATTTTTGTTATTATAATTCAAGGGGGCTTAAATGAAAAGAATATTAATAAGTTTTGTAGAAGCAGGAATGGGGCATATAACTACTGCACAAGCTATTTATGACGCCTTGAAACTTGCGTGTGGGGAAGAAAATGAAGAGGTGGAAATCATAGCTAAAAATCTTTTCCATGAAAATTCCGTTTTGGAAAAATATGAACAATTTCTCATTCGTGATGTAAAACGTGCTAGTGTAAATCCACTACATTCGAGGATACAGCAGTGGAGTATGCACATTGGCGGGAGTCAAAACACTCTAAAATTTGTAAATAGTGTGATTTATAAAAAGGAAAAAAATTTATATGTGAAAGAACTTGAAAAGATTAAACCTAACATCATAATCGACACGCATTATTTCACATCATATGCTTCTATTTGTTATAGGGACAAATGTGATCCTAATTGTAAGGTGATTACATATGACCCTGACAATAATGTGCATGGGTGGTGGTCGAAGAAAGTTGACTATTTTATTGTCAATAACGAAAACGCTGAAAAGGAAGCACTTAGTAAAGGGTTCACAAGACAACAGGTTAAGAAAGTTTTCTTTATCACAAGGCAAGGCGTTGTAAATTGTAATGAAAGCAAGGAATTTTACAGAAAGAAGTATAATATTCCTTTGGATAAATTTGCAGTCAAACTAGCTGATGGGGCTTATGGCAAGGCTAAGCTTGAAAGTTTTGTTTTGGAACTTGCAAAGACACAAAAACCTTTGACCATTGTGGCGATTGCGGGTCGAAATAAGAAACTTTATGATAAATTTGTAAAAATGACATTGCCAGAAAATATTACTTTGTTACCATTTGAATTTGTACCAGATGTGTATGAGATTTGTAAGGCTTGTGACCTTTTTATTACCAAAGCTGGACCTAATGCAGTTTTAGATAGTGTGTTTGTGCAGACGCCAATAGTAATTAATTATTATGCTAACCATATTGAAGGGGCCACAAAACATCTTTTCGTGGATACTTTAAAGTGTGGAGTGACTATTAAAAACAAGGTGAAAGCGAGAAAATTTGTTGAAAGTTGCATTGATGATAGAACTATTTTGGATAGTTTCGTTGAAAACGAACGAAAACTTGATAAAACTCAAAATGGAGCAACTATGATTGCACAATTTGTACTAGAAAAATTATAAAAAGTAAATGACTTCACTTTTTAACACATTAAAAATAGATAAAGTATTAAGTTGTGAAGATAAGTCATAAAGTTTATCATCTTAAAAAGAGGAAAATGTATGCAAAAAATAATCGTAATTACTGGTGCTTCAAGTGGGGTAGGACTGGGGCTTAAAAATCTGTATAAAAAAAATGGTGATTTTGTGATTTCGCTAGATAAAAATGCTAACGCAAGTGAAACCGATTCTTACGAAGTGGATGTGGCAAACGAAGAAGAGGTAATGTCCACGTTTGAGGATATTGCAAAAAAATATGGACATGTAGATGTTTTAATTAATTGTGCTGGTTATGCGGTGTATGGGGCGACAGAGTTAATTGAAACTATTGATGCAAAAAAAATGTTTGACGTCGACTACTTTGGTATGCTCTCTTGCATTAAAGGTGCATTAAAATATATGTCTAAGGGTGGCAAAATTTTTAATATAGCAAGTGCTTGTGCTTTTTTTGCTGTGCCATATCGCACTCATTATAGTGCTTGCAAAGCCGCTGTTAATATGCTTAGCTTTGGATTGTCAATGGAACTAAAAAATGCTGGGATTGAAGTGGTGAGTATTTGCCCTGGTGATATTCGAACAAATTTTTCTAAAAATCGTGTTAAGACGTTTACAACAAATGAGCGATATGGTGATGATATACAAAATCGTGCTAAACAAATCGATAAAAGAGAGTCTAAACGCATGACCTTGGAGTACGCTACGGCAAAAATGTACAAAATTTTTAATAAACGACATCATAAGCCAATGTACATCATAGGTACTTCAATGAAATTTGCCTATTTTGCTAATAAAATTTTTCCAATCAAGTTTATATTAAAAATGACAGACAAGATTTTGTAAATCTTGTTTTTTTACAATATTTTTCATAGTTAAAGTGATAAAGGCATAAGCAATATACTACATGTGGTAGATAGTATGCACATAATACATCAATATCTAAAAATATCTCGTAAGACAAATTAAAGCGTGTTGATTTTTATCTTTATAAAATAAAAAGTAAGATAATACTTATGCTAAAAATATTTAACAATTATCACTTTTTTATTTTTTGTCACTTTTGTTTGGAAAAAAAATCACAATATTATATAATAAAAAAATGGAAAATGACATTTATTTGCTTGTGGATATACTATTATCTTTTAGAAAAGTATACAATAGTGCGAAAATCAGAATTAATAAGGCTCTTGAAAAGTATGAAATTTCACTTCAACATGCTGTCTATTTGATGGCACTGGACAAATGTAAAACAGCTACGGTCAAAGAGCTAAATTATTTTACGGGTAATGATAGTGCTTTGACATCGAGATCACTTAAAAAGTTATATAAACTTGATATGATTGATAAAACGCAGAAAAATATGAAAAAGGCATTAATTTTTTTGACTGAGAAGGGTAAACTTGTCTTAAAAAACACTCTTGATGTTTTGGGTACAACGAAATCAATTCTCACGGGGAAGTTGACCTCTAATGAAATTCTAACTCTGCACAAAATTGCGAAAAAAGTGAACTGATTTAAAATTTAGAAAATATACTCTTTTTTAATTGCTAAATTTTGTTTTTTATGCTATGATATTTACATCATGTCAAAACCAATAGTTGCCATTGTAGGCAGAGCAAACGTAGGTAAATCCACCTTTTTTAACAGAGTTTGCGGGAAAAGAATTAGTATTGTTGACGATGTTGCGGGGGTAACTCGTGATAGAATATACGCCGATGCTGAATGGTGCGGTCATTTTTTTACGCTCATTGATACGGGCGGTATTGATTTTACCAGTGACGACATTTTTCAGAAAAATATTCAGATGCAGGCAAAAATGGCTATTGACAGTGCGGACGTCATCATATTCATGGTGGACGGCAGGACGTCTGTGACTTCAAATGATGAGCAGGTCGCAAGTATTCTTAGAAAGAGTCGTGTACCTGTTATTTTGGCAGTCAATAAACTCGACAATTTTGATACATCCTCTATCTATGAGTATTATTCCTTAGGACTAGGTGAGCCTATGCCTATTAGTTCAGTTCAGGGGAAGGGTATCGGTGACCTTTTAGATGTTGTGGTGGCAAACTTTCCAAAAATACAAAATATAGAAACTGACGGAATTAAAATTGCTGTTGTGGGCAGACCTAATGTGGGCAAAAGTTCTCTTGTCAACACTCTTTTAGGTGAGAATAGAGTGGTTGTGTCTAAAATTGAGGGGACAACTCGGGATGCCGTCATGGTGCCTTTTCGCTATAACAAGCAGAATTTTTATCTTGTGGATACGGCTGGACTTCGCAGACAAAGAGGGGTTGAAAAAGCATCAGTGGAAGGGTATAGTGTACTTCGTAGTCTGTCTGCAATAGATGAGGCGGATGTGGTACTTGTGGTGTTGGATTTTTCAAAATCTATTTCTGAGCAAGATGTCAAAATTGCTGGGCTTGTCCATGAGGCAGGGAAACCATCTGTAATCGTTGTCAATAAGTTCGATTTAAAGGAAAACTCGAAAGAAAAGTTTTTAAACGAATTAAAAAATAAACTCTCTTTTATGAGTTATTTTCAAGTGGTATTTCTCTCTGCACTAACTAAGGCTCGAATTGGTGAACTTATGCCGATAGTTTTGAAGGTGTTTGAAAATGCTTCCAGACGGATAAAGACAGGGCTTTTAAATGAGGTACTTCAAGATGCAATTTTAAACTATGAACCTCCTGCTAAAAATGGAAAGCGTGCTAAGATATATTATGTTACTCAAACACAAACAAATCCACCGACTTTCGTCTTTTTCTGCAATGATGCAAAACTTATAAACTTTGCCTATGAGCATTATCTAGAAAATAGGATTAGGGAGAAATTAGAGTTCTTTGGTACTCCGATTAAGATTATTATTAAAAGTAAGGAGGAAAAATGATAGCATTAGCATTTATTGGTATTGTTCTTGTCTGTTACTTTATTGGTAACATCAGTTTTGCTCGGATTATCACGTGGCGGGTGGCTCGCAAAGATATCACAAGCGAGGGGAGTGGAAATCCCGGTGCTATGAACGTCATGCGAAATCATGGCTTTGGTGTTGCTTTTATCACTTTAATCTGTGATGTCATCAAGTGTGGACTCCCTTCACTTATTGCATACTTTTGTATGAGAGGGTATGGGCTTGAAAATGTAGCATATTTTGTTGCGTCGCTTTCTACTATTCTGGGGCATAACTTTCCTATCCTCTTTAAATTCAAAGGGGGAAAAGGTGTTGCTTGTACTTTTGGAATGTTTTTATTTCATCCATCATTTTGGTGGATTACTATCATAGTATTTCTGTTTTGTGCATTGATTTTCTTCTTTCTCGACTATGGCTTTTTAGCCTCACTCATATTTTGCACAATCATGTCAACTATTTCCATTGTTATGCTCTCTCTTTGGGCAAGTCCTTACTTTTATATTCCTGTCATATTTATCGGGTTCGACCTTTTACTACTCTTTATCATGCACAGTGGAAACTTTAAAAGAATGCTTAGCGGAACGGAGAAAAAAATGGGTTTTAGGCATAAACTTTATGAATTTTTTCATAAGGGCAAGGGTGGAGAGATTGCTGTAAATGAGGGAGAATCTGACACACCTGAAGAGGAGATTATAATTGAACCTGACCATAAAAATGAAAAGTGAAGTAAATATTAAAAAGTGTAGGATTTATTAAAAAATTCCGATTTTTTGTCAAAAAAAGCAGTTTTTTCATGTAGAATTGCTTTTTTTTAAGAAAAAAATTTAAAAAAACATTTTTGAGATTTTGACAAGATATAAAATTCTTATTTAGATTTTGCATACTTGGATTTGATATGCAAATTTTTAGTTTTGAAATTGTATTAAAATGTGATTGTTTTAATTATAGATTTATGTGTGTAAACATGAATATATTTGTTTTAATATCGTTTGCTATTTAATTATTTTTTTTGGTATAATGAGTTTATGAAAATAATTGATGCGAAGTACAAAACTAGTGCGGTGGATGAAAATAACTTGCTTTTAGATGATGTTATAGAATTTGCTTTTGTGGGCAGAAGTAATGTTGGTAAGTCCTCACTAATCAATGCTGTAACTAATAAAAAAAGGCTTGCCTTCACTTCCTCTACGGCGGGCAGGACGGCGATGGTCAACTATTTTGACATCTCCTGTGAAATTGAGGGTAGCAGACATACTTTTAGGCTGGTGGATTTGCCGGGATATGGATACTCGAAGACTGGGAAGGCACATATGGCAAATTGGAGTGGGTTGATTGAAAAATATCTTCTTTTGCAAAAGCATTTAAAAACGGTATTTCTCCTTGTCGATATGAGTGTGACAAATTCAGAACTTGACAAAATGATGGTCGACTTTTTAATTTACTACAAACTCCCCTTTATGATAATTGGGACAAAAGCGGACAAACTTCCACTTAGTAAAATTAAGAGTGCAAAACTTGAAATTGCTAAAAATTTAGGAGTGAGAGAGGACATAATCCTGCCTTTTTCTACAAAAACTAAAAAAGGGCTTACGCAGTTTTATGAAATGATTGAAGGAGTGTTATATGAAGATAACAAGTAAAAAAGATAGTTTATCTGTGATGAAAAAATTGGGGCTTAATTACTTTGATGAGATAGTGGCTAGTGTTGACGATTTGAAAACTATTGAAAAATTTTTTACAAAGAATAAGGCAAAGCAATACATCATGCGTTCCGTTGACAAGACGCTTGGAGGATTTTGCTTTGTCAAGGATTTTGAAGAATGTAAGAAGGCTTTAAAAGATTTTAAGGGCGATTTTATGCTTGGAGTATCTTTTAGAACATATGAAAAGAACATCGTCCTTTTAGGTGACATTGAAGTAAAAAATGATGGCATGTTTTTTCATACTAATCTCACCGCTCGTGACGATGAGCAAGCAACTCACAGAAACATTTATGAAGAACCTAAGTATAATCTAAGTGTCAATTTTGATGATGATAAATTATGGAAAATTAGAGGCTTTCAAGAACTAGCAAAATACATCAGTGAACATGATTTGTATGACGTCATCATTGAGTTTGTCGTGTTTGACATTCCAGTTGGTATCAAAAAAGAAAAGGTTGCTATCTGTGAGCTTAGGTCAAACTATTAAAAAAAATGTAACAAGCAAAAGTTATGTTTAAGTCTTATTTTCCTTGCATAAATCTTTCAATTAAGATATTTTTTTATATGCCCTTTGCAAAGTGTAAAAAGTTATAAAAAAGTATGTAAAATATTTTGTAACTTTTTTTATTTGTGCTAAAATAATCATTGTTTAAAGGAGAAAATTATGAAGAAGTATGTTTACCTATTTAAAGAAGCTGATGGAAAAGATAAAGCCAAATTCGGTGGTAAAGGTGCTAACCTTGCTGAGATGACTAAAATTGGTCTTCCTGTTCCACAGGGATTTAGTATCACAACTGAAGCTTGTACGAAATATTATGAGGACGGCAGGCAAATAAATGCAAGTATTCGCTCTCAAATTGAAACTAAACTTGCTCAACTTGAAAAAATGACGGGCAAGACTTTTGGTAGTGTGGAAAATCCATTACTTGTGTCAGTTCGTTCGGGGGCAAGAGTTTCCATGCCGGGAATGATGGATACAATTCTAAATCTTGGACTTAATGACAAGGTCGTTGTTGGACTTGCTAAACTTACAAACAATGAAAGATTTGCATATGATTCTTATAGAAGATTTATTCAAATGTTTAGTGATGTTGTAATGCAACAAGATAAGACTAAATATGAAAGAATTCTTGACAAAATCAAAGAAGAAAAGAACGTAAAGTATGACAAGGATTTAAGTGCAGAGGACCTTAAAGAGATTGTAGTGCTTTTCAAAAAACTCTACAAAGAATCACAAGGGACAGAGTTTCCACAAGATCCTAAAACTCAACTCATCGAAGCAATTAAGGCGGTATTCCGCTCTTGGGATAATGAGCGAGCAAATGTTTATCGTCGTATGCACGATATTCCATATAGTTGGGGGACTGCTGTCAACGTTCAATCAATGGTGTTTGGTAATATGGGCGAAGATTCTGGCACTGGTGTTGCTTTCACACGTAACCCTGCTACTGGTGAAAATGTTCTCTATGGAGAATACCTTATGAATGCACAAGGCGAAGATGTTGTTGCGGGTATACGTACTCCTCAACCTATTGCCACATTAGAGCAACAAAATCCTGAGGTGTTTAAACAATTCGTTGAAATTACAAAAAAACTAGAACATCATTATAAAGATATGCAAGATATGGAATTTACCATTGAAAAGGGTAAACTCTACATGCTTCAAACTAGAAATGGAAAAAGGACGGCTAAGGCGGCACTTAAAATTGCAGTTGACCTTGTAAAAGAGAAAATGATATCTGAAAAAGAAGTTCTTTTGATGATTGACCCTAAACAACTCGATGCCCTTTTGCACCCACAATTCAATGCTGAGGCACTTAAAAAGGGTAAGGTTATTGGTGAGGGACTTCCTGCTTCTCCGGGAGCTGCGAGTGGTAAGATTTGTTTTACTGCTGAAAAAGCTAAAGAAGAAGGTAAAAAAGGCAATGTTGTCCTTGTTCGTCTTGAAACTTCCCCAGAAGATATCGAAGGTATGGCATCTTCACAGGGCGTTTTGACTTGCCGTGGCGGTATGACTTCTCATGCTGCTGTTGTGGCTCGTGGTATGGGTACTGCTTGTGTTGCTGGTTGCAGTGCTATTGTGTTCGCAGAAAATGGAAAATCTTTCAAACTCGGTGGAAAGACTTTCAAAGAGGGGGACACTATATCTTTTGATGGCTCAACTGGTAAAATCTATGAGGGAGAAATCACAACTGAACCTGCTAAAATCGTTGGCGAGTTCGCAACTATTATGGAGTGGGCTGACAAGTATAAAAAGTTGACAATTCGAACTAACTCTGATAATCCTAAGGATGCTAAGGTTGCCTTTGATTTTGGAGCAGAGGGGGTTGGACTTTGCCGTACTGAACACATGTTCTTTGAGGCTGATAGAATACCTGCTGTTCGTGAGATGATTGTTTCTACCACAGTTGAGGAGAGAAAAAAGGCACTTGCTAAACTTTTGCCAATGCAGAAGAAAGATTTTAAGGGTATTTTTAAAGCTATGGGCGGATACCCTGTGACAATTCGTTTCTTAGATCCACCTCTTCATGAATTTTTGCCTCATGACGATAAGGATATCCAAGCTCTTGCAACGGAAATGGGGCTTACATTTGAAGCGCTTAAAGCTACCGTTGAAAGTTTGCATGAATTTAATCCTATGATGGGGCATCGTGGACTTCGTCTTGCTGTGACATATCCTGAAATCGCTGAAATGCAAACGCAAGCTGTTATCGAAGCAGCGATTGAGGTTTCTAAATCAGAAGGGTATGAAATCGTTCCTGAAATCATGATTCCTTTGACTTGTGATAGTGTTGAATTTAAGTATGTTCGTGATATAATTGCTAAAAAAGCAGATGAAATCATTGAGAAAAAAGGTGTTTCTATGCACTATAAAATAGGTACTATGATTGAAATTCCACGTGCCGCTTTGACAGCTGACCAAATCGCTAAGTATGCAGAATTTTTCTCCTTTGGTACAAATGATTTGACTCAAATGACATATGGCTTTTCTCGTGATGACGCTTCTAAGTTTTTAGACGTATATTATCAGAAAAAGATTTTCGAAAGCGATCCATTTGCTCGTCTTGACCAAAATGGCGTGGGCAAGCTCATTCGTATTGCTACGGAATTTGGGAGACAAACACGTCCTGAGATTAAACTCGGTATATGTGGAGAACATGGTGGCGACCCATCTTCGGTTGAATTTTGCCATAGAGTAGGACTTAATTATGTTTCTTGCTCTCCATACAGAGTACCTATTGCTCGTTTGGCTGCGGCTCAGGCAAATATTAGATTTCCTAGAAAAAAGTAGACTCTCGATTATATCATAAAAGTATTGATGTTATTTGTTATAACTTGATATACAACAATTTTATATAGTCATCTTCTTGCTAATAATATAAGCGGTGTATAAGTTTGCAAAAAGAAGTATGATACTTGTGCTAGTTATAAAGACATATCGATTATTTTAGTCGATATGTTTTTTTATAGTAGCAGTGGCAATATATTCATTAGGAAAGGTACATAATTATATCAAATCATGAAGTTATTAAAAATTACATGGCAGAAGTATATTTAAAATATTTTGTGTGTAGTATGTGCATACTACTACTATATGTTGAGATATCTTATTTATTTTTTAAGATAGCAAGATAGTTTTTTGCATTATTACTATCTAAAAAACATGAATTTATTTTGGATAGTTTTTAAAGGATGTTACATAGGTATAAATTTTGACTTTGCTAAAAAGCGGGTGTATAAAAAAATAACCGACTTAATTAAAAGGCGGATACATAAGAAAAACAGCATAAGTTTAAGCAATTTTTTATAACTTTTTTGTCCTAATCAGGAATTTGTTATAGATTTTTATAAATAAATGCTTATGGCTAAAATATGGTTTGTATTTTAAGAGGGCCTTTTTTGCCTTTTTATCGTTTTTGTAATTGCACAAAAGGTCTACAAATTCCTTATTGTTTTGAGGCAAATACTCATAAAGTCGTTTTTTTAGAAGTTGCATTTCTTTGAGGCGGGTATTGTTAAACTCATAGTTTTTCAAATATTTTAGAAATTTTTTAATGGTAATTAGGTTCAAATTTGTTGGACCAAAGCAATTTGCTTCATGCAGGCGATAAGAAATGTGTGGTGTATTATCAAAAATTACTCTGCCAAGTGCGGAACAAATAATATTTATTGTCCAATCGTGAAAACGTATTTCGCCCATTTCATATTTGAGAAAGTAATTTCGTGCAACGCTATTAAAAACACATGTATTGCCATATGTGCGATTGACTGTAAAGACGTCAGTAAGTGCTAACTCCTTTGGTGGGGTACTATATTTTTTATGCGAACACTTATATATAATCTTGTCATCTTTATTAATTGCTCTATGGGCACAATGATACAAAAGTGGAAGATTTTTATCATAACAATCTAATGTATCAACCGCTACTTGTAATTTGTCCTCATCCCATATGTCATCTTGATCACAAAACGCATAATAATCTGCCATAGGTGCATCCCTAAGTGCAGTGTAAAAACTATCAGCAAAACCTATGTTCTGCTTCCCCCCCCCGCCTAAAAGTTTAGTAATCAAGCCTTTTTCTTGATACTCTTTTAATATTTCATATGCCACATCAGAGTCCCTTGAGTCGTCTCTTGCACATACTACCATTTTATAGCCATTGAGTTTTTGACGTTGTAGACTGTCAAGCAGTTTTCTTAAATATTCAACCCCTTGACCATTTGAAATTTTATCTACATTGTAGGTTGAAAGTACTACACATACACGTTTCATGTTTTCCCTTTTTTTTGTAATTTTAAATCATCGGAAGTTGGGGAAAATCGGGACAAGGTCACATTTGCCAGCAACTGATGTTTATTTGAGCGAAAAAGTGCTTGATTTATCAAGCAAACTATAAAAGCAATTCAAATTTGAACTTGATTAACTTTTGATGGATTATATTATTTTCAATAATAATAACACCAAACCTGCCACGTCTACAATAGCTAGTAAAATAATTGTTGAAAGTAGCCAAGAGTCCACGAAAGTTTGCCTTTCATATGTATCTTTTTTGAAAAATATTAAGCCTAAAATTAGTCCTATGATAAATATGGGTGAAAACAATATTCCCCATAGCGTTTTTCTTTTCCCTGTGGGGACATTTGACTTAATTGATTTTTGAATATCCACTTGACTATGAGGTGAGGACGTCTGTGATTGTGAGGCCCTTTGCAATGGTGGAGTAGTTGTTGAAACTGTACTTTGCGTGTTTGAGGCCGAAACATTAGTAGTGTTGCTAGATGGCTGGGGACTAGTTTGGTGGATACTTGTCGAAGTTGATGTATTAGTAGGTTGAAAAGCAGTACCACCATTTTGAGTGTTGGCAGATTGCGATGACGTATTACCACTCGTTTGTGTGGGTGGCTTAGGTGGAATTACTGGGGGACGAGGTGGTAGATTATTGTTTTCCATTTCTTCTCCTTTTTTGAAACTTTTGTAAGTTACAAGACAACATCACTTAGTTATAAGATTTCTATATGGATGACGGGTGGTAGATTATTACACAATTTTAGTTTATAATTTATTATGTGCCTTAAAAATGTAATAAAGATTAAACCATTATTGATATTATACTACTTAAATTATTTTTTACAAAACAAAATACTATTTTAATTTAAGCACACAAAATTGAAAAATGTGTTAAAAATATATCAATAATTTTCCAAAGTTTTAATTTTATTTTTTGTATCGATACTTATCAACTTTATTGCCAATTTATAGGTTGCTTTCCTAATTTTTCTAGTATTTGATTTGTTTTAGAAAAATGTTTGCATCCAAAAAAACCTCGATAGGCAGATAGTGGACTAGGATGAGGAGCGGTCAACACGTAGTGCCATGGGGAAATTATGTTTTTGAAGGCAATAGCATTAGCACCCCACAATAAAAACACAATAGGATCTTGACGTTTTGACAATTTTTCAACTAATGTTTTTGTGAATATCTGCCAACCACTGTCCTTATGCGAATTTGCTTGTCCTCGTCGAACAGTTAAAGTTGTGTTGAGCAGTAGTACACCTTGCTTTGCCCAGCGTGTAAGGTTGCCATCGTTTAAACATTTTATTTTTAGGTCATCTTCAATTTCCTTAAAAATATTCACAAGCGAGGGTGGTAGGTCATTGTTTTTGACGGAAAATGCAAGACCATGTGCCTGATTTGGTTCGTGATATGGGTCCTGTCCAATTATTACGACTTTTACCTTGTCAAACTCACATAGTTTTAAGGCTGTAAAAATCTCCTCTTTTGGAGGATAAATGGTATATTTTTGTCTCTCTTTTGCGATAAATCGACTAAGTGCAACAAAATAATCTTTTGACCTTTCATTATCGATGATTTCTTTCCACGTATTTTCCATACTCATCCTTTCAAACTAGTATATCACAATAGTTTGGTATTTGTCAAAATAATTGTGTGCAAGTACTTGACATTTTTCTATGGCTATGGTACTATTAAAAATGGATAAAAAATGTAAATTTTTTAACGAAAAACGTAAAATTCTTAAAAATAATATTGTAGGAAAAATTGTCGGGACTGCTATTTTGGCAGGGGCTATTGTCTTGCCGTTTGTTCCTGTGTCAATCATGGCTGAAAAAACAACAGATGATTTACATAAATTCAAGTCTACCGATACATATTATAATAGTTACAACGATGAGTTGGCACTTCTTCAAAGTTTGAACCTAAATCAAGAATCTTATGAGCAGAAAATTGCGGACCTCAACTCCTACAAACACACAGTCGAAATAGCAAATACAAGTGGAAACACTTATTATGCAAAACTTTTAAAAAAAGATAACACTCTTTGCGTTATATCATTTATTGGTGCGGGTGGATTTTATGTGCTTTATGCTGTCGGACTGATTTGTTGTGAAAAAATAAGAAACAACAAAGAAACCACAAAAACAGCAAGCGAAGAGGAACTGATGATTAAATAGTATTAAGATAAAACTATATCACGATTTTGCAGGGGACATTCAAACTTATATTAGTAGCTTAAAATGATTTTTTTAAAAAATAAGCAAAAAATAGCTAAAAAATGATTAAAAATTTCATTTTTAGTTATTTTTTTTGTAAAGATAGCAAATTTTTGTTGAGCCATATACTTTTTCATCTAATATGACAAACTCGCCAAAATCAAAGATATCCTCTTTTGCACATTCGACCACTATTAAGCCATCGTCATTTAAAAGGTTGTGTAAAAATATTTCATACACTGCATTTTCGTAAAGCCCTGACTTATATGGTGGGTCGACAAATATTACATCAAATCTATCCGAGCAATTTTTTAAAAAAGTAATTGCATCACTTCTTGTTAAAGTATAATTTTCTACATTATATAAATTTTGTTTTAAAACTTTAATGCTTTGAAGGTTGTTGTCGATAAATGTTACGTGTTTTGCTCCACGACTCAACGCTTCAATTCCCATCGACCCTGTTCCAGCGAAAAGGTCAAGTATGTTCGTATTGAGGACGCTATTTTGAAGTTTGTTAAAAATTGCCTGTCTGACCTTATCTGTGGTGGGGCGAACATTTTTTAATTTTTCACCTAAAATGTTTTTCCCCTTATACCTTCCTGCACTTATTCTTATCATAACTTTGTTATATCATTTATTTTTCTATAAGTCAAGTCATTTTTTTATGATGGTACTTCCCCTGAAATTTGAAAATCGGGTAAGAGTTTCATATGCAAACATGGGTTTGCTTTCGGCGTTGGACATGATTTCTACCTCTGTCATAAGATGGGCGTTTGGTGGAATTTTGATAAAAGCACAATCCATACAAACATTGCCAACAATATCAAAATAATTTCCAAGAATTTTTACTTTCCACTTTGATGAAACATCTCGTGGCAATCCATCAGCATATCCCACTGGAATGATGCCTATTGAACATGTTCTGTCGGCTCTAAATTTTCCATCGTAACCGATTTCGTCACCAAAAAATAGATGCTTGATTTCGATTATTCGTGATTTGATAGTCATAACCGGTGTGCATTTTTTATAGTATCCATAAACACCAAAGCCTGCCCTGAGCATATCATACTCCACGTCATAATCAAAGATTGCACTACCACCAAAATGTATGAATTTTTTTTGATTTTCACTCAATAATTTTAATTTTTTTTGAAAATTTTCATAATTTTCGTAAGTTTTTCGTTTATTTTTGAGATTTGGAAAATGTGTGCATACTCCTTTTAGCACTATGTTGTTTTTATTTAGAAAGTCATTAATTGCGATTATTTCTTGCTCATCTTTTACTCCAAACCTGTTCATGCCACAATCTATTTTTAAATGTAAAAGATTTTCACAACCATTTTTTAAGGCTAATTTTAATTGCGAAAGGGACGATATCAAAAATTCAAAGTTGTATGTTTTGCACTTTTTTATTTGCGTTACGTTACCTAGTATCAATATTGCGGTGTGATTGTCTATTGACCTAACCATTAGAGCCTCTTCTATATTTGCAACTGCAAAGTAATCAACTCTGCCTTTGGCAATACTTACTATCTCTTTTATCCCATGTCCATATGCGTTGGCTTTGACAACCAAACATAACTTTTTTTTACTTTTAAAAACGTTTATGTTATTAATCAAATTTTTCTCATTTATCACTTTAAAGTTGCACATGCTTTTATATAGTAATATTTTATAAAAAATGTGAAATCAAAGACTTTAAAAATTTGTTTTTATATGATATAATAAATATTGATTATGAAAAAATTATTTGTACGTTACACACTTAGATTGCCACCTGATGTCAATAAAAAAATCGATATCATCGCTGACAGAAATGGTCGCTCCAGAAATAGGGAGATAGAGATGACCTTAAAAAAATACATTGTCTCTTATGAACGGGAGAATGGTCCAATTATCACAAAAAATGAATAATGTATAATTTTTTAGTGTAAATGATTGACTTTTTTTTCTATGTGGAGTATAATAAAAAAGTACGTTGTGAGTATTTCACTTTTCAATATATGTACTTGATTTATTTTGTCGTCTAAAATTCTTTAAGTTTACGCCTTAAAACATGTTTGGGTTATTAGCTCAGTTGGTAGAGCACCTGACTCTTAATAATTAACTTTTCCACACTGTTTTCAAGCTTAATATATTATAAAATAATATATTTGAACACCTTGAAATAATAAAATTATAAAAAGTGTATTCAAAAAGTGTATCGGTTTTATAAAAACTAGACATTTTCATAACAATTTAATATATTGTCCGAGATGACTTTAAACTACAAATTTGGGCTGTTAGCTCAGTTGGTAGAGCACCTGACTCTTAATCAGGGTGTCCGGGGTTCGAGTCCCCGACAGCCCACCATAAACTCCTTAAATTTAGGGAGTTTTTTTATTTTTATTTAACTAATTTTAGACAATACACTTACAATACACTTTTTAAATTTTCAATTA
>CAZZGZ010000006.1:0-2597 GCA_964653635.1 uncultured Lachnospiraceae bacterium
AATTGTGAATATTTGTCACAATTAGGGGTTATTTTTTTGTCTTCATAAAATAAAATCAGCGACTGAAAAATCGCCGAAATGCCCTAAAAATAAGGGATTTAATGGTGCGTCCATCAGGGCTCGAACCCGAAATCTAAGTTCCGAAGACTTATGTGATATCCATTTCACTATGGACGCAAATTGATTATTTTTTATGGGAACAATCGAACCCCGAGCACCTCGTTCCGAAGACTTATGTGATATCCATTTCACTATGGACGCAAGGTAGCGGACATAGTGAAATATATCTCAAAACACTATGGACGCAAGGTAGCGGACATAGTGAAATATATCTCAAAACACTATGAACGCAGAATTTTAATGAGTCTTACAAGGTTATGATAAATTTTTTCATTTGAAATCTTGTGTTACTCTTTTCCCCCTTATAAAAGTGAGATTTTAAGCATCTTAATCAATAAATAATTGGTAAATCAAGTCCCCTGTGTCTAGAACGTATGTTGTCATTTTTGGTGAGAAATTATTTTTTTAAATTAGTACTCACTTTAACATATATACATGTGACATTTCCGTCCTATACACCATTTTCATACTATAAAAATCGCAAGTTTTGTTAAGATGTACCTACATTATATCACATGTTTCAATTTTTGGCAAATAGAATAAGACGTTTTTTAATTCAAAAAACAGACTTTCTTTAATTTCAATAGTTTTTATTATCGGAAGTTTTGTCTGCAAGTCACATTTACAAGCAAAACTGATGTTTATTCAAATGGTGATATAAGTTTTAAAGAGTTTGTGCAACAAACTTGCTTTAAAATTTTTTAAGCAAAAAAATACCACTTAGTTTATTACAAATCAATTTTTAGTACTTTATCAATCACGCCACCACCAAGACAATCTCCATTTTCCTTATACAAAACTGCATATTGTCCCAAAGTGATAGCCCGTTGTTTTTCAAAAAAGGATATCTTAACCATTTCGTCACCTATAATTTTCACATGAACCCTTTGATCGGGTTGGCGATACCTAAATTTTGCCAGACAATCGAATTCTTTCTCTTTTGGAATTTCAGGAATAAAATTGAATTCTGTGGCTATAAGAGCAGAAGATAACAATTCCTCTCCTTCACCCTGTGTTACATATAAAATGTTGTTTTTAATGTCTTTCTCCACTACAAAATATCGCTCACCATTTCCATCCTTTCTACCTCCGATGTTCAGTCCTCTACGTTGTCCAAGTGTGTAGTACATAAGACCATCATGCCTACCAAGTACATGTCCTGTTCTAAAGTCGACAATGTCACCAGGTTGTGCAGGCAAAAAACCTTTCAAAAACTTCTTGAAATTTCTCTCACCAATAAAGCAAATACCCGTTGAATCCCTCTTTTTTGCATTACAAAGTCCTATCTCCTCAGCAATTTCTCGCACACGTGTTTTATCAATCTCTGCCAAAGGGAAAACTACTGATGCTAATTGCTCTTGAGATAATTGATTTAAAAAATATGTCTGATCTTTGCTCAAATCATGTGCTTTTGATAATATAAACTTACCATTCTCTTCACGCACTTTGGCATAATGCCCCATTGCAATTTTATCAGCTCCTAACTTCTTTGCTTGCTCCAAAAAAGGCTTAAATTTCACCTCTCGATTACATAATACATCTGGATTTGGCGTACGCCCCTTGCTGTACTCGGATAAAAAATGCTTGAACACATTTTCATAATATTGTTTTGAATAATTGACAGAAAAATATGGTATATCTAATTTATTGCACACCCGTTTCACATCTTCAAAATCTGCTTCGGCGGTACATGTTCCATCTTGTTCCTCCCAGTTCACCATAAACAAACCAATTACATCATGCCCCTGTTTTTTTAACAAGTATGCTGCCACAGAGCTATCAACTCCCCCCGAAATTCCAACTACAATTCTCATACTACTCCTAAATTATTGTTATTCATTTTATCATATTTTTTGCTCTTATTACAAACATTTTTACATTGAAAAAATTTTGCAAAATACTACAAGCTAAATTTTATTAGATTTAACACATTATATATTTTGTCAAATTATAGTCACTTCTTTATTTTTTGGAAAATGTAATGAAAATATTGAAATGAATTTCACCACAAATTCGTTTCTAGTAAATTTATTTTAGAATTGACGCATATAAATAGATATGCAAAACCAACCTTTATTCCCAAATAATCTTGAAAATACACAATTTCAAAACACAAAGTCACAGTCGAGTACTTCAAATTCTAATCCAATATTTGGCAGTCAATCAAATGCACTTATCATGCAATTATTATCATCTCTAAAAGATGGAGTTTCCACTCAAGAATTATTAACAAAAATGTTAAATGGTTCAAATTCAAATTCTGGTTTTGCACAAATGGTCAAAGTGCTGGAAGGACTTTCAGGCAAAAAAGATGAAAAGAATAATTCCTTAAATAATAAAAAAATAGAAGATAGTGTTACGTATTTTGAGTAACTTCACAACTTTAAATATATATTAAATTTTTTATTTATATACTGAAAAGTGATGTGTATAAAACTATTAAAAAACTATAAAATGTGAGTAAAATTATTAAAAAA
>CAZZGZ010000006.1:2697-49399 GCA_964653635.1 uncultured Lachnospiraceae bacterium
TATTAAAAAACTATAAAATGTGAGTAAAATTATTAAAAAATACATAGTTTTACGTACATAATAGCAATATTAGATATCTCTTAAATACGAGCAACACCATTTTCAATTTCAATAAATTTATTAAAATTAGTTTCATCTAATTTTTTCTTACTTCCACAAATAAGGCAACTGAACTTGAGTTTAGAAATAATATCTATAAGTTCATCTTGTGAAATACTATTGAAAATATCTTCAATTATTAGTACATCTAAATGACGAAAAGATAGACGAGCAAGTGAAACCTTTACTTTTTCAAAATCAGATAAATATTTTATTTTTTTATCAAGTACGTTAGTCAAGTCGAACTCTTCCGATATTTGAGTTATAAGTTGCTCACAAACCTGTTTTTTAATGTTTCTAATTTTCATAACATACAAT
The DNA here is from genome assembly GCA_964653635.1 of uncultured Lachnospiraceae bacterium. Classification (GTDB taxonomy): domain Bacteria; phylum Bacillota; class Clostridia; order Christensenellales; family UBA1242; genus Caccovivens. The sequence goes on from CAZZGZ010000006.1 coordinate 3,115, forward strand.
AGATTGTATTTTACACTTTTTCGTGAAAAAAATATTGGTTCTTGTGGTATATATCCAACACTAATTTCGTTTTTAAAATCAATATTTTTTATATCTCGTCCTGCAAATTGAATACTGCCAGTATAATTTGTTTCTAACCCCGCTATAATGCGTAATATATAAATATAATCGTCCCCGTATATATTTACTCTATCATTTTCAAGTATTTCAAAATTAACATTGAATAAAGAATAATAATCAAAAAACTTAGCAGTGACATTTTCAACTTTTAAAATCTGCTTCATTTTTTGATTATACAAAAAAAAATTTATAAGTCCAAATAAAAATAAAATATTTCACTATGTTGTTAAAAAAAACTAAAAAAATATGTTATAATACACAAATGGAATATGAAAAGATTTATGTAAACGGATTTTGTACAAAAGATAGTCCACGTAAAACAAACGACATCTATAAGTTTCTGAAGTTATATGGCTGTTCCGAAAATTATATAAAACACCTCAGAAAACAAATTGGATATATAAAATTAAATGGTGAAAATGCGAAAACTACATCACTCGTTTTTGATGGCGACGTCCTTGAAATATGCAAAGATCCTTTTGAGCCATCAAATATACCACCCTGCGAAGCACCCCTACACATTATCTACGAGGATGCAAACTACCTTGTTGTTATAAAGCCACATGGCATGCCCGTCATCCCAACTTTTAGATACTTAAACTATAATCTTGCAAGCATAGTCATAAACTATCTTCAAAAAAAGCAACCCTTTGTGACTATAAGAATATTAGGAAGGCTTGATAAAGACACCAAAGGCCTTGTTTTATTTGCAAAAAATAGTATTGCTATACAAAAAATAAAAAACATAGAAAAGGAATACTTTTTTGTTTGCCGTGGTAAGATTGAGAACGACTTGATTATTGATAAAAAAATTGAAACTCTAATATGTGATGGAGTAAATGTACATAAAAGAATTGTAAGCGAAAATGGTAAAGAGGCTAAAACATACATACATGTATTAAAAATTGAAAATCTGCTAAAACATAAAATTATTAAGAAAAATGATAAAAAAATCAAAAAAATTAACAAAAAAATAGATTTTTTAGCTAAAAAATTGAATTTTTTTACTAAAACATATCCAAAATTTATAGTAAAAACTTATTGCACTGCAAAAATTGAACATGGAAGAACACATCAAATTCGTGTCCATTTAGCTTCCATTTCTCACCCTTTAATAGGTGATGAGTTGTATGGTGAAAAATCAAGCATCCCCCTTCAACTTATATGTTTTAAACTTTGCTATTTTGATACTTTCGTCAACAAGGAGCAAGTTTTTCAGCTACCCATAGTAACATAAACACGTACAAATAGTTAAATAAAAAGAAGAAAAAATATTTCTTCTTTTCTTATATTTAATCAGCTAAGGTATTTGTTAGCTCATCTTCCAATTTAGTGAGGATTTCTTTATTTTTTTGTAGTTTGCAACTTTCTTTTTCAACTAGTTCTTTCGGAGCTTTAGTGACAAAGTTTGAATTGCTAAGCATTTTATTCGAACGCTCGATTTCGAATTTTATATTCATGATTTCCTTTTGAAGTCTTTCTTTTTCCTTAGTCAAATCCACAAGCTCATTCATTGGAATAATCACTGTTGCTATTTCACTAATAATTTTTACATTTTTAATATCAATTTCGCCGTCAATTTGCTCGCAAGTTGTCCCTCCTGCAAGTTTACAAATTATAGGCAAAAATTCTTTCATATTTTTATCACTTACCACGTACAAAGCCGTTCTTTTATTATCTGGCACTTTGAATTCTGCCCGAGTTTTTCTGACTTGTTGAATAAGTTTGATTACTTTCTCAAAATTTGTTTTATACAAAAATTTTGAATTTACAACAGGAAAAGATGAAAGCATAATTGTTGGTTCATGATTTGGAAGATTCTGATAGATATATTCAGTAACAAATGGTATAAAAGGATGAAATAGTTTCAATAAATTTGTTAATAAATATAGCAATACATTTGCTGTTTTATTTTTAATTAAGCTATCATTACCATACAAATCCACCTTTGCCATCTCTAAATACCAATCGCAAAATTTGGAAACTGTAAATTCAATTAAATTATGAGAAACTAAACCTATTGCAAATTTGTCTAGGTTCTTTATAGTAGACTTGATTAATTTCTGCATTTCACAAAGAATCCACTTATCTTTGGTATCAAGTTTAAATTCAGATAAGTCTTTTATCTGTATTTTGTCAATATTTGCAAGCACAAACTTACTTGCATTATAGAGTTTGTTTATAAAAATCTTACTCTCTTTCGCATCTTCCATATCATATCGCATATCAAGCCCCATACTTGTACCATTAACGACAGAAAGTCGCATACTATCTGCACCGAATTGCGATATCACATCAAGAGGGTCAATACCATTCCCCAAGTTTTTAGACATCTTACGCCCTAAACTATCACGCATAATTCCATGAATGACTACGTCAGAAAATGGCACATCTCCCATAAAATAAATCCCAGAGAAAACCATTCTAACTACCCAAAATGTGATAATATCTGGACCTGTAACCAAAGTGTTTGTTGGATAGAAGTAATTAAGGTCGTCAGTTTTTTCTGGCCAACCGAGAGTAGAAAATGGCCAAAGTGCCGAACTAAACCATGTGTCAAGAACATCATTATCTTGTACGATATTATTTGAACCACAACTTGTGCAACATTTAACATCTTCCATTTCACACATTACACATCCACAATTTTTGCAAGTAAACACTGGTATTCTATGTCCCAACCATAGTTGTCTAGAAATGCACCAATCTTGTATATTTTCAAGCCAATATAGGTATTTTTTTTCAAATTTTTTTGGATGAAATTTCAATTTTCCGTTCTTTACTGCCTCTATCGCAGGCTTTGCAAGTTCTTTCATTTTGACATACCATTGATCAGAAATTCGAGGCTCGGTCATTGTTCCACATCGTATGCAAGTTCCTACATTGTTTTTGTATTTTTCAACTTTGACGAGATACCCCTCACTTTTTAGTTTTTTCTCTATCTTGCTCCTAGCTTCTAATCGGTCAAGTCCCTCAAATTCTCCTGCATGTTTATTAAGCTTACCATCAGCATCAATCACTTCTAGAACTTCTAAATTGTGTCTTTGTCCAACTAAATAATCATTTGGATCATGTGCAGGTGTAATTTTTACTGCACCAGTGCCAAAGCCAATCTCACAGTAATCATCAGCAATGAGAGGAATTTGACGATTAGTTAAAGGCAATACCAACATTTTCCCAATCATATTTTTATATCTCTCATCTTTAGGATTAACAGCCACAGCTGTGTCACCAAAGATAGTTTCTGGACGTGTGGTTGCAACTATAACAGCACCCGACCCATCCGCAAAGGGATACCTAATATGCCATAAAAATGTATTCTGTGTCTTATAGACATTCTCTATATCAGAAATTGAACTTTTGCAGTGAGGACACCAATTCACAACACGTGTACCACGATATATTAACCCGTTTTTATAATATGTGACAAAAGCTTTACGAACTGCTTGCGACCTTTTGTCATCCATCGTAAACGCCTTTCTATTCCAATCACACGAAATGCCCATTTCACTAAGTTGGTCACATATTATATTACCATATTTCTCATACCACAAAAAACCACGTTTGATAAACTCTGTCCTACCTACCATATCCTTAGAAAGACCTTGTTCTTCAAGTGAAGAAACGATCTTCGCTTCAGTAGCGATTGCAGCATGGTCAGTTCCCGGCACCCATAAAGTGTTATAACCTTGCATTCTTTTAAAACGTACCAAAATATCTTGAATGGTATTATCAAGGGCATGCCCCATGTGTGCCTTGCCAGTAACATTAGGAGGTGGCATACATACCGAGTACTTAGGCTTGTCGTAATTCACACTTGCATGAAAATATCCATTTTTAAGCCAGTTTTTATATATTTGTTTTTCAAATTTTTGTGGTTCATATTTATTTTCCATATATTGCCTTTCATATTTTTTATAAAATTTCGTATTTTTAATTACAATTTTTGAAAAAAAATCAGTTTTTTTATAAATTTTCTAAAATATTTTGTAATTTTTCAGGATTTGATATAAGTTTTCCCGCTCCCATAATTGTACAATATTTTGGGTCATCTGCTATCTCAACAGGATATTTGAGATTAGTTTCTATGTAGTATTTTAGCCCCGCAAGACAAGTCACCCCACCAGTTAAGAGTATCTTAGATGAAATAATATCAGCTGTCATTTCAGGAGGAAGAAGATTGATGCTAGTGTCCATAACCCTGATTATTTCATCAATGTAAGGTCTAATTGCAGGTCTTAAACAAGCCGAATTGATTATTTCAGTTCGTGGAGTTTTAGTTTCAATATCAACTCCGCCTACTACAAGTTTCCTGTCATCATTATCATAAAGACTCGCCACCTCTTCTTTAAGGTTCTCAGCAGTCGGCAAACCGATAACAAGCCCTTTTTTGTAAGCAATATAATTTGAAATTGCAACATCCATTCCTCTGCCACCGATGTAAAGCGTAACTGCCTTTACAATGGTATTCATGTTAAGCACACCAACTTCACATTCAGTTCCACCAATATCCACCACCATATTTACATGAGATGTACCAATCTCTCTACCTGCACCTATTACAGCACAAATGACAGCTGGAACAAGAACAAAATCTCTTGCACCAACGGATTCGCAAAGATTTGAAAGCTTTTGTTTATCCTGCACAGTCACCCCACTAGGCACAACCATAAGCAAACTATCAAATCCTTCTTTAAATCCCACTTTCCCGAGAAAATAATGAAGTAAAACAGAAGTGTATTCAAAATTAGAGATAACACCGCTTGAAATAGGAGTAAAAACATCCACATTGTCTGCCGTCTTGCCAACCATATTCTTTGCTCCCTCACCCAGAGCAACTATTTCATAACCATCCCCACTAGGCTTAGCACAAACAAGTGTGGGTTCTTTCAAAACTACCCCCTCACCCAATTTATAAATAGTTGTACAATAACCGCCCATCTCTACAGCATACTTAAAACTTCTCATATCTCCTCCATGGCTTACACACAAATATTTTAGCATAATTATAAAAAAAAGCAAAACAAATATATTTATTTATCTTGCAAATTTTCTTTTGTTGCCCTTTGATACGCTTTAGAGATTTGTTTGTATTTATTTATAAATTCTTTATCATAGTATGGATCATATAAATCATTAAAGACCTTAAAAGCGAGATTTAAAAGTTCTCTTGAAATAACTCCATTCGCTTCTACACCATAATTTTTTATATACATATATGTAGTTTTGTAATCCTCGTTTTCAACATAACTTGCCACTTGCTCATTTTTTAATATGTCTTTCATAGCCCATTCTTCAATACTATACGCTAAAAATTCTTCATAGCAATTATGGTATAGATTATTTGCAATTTCATAATCAGATAATGTTATCTTGCCTTTAAAATTCTCTAAATAAGAAATTATAAAAGAGGTATCAAGGTAATTATGTTTCCACTTTTCATAAAGAGCATGTCCAACTGTAAAAGGACCTTTTCTTAAAACATAATTATCGCCTTGTAGGTCATCCGCATAGTGCCTTAATTCATGCATTATACAGCCATAAAAAATCGTTCCTGGTATATTAATGGCATTTAATATATTTATGTAAATCGTTCTGCTATCAGTCATGTAACATAAATACTCATTTCCCTCACAAAAAAATGAAACATCTGCTGATGGTAGACCATATGTTTTGCAAATATTTTCAACAGCCCACAAAGCACATTTTATACGATTAATTTGTGAAAGCCTGCTCCATACTTGATTAACAAATGCAACAATAACATTTTCTTCAGTGATATCAAGTGTATGATATGATGATGTTTTGTAATTGTATACTGTCACTTTTATTGGCTGATATATTTTGACAATCTTATTAAGCTCGTTTGAAAAGTTTTCAAATTGAACAGATTGTAAAATTGATGAATAGTTTTTTAAAATACCATGAATTTCCTCAGGATAAATGTTGTTTTCGTTTTTATACTTTTCATATTTCATGCCTATGATTATATCTCAATTTGTCCAATCTGTCAATATGTAATTTGTAATAAAAATGAAAGTTTTAAACTCTATACTATAAAAAAAGTTATATTTTTATCCTGAAAGATATAAAAAAATAAAGATTTATAATTCTTTATTTTCTATTTTAAATTAAATTTTATGTGACTTTAATGCTACTTGATATAATAATTGTTAGTTCTCAATCTCAAATAGTTTGCCAAATTCATCTACCTCTAATTTTACAACCTTCCCTAAGGCCAGGCTCTTTTTTACATCAATTATCCTTTGATTAGATGAACCACGAAACTTTAATTTGAGATTTTTAAGTGCATTTACAAATCTTCCGTCTACAAGAACATCAATATGACTAAGAATTTCTCTTGTAATATCCGTATGAGCATATGTTCCACTTGCTAAAAGTTCCTTATCGAATAGAAAACCTGTATATACCCAAATTGTTTTATTTGGATACTGCTTTTTAATTTCAATCAAAAGGGGTAAAATTTCCTGTTGATTTTGAGGCTCGAATGGTTCTCCGCCTAAAAGAGAAAAGCCATCCACATAATCTGGCTTTAATAATTCTAAGATATACTCTTTTGTCTTAGGTGTGAAGGGCTGACCATAGCAAAAATCCCATGTTTCCTTGTTAAAACACTCCTCACAATGATTCGTGCATCCAGATACAAAGAGTGAAACCCTAACCCCTACGCCATTGGCAATATCACATTTTTTTATTGCTCCGTAGTACATACTCACCTCTTGTTTTTAAATGATTTGAAGAGTCTTTTTAAATACTTTCTTAAATGGCTCTGAAAGTTTAAGCCCTTCCATAAGCTCAAAACTTGGATCTGAACTTACCACCGTCTTTATAATAATAGCATCGCCTAGAATGTCACAAACAATATCCTCAATAACGTCCTTCCTTGAAGCATTTAAGGCTACTGCAAGCTTAGTTAATACTCCGAGCTTTCTCACTGCATCCATATCCTCGTCAGATAGAATGGACTTGTATTTCATCCATTCAGATAAATTAAAGTTATCAAGATTTTGACATAGGCATGCAAAAGCTCCTAAAAGTAGTTCCTTCTGAGTGCAACCAACCACCCCACTATTTATTACAGCATCGAAACAATATCTTTCATAATTATCTGGATTGATACGTCTGCCAGAATCATACATATATGCAGAAATTCTAAGTGCTCTTGAATATGCTCTTGGAAGCTTATGCACAACCTTTAACTGTTTGAAAAGTAAAAGTGCCATTGAATACACTTTATCGTTTATTGAAAATTCACTCTTAGTAAATTCGTAATAGTTATCAAGACTGTTCGAAAGAAGGTCTGGAAATTTTTCTGTAAGCGATGTCGAAAGCGAACTTAGTATTTTACCGTGCATAAGATTAGCAGTGGTAACAACAAAAGTTGAAATTTTTAATTGCTCATAAAAAGCACGTAAAATTTGCCTACCATTCAAAATATTTTCAGCACCATTAGGAGATATTCCCTTTACTTTTTTAACCTGACTTAGGTCAATCGTTGAGGTAAAATTCTCAACATTTTTAAAATTTTCAAAAGTTAGATTATAGTTATTTTCAACATCTAAAGGATATCGTTCCAATTTTCTTGAAATCTTTGCAAGATCGGTAAACACTGTACCTGCACCAACAAAAAAACTATCTGGCTCTATGGAATGAGCAAATTCAACTCTTTCTATCGCCTTTTTAACTTTGCTTATAACCTTTTCGTCATTTTCGCCTTGCTCACGGACATTTTGATACCCATAAGGAATAATAGAACTTGCTATTATCGTACGTCTATTATATCTTACAAAATTAGTAGTATCTGCGTTTACAAAAATAAAATATCCCTTTGAAAAATCGACACTACCCACAACAGAGTTGTAAATATATTTTGACACTTCCTCAGGTTTTATTACTACAAAATCAAGTCCAGTGTTAGTAAATATTTCATCTAAAAACCCTCTAATATTGCGTGCAGATGTAAGCACACTAGTAGCATAGGCCTCGACTTTTGTAACGTTAAGCATGTTGATTGCTTTGTTATATATTTTGAGTTTATCTACAATCATTGTTCGAGTTTTTGGTTGAAATAAAAAATCCCTAAAAAGCTCTGCAGATATATCGATATCATCTGAAAGCTCATATATAGTTCTAAATCTACCAAGGCGACTTTCAACAACTTTAAGTTTTAATTGTTTTTCATTTAATTCAATAAATGCTGTTTTGTCCATACTTTTCTCCTTGCCAAGTAGAGTGTATCACAACTTTAAAAATTTGTCAATGCTTATTAAAAATATAAATTTGTACCTGTTTTAACCATAAGTGAAACTTGCTTTAATTTGTCTCAGGGGGAGTGTTTTTATCTGAAACCTTATCAATATCAATAGCTCCCATCGGACAACTTGCTTGACAACTATAACAACGAATACATATCGTTCTGTCTATTCGAACTTTACCATCTTTATCAAACGAAATTGCTCCCACTGGGCAAATATTTACACAAGTGCCACAGCCAATACATGTATTTTTATCTACCATAAAATCTCCTACAAGGACATTGTATCATACGAAATAAAAATTTCAAAATATTTTATAGAGTTTTACTTATTTTTTTTAAAGAGTTTAAGCATTTCAAATATGGATAAAACAACCAAAAATCCCCCAAAAATTCTTCTTAAAATAACACTTGGAACAAGTGAAACAAGCATAGCTCCACCAAAAGAAAATACTAGCCCAGAGAGTATGATAATATAGATATGTTTAGTACGAATAAATCCATTTTTAAAATGGAAATAAAGTGAGAAAATCGCCATAACAAGAAAAGATAACAAATTTAGCCCTTGTGCCAACTTTTGCTCAACACCCAAAAACAGCGTAAGAAGTGGAATTAAAAGAGTCCCTCCACCCATGCCCATACCACCAAAGAAACCTCCAGCTAAACCTATTAAAATTAAATATATGATTTGCATACTGCCACCTTATGAAAATAGAAGTCTAAGCCCAGCCAAAAGCATCAAAAGTGCAAAGATACATCGAATAACTTTTGAATTTAACCTTTTAAGTGCGAAAGCCCCAACAAGACCTCCTGCCGTCGTTCCAATAGTGACATATATAAAGGGAAATGTTGCTATGTAACCATTTGCGATATAAAGACAAGCTGATAAAAATGAAAGGGGGAAAATGACCAAAATTGCACTTGCATGTGCCTCTTTGTTATTAAGAAAAAGAACTTTTTCAAGTAGTGGCACACAAACCATTCCTCCGCCACCACCAAAAAAGCCATTTAAAAGCCCTATGACCGCTCCCGCAAGGATAAGATAAAACACTCTTAAAAAATTGAGCTTGTCTTTTTTTTGTAAATTCATCTTATTTCGTAATTCTTTTTTTATAAATGCTTTGTTATTGCTTTTAGTTTGCATGTTATTATTATTGATAATTTTGTTAAAAATATATTTACTTTCGTTATAATTGCGGTAAAATTCGAAAAACTTATATTAACATATTTAAAATCCGCCACAAGCAACACAACAGAATAATTATTAACAAAATAAAAAAACCTATCTTTTTTATTTGCAAAAAGAAGTGCAAATGTTATATAATGAAAAAGTTAAATACTTATAAAAGGTGCATTTTTATGAATAAAAAATTCTTAATAAAACAACTTATAGGTTCAGCGCTAGTTTTAAGTCTCCCCATAAGCTATGGTACAAACTTACTCACCGCTAGTGCAAGCACGGGAACAAGTGAGCCTATCACTTCATATCAAGAAGAGCAAGAGTTGTCAAACTCCAATTTTTCAAATGGAACTTCTTCCAACTATATTTCTACAAGCCTTACAGGATGGACTGGACAAAATAATGATAGTCAAACAACTGCTGGTATAATTGATGTTGGTACGACTTTTAACACGAATAAATCAACATACAACCTTGACTACAATCCAGGTTCAAAATCCACAGATAACAAGATTTTGATGATTAACTCAAAAACTTCAAATTCTGACGCATATGATCCAAAACGACAAGGCTATAAAACTAGTAGCACAATATCTTTACAGGCTAATTCATATTACACTTTTTCTGTAAAAGTCAAAACTGACTACTCTTATCAAACAGATGATAATGTCTTTGACCTTGTAGGCACTCTAACAAGCGAAGCTACTTCACTTTCAGGAAGTATCACTAATGCCGATGGACTTGTTTTTGTACCATTCACAAGTGGAAGTGTAACCTATTATGTGTGTACTAGCGATGAAAATGTGACAACTAATTACACTATAAATTATTATACATTTTCTGCCGGAACTACTGCTTATGAAAGTGCCGATACCACCAGCGATAGCATAACACTTACCGAAGAAACTATAGTACTAAATCAATCTGGGTATATTGTAGATGATTATGCCATGGTAACAACAGATGGGAAAGTCTACTACGTACCAATTCAAAGCGGTACTCCTACTTATACAGTAAAATCTTATACAATCAGTGCTTTGGCAACCTTTCATAGTGGAAGTACTGATGGCGAAACTTCAACTGTAAACGAGCAGTTTGATGTTGACTACTCTGAAAGTGCCATAATTACAGAAAGTGGGAAAAAATATTTAAAAACTTCTATCGTAAGATATGGTCAAGCTGTCGCAGCTTACTTTGATTTAGAAGATAACATTGAAAAAGGCTATATCACCGAAAATCGTAGTGTAACTAACTATACCATAGGTGAAAATGCAAAATATTATTCACGCACCTCTGTGACAGAAAAGGTAGCCACAGCTCATGGGGCAATGTATCTTGAAGGATTATCAAGTGGAACTGCTAAATTCGAAGAAATCACTTGTGATGAATGGACTACTTTTTACTTTTTTGTCGCAACTGGCAGTGAAAGTGAAAGCGTTCAACTCTCTCTATGGCTTGGCGGACTAGATAGGAATGACACCTCTGCAGGAGTTATATTTTTCGATGATGTCAAAATCTATCGTTATAGCGAAAATTTATTTGAGCAAAGATATGTTTCATTTAAAGACTTAGTTTCAACAAGATACGTAAATGGTTCTGAGGTTAATACAAAACGTACTTTGTTTGTTGACCTTAGAAATGAAGAAAAAACTTTGGCAATTTACGATTTTGAAGATGAAAGTTTAGATGATTTCACAATAAGCCAAACTGGTGGATATGCTAAGGTTTTGTCACTTTCAAATACCACTTTATTTGAAAATATAACAGGTTATTCAGCAGTTGGAACTGACCTTTCGTTAAACAATGAGCATGGTCTTGTTTTATGGTCAAATAAGGATAATAGTTATGTTGAAGTAAAGTCACCTGATATTGAGATTAAAACTAATACTTATTATAAAATTTCAGTAAAAGTAAAAGTATCCAATATAGAAAGTGGGTCTGCTTACCTTAGATTAGAGGAAAATGATAAAATTCTATCATCAAATAATCCATATGGACTTGATGAAAACGCCTCCTACACTCTTGCAAGTATAACCTCCTCCACAACACTAACTTCTGTCTCGGAAGATAACTTCACAAACGATTATCAAACATTAACTATGTATGTTAAGGGCGGAAGCCTATATGATACTAGCATAAACATTTTCTTGTGTCTGGGCAGTGATAGTGAAAATGCAAAAGGTCTTGCTGTCTTTGATAATATCACAATAAGTGAAATATCCGCCAGTGATTATGGCGAAAGTGATAACCTTGAATTTTTCTCATATAACTTTTCTACAGGAATAACTAATGGCACCTTTGATAGTGCGTCATTTGATAGTGAAGAGATCGTTTATCCACTAGTGCCTAGCGATTTTGATACATCCTTTGGTGAAAACGCTTTAGGTGGAGTGATTAATGTTTTTGAGCAAAATTATAATTCATACCTTGAAAAAAAGCAAAACGGAGATAGTAACTACTCATGGGTAAGTGCAGTCAATCCAGGAGCATACAATAAATATCAAAACAATACAACTAAATACTCTGACAATGTTTATATGATGTACAACAAGGAAGAAACTTATCAATATATAGAAACTTCCTCATTTACGATAAGTGCTGACACTCTACAAGAAATCTCTTTTGCTTACACAACCATAAGTTTAAGTGACTCAACAGCGACCTTAACTATAGAATTGCTCGATGAAAACAATAATGTAATTTATACTGATAATAGTTTAACAAGTGAAAATGATTGGCAACTTTATACCATATATGTTGATGGAAGTATGGGTGCAATGGAATTAAAACTTCGCATTAATCTCGGCACAACATCTAACAAAATTCATGGAAGAGCTTACATTGACAATTTAGCTAGCAGTGTTTCAAACTCTTCAAGTGAGGAAATTCAAGTAGGGAAAAATATCAAACTTGTAGATTTATCAAATTTCGGACTTAACTTAGAAACTAATGAGTTTTTAAGTGGCGATTCATATGAAAGCTCCTCTCCCGTTTACACTATGTCAGATGCTGGCACAGGTGCAGATGGCGGAATCGGAAATGGTGATAGCTTAGGCATTGAGAATAATTATTTCGTATTACAAACAATTAATTCTGGAAGTTCTTATTCTATTAGTTCTAATTATAACATCGACCTTACGTCAGGCAACTATTATGTACTCGAATTTAAACTCTACACACAGTTCGCCTATGAAAATATCTTACTCGATGATGATTATGATCTTGATTCAAAGGAATATGGTCTAATAGTAAATCTTTCAAATTTCTCTAACCTAAATTATATTAAGGCAAGTACAGAAGAAGAATTTAGCGGACAAGAAAGTTTTACTACAATACGATATTATATCTATGCTGAAGATGATGTAAGTAATACTTTAAACTTTACTCTAAAAAGTGCTGATGCCTATACCACTGGAATTGCTTACATCACTGACCTCGTATTATATAAAACGGATGATGTAATTTCAGGTGATGATGGTTTCACGGTTGGTGAAGATTCATACAAAAGTTTTAAAACTACCCAAAACGAAAGTGGTTATAATTTTGATGATAACTCAACTTTTGTAGCCACAGCTCTTGATAGTTCCGATTCAGAAACAGATACAGACGATACAGATGATAACACACAAAATGCTAGCTCCTCTAATAGCTTTAATTGGATATTGCTTCCATCACTTATTATGGCACTAGCTATTGTAATTGCAATCGTTGGTGCACTTCTAAGACGAAGTAAACTTAAAAAATTAAGACCTGTTAAAAAACAAAAAAATGAATATAGCAGAAATTCTATAGAAAACAAGGATGCAATAAGAGCTAAAGCTAAGCAGATGCAAGATGAAGAAATTCAAACTACAAACAAAGCAATTGAAACACTCAAAGCAAATCTTCAAGAACTTGAAGCAAAGCATAAAGAAGAAGTCCTTGCAGAGCGTAAGAGTGGTGCTAATACTAAAAACATTGAAAAAAAGTTTAAGACTTACGCAAGTCAACGTAATAAAATACAAAGCCAAATCGCTACTTTGTCTGAACATAAGACTTCGCTTGCTAGTGCAGAACACTTAATGACACTTGAAAAAACTATTTTGCAAGAAGAAGAAAATAAGCTCAAACAATTACGCAATGTTTCACAAGCTGAAATTGAAGAAGCTAGAAAAAATATCGAAAAAAAATAATTAATTAAAACTAGGAGTATAAGAAAGCCACTTCATCTTCCTAGTTTTTTTTATTGAAAAGTATTTAAAAAAATAATTGTTGTAAAGTTAAAAAAATAGTGATAAATTTTATTTAAAAATTATCACTAAATTTTCATTCAACACAAAAATATTCTTTTATTTTTGGCATATAAATCACTTTTTCACAATTTTTATTAACAATTTAACGTGACTTTTCGTTTATTTCTTTTGATTTATTTAATATGCTTATCCTTTTCTTGTAAAATTGAATTAACCAATCTGCACGATTTTTTATATACTTTATAAACAATTCACATTCATCTTTTGTTAAAAGAGGTCTCCCTTCAACCGACATTTCATTATATGAACGTATTATATTTTCTATTTTATTATTTTCTAATGCGTATTGAAGATTGTTAAAAAACTCAGTTGCATCTTCTAGGTAATTCATTAGAACAAAAAACAAATTCTTATGACTGGTTGGTGATGCAAATTTTTTAGCCAAATCTTCTATCTTAGTTTCATTTGCAATTCTAACCTTTTTTGCTATATAATCTTTATCGGATTCCATAATTTTTTCAAGTTCACTCTCTTGAGGCAAGTAATCAAGTTTTATATTTATTAAAACATTAAAACATTCACCATAATCAAAATTCGGAGCATAGTTTAATGTTCCCATCTCTTCGTTTACTACTATTCCACTATTCAAATCTGTAAAATCACAATCTCCTAAAAGTTCCCTAAGCAAAAAAGAGCGTACTATTCTACTATTAACATGTTCAAGTTGCGTTTTTAAATCTTCTTTTGGTAAAGAGTTAACCTCTTTTGCTCGTAATTGAACACTATCTATCCAATTCTTGATATATTCTGGTTCTGTCGAAATCACTTTAGCTCCCGCAACATTTTCAGAAAATGAAATCAATTCATCTCCACTAAAATTTTTCCCACCCATCGTGTAGGAAATTTTTCCATTTATTCTTGTTATTACGTCATCAACAACCTGTGGTCTGTCTAGTTGTACAGCCTGCAAAAAATCGATTGACACCACGCCATATGGCATGACTGTTTCATTCTTACCGGAAGTTCTAAAATGTTCTGTTATCTTAGGCCACTTTTTTTTATCAAATTTAACAAGATAATTGTAAGAAGTTGGCATATCAAGAACTATTGCAATTCGCATTGCCATATTCTCTACGATTGCACAATATTTGTTAAATGATGGCTTAAAAGTAGCAGAAATTTTGTCAGGAATTGCCAATTCGTTAACATAATATCTTCCCCCTCTTTCTTCATAAAATGACTTGTCATAACATGTCCAAATACAACTTTTTTTATTGTGTTTTTGAACATATTTTTTTATTAATTCTAGTGGAATATAAGACGAAGGCACTAATCCCCACACATTATCACTTCTTCCACCTGAAAAATCCCATCCTTTTATATCTAAATCAATCTCTAAGTCGTCTAATTCGTACATTTTAACCCCTTAAATTGTTCAACTATTATATTATTTAGCAAACTTCTATCAATAAGTTCACTTAATTGCATCGCATACTGCAAAAAATCAAATGATTTAATTATACAATTTTATATTTCTTAAATTACACAATTATTTAATCCTCTTTGACACGGAAATTCCATCCGCAATAGACAAAACTTCAGTCTGCAAACATTCAGACGAAGTTATCTCACTCAAAAAGCTCCTAAGATTTAATACCATGGACCTATGCTTGTGTTTAGGTGGTACTTCTGAATTGACTAACCCATGAAAATAGACATTATCAGCAATTAGGTAACCGCCAATATTCAAAAGTTTCAAAAGCGTTGGTAGATAGTGAATATACTGTCCCTTAGGTCCATCCAAAAAAATAAGATCGTAATTGTTTTTCTCATCTAAAAGCAATGCTAAAACATCTTTCGCATCACCCAAATATTGTGTTACTCTATCAGATACTTTTTCAGCTTCAAAATTCTTTTTTGCGTTTTTAAAGTTTTGCTTGTCTATTTCGATAGTATAAAGATGTGTTTGCTCACAAGCTTTTAACATTAAAGAACCAGAATATCCCAAAAAAGTGCCGATTTCCAGCACCTTTTGAGGTCTCTTTTCTTTGCAAAAGTCAAACAAAAACTTCGCACCATCATCACGAATAAAAGGTGCATATTCAACTTCACTCACACCGATATATTGATTTTTTTCCATTAATCCAAAATGACAATAGTTATAACTATTGGTCTTCTCTCCGTACGTTTAAATATAAAGTTTGAAACATTTCTTTTTAAAGTGCTTTTGATAACAGATGGCTCAGCTCCTTTCAAATCTTGCTCTTTAAGACTAGCAATAATAGCTGCCTTCAAGGCCCCATTAAAAGTTTCTTGTTCATCTTGATAAACTACACCACGAGTGATTGTGAATGGCTCGGAAGTTATCTCACCAGAAACATTATTAATATTCACAACGACAACGCAAAAACCATCCTCACTCAATTGTTTTCTTTCACGCAATACATTTGAATCAACATCCCCAAGTCCGAATCCATCTACCAGTTTTTGTCCTGCTTTTACCACACCCACTGTCTTAAGGGAATTTTTAGATAGTTCTACTTGCATCCCGATTGTTGGCAATATAATATTACGCTCCTCCATACCAAGAGATACCGCAAGTTGCTTATGCATACGCAAATGTCTGTATTCTCCGTGTACTGGCATAAAAAACTGAGGCTTTACTAGACTATGCATAATCTTAAGTTCTTCACGACAGGCGTGACCTGAAGCATGCACTTTTTCAAGCTCATCATATATAACATCTGCTCCTTTTTGATATAACTGATTTATCACATTATATACACTCTTCTCGTTACCAGGAATTGGCGATGCCGAAAAGATAATAAGGTCATTTTCTTGAATTTTTATTTTCTTAAATTCACCTGCAGCCATCCTTGTTAATGCACTCATCGGCTCACCTTGACTGCCCGTTGTAACAATTAAAAGCTCCTTATCTTCATATTTGTCTATCTTATCAATATCAATAATGTTATTTTTATTGAAATTAAGTTCACCAATTTTAAGCCCAACATCTGAGATGTTTATCATACTTCTGCCAGTAAATGCTATCTTTCTCCCATATTTCTCTGCAAGATCCATAATCTGTTGTAATCTGTGTATGTTCGATGCAAAAGTTGCTACAAAAAGCCTTTTGGTAGGATTTTTTTCAAATATCGCATCAAGAGTTCGCCCTACTGAACGCTCACTCATAGAGTAACCCTCACGACAAACGTTAGTACTTTCACACATGAAAAGACTAACCCCTCGTTTACCAAGTTCACCAAAACGTTGCAAATCGGTCATTGTACCATCTATTGGTTCAAAATCGATCTTAAAGTCGCCCGTGTGTACTATGTTCCCCACTGGCGTTGATATACAAACAGCAAGTGACCCAGCAATAGAGTGGCTAACTTTTATAAACTCAACCGAAAACCCACCAACTTTTAGAACATTTTTAGGTTTTACCGTAACGGCTTTATACTTAACTTTTGGATGCTCTTTCATCTTATTTTCAACTAAAGCAAGAGTAAGTCTAGAACCATATATAGGAGCATGTACTTTCTCTAAAAGAAAAGGCAAGCCCCCTATATGATCTTCATGACCATGTGTTAAAATGATTGCTTTGACTCTATCCTTATTCTCAATAACATATGACATGTCAGGAATCACCACATCTATCCCAGGCAAATCCTCCCCTGGAAAAGTCAATCCGCAATCGAGGATTATGATATCATTGTTGTATTCGAAAGCGGTCATATTCTTACCGATTTCGCCAACACCACCTAAAAAGGTTATTTTTACTTTATTATCCATTTACTTTTTCCTTTTTAAAATTTTGTCTAATTTAGAACTTTTCCTGCTAACACGCAAAAATTGTCCATAAACATTTGATATATAGTTTAGATTTGAGCAAATTGTTTTATAGCAAACTAACTTACCACACTTAACCTCGTTATTTTGTTATCTAAGACCCTATGTTATTTACAACAATTTACTATGCGTTTACAATATCAACTATAAAAAACGCCATTTCAAGTTTGTGCTTATCAACACACAAAATATTGCCCATAAGCAAAAAATAAAAATATTTATTTAGTTATATAAAAATCAACTAATTAACAATTTACACAAAAAAAGAAATCTAAACTTAATTAGATTGTATCATAAATTTTGGCAAAAAGCAAGTTTTTATACTGAAATGTTTAAAATTTTATACACTACAATTCCCGCTTCAGTCATAACCCTTACCTCATCACCCTTTTTATGTCCAATAAGTGCCTTCCCTACTGGCGAAAGGTTTGAGATGAGCCCTAGACGTGGATTAGTTTCTGTCGAACCCGTAATTGTATATTCAACCTCTTCGTCAAACATTTGATCATATAATTTTACCTTAGAACCTACTGCCACTTTCTCACAAGAAAGTTCGCTCTTATCTATGATTTTAGCATTCATAAGGATATCTTCCATTTCAGCGATTTTGCCTTCAATTATTGATTGATCATTCTTTGCTGTGCTATATTCTTCATTTTCTGATAAATCGCCTAGTTCTCTTGCTGTAGCTATACGTTGAATGACCTCTGGTCTTTTTACTGTACGATAAAAATTTAATTCTTCTTCAAGTTGTTTTTTCCCTTCAACTGTTAAATAATGTTCCATAAATTACCTCCTAAAATTTAATATTTCTCAACCTAAGTAAACTATAAATTAAATTATTCTATTTGATAAAAAGCCATCATTTTCATTTAATAAAATGAAGCTTTATCACTTTAACTTATTATACATATTATGTTGCAATTTTGATTGTAACCCTTTTTTAAATGTTTTATTCAGAAGTTTTAGCAACACTTTTTATCCTTCTGAAACAATGGATATGAATCGCATAAAAATACATGAAAAATATTTCTTACTCTAAAAACTCACTTTTGCTCTTAACTTGATATAAGCCATTGGTATAAAAAGTCACATGATTTACGTCATACCACAGCGTAGAAACATATTATTCGTATATTCTTACCACACTTTAATTAAACACTACCCCTCTAGTATACTCATTTTGCAATCTTTTGTCAAATGTTTTTCAGATTTTTTTGACTATTGATGTAAAAGGTGATAATGCGATATATATACATCTTTTTACAATGATATGCCAAATTTATATTTTTAGTGACTAAAACTTTGACTTTTTGAATAAAAACATAATTAAAACAAAAAATATCTTTAAGGAGAGCAAAATATGCTAAATTTCATCGCCTTTTTGCTAAGTATCATAGGTGCAGCCAACTGGTTATCTATAGGTTTATTTCAATATGATTTTGTTGCAGGTCTTTTTGGTTTTCAGGCGAGTATCTTCTCACGTGCAATTTATATAATCGTTGGAGCAAGTATGGCAATACTAGTCTTTTCTGCATTTAAGAATAAAGGCACTATTTCGGTGTTAAAATTTAAAAAGAAAAATAAAAAACAAAACAATAGTCAAGAAATAGAGTCACAACAACCACAATATGTTAAAGCAAATGTCGAAGCACAACAAGAATTTGTTTCAGATAGAGAAAAAATTCAAAAGGAATATGAACGTCAACATAAAAATTTTAATGACTACGAAGATTACTCAGACTACGACCAACATCATTACGACAATTTTTCTCAAAATAATTCTGAACAAAACTTAAGCAACTCTTCAAGTACCCCACACGACTATGACGATTATCCTGATAAAGACAGTATTTTTAATGAAAAATAAGATATGGCTTAAAAGGTTACCATCATCAAATTAATCACCTTGACCTGACATTTTGGCATACACACTAATAGCTTTTACTTTAATGTCTCATCAATAATATCTTGTGCTACTTCTTGTTCATCATCTATTGAAACAGGAAATTTAAATTTCTTAAATGCAGTTATAACAATACTATACAACCACATCAAACCAGACACACCAATAAGCAAACTCATAACAGATGTCAAAAATTTAAACTGTGAAATCAGCTCATTAAGAGCAGTCAGAACAATCAATAACACGAAACAAATAAGCATGTACCACCCCATAAGCATTCGCCCTGCTTTGAAGAAGTGAGCACCTGTCAAACCTAAAAAAATAGTCAAACATAAAAATCGAGGATAATTTACATCGCTAGGCCAATGATTAGACATGATCACAAATTCTTTCTCATGATTTTTTAATCTCCGTTTTCCCGCCTTGTTAGTAGCTAATTCAAATTTAGCAAAACTTAACCCGCATGATGGGCATGAACTAGCAGTTTCATTTAAACGAACAAAGCAACGAGGACACGTCTTCCCTTTCCTCTTAAAAATTTTCTGCATGATTTAATTATGCCACCATTTATATTATAAAGTCAAGAATTTAAAAAAAATTATAAAATATGTGTTGCCAGTTACTTACATATCTATATGTTAATATATTTATACATAAACTTTAAAAAAACATCAAAAATAGTCTTTTTTGTGTTTTTTTATAGAAAAAAGTTATTTTTTTAAACATTTTTAACATAAAAACACGATTTAATTATTAAAAACAGGAAAAATGATTATTTTAATCATGTTTTTTATGTTTTTTTTAAAAAATTGATTATTTTTTTATTTTTTTTATGATTTTTTTATTCTTTCTTTGTATCTAATTTTTCACATGCCTTGTTATAATATACATAACTAGGAGTATCAGAAGGAACATATTTTAAAACTTCCTCAAATATCTCTTTTGCTTTCTTATATTCTCCACTACAATAAGCACGTACGCCATTTTCAAATTTATTTTTTAAGCGTGATAATCGTTCTTTCATATTTTTATTATAATAACTAATGCACTCAAATAATGGTGTACTTACTTGACCTTCAATATTCAATACACCTACATACCTATATGACACTTCATATGAATCTGGAAACTCTGACAAAGTAGTCTTAGAAAATACTATTTTTGTACCAATCAATGTATTGACCTCTTGCATCTTTGAAGCCAAGTTTACCACATCAGAAATAATAGTTGGACTTTTTCTTTCTTGTTCACCAACTATTCCAAAAACAACTTCGCCAGTATTTATACTTATTCTTGCATCAATGTTAGGCAATTTTTTTTGACCCTTATTTTTAATTTCTATTGCACGCAATATTGCAATAGCACATTCCATAGCATTCTGCGGTCTTGCAAAAACTGCCAATAATCCATCTCCCATATACTTATCAACAAAACCATCATACCTTCGCACTAATGGTGACACCACATTTAGATAAGAATTTATAAAATTAAAATTTTCTTCCAAACTTAATGTCCCAGAAATTATAGTCGAACTTTTCATATCACAAAATAGTGTTGTGGCTTTTTTTTGAACATTATTTCCAAGTTCAAGTTCAGTTATTGAAGTTTTTCCAAGAAATCTAAAAAACTGCTTTGGAATAAATTTTTGAGCCTCTAAATTTGTTTTTCTAACCATATTTTCACTTTCTCTATAATTATAATTTATCTTATTTAAAGAATGTTCAATATCTTTAAATTGTTTTACCCCACCAAGCTTAAAATTTTCTGTTGGTACACTTCCGTCTGAAAGTCTCCTAGAATAAAGTTCAACCTTCGAAAGTGGACGGCATATAAAAGTTATACTCAAAAAGAAAACTATTAGATATGAAAGAGTAAACAAAACTACCCATAAAATCAAAACAATATTATCGGTTCGTGATAAATTCATTACGCTCGCCACAGCCACCGACATAGCATCATCACCTGACTGAACTTGTGCTAGCAAAAATATACCAACACTATACAAAAGTGTCATAGGCGTGACTAGAAAAAATATTGCATAAGATAGTTTAAGCATCTTTATAAATCTGAAATAACATATATTAAAAAATATCAATGAAATTGCTGTAGTCACAAGCCCCGCTATTGCATATCCATCAAATGAAAAAGTTATACCAGTTTGTGTAGGTATAATACCCGCAATAATATATCTCGTTAAAAATATTGATGGAATTAAAAAAGTTATGAATAATGCTAAAAATATTTTTGTTGATAATCTCATAAAATTATTTTAATAAAAAAACTAATTTATATACAAAATGAAATCATTTTAAATATATTTAGCGTTTTAACAAAAATAAAATATGTTTCAATACATATAATAAAATAGAGTGTATTTGTTTAAAATTATTAAAAAATAAATTAAATATTTGTTTATTTATGTATAATTTACGATTAAAATTAAAAACTAATTATATAAAGGAGTAATTATGGAACAAAAAGAAACAATATACTTAAATGCAGTTTACCAAAACATTAGAACTGCCATTCAATCAATCGCCGATATCTTCCAAAAAGTCGAAACAGAGACACTAAAATCTGAATTAGCACGTGAGCAAGATACTTATGAAAATCTCGCAAAAGAATGTGAACTTATAGCTAAATCAGAAAATATTGACGGCCTAAAAGATAATAACTTTATCGAAAAAGCAAGACTTTGGACCTCAATTCAAATGTCTACAATGACGGATACCTCTAATCGTAAAATCGCTGAATTAATGCTAATAGGCACATTTATGGGAATTGTTACTTGTGAAAAAGACAAGTTTGATCACCAAAACGAGTCCAAAGAAATAGACGAAATAATTAGAAAATTAGAAAACTTTGAACGTGACAATATTGATAGACTTTTACCATTTTTAAAAAATGAATAATGAAAGCTTTTATCAATAAAAATCTATCAGTACATAACAGATAAGAAATTAATTAATTTTCTTATCTGTTTTTATCTTATAGAACTACTAAAACTTTATAACTAGTATACCAAATAAGATAATTTTTTTAATAAAATGACTATTTTGTTTTTTTTCTTATCACTTTGAGTTAAAGCACAACGATTTTAATATGTCTATGACAAAATACTGCTTTTAGTGTCTCGTTTTGGCTTACAATATCCAGTGCAAGAGTAAGTGTCTCTTTAAACTCGGAAATATTTTTAAATTTCTTATAGTCACAGAAAAAATATTCATAGTTCAAAGGAGAATAATAAACTGTCAAAAAAGTAAACTTTATATCAAGTTCACTGGGAACAATTTCGAGATGAAAAGTTCTTAAATCTTTACGTATAACGAAAAATAAATTTTCACATTCATCTGGCAATGGATTATCTTCAAAGGTTGTCAAAAGATAAAACAAAAACTCTGACGAAAATTCATTTATATCAATCATATTCCCATTATTACCACAACGGCGACTTCACACACAACACTTAAAAATAAAAAAATTAAAGCAAAATTAAAATACAGAAATTTAGAATATATTACCTTTGAAGTAATAATAACTTCCATTGCCAAATCTAAATCCATTTTGTCAGCTTTATAGTTTTTAGGAAAAGGGTAAGTCTTTTTCAATTCAGCAATATACGTCTGTGCATCATACCTCGAAATATCCTTATACCACAAAAGATTATTAGAAGTTTTTCTCGAACGATTTTTAATCTTTATAGTCTTGGCAGAAAGTGCTATGAAACTATAAAAAACTGAAATTAAAGAAAATATTATGGCAAGCGATGACAGAAATGTTACTAATAAATTTTTATTTTGTAAATAAGACGCAGAAAATACTGTGAGAGCTGTTGCAAGAGTTAAACTTACAGAATGTTTTGTCTCTGCATATTTATTCTCTTCAAATAAAATTTCATAAATATATTTCAAAGTTTGCTTCATAGATTGATTTTTAACAATTATTTATCATTTTATTTATAAAAAAAGCATATATAAATATTTTTTTACAACTTATCAACAAATTTTTGTTATTTTTTGAAAATTTTAGCTATTTTTTAATTATTTTTGCACTTATTTTGCATTTTTTTAATTATTTTAAAAATTTTCTAGGTTCAAATATTATATCTCCGATACTTGCTGATACGTTATTTTTTTCTACTAAGCCTTTAAGCATATTCTCTGTTAAAATTTTAACCTTACCATTCTTTTCTATAACAAATACTACAAAATATTTTGTAGCTGTAGCATTAAGCATAGACATAAGCCTTGTTTCATATGATACATAAATAAATTTTACATTAGAAAAATTTTTTAATTTTTTCGTGAAAATAGTGTATTTTTCTAATTCTAATTCTTTACCATAATCAAATAGACCAATACATAAAAACAAGGCAAAAACAAGTAGAGAATAATTAACAATAGGCAGTACAATAAAAAACGTAATAACAAGTGAAAAAATTGTAATTATACAAAATACTTTAAGAAATATGTTTAGAGTTTCAATTTTTAATTTATAAAATAACCCTTTAAAAAGCCTACCACCATCAAGCGGATAAAGAGGTAATAAATTTATCGATGCCATAGTTAAGGATATAAATACAAAGTCACACGAAACATTATAAAAACTCGGAATTACCCACCAAATACCCATCATTATAAGTGAACTAATTATATTTACTAACGGACCAAATAGAGCAATAAGAAACTCATCCTTATTTTCTAACAGCTCGTCCATGGTGAAAGAAATACCAAATGGAGAAAGGGCAAATTTTTTAGCTACGTATCCACATTTTTTCGCACAATATAAATGACCATATTCATGAATAATAGTTGCCAAAAAATACCAAAAACTAAATAAAAAACCGAATTTTACAATAAAAAATACAAAAAAAACTATAAAAAACACATTTATTTTAAAATATTTTAAAAATCTTGCCAAATCATAGCCTCATAAAAAAATAATATACAAAACTGCAAGCACATAAAAAGCAAACACAATACAAACTGCTGTAAACTTCAAAACAAACTTAAAGTTTGTCCTATAAAGATATTTTACTTTGTCATTGTTATTTTTATCACTATTTTTACTCATGTAACACTATATGCTCTTTTTCGCTAAATAATGATTTTTTTATCATTTCAAAATTAAGCTTCATTGACACATTGCAATCTTTTTTGCAAATTATACATGTTTTTAATCAGTCCCGATTTTACTATTTCAATAAAAACTTATACTTTTAGATAAACATGTATGAATCTTAATTATAATCAATATTTTTCATTAATTTGGTTATATGTGTAGATAACCACCATGTATAACATAATACATCTATATATGTTTTCATAAACCGCCAAAAGTGATAAACTGACTACAATGGTCGCAATTAAAATATTTCACTCCTATACTTTTTAATAATTATTTTTTACTTTACCATTCATCTGCTATCTTCCTCAAACTATCAAGTATAGAAATACCAACAAGTTCTTCGTCAAGTATGATATCAATTTCCTTTTCAATTTGTCCATCCTTAATGACCAGCAAAGACCCAACTTTGTCACCTTTTTTATGTGGAGCCTTTATTTGTTGAGGAAGTTTAAGTTCTACTTTATAATCTATATCATCGCCTTTCTGTGAAATCACAAAAAAATCTTCACTTGCCTTAACCTCAGATTCAAGTTTTTTCCCTTTAGAAACCGGAATAACTGCTAACGTTTTATCTTTATCAACAAGTTTTGTTTGTTCAAAATTAGCAAAACCATAATTGAACAATTCAGCACTTTCATTAAATCTTGTTTTACTATTAGGAGCACCAATTATTACACTGACTAACCTCATGTTGTCTCTGACAGCTGATGCACACAAACAACACCCTGCTTCACTAGTCGATCCAGTCTTACCACCATCACATCCATCATAATACCTAATCAACCTGTTAGTGTTTACAAGTTCTGTCTTGCGACCAGAGGGATGCACAAGTTCATCCATCCAAATTGTACTATAATCGTGATAATGTTCATGTTTCAAAATTTCACATAGTAGTGTAGCACTATCTCTCGCCGTTGAATATCCCTCTGGTGCGGGAAGACCTGTGCAGTTTACATAATTTGTCTTTGTCATACCCAATTCTTTGGCACGCTTATTCATATTCATAACAAAACCTTTCTCACTCCCAGCAAGATGTTCAGCTATCGCCACACTTGCGTCATTTGCTGATGCCATAATAACAGATTTTAATAAATCCTCAAACTTGTATTGTACATATGGATCTATAAAAACTTGACTACCTCCCATCGCAGAGGCTTCCTTACTGGTGATAACCATTGTGTCAAGATTTACATCACCACAGTCAAGAGCTTCAAAAGATAATAAAATTGTCATCATCTTGACCATAGAGGCTACTGGTAATTTTTCATCAGCATTCTGTTCAAACATAACAGTTTTATACTTACTATCAATTAAAAATGCCGACTTACTTTCAAGCTTAATATCCTCTAATGTTTGTACAACCAAACTTTCTGCCAAAGCAGAGCATGGAACACATGCCCCATTAATCAATGCTGATAAAATTGCACAAAAAAATCCGAAAATTGCAATTTTTTTCATTTTTTTACTCCTTTTTGCTGTTATTTTTTGCAAATTTTATTATTTTATACAGAGAATACCAAAAGTAATTGTGTATGATGACTATTAAACAAATCTATTCATGATACTATTTATAACATCATTTAAAAATTAGAAACACTTAGATTTTTGTATGTTAATCAATAACATTGAATACCTTTATTGCAATTATAAACAAATTTAAAAACTAAGTTATTTTAAAAAAAGAAAGAAACTACAATTTCTTTCTTTCAACATTTTTAGTTATACTAATCTATTTACTACACATTCATGACTTTTTTCCTATTAATATTATCTACTTCTACCACATAAAAAGTAGTGACTATTTTATCTTTTTTCTAACATTTTAACAAAATTAACAACAAGTGTAGTTAAATTTTTAGAAGCTTCCCCCGCAACTTGTAAAACTTTTTCATGAGTAACCTGTTTATCACTTTGAAGTATATTATCTGTAATACATGCAAATGCAAGTACTTTCATATCATTATATGCACAAATAATGCTATCAAGTGCAGTACTCATCGACACTGTTGAACCACCAAGCAATGCCAACATTTTTACCTCTGCAATCGTTTCATAGTTAGGCCCTGAAAGTTGTACATGTGTCCCCGTTTTGAGCTGAATATCATATTTTTTAGCAATCTTTAAAATAATTTTTTGATAATCCTTATCATAAACTTTATCGACGGAAAAAAATCTTACAACTTCGTTATTAACATATGGATTAACTCCAGTCAAATTTATATAGTCAGAAATTAATACAAGTTCTCCCACATTCAAATCCTTTTTCAAAGCACCAGTAGCTGTTGTAAGTACCACTGTTTTTACACCTAAACCAGCAAGTATCTCAAAAGGCAATCTGACAAGTTCTAAATTCCCACTCTCATAATAATGATATCTCGTAAAAAAGACTACCTTAGTATTACCAATTCTACCAAAAATAAAGCGTCCAACATGCCCCTCCACTTTAGACTTTGGCATGCCTAATGATTCATACGATATCATTGTCGCATCTTCACATGAACTTGCAAGTTCAGAAAGCCCCGAACCTAACACAATCGCAATTAACCCTTTATCTTTATATAATGCCAATTTTTTTAGTATCTTCTCAACTTTATATTTCATAGCTATCTCCTTTTTTAACAAAAAAAACATTTTTATCACTTATTTAGTGTTTTTCGATTTTTTTAAAGTTATGCCTTGCTAATTCACCTCAGTTTTTGATATGATTTTTAAACAATATTCAAGTGCAGTATCTAAATCCATATTAGTATTATCAACCAAAATAGCATCCTCTGCCATTTTAAGAGGAGCAACTTTTCTATGTACATCAGCATAATCCCGTTCACGTAAATCTTTTAATACATTTTTAAAAGACACCTGTTTATTTTTACTAATAAGTTCGTCATATCGCCTTTTTGCTCGTACATTCTCATCCGCAGTCAAAAAAAATTTATAATCAGCATTTGGCAAAACATCAAAACCAACATCTCTACCTTCCATTACGCATGAATTATGTTTTGCAAACTTTCTCTGAACTTTTTTAACAGCATTCTGTATTGACTCGTAAGGAGCTAAAATAGCACTAAGTCGGGAAACCTCACATTCCCTAAGGGACGCTGTATAATCTGTGCCATTAATTATAATATGTTCAACATCCCCCTTAAATTTCACTTCAAAATTTAAACTTGCTATAAATTCTTTTACGAAATTTTCGTCAATCATTTTTTCATCAAGCCCTGAATTTAAAAACTCACATGCAAATCCTCTATATATTGCTCCAGTATCAAAAAATTTATATCCTAACTTTTGTGCTAAACCCTTTGCCAACGTAGTTTTACCGCTTCCCACATACCCATCAATCGCTATATTAACAACCTTCATATTACACCACCAATTTTTCATTAATTTTTATTATTGCAAACTCAACAACTTGCAAAAAAGTCATATTAGTGCTATCTATAACTATACTATCATCTGTCTTTCTGAGTGGAGCGATTTTACGATGAGTATCTCTATAATCACGTTCTTGTAAATTTTTAAGCACTTCTTCAAAGCTTACTTCTTGCCCGCTTTTTTTAAGTTCTTCCTGCCTTCGCCTTGCTCTAACATTCTCATCTGCCGTCAAGAAAAATTTTACATCTGCATTTGGCAGAACTTCTGTACAAATATCTCTTCCTTCCATAATGCAGTTGTTATTACTTGCAAACTCTCGTGCAATTTCCATAAATTTGGAGCGAACGCATTTAAAAGTTGAAATTTTTGATGCAAGATTACTAATTTTTTCCGATCTTAAATATGGAGTATAATCTTTCTTGTCCACGTATACAAGTTGCTCATCATTTATGAATTTAACCTCTATACACGAAGCCTCAAGTAGATTTTCTATATTACTTTCTGTAATTTTTTCCTTTTTAAGATCCACCAGTACTGCCATTGCACGAAAAATTGCCCCAGTATCAAGGTATCTAAGTCCTAATCGCTTGCTTAGGGTTTTAGATAATTCACTTTTTCCACTTCCCGTGAAGCCATCTATACCGATATTGATCATTTATCCTCCTAACTAGTTATATCTTACCACAACTAAGTTGTTTTTACAAATTATTTGTTGAATATCCGCCAAAATCTTTGCAATATTTGATAGTTTATGGTATAATGAAATGAGGTGTATGTTAAAGAATTAATAGTTATGAATAGATTTTAAAATAAATTAAAAACTAATAAATTCATATCTTAACTAAATTTATAACAAAATTAAGAATTAACACCAAAAATTTACATTATCCTGCTTCATATGTAATTATTACACTTCCTATCACAAAGAGATAGTGACAAGTATACACGCTGATGTGGCTCAGTTGGTAGAGCAGTTGATTCGTAATCAACAGGTCGTGGGTTCGAGTCCCACCATCAGCTCCATATAAAATAAGTAATTGTCTTATTTCTAGTAGAAGTAGTAAATGGAAAAATTATTAGACGCTTTTGCTATAAATGGTATTTTTTTTGAAATGAAAACAAGAAGTTTTTGCTATAATAAAAATCTTAAAGTTTACATAAGAATATTGATTGCCAAACATCCTTGTGGCATTTTTTATTACAAATAGTTTGCTTATGAAAATTAATGCGAAAAATTATATTGTAAAAACAAAAAAAAATATTCAAAAATTAAATGTAAAAAAGAGAAAATATGATATAATTAAATAAAATTAAATTTATATAATAATTTTTATAAAGGGATTTTATGGTAGAGGTTGAATATTGCGATCCTTTCGACAAACAAAAATATGGTTATTGGATGAAACTTGAACATTCTGGTAGATATATATTTGCTAGAAATTTTATTAAAGATAATTTAAAAAACGCATATGTTGCTGATATATCTTGTGCAACGGGTTATGGAACAGAGTATTTGTCGGATGTATGTAATAAAATTGATGGCTATGATTTGCGAAATGAAAATTTAAAACTTGCATTAAAAAGAAAAATTAAAAATGCCGATTTTTTTCAAGTTGATTTTAACAAAGAAGTTCTTAATAAAAAAAAATATGATGCAGTTATAAGTTTTGAAACTATTGAACATATAGAACAAACCGAAAAATTTTTAAAGTCTTTACAAAATATTTTAAAAATAGGAGGATATTTATTAATATCTGTTCCTAATTATAAATATGAGCAGTTAGATGAAAAAGGTAACATAATTTATAAGTTTCATAAGCACGTATTTAAAAAAGAAGACATAGTAAAACTACTTAATGAACATAGTTTTGAAATTGAAAAAATCCTAGGGCAATCTCTTTGCAATATGATTGTTTCAAAAGAATATGAGCTAAAACATGGAGACTTGAACATATATAATGAAAAACTTTTAAATAAATACAATTATTCAAAAGATGCTATTATAATGAACTCATACATTTACGCTTATCCTAATGATCTTCTTATTGACGAATCATATTCATATATCTTTATCTGTAAAAAGATTTAATCCTTACAAAATGGAATAATCAAAATAAGTGACTTTATGTTGAATATAGACACAAAACATTCGCAAAAGAGACAAAAAGATGGTGAATGTTGTACTTTTATAATCAATATCAAGTATCTTGCAGACGTTGTTGAAAATTTTGTAACAATGAAAGAGGCATATCCGTTTACTAAACTCAAACAAACTTAAAAAGACTAAGCATTGCCTAGTCTTTTTGTTGTGATATAATTTCATTAAGCTAAAACAAAACTACATTCTGTAATTTTATTCTCTTTTACAGGTGCAAAACTCTCTCTTTAATTTCCTGAGTTCTGCCTTGATTCCAAAAGTTAGAACCTATATACCCACATGTACGTCTTGCAACGTTCATCTTAGTTTGATCTCGATTATGACAGTTTGGACACTCCCAAACAAGTTTACCATTGTCTTCCACAATCTGAATTTCACCATCATAATGACAAACTTGACAATAGTCACTCTTGGTATTAAGTTCAGCATACATGATGTTATCATATATATACTTTATCACGTTAAGCACAGCGCCCAAGTTATTTTGCATGTTAGGTACTTCAACATAGCTTATTGCTCCGCCTGTGGAAAGAGCTTGAAATTGACTTTCAAACTTAAGTTTCGAAAAAGCATCTATCGGTTCTGTTACATGAACATGATAAGAATTCGTTATATAGGACTTATCTGTAATACCCTCAATCTTTCCGAACCTCTTCTGAAGACATTTTGCAAACTTGTATGTAGTACTTTCAATAGGCGTACCATAAATACCAAAGCCGATGTTTGTCTTTGCTTTCCACTCTTCACATTTTTTATTCATATATTTCATAACATCCAAAGCAAACCCAGTAGCCTCTGGATCAGTATGCGACTTACCCGTCATATACTTTACACATTCATATAGACCTGCATAACCAAGACTAATTGAAGAGTATCCACCATATAAAAGTTTATCAATAGTTTCTCCTGGTTTTAATCTCGCCAACGCTCCATGTTGCCAAAGGATAGGTGCTACATCCGAAGATGTACCCTTGAGTCTATTATGTCTACACATAAGCGCTTTGTAGCAAAGTTCCAAACGTTCATCAAAGATCTGCCAAAATCTCTCCATATTCCCTTCAGACGAAAGTGCGACATCGGGTAAATTAATCGTAACAACGCCTTGATTAAATCTTCCGTAGAATTTATAATTTCCATTTTCGTCTTTCCAAGGCGAAAGGGCTGATCTGCAACCCATTACTGGAAAACAATTCCCTTCCTTTAAATTCTTCATCACCTTTTCAGATATATAATCAGGTACAAGTCTTTTTGCAGTACATTTCGCTGCTAATTCGGTAAGATAATAGTATTTACTATTGTAGTAGATATTATCTTCTTCAAGTACGTATATAATTTTTGGAAAAGCTGGTGTGATATACACGCCTTTTTCATTCTTAATACCATCGTACCTTTGACGCAAAGTTTCTTCAATCAATAGCGCAAGATCAGCCTTTTCCTGCTCATTCTTTGCCTCATTAAGATACATAAACACTGTAATAAAAGGAGTTTGACCATTCGTTGTCATTAAAGTGACTAATTGATATTGTATTGTCTGTATACCATTGCGAATTTCTTTTAAAAGACGCTTTTCTGTAATTTCATTTAGTATTTTTTCATCGACTTTATTCGAAACTCGTTGAAGTTCCTCGTATACCTCTTCTCGTATCTTTTGCCTTGATACATCTACAAATGGTGCCAAATGTGCAAGAGAAATACTTTGCCCGCCATACTGACTTGATGCCACCTGTGCGACAATTTGAGTAGCGATGTTGCAAGCAGTTGCAAAAGAATGTGGTTTTTCTATCATAGTTGTCGAAATCACAGTGCCGTTTTGTAACATATCTTCAAGATTTACAAGGTCACAGTTGTGCATATGTTGTGCGAAATAATCAGCATCATGAAAATGAATAATTCCCTCGTCATGTGCTCTGACGATATCCTCTGGAAGAAGCAATCTTCTTGTAATATCCTTAGAGACTTCGCCCGCCATGTAATCTCTCTGAACTGAGTTTACAGTTGGATTTTTATTGGAATTTTCTTGTTTTACATCCTCATTTTTAAGTTCAATAATGCTTAAAATTTGCTTATCTGTTGTGTTCTCCTTACGTAAAAGCCAACGCTTATATCTATATTTAATATAATTGCGAGCAAGGTCAAATTTGCCCTTTTGCATTATGGCATTTTCAACCATATCTTGCACTTCTTCAACACTGATAGCTCTGCCGAGCCCCTCACATTCTTGCGTTACATCTTTTACTATCTCATCAATTTCTTCTTCGGTTAGTTTTAATTTAATCTCATCTACCGAAGCATTTGCCTTACTTATGGCACTTCTGATTTTTTCACTATCGAATTCGACTTCCTGACCACTTCTCTTATTAATTTTCATTAAATTTCTCCTTTTGTTTGACTTTTCAACATCAGTATAGTATAATCTTCCCATAAAAGTCCGTTGTTTTTACAACATTTTTCAGGTGATTTATGGAAATTCATGATTTGATGAAACAATGCCAAATATTTGAAAATTTAACAAGTAGTGATATAAAATCCCTTCAATATTGCTTTAAAACACACGTAAAAAAAGTGAAAAAGGGTCAAGATATAGTAAAACTTGGTGAAACTAACGAAGATATCATTCTTTTTTTAGAAGGACAAGCTAAATGTATCTATACTGATTATTTTGACAACGAAACCATAATTTCGAGCTACACTTTTGGCGATGTCTATGCCCTTGAGGACGCATTTTTAAATAAATTTTCGACCACATATTGTTTAACCGCCATTACAGATTGTACAATTCTCACTTTAAATCGCTATAGAGTTGTAAAATGTTGTGAAAATAATTGTGCTAAACATCAACAAGTCATATCAAATTGTGTTAACATAGTTGCTAAACAAAATCAATTCCTTCTTGAAAAACTCAGCCAAGTGACAAAAAAAAGCACCCGTGAAAAAGTGCTGACATATTTGCAGTCTGTGAGCAAAAAGAAAAACTCAACTTACTTCGATATCCCATACAACCGACAAGAGCTTGCTGACTATCTTTCCGTAGATAGAAGTGCACTTTCGTTTGAACTTAGCAAACTAAAAAAAGACAATCTTATAGATTATTCTAAAAACCATTTTCGATTGCTTTTTATGGAAAAAGGTAAATTACTAAAATAATATGTAAAAAGTAAATATAAATTAAGAGATACTATTAATTATAGTTCTAGGCATATTTTTAATTAAAAGTAAAATCACTCTTTGTCTGAATTCTTATCAACTACATTATATTGTATGTATTATGTACATAATACACCTGTATGTTGATATTTTAACTAACATTATAATATCAATCTCTTTTTACTACTGCATTTTGTTAAATTAAAAAAAGAACTTGGATACCAAGCCCCTTAATTAGAGTATATTCCTAACTATAAACAATTTTTATTACTCTTAAATTTAGTTTCAAACAATTAAAAACTTATTTGACCTCAGCTATTACAGAAACTATGTTCTTGCCGTTTGATTTTCCAAAAACTACTTTGCCATCAGTGGTTGCAAATAGTGTATAATCTCTTCCAAGCCCAACACCAGCACCTGGGTATACTTTAGTCCCCCGTTGCCTTATTATAATAGAACCAGCAGTTACAAACTCACCTGCATAAGCCTTGACACCAAGACGTTTGCTTTGTGAGTCACGACCATTCTTTGTACTACCGCCACCTTTCTTATGAGCAAAAAGTTGAATATTAAACTTCATCTTTGACCTCCATATTAATATATTTAGAATTTTGTTTTGCAATCTCTTTTAAAGTGATAAATAATAACTTTAAAGCATTTTGTGCCTTGTCCTGTTCGGATTTTTTAATAGTCAATTTCATAAATCCATCCCTGATCGTCACAGAAGGACTAAGTAAATAAATTTTCTTTAAGTTAATCTCAGTCATCTGTAAAGCAGTTGAGATACTCGCACAAATGATATCACTCCCTAGCTCTGCGTATCCAGAATGACCTTTCGCCTCAAAAGAGATTAATTGATTATTTTTTCTTATAAAAGTTATATTTGTCATACCATTACTTTATAGAAACAATCTTGATTTCTGTAAAAGGCTGTCTGTGACCTTGTTTCTTTCTTTCATTCTTTTTAGGTTTATACTTGAAAACAACTATTTTGTCTTCTTTCCCCTGTGCAACTACTTCTGCTGTACATTTAGTTTTAACATTTGCACCATACAACATGCCATTATCGTCAGAAACCAAAAGAACTTCAAGAGAAACCTTATCACCAACATTGTTTGGAAGTTTTTCAACTTTGATAACATCATTTTCTCTTACAGTGTATTGTTTTCCACCAGTTTTAACTACTGCGAACATTAACTATACCTCCTCTATCCAAACTCGCTGTTATGGCATGTAAAACATTTTGAGCCATTTCCATGCGGATACTTGGTTATTATATCAAATCCAGTTTATATTTGTCAAGCAATAACACAAAAAAATTGTATTTTGTTGTTTTTCATTTCAACATTGCAAAAAAATTCCCTTTATAATATTCTTAATTAGAAATAGTATTTAATATACTATTACTTCCATTATCAATTACCTCACATTTAAACAATAAAAATTGAAGGGTAGATGTTTATAAATAAATCTATTCTATATTTAAAAAACTAAATAACATGTATCACATTTTCTTGCAAATTTTCTAAATCTATGATAGAATGCTTACAAAAAGAGGAGGTTATTAAGTGGCGTATTGCAGTTTTTCAGGTTCATATCTTGCAAATAATAAAACTGAGGTCGATAATATATTTATTAATGATTATTTGCCATATGCACCTGCGGAGTGTGTTAAAGTATATCTGTATGGTCTAATGATGTGTCATAACGCAAGTAGTTTTGATAATTCTATTGAAAGTTTTTCTAAGGCACTTAAAATGTCAAAAGAGGACATTGAAAGCTGTTATTTATATTGGCAAGAACAAGGGCTTGTACAAATAGTTCATTCTATCCCCATTGAAATAAAATATATACCCCTAACAGATGTTGTAAGTGGAATCAAGAAATATAACGATAAAAAATATTCAAGTTTCAATGCTCAAGTGCAAGAACTTTTTAGTCACACACGTATGATTTCAACTAATGAATATTCAGAGTACTATTATCTAATTGAAGAACTACATATTGAACCTGAAGCTCTTATTATGATTATTTCTTATTGCATAAAAATGAAAGGCGAGAATGTGGGATATAAATACATTTTGGCAGTAGCCAAAAACTGGGCAAATTCAGGGCTTACTACAGTTAATTTAGTAGAAGAACATTTGCAAGAGATAGATCAAAATAATGTCGTTATTGAAAAGATTTTGAAACTGTTTGGTAAAAAAAGACCTGCTACACTTGAAGAAAAAGAGCTATATAAAAAATGGACAAATGAACTTGATTTTGGTGAGGATGTTATCCTTGCTGTAGCACAAGAAATAAAGAAACTTTCAAAACCCTCTTTTTTGTCACTTGATAAATATCTTACCAAATACTTTGAAAATCATTTAATGTCCGTAGCCGAAATTAATGAACATGAAGCAAACAAAACCGTGCTTTATGACCTCGCTCGTAAGATAAATAAGGAAATTGGTGTATACTATGATAATCTTGAAGTGGTTGTAGACACGTATGTAACTAAATGGGTTAGTCTTGGATGTGATGAAGAATATCTTTTAACACTAGCAAAATTTGCATTTAAAAACTCCATACGTACACTAGAAAAGCTCGATAATTACATCATGAAGTTCTACAAACTCGGCATAGTTACTAAAGAAGCATTATCACAATATATAGGTGAAATCTCAGAAACAGATAACAAAATAAAGGATATACTTGTAGAAATTGGTGTTAATAGAAACGTCAATAATTTCGATCGTGAAAAGTACAAAACTTGGACAAGGGAATGGAATTTATCTGACGAAATTATTCTTTATGCCAGCTCACTAGCAAATGGCAAGCTTTCACCTATGGGATATTTATCCACCCTACTTTCTATCTATCATGATAAGAACGTTAAAACAGTTGAGCAAGCCAAAGCCATTGAGCCTTTTGAGAAAAAGACACAAGTGACAGCCTATCAAGGAAGAAGTTATTCAAATGGCGAACTAAATGCCATGTTTCAATCAATAGACGAAATTGACATATAAAGGAGTACCGACCATGGATAAAAAAATATACTTACAAGTTCGTGATATATTAAAAAAACGCAAAGATGATGCTGAAAACACTGCAAGACAAAACCTTATAAACGCCCTGCAAATTGCCGAAGTTAAAAGTCTTTATAACGAGCTGATAGATATGCGTATCAAAGTAACTAAGGACGAAGCATACGGCAAAAAAACACAAACTAAACAACTTGCAAAACTTGAAAGTGAATTTTCAAAATGCCTTAAGAAATATAATATTAAAAATATCCTTCCCACTTACACTTGTAGTAAATGTAAGGACACGGGAATGAATGGTACAGAGTTTTGCGAGTGCTTCACAAAAGAGGTAAGTCGCCTACTTTCCTTAGGTAATACCTACGAAAATTACACATTCGAAAATTCTGATTTTAGCAAATTTTCTCAGCCTGAAGAAATTAAAAAAATATATGACAAATTGCAAAAATGGTGTGAACAAAAAACACACAACAAAAGTCTTATTTTAATATCTGGTGAGGTTGGTGTCGGCAAGACATTTTTGCTCTCATGTATGGCAAATAAACTGACTAATCTCGGAAATTTCGTAACCTATACAACTGCATTTGCTATAAATGAAAAACTTATAAAAAGCAGATTTTTAAACACCTACCCCTTGAATGATATTCTAAATACACCATATCTTTTTATAGATGACCTCGGAAGTGAATCAAGGTATAAAGATGTCACTGAAAGTGGCTTTTTAAATATTATAAATGAACGTAAAATTAAACACCTCCCAACTATCATTTCCACTAACTTAGACTTAGCAAAAATTAGCGAGTTATACGGGGAAAGATTTTGTTCACGAATAATAGACAATGATTCGTCTCTTCGCATCAAAATCGACTCAGTGGATTTACGTAAGAATAAAAAATAAACTAAAACATAATTTTCAAAGTCGCAAAAAAATAAAAATTTATATGTTTACTTTTGCATTTTGCAAGTACTTGTCTAATAATATTTTTGTCATATAAATCGCCCAAATAGCAGTTTAATTCAAGGTCTTTATCCTTCATGTTTTTATTATATTCAATGTTATCAAAAATCTTTGGATAAACATCATTTAATTCTTTTCCAAATGAATTTGTATAATAAAATTTTTCGCACAATCTTTTTTGCTTGAAGTAAGAAGTTTTCTATATACAATTTCTTATTCATACTACAACTCCTTATAGTATTCTACAATACCATATATATCACAATTTAATACTTTACAAATTTTATTTAATATTTTGGTATTAACATTTTCAGATTTTGATAATTTTGTAATTGTTGTTTTGCTTATTCCAGCAATTTTATGTAAATCAGATTTGTTTACTCCTTTATCAATAAGTAGTTTTCATAATTTTTTTATACGATAATGCCCATATAAATTCTCCTATTAAAACTATAATATTATAAAGTTCCAATGAAAACAAGATTTTTACCAATAAATCAATAAAAAATCATATTTTAACGTTACAAAAAAACTAGCAGAAATTATAAAAATTTTTGCTAGTTTCAAAGTTTATAACCCTTCAGTGTTTTTTTATTTTGGTAGCCTCTAGGGGACTCGAACCCCTGACTTTGCCGTGAGAGGGCAACGTCTTAACCACTTGACGAAGAGGCCATGCTTGAATTTTTAAATATCCTTAGAATACGGACTAACACCATTATTTATTATATCATATTTTTATTAAAAATTCAAGTAATCTTAATTAATTTGCATTATTTTTCTAAACTAGACTCGGTAAAGGTTTCAATATTCTTTAATGCGGTTTTATATGAATATACAAGATTACAATTATTCATCTCTCTGTTTTTAACATTTAATACAGATACGTCATCACCTTGCTTGACAATACCAGACTTTGTCAATTTGTCACACGTTTCTTTATTAGGCATAATTCTGATACGATCAATTATTATTTTATCAAAAGTTGATGTACTAAATCCTTTGTAAAAAACATCTTCAATCATCGCACTTTTAAGTTCACTTTTGCTGTTTGTATTAAATTTGTTTTTTCTGTATTTTAAACGTTGAATATATTCATACATATTACTAGCAATTTCATATTTAATATCAAGTGGAAGACTATCATAAAGTTGTTCTTCAATATCTTTACCCTTTGGTACATAAAAATTTCTAATTTCACTATCTATTTTTGCTAATTGACAAAGCTGACTAAATATATTTAAGTAATTTATGTTTTGACTTTTAGTAGTTTCAAAAATCTTAGAAATTTCGGGATAAGTTTTGTAAAGTTTTAGGCAAAGATTAATATATCCAGCAACAACACTCCTATTGTACGCATTTGCCATATTCAATTTCATAAGTTACGCTCCTTTCGTAAATTTATACCATAAATATGATAATTTGTCAATGTTTTAAAGTAAATAAGTTCAAAAAAATCAGTATCTGCCATTTATTTTAAAAATACCATTGCCTAATTTTAAATTGCTTTCTTATATTGCTTATATTTTTATAATTCTTATGTATATTAGTCCACCAAAACTATCATTATGTTACAAATTCATATGCCAAACATACAAAGGCATAAAAATAATACAACACAGCTATTTAATAAATACAGGTGATCTACTAGGCATTTTTTTATAGGATTTATCATTTTTTTTTCAAATCATTAATCATCAAATCATATTGTTTTGAAAGCAATCTATCGATTTCTGCATCTTCAAACTGTAAAAAGCTTGTTACAATCATAGTTGCAAGTCCGTGCATAAAAATCCACATTGAAATATGAAAATTATAGGCTTGTTCTTTTGTACATCCTGTCGCCTTTTGAATTGATGCCATTGACCCTTCAAGATCTTCATCTTCTATACGACGTGCATAATCTTCTTCACTTCTATCACGCATAAAATAAAATTTAAAAAGTTCACTTTCAACCTTAGCAAAACGAATGTAACCAAGCCCAACACACCTATATGCAGGTATATTTTTACTCTTACTTTCTTTAACCACTTCGGCAACATAATAATTATACATTTTTTCTGCTTCAAGTAAAATGCGTTCTTTAAGTTCACTCATGCTCGAAAACACCCTAAATATGGGTTGAGTCGAACATCCAAGTCTATGTGCAAGCAATCTTGCATTGAGTGCTTTTATCCCCTTTTCTCTTACAATAGCAACAGCTTGTGTTACTATATCTTCTTCATTTATTTTTATTGTTGGTGGCATATTAACTCCTTCATATATAGAAAGTCCATATTTCATTAAAACTAAACTAGAAATAGTTCTGCCTTACACAGCACTACAATCACTTATATTAATATAATGATTATTAACAAAACTAAAACATACGTTATGTTTCTTAAGTTATTATACAACATGAAAACAAAATTTCAAACTAAGTTTAATGTGTTTAATAAAAAAATTAAAGATTTTAGAGCTTTCCTATTGCCTAAATTTCAAATAACACACGCAATTTAATATGATATTTTAAAACTATTGCAATATGATAGATGGGGAGAAAATTTACAGAAATTACAACATCCAATCGATATATACACCAAATCCTTTTGTTGCATCAGCAAGGAAAACATGTGTTACAGCTCCAACAATTTTGTCATTTTGTACTATGGGAGAACCACTCATTCCCTGAACAATTCCACCGGTAAGCTCCAATAACCTTTTATCAGTCACACGAAATACTAGACTTTTATCATCTGCATTTTTTTGTGCATTTGTTTTGATTATTTCAATTTCATATTTTTCATTTATGCCACTGACAGCTGAGTAAATAAAAGCCTTGCCAGGTCTTACAGAAAATCTGCCACCTAGTTTAGCAGTCTGATTTTCATCAATTAGATTATTTTCATCTAATTTCCCACTGATACCAAATTTTTCATTTGAATATATTTTCCCTTCACTTTTTTCTCCTTGCATAAAGACACATTTTAAGCACCCTGCCTCATTTTTTTCACCTTTTTTGATACCTAAAAGATTACATGTATAAATATTCCCGCTTTTACATGGTACTAAATTTCCTTCGTTTTCTTCGGTAATAGCATGACCTAATGCACCAAAATTATGAGTGCTAGTGTTTACATAAGTCAATGTTCCAATTCCCGAAATATCATTTTTGGCAAGCACTCCGAGTTTCTTAGCATCATTCAGTTTCACAATAGCCTCATATTCCTTATTTTTTCTTATGTACTTAATTAATACTTCTTCATCACATGAATCAAGTTTTGCTTGAAAGTCATCAAAATTGCTAAAATGTTCACCATTAACTTCAACTATAATATCGCCTTTCAATAGAGTATCTCTGCAAGCACTATTGTCGTTGACCGATAAAACCAATGCTCCCTCACAATCTAAACAAATTCCAATTATATTACCACCAAGAAAATATTGTGTATCATCTAATAGTTCTACTTCGACTGTCTTTATAGGTATCAGTCCAAAAAGTTTAAAAGTTACACAATCTTTTTTTTCTGATCCAGTGCTAGTTTTAAATTCAGATTTGCCTAAATCCGCACGAACCAAACTGCCAAAAATGTTTTCTGCATTTGCTTTTTCAATTTCGTCATAAGAAGTGAGAAACTTCTGATCAAACTGCGAATACTCAAGAATTGGTAAAAATACCATGACACAAAAGGTTAAACTCAAAATATAAATTAGCCAAAAAATGTTTTTTCTCATGCGATTAGTATGTAAAACTTGATAAAAATTATTACATCAAACGTCTAAAAATATATTGTTATAATGCTACTAAAAAAATTGTGGTCAAGATCCACTAACATGTCAACTTTTTAATTAAAAAATAATTCCAAATTCTTACAAAATATGATTTCTTTTTCTAAATAAAAAAATTGTCCATTCAGACAATTATTAAGCTCTTGATACAAGGTCAACATACGAACCATCACGTGTATCTACACGTATAGTATCACCAATATTTACAAACAAAGGCACTTGAAGAGTATACCCTGTCTCAATAGTCGCTGGCTTTTTACCTGCCTTAGATCTATCGCCCTGAAGACCTGGTTCACAATCAGTAACTTTTAACTCAACGAAAGTTGGTGGGTATATTGCAAATGGCTTTCCTTTATAAATATACATTGTTACATTCATATTTTCAACAACAAAATTGAGGGCATCAGCAACCGTCTCACGATTAAGAGGCATCTGCTCGTAAGTCTCATTATCCATAAAGTAAAATAAGTCAGAATCATTGTACAAATAGAGCATTTCTTTCTTTTCAATAACCGCTTCTTCAAATTTATCTGACGGATTGAAAGTATCTTCCCTAACTTGTCCAGTCATAACATCTTTAAATTTTGCCCTAACAAATGGCGAACCTTTCCCAGGCTTTACATGTAAAAATTCCACAATACTATAAACGCTACCATTCCATTCAAATGTAACGCCTTTTCTAAAATCTCCTGCTGTTAACATAATTTTCTCCTAATAAAATTTACTACGATGTGATTATATCATACCTAACAAAAAATGTCTAGTAATTTTTTAATTTTAATTTAAACAAACCTATTAAACAAAACCTACATTTTAAAATTGTTATGCCTTTCTAAGTAAATATTCCTCATTTCAAGAGCATCTTGTGCTTGATGACCCGCAGACTCACAAATTATATGAGGATGTAAATTTCGTTCTACTAAAACATCAGCTAAAATCTCAAATTCAGGGCCAAATTCACTTTGGTCAAAATTCAAATGTCTAATTTCACCCTTAGCCCCAAATTGAATTTTGGAAAAATGAACATGACACTTTTGCGTCCGCTCATGCCCAAGTTTCTCCTCACAATAGTCGAATATACGATTATACATCTCTTTATTAAGTCCACCATGCAATATGCAATTTATGTGTCCAAAATCAAAAGTTGGCATAAGACACTTCGAAATAGTGCAAAGATCAATAATTTCACTATAAGTGCCGATTTGAGCATCCTTGCCCATAGTTTCCGGACACAAATATATTCCATCATTTACTAATTGTTCTTCCATAGGCAAAAATAACTCTTCAAAACGTTTTGCTGTCAAATTTATTGCTTCCAATCTTGAAAGTTTACCTTGCGATGCAGAATGAAAAACCATACGCTTAGCACCCATAAGATTTAAAAATCTAATGCCCGTTCGTATATACCCCTTTGTCTTTTCATACATCTCCTCGCTGGGATTTGCGAAATTGATAAAAAATGGTGCATGTAAACTGAGCGAAATACCTTCATTTTCAAAAGTTTTCCCAATAGCACGAGCCATTTCACTTTTCATAGTGTATCCCTTGCCAAATGGATACTCAAAAGCTGATAGCCCTAATTCTTTCAAAAACTTCGGAGCCTGCAATGTCTCCTTGTATCCACTTGAATAAAATAATTCACAATTCCCTTCTGTTCCAAATAATGTTTCCATTAACCCTCACATAACTTTAATAATAAAATTTAATATTCCGTTTTTATCTTCCACTAGCCCCAAAAATTCATCACAATAGACAAGCAGTGTTTTGTCTCCATTTGAAAGCCCCACACATTGCGAACTTGTAATTACGCCATTTTTAAGTTTGTTATACACTTCGTACGTCACATATGTCTTAGACATATTGAAAATATCAATGAGGGGCAAAATACTATAATTACCCTGTTGTATATCCTCAATTGTATAAGAGTCAGCAAGATAAAAATCCCCACATCTAGTACGCACTAAATCTATCATTATACCACATGTATCAAGACGTTTAGCAAGGTCTCGTGCTAGACATCTTATATACGTACCAGAAGAACATGATATTTCAAATTTAAACGTGTTTTTATCTAGTTGTTGTGTGCAAGTAAAATCATAAAT
This sequence comes from uncultured Lachnospiraceae bacterium, assembly GCA_964653635.1. Taxonomy (GTDB): domain Bacteria; phylum Bacillota; class Clostridia; order Christensenellales; family UBA1242; genus Caccovivens. The sequence goes on from CAZZGZ010000006.1 coordinate 46,332, forward strand.
TTCAATTTCTTTCGGCAAAAGTGGAACATCTTCTCCTCTTCTAGCTAAACTATAAGCAGTTTTACCACCAATCTTTTTAGCACTATAAACTGGTGGCATCTGCATCTGTTTGCCTATCATATCCTGAGTTGCCAACTTAACATCTTCATAGGATATATCAACATCTTCTTGTTTATTTACTTCGGTTTCAAGGTCAAGCGATGGAGTTTCAATGCCAAATTTAAACACAGCACTATAAGACTTATCTTTCTTCAAAAAGTAATCAAAGATTTTAGTCGCTTTGTTAAGTGTGATACACAAAAGCCCCTTAGCTTGTACATCTAAAGTTCCAAGATGCCCAGCTTTTTCAACTTGTAACAATTTCTTAACCATATTGACTGCCATATTTGATGATATACCTGCATGCTTATTTAACAAAATTATCCCGCTTTTCATAACCTTGCCAGACATTGAATAATTTCCCTAATTGTGTGCCTTGAAACATTAGTTACACCGCTTGCGTTTTTGTGCCCACCACCACCAAATTTCATTACAGGTTCAACTAGATCAACTTCTGGGCAACTTCTAAATGAGCCATTAAAATCTCCCTCTACTTCCATTTCATAAAAAATTGCCGACACTCTAACTCCTTCTATATTACGAAGTTTATTTTTGTTTTTTTCTAAATCATCACGTGTGAATTTATTTTTCTTCATATCTTTATTTGAAACGATTACATACGCTAGATGACCATTCATTTTGAAGTTATTTAGGATAAATTTCTCCGCATTTAGTTCAGATATTTTTATGTTAGAGAATGCAGAAAGTACTTTATTTTTATCCGCTCCACTCTCCACAAGTGTATAGGCATGTAAAAAAGTTTTTGATGTAGTATTAGAATTTTGAAAAAGACCACTATCCCCAACTAACCCCGCATATATGTATGTTGCCATCTTTTTGCTGATTTTTAAGTTTTGACTTTGTGCAATTTCCAAAACTATTTCACTTGTAGATGTCATATCAGTATCAATAATTACAACATCCGTATTTGTTTTTTCAATTTCAATATGATGGTCGATTTTAATCTTTTTCTTACAAGATTTATAAATATCTTTAAAGATTCCAAGCCTATCTAAAACGGAAACATCTAATTGAACTGCTAAATCATAAGACTTGTCTTGAGGTTTTGTAAAAACAATAGAAGTGTCAAAAATATTATCCAAAAAATCACTATATGGAGTATTAACATAAATATCCACACACTTTTTTTTGAGTGCCTTACATAACTCATAAAAACTAAACACAGAGCCAAATGCATCTGCATCGGGATTTATATGACAAAAAAGAGCTATAGATTCTGACGACTTTACGGTTTCTATAACCTGTTCATACTTATTCTTCACTCTCACTCTCCGTACTATATGTTATATCGTGCAAAAGTTCTTCAACTCTCAAAACATTTTCTGTACTCTTATCTTTTAAAAAGTTAAATTTAGGTAAATATGGCATATCAACCATAGAAGCAAGGTTTTTCTTTATAAATCCCTGACTTTTGTTTAGTAGACTAACAATTTCATCTATGTCTTCTACATTAAGAGAACTAACCCAAACTTTGCAAAATTTAAAATCTGGCGAACATTCTACCTTACTCAATGTCACAACCTTGTTTTTAATTCTAGGATTATTAATCTTAGTCTGTATAATCTCAGTCAGACACCTTAAAATTTCAGCGTTTGCTCTTTCATTTCTTGTATTCATAGAATCTCCTTTATATATTGTAACACAAATATCATAATTATCAAAGAAAAAAACTCGACTTTTTATCTTTAATAGGATTTAAGATTATGATTTTTGCTTTATATAAAAGCACTATTACATATTTAATCACTATATGTGTGTTTTATCCTAAACTTACTCAAAAATATTAACAAACGTTTGTTTAGTTTCTAATTAATCGTTTTTCGAACTTTCTTTATCTTCCATCAAGCCATCAAAACTATTCAAAGTAGCATCTATCGAATCGGTAGTTTTTTCATCAAAAATTTCCGCCTCTTGTTCTTCACTATTATTAGTGTTTAAAGAAAATGTGGCTATTACTCTTGCACTGACGTCTATTATCTTAGAATTTTCTAAGATATTTAAATTATCATTATAAACTGAGATTGATGTTGGCTTAAAAAAATGTTTATTCTCTAATAATTGTATATTTTCTCCTAAAACATTTTGAGCATTTTGCATTGCAGAGTTTTCAGCTTCACTTTTAAGTTGAGAATAAACTTCCTCCAATGTAGAAATATTGTACTTTATTCCCAAAATCTCACCACCATTATTCGTAATAGCAAGTGCTACGTTATCTGCAATAGTGACATCACAATTTTGAATTTTTATAACTATTGAACTTTTAAAATTGATTTCACCAAAATTCAAATTGAAAAAGTCTCGATGTTGCATGTTGGCTTTGATTGTAACATCATTTTCACTTAACCCTAATTCTGTTATAGAGTTTACAATATTGTTATACTTCGTAAGACAATCATGCTTTGCTAAAATCATATCTACATCTTCGCTTTCAACTTTTGCAATAATATCAACAAAGTCCGCAGATAATTGAGTCGAAGCTTCTGAATATACTGTAAGCATTGTTCTGTCTACTTGTGAAACAATTTCTTGAGCATCAGCTGTGTTAAGGTTTGGCATATTTAAAATCAACACTCCAACTATAATTATTAATGCAAATAATTTCAAAACTAATTTTTTCATATAATCTCCTTTTTTATAATTTTAGCAAAATAAAAAAAAATATGTTAGAAAGACAAAAAATTAATAAAATACACCTATTTTTATTAATTTCGACATTATAATGAGCAAAATCGACTCCACTCTTGCATGTTATATAAACTACATCTTTCTTTATTTTTTTGGAATAAAATTTATTTAAAATTGTCCCCTACTAAAAAATAAATTCCAATTTAGCTTTGAACTATTGTAAACATCTATAAACTTCTGTAAATTTTTATAAATTAAAATAAAAAACAAATAAAAAACAAATAAAAAACAAATAAAAAACAAATAAAAAACAAATAAAAAAC
>CAZZGZ010000007.1:0-2784 GCA_964653635.1 uncultured Lachnospiraceae bacterium
GCGAAAGGTACATCACCTGCCAAACAAGTCCACCAAAAGTCACTTGAATATCTTGCTCTGTGGTCTTGCCATTATATGTACTTGCTCGAAAGTCTGCCGATGAAGAGGTATCGTATGCTTTTGTATCAAGAGCGTTCATTGTGGCAGAGGCATTGGTTGAAACATCTGCCGTTTCATCGTTTAGAATATATCTTAAAAGAGTGTTAAGGTTGCTTGCGTCAAACGCCCCATTCGTTTCGTCGTAGATTTCACCCACCGAAACATACGAGGTGGTGTCAGAGTTTGTGATTGCACTTGCAAAATCAGTTAAATTTGGAAAAATTAACGGCAGAGTTATTGCTAAGCAAAAAATGAGACTTAGTGTACCCCCCCCCCGCACAATTTAGTAGATTAACAAAAAGCTTTTTCATATTCATCTCCTATTTTTAATTATTGTATCTCAAAAATCTCAAAAAACAAACAATTTTCGCTAATTTTACAAATTTTTTCTATTTGAAAGTCAAAGTTTTGTCTTTATTCTTAGTTTTTAGGTGATTATTTTAATCATAAACACAAAATCATCTATAAATCTTGATATATCTTAGGCTGTTGACAAATGCAATTTTTAGTTTTTAATTACACTTTATAAAATAACACTTTATATTAATATGTTTGATAAAATAACACAATATGCGGTGCTAAAAAAACATTGATTTTAGTTTGTCTTTAATCTATAAATCTTAATATATCTTAGGCTGTTGACAAATGCAATTTTTAGTTTTTAATTACACTTTATAAAATAACACTTTATATTAATATGTTTGATAAAATAACACAATATGCGGTGCTAAAAAAACATTGATTTTAGTTTTCGTTGTCATAATGGCAGTTGCTGGTGTTGGAGTCAAGGTCGTGGTTCTCGGTGTCAATCTCTCCGTCCTCGTCAAAAGCCTCACTTGTCCAATGCCCTTTAATCGTTTTCTTCTCGTTCACAAATCTTATTTTCCTAAATACATCTTAATAAGGCTAATAAGGTTTAATATATAACTCGTTTAATACTCAACTTGTATTAACAAAGTCTAATACACAACTCATCTTAAAATACAATATATCTTAAAATACAATATATCTTAAAATACAATACATCTTAAAATACAATACATCTTATTAATATATAATATATCTTACCAATATATAATATACCTTAATAAGTAATACACCTTATTATACGTCATATTATACGTCATATAAATCATTCACACCTAAGACAACTGAGTAATAGGACCTATTAACACTCAAAAGCCACGTCATAAATACACATTATATAGTAGGTAGTATGCACATAACACACCATTATGTAGAAAATCATATATAGATAATATTTTAAGATGTAAAAATAGTAAAACTTGCCTTTTTGACTTTGCCTATCTTGCCATTATGTAAATATTTGCAAAGATTTTTGTGAAATTGAGGATATTGCCCATTTACTTTAACTTATAACCAAAGTTATCTATATTGCCATTTCGCCAATTATCACTAGTTCTTACAAAAGTCTTTAAAACGACATGTTTACCTAGCAAGTCTTCGGCGTACTTACGAACGTGCTGACCTATCACCTTCAAATTTTGTCCGCCCTTGCCAATGATAATACCCTTATGCCTTTCGTTTTCACAGTAGATGACGGCATCGATAGAAACTAGATTTTCTTCCTCGCAAAATCTCTCAATCACAACTGCTACTCCATGAGGCACTTCATCGTTAAGGCAGTTTAAAAGTTGTTCACGCAAACTTTCTGCAATGAGAAACGAAACACTCTTATCAGTAAACAAGTCAGCATCATAAAGTGGCACACCAGCAGGCAACAACTTCACAATCTCATCTTTTAACATTTGAATATTTTCCCCCGTTAAAGCAGAAACGCCAATATCTGCAAGGTTGTTCTTCTCCCGATTTTTATCTAGTTTTGTTTGAACGATTAACAACTTTTCGCACTTAGAGGAAAGCATGCCTATGTACTCCCTTTCCTCATCGTCCACTTTTTTATTCCCGTCAATAAGATACAAAATCACATCGGCAGTGGAGATTGCACTACGCACATTTTTCATCATAAAATGGTCAAGTTTGTTCTTAGAGTGATGTACTCCCGGAGTATCCAAAAAGACGATTTGAAAATCATTTTCAGTGAGTATGCCAAGAATGTTGTTTCTAGTCGTTTGTGGTTTTGAGGATACGATTGCAACCTTCTGCCCCACCAAAGAATTGACAAGTGTACTTTTGCCAGCGTTTGGACGCCCTAGCACAGCGACATATCCACACCTAAACACTTCGAGTCACCCCTAAATCTGTAAGAATTTTTTCTGCAAGTTCTTCCATCTCAATTCGCTCTTCATCCTTGATGTGGTCATATCCTAAAAGATGTAAAAAACCATGTAATGCCAAAAAGCACACCTCTCTATGATAACTATGCCCATACTGTCGTGCTTGCTCTTTTGCCACTTGTTTACATATGGCAATATCCCCTACATAGATTTGTCCATACTCATCCTTTTCAAATGTTGATAATTTCTCATCTTTCTTTTTTTCATAAAACGGAAAGGATAAAACGTCCGTGACTTTGTCGATATTACGATTTTCTTTGTTCAATTTTTGTATCGCCTCTTTTGAAACAAATATCACCGACACCGCAACGCTCTGTCCATCTTCTCCTAATACTTCAAGTGCGTGGCTATAAATCTTTTTTATCTTGTTTTTTGTAAAAAAATTAACGTTTTTAGTATAAATTTGCATATTTTTTCCTCATCTTCT
>CAZZGZ010000007.1:2884-4554 GCA_964653635.1 uncultured Lachnospiraceae bacterium
ATAAGCGAATTATTAAAGTAACCCCGAAACTACACGCTCCACGCTAAGCACACACGATACAACTACCACGCCTGACGAGGAGTTTTCTGTATATGTTTCATCAATAATTATATCATCATCCAAAAGATTTTGCAAAGCATTTTCTTTTGCTGTGTTTATATAATACTCCTTCTCCTGTTCATAGTTTGTAATCTTACACACCTGTTTTGTTTCATAGTAGCAAGTTTTTACAAATTTAAAAGGAAATATCAGATTTTTGCAAAAGTCTATAGTTTTAGTTTCACTTTCATAGGTATCATAGATATCGACCCTATTTGAATAAATGGTCATGCCAAAGAGTTGTAAGTGATTTTGCACTACAAAGTTGCCAGTTCTTTCAAAGACTATTTGTTCAAGGTAGCAAGAGGACGTACCAACCAGCCAAGACACTCCCACGATTTCCGCTTTTGCCACAATGGACTTGCTCTCCCCATTTGATAGTACCACATATGGCTCCACCAATACATCGCCTTTTTTTACAATATCGCCTATGCCAACGCACAAAGTTCCAGACACCAGATTTACGCTTTGAATTTTACAATCGCACGTGGCAACAATCGGTTCGAAAGATGTGTTAAGTTCGTCAGGGACAACTCGCTCTTTGATGTTTACAATAAGAGTTTGCCCTTTGACTAGACAACTGACAAAGCTAATTTTGTCAAACTCATCGCAAAGTGCATATTCGACTTCTTTTGTTGAGATATTTTTGTCAAGCGAAAAATTTTGTGTGATAAATGTGACGATATCCCCCTCTTGCAAGTCGCTTACCCCGATGACGTCTATAATAAAAATTCTACCACTAAAAATACACAAACATACAACCGCAACAATTATCCCTGCATATAACCCATAAAAATGACGTAGAAAATCGTAAGTCCGTGCCATGCCAAAATTTTTCACATAGACCACTTCATAATTAAATTCGTTTATAATCTGCAAGCACTTTTTCTTGTCTTTAACTTTTACTTTTAAAACAAGGTCGAAGTTTTCACGACGCTCACAATAGAGAATACAAAGCCCACAATAGCAGAGTTTGTTTAGGAGTTTTTCAAAGTTAAGACCGTGTAGGCAGATTTCCACGTATGTTCTCACTTTTAAATCACCTCAACACTCGTAATTTTGCCAGCAATCTTTAAGGTATCATTTGTAAGTTCATAAAGACGCATACCTTGTCCGTCAATTATCGCCCGTGCTTTTTTGAGTTTGAAAATGATTTGATTAGGAGAAAGAGTGACAAGTCCACACTGCCCTTCCACATATAAAATCTGACCATTGATGTTCACAATGTTATATCCTGTCGCTATCAAATCCACTTTATCAACTAATTCTTTTTTGATTTCATCGTAAAAATTAAACATATTAAAAAGTATGCAATAGTTTCACTTTTTAGACTAAGCAAAGAAAAACAATGCTAAAATAAAAATCAAATATGAAAAACTCATATCACAATTTTACAATTTACAAAAAGTAAAATATTTTTGTAAAATATTAAAAAACTTTAAAAAAACTATATTAGGGGTGATAACCCACAAAATAGTTTAGTTAGAATATTTTAAAATTGTAAAAACTTACAAAACGTGATATCAATAAGTTCATAATAAAAGCAATGTGATGTTGTTTCTATGTGTGTT
>CAZZGZ010000007.1:4654-16386 GCA_964653635.1 uncultured Lachnospiraceae bacterium
TTGTTAAAAACTTACAAAATAAGTTTATTGCTCAAATCACAAACAAACATCAGTTACTAGCAAATGTGACCATATTTTGCGTACTCTTCCGATTGTAAACTTACGAAAATCACATAACTACATCAAATTTCGCTGATAAATCGTCATTCCCATTATCACAACAAAAAAGCGTTTAAATAGTCAATGCCATAAAACGCTTTAAGTCATCTTTTACTCGTCATCATCGTTGTCAAAGTCTTCATCGTCAAAGTCATCATCTTCATCCTCGTCGTCGTCGAAATCCTCATCGTCGTCGAGCAAGTCGAAGTCGTCATCGAGTTCATCTTCATCCTCTTGTTCGTCCTCATCACTCTCATCCTCACCAAAGTTTTGAGCATCGTCAAGTTCCAAATCTGAATCGATATCTTCTATATCATCAGAGATACTTTTGATAGAGCCTATTTCTTCACTCTCATCATCTTCGTCAGCCGTGGTAGTTTCATCTTCATCACGAGAAACATATTTTTCCCAGTCACTATCAAGGTCGCCATCTTCATTCTGATGTTCTTTCAAACAACTTTCACACATAATTTCGTCAGGTTGAATATAGTTAGTCTTACAAATAGGACAAAGATCCAAATCCGTATCTGAGATAAAGTCATCCTCCCCCTTTCTAGCTGACATCTCTGCCTTACAAACGGCACATACCCCCTCTGACTTTTGGATATAGTTAAGTTCACATCTTGGACATCTGATATAAACAGGTTTTTTCATACAATTCCTCCTACACAATTTTTTCAACACTATATTAGCATATACCTAAACAATTATCCTAATGATTTTATTATTTTTTTTAACAATTTTCAAGATTTTCTTCAGCCTGAGGTTTTCTTAGATATAACGGCACAAGGTTCTCTTGCAAAACTTTTTCCCCCTCACCTAGTTTAAATTTGGCGAAGTTTAAAAGTTCTTCACACGTAAGTTTAATTTTGACATTTGAAAAATCTTCATCCTCCTTGCAAACAACAGGACAATCAGAGTAAGCGAGTGTGTGTTTTTGGACAACAGCGGGTTCGCTAAGACTTTTTCCACTACTATTAAATCGCTGTACGAACACCTTGTCAGACAGGGCATCCATGACGCACAAAAAATCTCCCAAAGGCTCATTCTTACTATAAACATACGCAATAAATTCAAGTTTTGACAAGGGAATAAGATTATACGAACTCCTATTAGATAGTATACCTTTTATCAAAGATACCGCAATTCTAATACCAGTAAAAGAGCCAGGCCCCACCACAACTGCAAAATCGTTTTCGTCATTTATATCAAGTGATGCCTCATTAAGAAGTTGGTCAAGTCGACACATCACATTCTCAGAACATCTGCAATCACTTTCAAGTTCAGCGAAAAACTTCTCCCCTTTATTTTCGACAACGATAAATGATTTTTTATCTGAAGTATCTAATGCTATCATAGTTTCTCCTAAAAAAATAAAATAATACAAAAATTAAAAGTGACAAAAATATTCAATAAATTTTGCAAATATTTATAAAAAAACATCATTTTTTCACATTTTTTAGTGTTTTTTTTGTAAATTTTGTAAATTTTTATAAGTTTCCTTTCGTGTTTTTCTTCTATTTTTAATTTTTATTATGCAATAAATCTTTAAAAAAGGTGCAACTTAAATAAACGATATAACACAACCATAAAAAGTTTACAACAAGAGTTTAAAAAATATTTTCACATCTAAAATGCTAACCTTTTTCTACTATTACCTGAATAGAAAAACTAAACATACTCAACTGTAAACTTTCGCTCATTTTCACCAATGATGTCTATATTGATGAGCATATCTGGTGAGTCAATCAAGCCACTGACTTTTTCAGGCCATTCAATCACACTTATCGCATTATCGAATATCATCTCCTCAAAGCCCAATTGTTTAGCCTCTTGACAATCTTGCAATCTGTACATGTCGAAGTGATAAATCTTACATCTGCCGTCATATTCGTTGACGATTGTAAAAGTTGGACTAGTAACCACTTCCTTGACGCCCAGTCCTTCAAGTAAAAACTTTGTAAAAGTCGTCTTACCCGCTCCAAGTCCCCCTTGTAAAAATATCACATAAGGCGGGTTCAAAGTCTTAGCAATAACCGACGCAAATTTTTTGGTGTCTGACAGACTTTTCGTTATAACCTCATATTTCATTGTATTACCTCACATATAAGTTTGAGCGGTTTAACTTTTCTCTTTGTAATTTTAACAGCGTCTTTAAGAATTGTTAAATCGGTTTTTTTGGTGACGAATACTTCCATAAGCTTATCACCTTTATTTACAAAGTCGCCCACCTTGACAAAAGTCTTAATGCCGACATTTGGATTGATTGTATCTTCCTTTCTCACTCTTCCCCCGCCATTGAACCTCACAAAGTTAGCAAGAATACACGGGTCGACCTCTGCCACATACCCCGACTGCTCAGCCAACACCTCATATTTATTTACGCCAACTAGTGATGGAATTTTAAATATGCCATGTTGCGTAGTAATTATTTTAACGAACTTTTCATAGGCGTCACCACTATCAAGTGCTTTTTTAACTAACTTTTCTGACGTAGCAAAGTCACACCCTGATGCTATGGAGTAGATTTGTGTTGCAAGGAACATTGCAAGGTAGGATAGATTGCTTTGTTTCCCTTTAAGAGCCTCCACAGCCTCCACAACTTCAAGTTTATCACCAATACAATATCCAAGCGGTTGATTCATATCAGAAATTATTGCCACCACCTTTTTGCAAGCATTTTTGCCAATCTTCACCATGATAGAGGCAAGTTTTTTCGCCTCTTTATAGCTTTTTATCAAAGCCCCCTTGCCGTACTTTACATCTAATACTAATACATCGCAGTTTGTGGCAAGTTTTTTACTCATTATTGATGTAGCAATGAGTGGTAAACTCTGCACAGTGCCAGTTACATCACGAAGTGCATAAAGTTTTTTGTCGGCAGGACATAGACTTTCACTTTGCGTCATTAAACACCCGCCAATTTTACGTGTCTGCATGATTGCTGTTTTTTCAGATAGGTCAAGTTTAATACCCTCAAAAACTTCAATTTTATCTGCCGTCCCACCTGTAAAGCCTAATCCCCTACCACTCATTTTTACCATGTGCAAATTCAAACATGCAATTATAGGAAGTAAGATAAGAGTGGTCGAGTCTGACACCCCACCTGTGGAATGTTTGTCACAAGTAACCCCGCCAATCTTTGACAAATCAAGTGTCTTGCCCGAATCCTTCATGACCTCACAAAGAGAGAAAATCTCCTCTTCGTCTAGCCCGTTTATACAAATAGCCATCAAAAGAGCGGACATCTGCTCAGGTGCTACACTTCCCTCAACATATCCCATCACGGCAAATTCAATTTCTTGTCGGGATAGCCTCTCTTTCGTGCGTTTTTTATCTATTATTGATATTATATCCAAATCTCCCCCCCCCTATTTTTTGTCTAAATAATCCTCTCCATAGTGCTTAATCACCCACCTACGCATACGTTTGTAGTCACTGATCAAGCCAATAACTGATATGATAAAGCCTAAAACTGCCCCAACAATGACGTCAGATAGATAGTGTTGCCCTAAGTACATACGTGAAATCATGACAAGTGCCAAAAACAAAAATGACAATATCGTGATAAAAATTTTCACTTTCTTATTTTTTACAAACATCAATATGTAAATCAATAAAAAGAATACAATAATGGCACATGAAATACTATGACCACTAGGCATACTCCCACTAACACTATCACTTCCAATGCTCATGATATCAAAAGGGTAAGCACTGTAAGGTCTAGTGCGGGAAAATAGCGGTTTCAAAATGAGCGAGTTAAAGGCAATAGCACATATATATGTTACGCCATACACACAGGCAAGGTGTCTTGACTTGCAAAAAATAACTATGAATAAAGTTATCGCCCCGACAAAACTTCCAAGCAACGAGATTATCAAAAAAAATCGGTCAAGGAAAACACTATGTAAACTTTGCAAACTCTTAATTATTTCTACTTCAAAATCCATACGACATATTATAACACAAATATACAAATATTTGCAAAGCAAAACACATGTTTTATTTTAAAGAGTAAAAATTATTACCTGCCTTACAAAAAAGTTTGCTATCCTTTTACACTTGTTTTTAGTTTTAATTTAGCAAAAATACTAAATACCTATCCCTGTTGAAACGCATATAAAGTAGCACCACTTATTATGTTCCTTTTTTGTAAAAGACTTATACGCTTTTAATGTTACTAAAAAAAATCCTTATCAAAAACTTAAGGATTTTTTTGCCAAATTTTCAAACTTTTATAACTCTAACAAAATGAGAAAAGGTGTTTTAAAATGAGAAAAATCGCCTTAGAAAAATCGTCTTATATGCTTATACGTTTTTAAAAGACGACAAATACTCCTCAAAATCCCCCTTAGTCACAAAGGAGCAACTATCAATATAAATCATAATAATGAATAAATGCTATGCCCATAATAGACATAGCACTTACCGATAGCAAACAGGAAAGCATGAATCTGCTTGCTATCTTTTTTATCTTCAAAAGGAGATAAAAAAACATGTTAGTGTTAAGGATGCGCAAAACAAAATAAACTCCTTAACACGATGTCATTATAATATACCCTAAATTAAAAGTCAAGCGTTTTTGCAAAATTTTTCAATTTTTTTTGTATTCAAGAAAAAACTTGCCAAAAGTTCCATTAAGAATATCACAAATGATACGCATAAAGAGTGTTTTTGCCACTTGAACACATAAAACACTCTTTACTTGCATATTATAACTTCTTTGTTCACACATTGATACATCTTTTAATTAAAGTTTATCTATTTTATCGCAGAGTGATTAAACAATCTAAAAAGTTACTCTTGTAAATATTGACACTAACGCAAACAAACGTCATGACCCTCTGTCAATCTTTTTTCTCTTCATTTTTCAAATCTTCAACTACAGAATTTGCTTTTTTAGACTTCTTTTCTTTTTTTTCAGACTTTTTTTGTGTATCTTCAACTATGCTGTCAGTTGTCTTGTCAGTTATCTTATCAGCACCCTTATCACTTGTGTTGTCAACGACTTTATCAGTTGTCTTATCATCTTTAAAGACGGTGTAGATTGCATAAGCGTCCACAGAAACTGTAGATTTTTTATCACCCTCACCCGTTTCAATCACGATTATTTTAGACGCATCGGTAAATTTGACCTCGACAATAGTACCATAAATACCACCCGTGGTCAAAATTTTGTCCCCTTTTTTAAGACTATTAGTTTGTTCTTGAACTTTTTGTGCTTCTTTCTTATTTTTTGAACTAATTAAAATAGGATAAGCAATAAGTAGTAAAACAGCCACAACAAGCAAGATTATCATAGAAATATCCATTTATATCCTCCAAATTATTTTTTGAACATGATGATAAAAAGTAACATAAGTATAAGCATCGGAAACACAAGCATACTTAAATCCATTTTTTCTCCTTCGTTCATTCTAAGAGTATAACATATCTTGCTGAAAAAAAACAAGTAAAATAGCAAAATAATACTATTTTTAGCGAAGAAGCATGAAAATTTTTGTTAAACAAGTAGTATACAAAGCATATAAAAACTATGTGATGTTGTTTCGCTTGAAAAACTTAGAATATTTTTGAAAGTTAAACAAGTATACAAAGCATATAAAAACTATGTGATGTTGCTTGAAAAATATAGTTTACAACTTCTTCTCACCACTACTTAAACAATATTCGCTAGCAAATGCCTTTCCCTTCCGATAACTATGTCAATCTAATTTTTTGACTGATATTCTGATAGGATTGTTTTACTTTCCCTTTCACGTGTTAATCTTGCAATAAATTCTGAAATTTTGACTTTTGATACATTTTCATTACCACGTCCACGGATAGAAATCGTGCCGTCTTTTTCCTCGCCATCCCCCACGATTATTAGGTATGGAATCTTCATATTATGTGCTTCACGAATTTTGTAACCAATTTTTTCGTTTCGCTCATCAGTTTTAACACGAAAACTAGCATTTTCAAGCATACTTGAAATCTCATGTGCATAGTTTATATTTTTTTCTGAAATAGGTAGCACTCTTACTTGTTCTGGGGCAAGCCATAATGGAAATGAGCCTGCAAAATGTTCAATCAAAATTCCCATAAATCTTTCAAGTGAGCCATATACAACCCTATGAATCATGATAGGTCTATGCTTTTCACCATCCTCACCCGTGTATTCAAGGTCAAATCTTTGAGGCAACTGGAAATCGAGTTGCAAAGTGCCACATTGCCAAGTCCGTCCAATAGCATCAGTCAAATGGAAGTCAATTTTTGGACCATAGAATGCACCATCCCCCTCATTTATGACATATTCAAGCCCTAACTCCTCGAGAGCCTCTTTTAAGGCAGTTGTGGCAAGTTCCCATTCCTCGTCACTGCCGATAGAGTTTTCTGGTCTTGTTGAAAGTTCGACATGATATGAAAAGTTAAAAGTCTTATAAACTTTATCAATTAAATCCACAACACCCTTTATCTCACCTCGAATTTGCTGTGAAGTCATGAAGATGTGTGCATCATCTTGTGTAAAACATCTCACACGCATAAGTCCACCAAGTTCCCCTGACTTCTCATGCCTATGCACTAGCCCTAATTCGCCAATTCTAAGTGGCAACTCACGATAGGAATGTGGTTCATTTTTATATACAAGCACTCCCCCCGGACAGTTCATCGGTTTAATTGCAAAATCTTCATCGTCAATTTTAGTGGTGTACATATTCTGCTTGTAATGGTCCCAATGCCCTGACGTCTCCCAAAGCTTACGTGAAAGTATCATAGGAGTAGAAATTTCTTGATACCCCGCTTTCACATGAAGTTCACGCCAGTAATCGATTAAAAGGTTTTTAACTATCATGCCATTTGGAAGGAAAAAGGGAAAGCCCGGCCCTTCAGGTGAAATCATAAAAAGTTGCAACTGCTTGCCAAGTTTACGATGGTCACGCTTTTTTGCCTCTTCAAGCATAGCAATGTGTTCATTGAGCTGTTTACTTGTTGCAAATCCATAAACATATACTCTTTGAAGCATTTTATTATGCTCATCACCTCTCCAATAAGCACCACTTACACGATTAATTTTGAAGGCAAAATTTTGAAGATTTTCACTAGACTCCACATGAGGTCCTCTGCACAAGTCCACAAAGTCATCTCCCGTGTAATAGACGGATATCACCTCACTATCCGCAAGTTCGTTTATAATTTCAACCTTATATTTATTATCCGCAAAGATTTTTAAAGCCTCTTGTTTGGATACGTTTTTACGAGTAAATTTTTCCTTGCGAGAAAGAATTTCTTTCATCTTCTTTTCTATCTTGTCATAATCCTCTTGTCTGATACTTTCAGCCATATCTATATCATAATAAAATCCATCCTCTATGGCAGGACCTATGGTCAATTTGACATCTTTGTAAAGTTCACATAAAGCCTTTGCTAATATGTGTGCCATTGAGTGACGTTGCATCTGTAATTTTTCTTCTTTTTTATCCATTTTTATACTCCTTTCATTTGATGACTGCTTTTGGTGAAAAAATGTAAAATTTTGATATTTCTTTCGAAATTTGTCATTTTTTTAACTTTTTATTGATTTTTTTTGAAAATTTTGCTTATTTTTTTTAAAAATGTTGTTTTTGATAATTTTTAATAAACTATACAATTTGTCTTTTTTATAAGTTTTTATATTTACGTTTTCGACTAGGTTATATAGAGTGATATTTACAAAAAAAATCCTTGAAAACACACAAAAGCATATCTTCAAGGACGATTAAATAACCGTGGTTCCACCTTGCTTGCAAGAATTTTTTCTTGCCACTCATTTTTAAATAGCAAATGATGAAGTGGTTTCACTTTCGCCGTCTTATAAAGTCTTGCACCAAACGACTTCTCTCTGAATAGGAACATGCTCAGTTACTTGTCTTCTAACTATCTTTTATTATTATATCACGTTTAAAAAAAAAGTCAACTATTTTCATTTAATTTTTCCTTTATTTAAACTCTGTTATATTGTAAGTTTGAAGTTTGTCTTGCCTATCAGTGCTGATGTTAATCTTCTCCTCAAATATACGTTCAAGGAATTTTACATAACTGGTCTTAGCCTTGCAAAAGAGGTTGATTTTTTTAGGAGCGATATCAATTAGTATCCCTAAGACGTCAAATTTTTTTTGGTCACCTGCGATAAGCTTAAAAGATGAGTCTAAAATCCTATACCCTCCCTGCTCTTCAAGGACTGTCACCTCACTTTCTACCACTTCCATGTTATCTATCAAAAAACGCATTAACTCAAAAAATCCTTCCTCATCTAAAAAATACTGTAAGTTATCATTTGCTAAAGCAACGAGTTCTTCCCACTTTTTAGTCAAAGTGCCAAGTTTGAAACAGACAAAACTATCTAAATATAATACTTTGTCAAGTTTAAGCGTGTGACTTATAAGAAAGTAATCGGTTTCACGGTCAAAATTTATAAACGCTCTTAAAAGGGCAAATCTGAATAGTTCATCCTCAATCGGAAAAGAGAGTTTAGATTTTAAAAAATTCTCCTTATAGCACTGCCCTACCGCTCTAGATATAATTCGTGTTAAATGAGCTTTTACTTCTAAGGCGTACATTTCATCACAACTAAAAATCACCCTTATCATTTCACCTTGCTCATAGGACATAACAGATAGTTTAAAATCCTCACTAAGTAAAGCGACACTTTGACAGATGTGTCGATAAGCATTGAATGCACTGCTGTTAAGGTTTAAGCAAAATTTCCACATAAAGTCCCCTTGAAATTTTCATACAAGAGTATTCTATGCAACAAAATTAAAAATATCAAACATGAGCAAGTAAAAAATCTCTTAAAAATTTAAAATATTTTCTCGATTAGGTATAGTTTGACTTTAAATGCTAAGACTAAAAGCAAGGCATAACAGCCAAAAATTTATAGGAGGTGAAAAATGTTCGGACGAAAGAACAAAACTCAAAACTGTTCAAACAAGTGTGAAACTAGCAATGATTCAAATAACTGCTCAGCAAAAGCTTGCAAGAATAAGGCATGCTCAAACAGTGCAAAAAGTTCTGCAAAAGCATCTTGCAAATCTTCCACAAAAGCAAGCAAATAAGTTTGAATACGTGAAAAAATTTTCACCCAAAAAAAGTGCAAAATAATGCACTTTTTTTCAATAAATCCTATTTTGATTATAAAAAAACTATTAAAAGCCCCCTTCTCAGTTTGTATAAAATAATTTCTAAGCAAAAAGTGCAAAAAATATTTTTGTTGTAGAAATTTCAATATTTATTGTTATTATGTGCATAATACGTACTACATATAGTACTTATTCACCCCTTACAAAATACACAAAAACATAAAATGCGGGCTTTTGCACAACTCATTTATAATAAATAGATTGTTTATAAGAATAAAAAAATAAGCTATAACGCTTACTTTTTATCTCCATTATTGTCGCTTTCACTTTCTTCAACAAGATTATAATACTCATCGAATACAGCGATAGCAGTCTCTTCGTCAGTCTCCACTTTCAACACATTTGTGCCGTCTGCACTTTCTTCAACGACAAAGACAATGGCTTCATCATCGGCAACATTATCGATTTTGTCAACAGGTTTTAGCACTGCATAGA
This sequence comes from uncultured Lachnospiraceae bacterium, assembly GCA_964653635.1. GTDB lineage: Bacteria > Bacillota > Clostridia > Christensenellales > UBA1242 > Caccovivens. The sequence goes on from CAZZGZ010000007.1 coordinate 14,353, forward strand.
GTTTCTCATTATAAGGGATTACAGCGATTTGAGAAAAACGTATTTTTTTACCCTTTTCATCCTGCAAAATAATATCATCTTTGTTACTTTCATCAAGTAAGACATCTAAAACATCAAAGGTTTCAATTTTACTCGATTTTGGTGCACTAATCTTAGTGTTTTTAGCTTGTTTTTTATCCATAATTATTCTCCTTTTAACTAATGACTATTTAAATAAGTTTGCAGTATAATTTCAGCTGAGATCATATCAAGCATTTGTTTTCGTTTTTGCCATGGTACTTTTCGTTCTTTCAACAATTCCTCTGCTTCCACAGAAGTGAGACGTTCATCCACGAAAGCCACCTTTACATTAGCATAGCTCTTCAATTTTTCGGCAAATTCACGCACACGTACAGCTCGCTCGCCTTCCACCCCATCCATTTGGAGAGGAAGTCCAAAAACGACCTCATCCACACTATTCTCTTGAGCCAATTTTGCCAAAGTTTCAATCGCCTGCTCATCGGATATACGTATTATAGTCAGCTTCCCAGTTGCAATCATACACAAAAGGTCAGAAAAGGCAACACCTATTCTAGCTTCTCCAAAATCTATACCCATTTTTCGTCTGTACTGCATCGTTATCAAGATTAATGTTACCAATTTTAATTAAAAAAGTCAAATGATTTTAAATATTTTTCAACTTTTATAAAAAATTAATATAGATTATCAAATGTCTTTAAAATCAATATTTTTATAAAAAATAAGCAAAATTTTTTAAAAAAATGAGAAAAAATGAAGTTTTTTTGTTAATTTTTTAATATTTTTGCTTATGACGTGACTATATAAAAATTTCATAAATCAGTTTTTTAAAATGAGTTTAATTTATTTTGATTAATATTTTTGTTGTGTTATAATAACTTAGCAAGGAGAAAAATAAATGAAATTTAAGATTGTAACAGACGCATCCTGCGATATGCCACAAGAATATGTTGATAAATATGATATAACTATTTTGCCCATTGAGGTACGCTTTGGTGATGAGTTATATCCAAATGGATTGCCAAGTGATGAATTTTATAAAAAACTTCGAACCTCTGGCATTATCCCAAAAACTAGCCAACCAAATCAGTACAAGTTTGAGACCGCTTACTCAAAATACGTGAACAAAGATGACTGGTTCGTGCTTACAATCATAATATCGTCAGGGCTTGCTGGTACGATTACACAAGCAAAAAACGCCACAGAGGCCTTGAAAATGAAGAACAACTACATCTGTGATAGTGGACTTACCACATATGCACAAGGGGCAATCATTGTAGAAATTTGCAAATTTATTGAAACATGTAAAGACGTTGACAAAGTGATTGCAAGACTTGAAGAACTCAAAAAGAAAGCACGTCTTTATGCGATAATCGGTGACCTAAAATACCTAAAACAAGGAGGCAGACTTTCCTCAGCAAGCTACTTTGTAGCAAGTACCCTCAAAGTTCGACCTATTATAACTTTGGAAGATGGCGTGGTAAAGACCTGTGCAAAGAAGGTAGGTGCTCAAGCGGATAAGTTCCTAATTGATATGGCAAACACACGTGATACCTCAATGCCTCTATATTTTGGACATGCTGATTGCAAAAAAGACATATTAGAGTTTGTAAATAAATATGGCGACAAAATGAACGCCACCGAAAAGGAAAAAAATACCATATACGAAATAGGATGTGTGGTAGGCACCCATGCAGGACCAGATTGCTATGGCATATTGTTCTTTGAAAAATAAAAAATACTACTAGATGAAAAATGCAAAAACTACAAACTATCTATTTTCGCATATTTTCAATTCATTTTTGATTTTTAAATCAACATCTTATTGTAAAGTACCCCCTAAAAAGTTAGACAAAAATCTTAATGTTTAAAATGCTTGATTTTGAGTTCGGTATTGCACCGGACTCATTTTTGATTTTTAAATTAACATCTTATTGTGAAGTTCCCCTAAAAAGTTAGATAAAAATCTTAATGTTTAAAATGCTTGATTTTGAGTTCGGTATTGCACCGGACTCA
>CAZZGZ010000007.1:16486-32454 GCA_964653635.1 uncultured Lachnospiraceae bacterium
TTTTTGATTTTTAAATTATTCTTTCATTATTGTAATAATACAAATATTTTTTAATTTGTCAACGAAAGTGTTAATACTTTCAAATTTTTCACTAATTTCGTTTTTTAGCCTTCTAAAAAAGTTTTTCAAGCACTATTATCTAAACAATTCCCTTTTCTAAGTGAGTAAGTTTTCTTATTATTTTTATAAAAAGAACGAAAACACTTGCAAAAAATCATTAATTATGATAAAATAAAAAGGTGGTAGATGTTTATTATCCGCTTTTTGTGTTTTATGTACACATCTTGCTAAACAGAAGGCGTTGAGCAAATAGAATTGTGTGCAACAATAAAGATGACAAAATATCCGCCCTTTTCTAAAATAACATTATTCATATGCAGGTGTGGCGAAATGGCAGACGCAACAGACTCAAAATCTGTCGAAGTTAACCTTCATGTGGGTTCGACTCCCACCACCTGCACCAGTATAAATAAAGGGATTACAACACTTTTTCATAAATTACAAAACTTAAAAACTTACAAAATGACGAAACTTTTGACGAAACTATTTCTCGGAGCATTACCTTTGTTAAAATTAAAAACTAAAAAAGACTATCAAAAAGGAATTGAATCCTAGCGATAGTCTTTTATTAAAAAGCATATCTTAATCATCTATTAATTTTAGATCATAAAAACTTTATTGTTTAGTTTTATTAATTTCATGCATGCCATTTTTATCCAATTTATAGACTTTATGAATTCTACGCATAAGGGCTTGCCATGTATCAGGTTCGTCATCTTGTACTTGCTTATATTGTTTTTCAAGTGGAATATTAGTCGTAATGTATATCTTTGTAAAACATGCAACTTTATTTGTATATCTAGCGGGTAACAACAATGGATATATATCTAAATAATTCAACATATCGTATATTTTAAATTGTCCTCGAAATTCTTCAAAAACAACTACATCTTGTCCTTTATAGAAAAACCAAGGATCTCTAAAATAATCTGTAATACGATAAACATTTCTTAACCCATGTTTTTTTAATATGCTGTAAGTTTTGCCAATACCCGAATCACCATATATATATGTAACTTCTACATCTCGTAAAACATCTTGATATTTATAAGCCAATTCTTCCATACGCATTCTTTCAATTTTATCAATATTTTTAAAATATAGATTTGGAAATAATTCTTTTATCGTATGATTGTCTACTCCAGTAGATATCAATTCAATAAGTGTTTTTAAATCAGTTCTCGAACGTTCTTCTGCAAATTCACCAATAGAATATGGTCCCGAAACTCGTGTATCAATTTTACTACAATATTCTCTACATTGAACACTGCTTCCGTTTGCTTTTTCAATATGTGCTGTAGGGAAGTAATTTTTAATTGTTTTAAAACGCTTACCTATTTTGAATATTATAAATACTTGAAAATGTTCAGTTCCTGTTTCGTGACCTTTTTCACGTTGAAACATTGCATATTTAAAATGTTCTAAACTTTTTATATACTTCTCAAATTCTTCATCGGTTTGGTTAGGATTGTTTATTGTAAGGATCCAACGACGACCTTGAGTACTATCTTCCATATAACATACTCCTTTTTTACTATGTAAACATTATTAATCAGTTAGACTACTTTTCTTTCATATTTTAATTTTATCTATATCTTGAAACATAGAATTTAACTCGTCATTAGAATAATTTCTACCTGAATAACTAGCTACATCTTGCCTATGCCAACGTTGATTGATATTATTTTTCAATTTATTACATTTTTCTTCATACTTTTTAAAATTAATATCTAACATACTTTTAATAGGCAAAAATGCTATTTCAAGAATTTTATTTGTTGGTTTCGTATATTTTCCAGTATTTACATATTCAAATATAAGTTTTATAAGTTTTCCTGCATCTTGATCAGTTAACATATCAAAAACTTCTTTATATTCTAAATTTAAAATAAAATTTTTCATATTTCTCCCTTTTCAATATTTTTTCAACTGCGATACAATTGTATAAATCGCATATATTTATATTTATATTTATATTTATATTTATATTTACTAACGATTTGTATACATTTGTATTAAATTGATTACAATTCTATACATTTGTAAAATCAATAATAATATAGCCTTATAAATAAAAGGTTTTATATATTTGTATGTGACAATGCGACGCAGTCAATAGGTAACACTTACTATTGACTGCAGAGTAGGGCTAGGCTAAAGCCAAAGCCCTACTCTGACACCACCTAATTTTTAAAAAAACTACTTATCTTCTTTATTAGTAGAAATTTTCCTTTTACATTTCAGTTCCTGTTTTCGTTTTAATTCCTCTTGCTCTATGTTCCAAATAGGTCTTAGCCCAGAAAAATAGACTTTAAGACGTTGCCATAGCCCAAGTTTAACACCACGATTTTCAAGATCAAGGAGTGCATAAATATTAACTTCTCTAATTTTCTTCTTCATCAAATCAACAAAATACTTTTCAATATAATCATTATGTTTAGGACTGATAAAATCTTCTGTATTCATTGTTAATTTAATGCTTTTATAAGTTCGTTTAACTATATTATCAGTTAAATCATATATATTAAATTCCATTTACACAAATTTCCTTTTTAGATAAAATCCTTTAGGAAGTTCATCATCATTCTTTTCTAAATACTCTATATAAACTTGCATTGTTTTTTCAGTTGGTTCTGCCTGCTCATAATCGAAATCTTCTTTAATATGTCCGTCATAAAAATTTGGCTTACAACTTTGACTATCATAGCATGCAAAGACATTATAATCTGCTGTAACTTCTTCTTCAATATAACACTCTTTATCTTTCTTGCCACTTTGCATATATCGGTCAAAAAGACTGCTATTTTCGATTTTCCTTATCTTCCATGTTAAACTACAAATTTTACCTTTATTATCCTTATGTATGGTCAATTTGACAATCTCAACAAATTGTGCTAATTCTCGAATATTTACATCAATTAACATAGGCCTTTGAGTGTCTAGATATATGTCTAAGTTGTTATGTCCGTGTTGTTCGTACCAGCGACTTTGCCAATCAGGAAAATACATACTCATACGGCTGTTCAAATACTTTTGAGCTTCCGTTATTCCAATACATTCATATGGCAAATTAAAATGAGTCTTCACAAAATCATTTTTAAAGCCCATTTTATATGGATTTATTCTTCGGCTATATCTAGGACTATACCTAAACTTTTTACCAATAATTGTATAATTAGCAGAAACGCAGTGAATAGGTATAGTTTTAATATTTTTAAAGCCGTTTTGTTGTTTTTCACGAATTTCATTTTGCATAGCAAGATTACGTTTTCTATCAAACATCGCAAGATTAAGCATATGAGTCATAAAGCACGTTTTACCCGTTCGAGGCGGGGCAAAAATTATTGTTATCAAGTTTCTTTCACCTCTATTAATCAAAAAAAGACAAATACTTACCCTTTTTGATTTTTCCCTAAATATTCAATTAACGCAACCGTTGACTTTTTCAAAAATAATATTTCTTTAAATTCTAATTCCGGGATCTCTATTAGTATTGAACTATATTTTTTACCATCTTTACTAATATTTTCTACATAATCGTACTTAACTTTATCAACACCATAAACATTGATTAAATCCATTGTTTCTTGTGAGATAAAACCATCTGCTTGATGTGTTATGCCGTTTGAAAGAATAACATTGCATACTGTGTAGTTAGTACCTTTCGAAGATTTTTTTGTTTCTAATTCTATTTTATTAATTGCTTTAACCATAAATTCTCCTTAAAAAATATATTTTGTTCTTCTTTCGTGGCCTTTGAAAGTTGAACTGACAACAAGGGAGTTTTGATCTAACCTTGTTTGGTAGTGGGTAGTTTTTTACTTGTTCCCACCATCGCAAGTTTTATCCATCAATCTTGTGTTAAATACAAAAACAAAAACATACACCACAAGGATAATAAGCACTATTATCACAAGGATAACTGCTAGCATAAAAAGAACTTCCAAGACGCACAAAATAACCAGATAAATCAGTTTCAGCCGAGCGCAATAGATAAGGCTTATATGAGCCGTTCCCATTTGATAGATACTTATAAAGAAGAACATTATCAGCAGTACAGCCATTGTTGTCACCAATAAGATTTCTAAAGTATTCATATTGTTCACCCTCTAACTCATAAGTGGCAATTGAATTATAACAAATAGCGTCATCTGTTGACCCTTCAAGACTCACTTTTGAAAATACTTCTGCTAGTGACAAGAGCCACAATTTATCGCTAGATGTTACAATAGACGTCGATCCATTATTTGTCTTTTTATCTACAGCTTTAATCATAGATTGCAAATCATTTGGAAGCTGTGTTAATAATGTTGCCATTGTATTGGTACGCATTAGGCTTGCATCCCAACCACCATCATTTGTATTTGACGAGTTCATAGCATAAGTTGTAGCAAGTAAATTTTTCATACCAAAAGTTATACCAGCTTTACCTGTGCCATCTGATAAGTCATCATGATTAAAACCTAAAATTACAAATGTTACTTCTTCTTCAGTAGATAGAGTTATTGTTATTTCATCTCCAACTGAAAAATATTGTGATGCAAGACCGCTTTCACTTATCATTGCAATTTCTTCCCATGAATAATCTTCTAGTAATTTAGAATCAAAAGAAGCTATAAACGTCGTATTTTCAGTAATTACATATTGTGAAACATCATCTATTAATGTATTTCCGTCAATAGTCCAACCTTTAAAATAATAACCAGATTTTATAGGTGATTCAATAACACTAGCACAACAACCACTTTCAATTATTTGTGAGTTTAAGATAACAGAATCTGATATAAATAAAACATCATAACTTCTAATATATACAGGAATAAATGTTGTATCTTCAGAAAGTGGATATGAAGATAAGTCATCTATTATATTTTCTCCATCTATAGACCAACCAAGATATTTTACATATTCACTATCTGTTGGAAGATTAACACTAACAGAACTATTTTTATTTATAACTTGAACATTATACACTCCACCATCAGCATCTTTAAAAGTGGCAATAACTTTTGTTTCGTCTACATAAGCCGATAATAATTTTTCATAATATGATATAGTATTTTCTAAAGTAGTAATTTTAGCGTTTAACTGAACTATTGTATTTGAACTCTGCTCAATATTAGCACTAAGAGTTATAATCATGTTATTTAAACTAACTATTTGAGCATTTAAAGTATTTATTGTTTCTATATCAGCAGTATTAACAGATTGTAAATCCGATATAGTCTGCTGTAAATCTGATACATTATTTCTAAGTGTATTAATAAGAGCCTTATTCTCTTCATTTTGTGCAACCTCAACTGCTAAATTTGAAGATAATTCATCTATTGTAGATGAAAGCTCATCTATTAAAACAACATACTCTGTAACCTTTTCTGAATCATTTTTTAATTTATTATATTCAATTCCATAGTAGCAACCAAAGACTGTGCCAATAAATAGCGCTATAATAATTAAAATACCTACGAATTTTTTAAATATTTTCATTTCTCTCCTTTTGTTATGTTAAAATAAAGAAAATGGAGCAGTTATAATCCACCATACAACTTGTAAAATTTTAAATAATATTTTACCTATAAAAATTAAAAAGTTTTTAATGAATTTAAAACAAGATAATAAAATAATAATTAATGGTAGTAAAATTATTAATAAAATCCACCAATATGTATTTAAAAAATTAAGTATTGCTTTCCAAATCTTACCCCAAAACGTTAATTGTTCGTTATCTGGAACATCGTCTCCGCTTTGCTTATTATCAATTACTCCAAGTTTATAGACCTCTTCATTTGTTTCAAATTTTAATGATAAAATAGTAACTTCACTAACTCTAGTACCTGTCTCATATTCATAAATAACTACTGAACCCAATGAATCAGCCCATTGTTTATAATCACTTTCATAAAATCGTAATATCCATTGTTTATCTGAGACATTGTTAATAGTAGAAGTTGTTAAATCTTCATCCGCCATAAAAGTAGATACACTTTCAATTCTACTCCAAGTATGTTTTGTTACAAAGATTATGCCTGTATATACTTCCGTTTCTTCATCACTACTTAAAGTTTCGTTATTATCCACATATTCACCATATTCATATGTGTACGAACCACTACAAATAGATGCAACACCTGAATCATCAAGCAATAAACCTGTATCATATGTCATTTTATATGTACGAGTCACAAAAGATATATCAACTTCATACAAATCATCAATATCATAATCAGTTGAAAATGCTACAAAATGACTATCGCAAGATTTTCCCGTAAGCCAAAAAGACTCAGGATATCTTAAAAAACCTACATATTTATCTGTAATAGTTACAACTTCAGTAACTGTACGTACATATGAAACCTCTCCGTTGACCGTACAAGCAGTCCATAACTGGGCTACCTCAAATACAACTTCATCAATAGTGTTATCATTCCCTGTATCGTTATCTATTGACTTATCAAATTTACGAAAAATGGAAGAAATATCGTAATATCTTAAGGCATCTTGTTTAACTTTTAAACCATTTACAAGATATTTAAAAAACACTCCCGATGAATCAATTATGGATAAGGTATAATTTTTATAACTTAAATTTTCATTAATTGCTGTTGATATATTTATCGAACTCGCTTGAAGTGAGCAACTCGGCTGATATACATATACAAACAATTCATTATTATAACTCTCTGCTATTTGAATGACTTTTAAAGTATAATCACCTTCTATAACAGGATATAAATCTTTATTAAAATTAGTATCTTTTTGCAGGTCACTTAAAACGCTTGTATAATAACTATCACTTGCATAAGCATAATTAAAACTAAAATTAGAAAGAGGAACAAACAAAACTAAGAATAACAACATATAAGCTAAAATAAAATAATTTATTTTATTTTTTTTAACCATTTTTTTGCTCCTTTTTCAAAATTTTAATCTTGTAAAGATTCTATTTGGCTATCAATTTCTTCTTCTAAATCACTCAAATCATCTGCTTCATCATCTTGAGAAGTCTGTTCGTCTTCAATAGCTTGTTCGTCTTGTTGTCCCCATGATTTCCATTCATCAATAAGATTACTATTACCATGCGAAATAGTTAAACAAACACTAACAACTAGAAAAGCAATAAAAGCAAACAATATCACTCCCAAAAAAACAATAGCAGATTTAAAACCAGTATTTATCCTTCTTGACATATTTTTATTCTCCTTTTAAGGTTATTTAAGATTGAAATAACCAATTTTCAATTTTTAAATTCAATGATGATAAATATTATTTCTATTAATTAATTCATTAACCAAACTTAACAAATTTTTATTCTCATTGTTTAACTCATTACAAAAATATTCTAGTTTTGCAATTCTAAAAGTTAATTCAATAATTTTGTTTTTATCTTCATCTTTTTTAATTTCAACTAACATAACATTCTCCTTATCTGCTTCTTCTAGAGCGTTTATAATATGAACCATAATTAACTTGTCTCGTCCGCATATTAGATGTTCTTTTTCTTCTTGTGGGGCCCTTCAAGTAATAAGTTTTCCTTTGCATAACCATAACTCATCTCCTTTTTTTGTATATTTTAAGAAATCAAAATTCTTTTAATTTCTATAATTATTATATCAAAGTTTTTTTGATTTTCCAAACAAATATCAAAGTTTTTTTGATATTTGTTATTTTTTTTTATTAATCTTGAATTTTATCAAAGTTTTATTTATAACATAATAAAAGGAGAAAAAAATGAAACAACTCAAAAATTTAATCACAAGAAACACAACCCAAAAAAAAGTAGCTGAAGAATTAAATATTTCGCCACAAACATTAAGTAACTATATCAATGACAAAACAATTCCAGACATAGAAACACTTATTAAAATGGCTGACTATTTCAAAACAACAGTAGATTCAATCATTGGTCATGAAGTGCCATATATGTTAGATAAATCCTCGTTGTCAAATGAACAAATAAAACTAATTGATAAAATCATTAATTTATCACGTGAACAATGTATGATGGTAGATGCTTATGTAGAGGGGTACTTAAGTGGCGAACACAAACATCAAGAAACTTTAAAAAAACTAAAAGGAAAAAAATAATGAACGAATATATAAAAATTGCTTGAAGAAATTAAATTTCACACAAATGAAATAAATTTACGCTTAAAAATGGCAAAAGAATTTGAAAAAGGCGAAAATGAATTTAATAAGCCGTTTTTAGTTCCTAATTTTAACAATAATAATGCTCCTATTATAAAGGAGCAAATAATGGCAAAAATAAAACATGTATATCACAGAAAAGATGGAAGATGGGAATATACATTTGTTAAAGATAAACAAAAAATTTATCTAATAGCAGGAACAAAAGATAAACTATTAGAAAAGATAAAGTCTTTCAAAGAAGAAAAAATAAAATTAAAAGCAAGACCAACGAAAGAAACTCTTACAACATGGTCATTAAAGTGGTTAGAAATCTACAAAAAAGGAAATGTAAAAGAAAACTCATATAAAGTTTATAAAAATTTAATCAACTTCCACATTATACCCTATTTTAAAAATCTGCCACTTGAAATGATCACACAAGAAAAAATTCAAATTTTTATTAATAACATTAAAGCGGAACGAACAAAAGAATATGTTTATATGACTATTAAACAAATTCTTAAACAAGCATTTATAAATAAAAAAATAAAAAGCAACATTGCAGAAACTATAACAAAACCTAGAAGATTAACTAGAACTATCAAAACAGCTTTAACACTTAATGAGCAAGATCTATTTATAAAAGAACTAAAAAACTATGACGTAGATACTCAAATGTTTATGATATTTAGTATAGTACTAGGTAGCAGAAGAGGTGAAACACTAGCCTTTAAATTTGAAGATATTAACAAAGAAAAAAATCAAATTCATATTAAAGGCACAAAAACTTATGGTGCAGATAGAAAAATTAAAATTTCAGATGAAATGATAGAGCTTTTAGAAAGAAATAAAACTACAAAAAATAATGAATTTTACTTTAAATTTCAAGTTGATAGATATTCAAGGCAAGCAAAGGAAATTTTTAGAAAAATAAAAGCAGAAAATAAAACACTGCATGATTTAAGGCATACTTGCTCAACTAATCTATATTATTTAGGTGTATCAGATAAACAAAGACAACAAATTTTAGGTCATGCAAGTATATTAATGACTAATGACATTTACACAAATTTACAAGATGATATAAACAAAGATGGGCTACTTAAATTATATAATAATTTATATTTCAAATATTGACGAAACTTTTGACGAAACTTTTTAAAAAAATAAAAGCTAATGGCATCGTCTAAATCCTTTAAAATAAAGGAATTTGACTAATTTTAATAACTCAAAATCTGTCGAAGTTAACCTTCATGTGGGTTCGACTCCCACCACCTGCACCAGATGAGAACAATCCGAACCGATTTTGGTGAGAGTTATATAACTTTTGATACTAGAGTAAGTTTGAAAGATGTAAAAAGGATTTCAAGAGATATGAGAAATAAGAGATTTTCAAATACAGACTCATATTTTAGAAATGCAGGAATAAGAGTGGATGTAATCCCAAATACTGTTGACGGGCAGGCTTATAGTGATTTTATAAATAATTCAAATGGAATTATGCAAACCATTAAAGACCGCCAAGGTGTTCCAATTTCAGACGAGCAATTTTTTGAGGCATATAAAAAGGTTATTCCGATAATACATCCTGAATTAAAAAAGGAAGATGTCACCAAGATGGCAAACACAACCTTGATAACAAATGCTTGCATTGACAAATTCGTTACTATGTGTGCAAAACAGAATGAACTGTCATTATAAAAAAATATACTATTTAAGCAAAACAAACAAAAAAGGAGAATACATTGAAAAATTTTAAAATAACTTTTAATTTAAAGGATTTAGAATATAAGGATAAAAACAATCCTGGGAAATCTGAAGAAGAAATTGCAAAGTTGGGAATTTTTGAAGATGATTTGTCCACTAACAATCCTCGTGGGAAAATAAATATGAATATATATGTTCCAATTCCTTTTGTTGATGTAAATAATATTGTAAATCAAGTTCATTCAATCTACAATGAAGCCTTGAAACTCACAGGCTTTCAATTGGGGCAAATTGTTATTTCTTTCGATAAAAAACAAAACCCAATAGACAAAGTTCAGCCTTATAGATGGTCTGATAAACTTATATATCGTATGGAAGAATTAGATGAATTAGTTAAAAATTACAATGGAAAATTAAGATTTTCTGAATTTAAGGAATATCGCGACAACTCTTCTTTGTGGACAATTAATCAAGTTAAAACAGCGAACTTAGCAATAGATTATTTGGCAAATGTTATCAAGAACAATAAACTTTCGCCATACGAAGCCGTTGTATTTCTAGCCTGTTGGTCTGCTGAAAACTTGATTTACGATGATACGCTTTTAGTTCCTAAAAGAAATCTAGAATTAGCTGACTCTATTCTTCCTGTAATTAATAATGGGCGAGGTTTATGCGTAGGATTTTCAGAATTTGCAAAGGCTGTTTTTGACACTGTAGATAAATTCCCTAATGCCGGAATTCTCAGAACGTCAAAAATTGGAGTTTCAATAGATATTATAAAAACCAACGGCAAACCTAATCATTGTCAAAATTTAATTGAAATTTTTGATCCGAAATATGGTTTAGACGGAAAGTATATCTATGATTTAACACGTGCAATAGATACCAGTTCTTTTAGAACTGATCATAAAACAGAGCCAAGTAAATATGGCATGAAAGTTGATAATGATCGCTTTTTATCAAGCAAACAAGATATTTTTGAAGTGTTGCCAAATTACAGATTTTTCTATTTATTTGATGAGTTTGATGGTCATGAAGAATTAAGGGTTGAAGATGATAATCCTTTAGCATATTTTAAAACTTTGAAAGAGAATACTGAGAATTTTACAAATTCGTTGGGAGCAACTACGACAAGAAAAATGTTTGATGGAGTAAAACCAAATTGTGAAAAATTGGCAAGAAAGCACCCATTAACTGTAATTCTAAAAAATTGTGATAATGAAATGAATTTGTAAATTAATTATAAAAAATGCGGGTCTCAAAACTCGCATTTTTAAATATACAATTTACCTAACATTGGCTTATAATTCTTTTCCTGCGTTATTTTCAGCGTATGAGGAAGAAGCTTCTTTATGATTGAGAGACTCTTCTTGCAAACTGTCACTTTGCAAAGTTAATTCATAAGCGCAGTCACAAACAACATCATATTTTTCTTTTGCAGGGCAGCCCTGTGGATATGCAACAAATTGATATGTTTGCAACTCTTTTCCACAGTTGAATTTCAAAACTGTTGGCAAAGAAGTAGGTCCACTGCCATAAACATCCCATGTATATGTTACAACATTTCCTTTGTGTAATGTATCAATTCCGTTTTCGCTGACAACGATATATACATTTTTATTTGATATGAGCATTGTTCTATTCTCAGTGTCTGAAACATCATATTCATTATCACATCCAGCAAGCCCAACTGCTGTTGCTCCAAACATAACTCCTGCAAGTCCAAGTGTCAAAAATTTTTTTGTAATTCCTTTCATTTTCATTCTCCTTTTTTTATAAATTTCTTTCTATTTCATGAGCAAAACATTTTTCACATTTGTGGTCATATTTTTCTTCAGGTGGTTCAATTGAATATGCTTTAAATTGAATTGTTTGCAGAGTCTCACCGCAGTTGAATTTCAAAATATAATCGCCAGAAGATGTTTTGATGATGCTTCCTGTGTGTAAAACATCATCTTCAACAACATAGGCTTGCTCGGCAATAACTTGTGATTTCGTTTCCGGTGTTTCTTCATCGTTATTGCAACTTTTGACAAGTCTCAGAATTGATGTTGCCATCAAACAGACGCCTGTCACCATCATACTTGCATAAACAATTTTCCTTACTGTTTTATCCTGCATTTTTCTTTCTCCTTTTAAATTTTGAATCAAATTCAGAAAGAACAAAAAACAAGACCTTCTGAATTTCTTCAAAAAGTCTTGTTAAAGCATTTTGTTTGCTCTCACAAAGCGGAAGATTTCTCTTCGTATTGACGCTTTGTGACCACCTGGGCAGTGGAAACTACTCCCTTTTTATGTCCATATTATACATCAAAATTTTCAAATGTCAATACCTTTTTTCAAAAAAATTAAAATTTTCTTTCTTATAAAAATACAGCACGAAACAGTTCAATTTGTATTAAAAATAAAAAGTTTCTTTCAAATGCTTTGATTTTGTATCCTTTTTTGTTATCATATCTATCTAAGATATTTGAAATTTTCTAACAATTTGTCACAAAACCTTCTGAAAATCTGAAAAATCCCTATTTTAAAGTGATGTAGTGATTTTGCAAAACAAAAATGGCTAAATGTCTATTTACTGAAAGATTAGGGCAGTTTAAACAGTCTTAAAAAGGCAAAAATAACACTGCTTAAAACAGTGACTGAACGACTTAAAATCCTGAGAAGGCAACTTCATGTGGGTTCGACTCCCACCACCTGCACCATTATAAATAAAGAAAATACAACATTTTTTATAAATTACAAAACTTAAAAACTACAAAATGATATTTTGGTAAATAATTTGACAATTTGCGATAAAATATTCTACACTGCTCCTATCAAAAGGAGAAAAGTGTATGAAAGGATTTGAATTGAAAAGGAGTACAAAATTTCACAAATATTTTCATGGTATTGATTTACCCATTCCATCAGAGGCGGAATATAAAAAATATGTTAAAAAGTGGGATGATAAGTATGGAAAAAGTGAATATGGTCCTGAGTTTAATACTGAAAATCTGCTTGATGAGATTTTCAAGGAGTACAATCATTCTAACAAAAATGTAAAAGAAATGTTTATAAAGTGTGTTCTATTAGATAAATTTTATAGCACCAACATCAAACATATGGTCGATTTAGTTCAAAATCTTTGCAATATAGACGAAAATGAATATAAAAACATGTTGGAAAATGGCACCCCTCAACTTGTTAATATAATGAAAAAGGTTGCATTAGAAAAAGATAAAGATATAAATTATCTTTCATTTGCAAGTAAGTATTGTAAAAGATACAACGAAAAATGTTTTCCAATTTATGATACAATTGTAAAAGACGTATTGAAACATTATTTGTCCACAATTAATTTTTATACAAGTGATAAAAATGTGGATTGGTCTGACTATACTTCATACAAGCGAGTTGTGGACGAATTTATTAAGGCTTTTCCTTTCATAGAAAACTATGTTATGTTAGATCGTTATTTATGGACTATGGGCAAGGAAAAACTTGAGGGTATAAAACTTTTCGAAGAGATAGAAAAGGCGAAAGACAATAAAGATAACTTAAATAAAATTGCTCAGAGTATCAAATATAATGGAGAAGTGTCAACTGAAAATCTAGAAGAGTTTGTTGTAAAAAAATATGGTTTAAGATAGCAAAAAAAATTCAAAATTAGAAAAATTGCAATATGACACTAACAAACATTCTAAATAAGTGGTATTCCATTGACAAGAATATTGAAAGAAAACAAAAATAAAGATGATAAAATAAGCAAAAAATAATGAAAAATAACATAAAAAGTGAAGCCATTTTCTTCACTTTTTAATTAAATTAATTTTTTCTCTGCACCTATATTTTAATTTCTTACTATAAGACATAAATCAAGTCGCTGGCGTTCTTGCTTTTACGAGGCGATGCCCTATTTTTTTGGCAGATTTTGAAATTTTACAAGTCCTATGTAAGTCTGCTGTATTAAATTTGCATTTACTCCTTTCATGTGATGTAACACCTATTTTGCGTTATTTAGCCTACATATATTATTATATACACTTGATTTAATGGCAATAACACTTTTGTGACAAAATTTTTAATAAAAAATAGCCATTTTAAAAATGACCATTTCTTTTAGGCTTTTTGGCGTGGTTTTAAATTGTCTTATCGCTTTATAGCGTAAATGGGTTTTGCCCGTTCTAACGCTATTTGCAGGCTTTTGCATAGCTAAACATTATAACTTTGCATTTTCACAAATATATTTATATAACTCAATATCTTGATAGGTTAGATAACAGCCGATAAAGGTTTCTACATTATCTTTGTTTTCCCATGCTTTACTAATATTATCATATATTTTTTTGACTTTGATTTCAAATCTTTTTTCTGCCCAGTGTATATCAAAATCGGGATAAATAATTGATTTGTCAGGTATCTTTAAATTTTTACATAATTTGTAGTCAATTGTTATGATAAAGTTATTGCCTATAAATTGTTTTAAAATAACTTTGTCTTGGCGAGTTAAAGTCTTTTTGGGTGTTATTGCTAAACTATCTATGATATTGCTGTTATTTACTTTAATTAAAGCTACTCGATTTTTGTTATGTTCCGTTTCACTACAATTTAAAATAATATAGTCGTTGAACCATTCCATATTACACCTTATCTTTTAGCATATTTTTTGATTAAGTTTATAGCCCATTTTTCAGCCTGTGGACATTCTTCAATTACAAGTTCTTGACAGCGTGGGTGTAGCCTATATTGTCCTAATTCACTAAACACATTTTTACCATTTAAGCCCTTGTATGATGCTTTACAATTTTTTAGGGCAGGTATTTTCCAGCATGTTCTCATTTGCATATCGTCAGCGGTTAGGTCTAAATTTGAGTTATAATTAAACATGCCATAACCTTTAATAGTTGGGTCAAAGGTGCATTCTTCTCGTGCTATGTAAATTGTATTATTAGTTTCAGTGCTATACCAATGTGGTTGGTGTTGTAGCCATGGATATTGATTTAAAATCTCTTGTTTGCGTTCTGTTGTTAATTCATTTACTTTTATAATTTCGCCGACTTGAAGATAACCAAAAATCGTGTGTTTACCATTTGGCTTATTTTTATCTTTATACCAACCATAGAATAAAAACAAATCAAAATCATTAGCATTTTTTACATTGTTGTTCTCTAAATGCTTTTGAGCAGATAAAACTTGTCCAAAACTGCCCTTAAAACTGTCATAGTTAAAATAGTTTACTAATTGGGGGTCTAAATGGCAATTTGTATTTTCATTTATAGGCACTTTCTTTTCTTTAATATAACCATAATTTATGCCCATTTCTATACAATGGTTAAGCAATGATTTTTCATCAAAAAATACTTTGCTATATTTTTCAGTATCATAACTATTATTACTTGGTATAGGCAAGAATATCATTTTGTTGTCTGTTATAGTCAACGGCTTTATGCTGTTGCTACTATCTAAACCTTTTTTGCTTAAAATAATCTTCATTTTGCCCCCACATTATATATATGATAGCATAAAATAAATATAAAAGCAAACAGAATGTACAAGAAAGTGCATAAAATATTGCATACATTGTAATTTTTGTAAGGACTTTGTAATGGTCTGTATGCTCTTCATATTTTATAATGTTTGTATATGTGTGAGGTGGTAATATATGACTGAAAAAGAATTGGTAGAGCGTATTAGTCTAGCAAGGTCAATGGCTAAAATGTCTGCAAGAGAACTAAGCCTAAAAGCCGATCTTAATGAGGCTTATATTTCAAGATTAGAAACAGCAAATAATAGCAAAAATCACTTAACATTGCAAGGTTACTTTTTTTCTATGCTTATCTTTGCTGTTTTACATAGAAATGAAAAATAGGAAGATATGGCTAAATCTCCCTATTTTTCATTCTTTTGGTGGGTCATCGGGGACTCGAACCCCGGACACCCTGATGTCGAGCTGAGAAAAATCAAGTCGCTGGCGTTCTTGCTTTTGCGAGGCGATGCCCTATTTTTTGCCTTGTAAAAGACAAAAAATATTAAGAGTCTGACTCTTAATCTGGGTAAAACAACCTCATTTGTATGATAAAATCATTCTTTTG
>CAZZGZ010000007.1:32554-40055 GCA_964653635.1 uncultured Lachnospiraceae bacterium
AACCTCATTTGTATGATAAAATCATTCTTTTTGGTGGGTCATCGGGGACTCGAACCCCGGACACCCTGATTAAGAGTAATATTATACTTATTTTCAATATTAAAATTGTTGTTTTCTCTTTGTAAGTTTCGTAATCTTGCGTGTATTATTTCTAATATTTATATTTTTAATAATATGAGTATTGTTTCTAAGTTTTTATACACTTTCAAATACACTTTTCGAAACCATATAATTAGTATAACACAATTAAAAATCTTTTCAAAGCGATTTTCATACCTTGATTTAATAATATCTTAAAAAGAATCATTTTAAACTAAACTACTGTATAAAAAATTAAATTCAAAGATAAAGGATAAGATATGAACAATCGAAAATATAAAGTTATCATTTACGATAACAATAGAATTAAAATACAATATAATAATCATAACCCATTTGATGAAAGAGCCAGTTTATATATACCAACTGAAAGAGTTCATCATTATGATATGCCATATATGACTACCAAACAATATAGAAAAACTCTTAGAAAGAAACGAAAGGAATTGTTTGAATATAAATTAGACCCTAATAAATGTAGATACTTAACACTAACCACTACTGAACCTTGTGATTGAACTGAAATATTAGTCAAATTTAAAACCTTTATTTGTACATTACGCAGGAACTTTAAAGACGCTAAATACATTAGAACTATTGAAAGTTTTGAAAAGGAACAATATTTTCATATTCACGCCATTATAATATTTGATAATGAGGTGCCACAAAAATTTAATGAAGATTGGACTAAAAAACATTGGAAAGGCATAGTAGATTTTCAAGATGTTGTTGACCCTTATGCTTTAACAGAATACTTTACTCTATTTAAAGAGCAAAACATACAACAAAAAAACAAGTATTTCACTAAATACCCAGAATATGTAAAGTTTATTACTAATAGCAGAAATTTGCCTAAATCTTATCAAAAAGAACTTGAAATTGATAAAAAAGACTTGCCGAAATTTTATAAAATATTTGAAGATAATTTTAAATCAAAATATAACAAGGAGCCATATTGTTTTAGTGATGGACACTATTATATAGATCCCGACACAGGCGAATATATTTATTGTTTGGATAAAGAGTTTTTTCATTAAAGCTAAATTTATTATATAAAAGGAATAAAACTGCAAACTTATTTTTTCAATAGAGTTAAAATAGCAGTTTTAATATCTTCATCAGCACGAGATAATAAGTCTATAATTTCCTTATCTTTTTTATAGTTTAAAGGATTTTTATAGAAAAATTCCTCTGTTGAACTACCACAAGCCTCAATAATATCTAAAAGGACTTCTACACTAGGTAAGAAGTCTTTTTTACTTTCTAGACGATTTATATAGCAAGAACTCAAACCAACACTTAGTGACAATGCTCTTGCAGACAAATTAGCACGGGTTCTTAGTTGACTAATTCTATTTATAATTTCAATTTTATCCATACAATACACTCCTTTTTGACCTACCTAAATTATAAATTAGGAGTACTTTTAGTATGAATAGTTGTAATCAGTAATATTGAGTTTTATTCATAATTTTGTATAATTGTCCTCATAATTGTTTACTTTTTTTAAACAATATGTTATAATTCTTTTGATTTAAAATTTTAAAAGGATAAAGCAAATATGGGATATTCAATATTCGTAATTTTAGGAATAACCGCAACATTACTTGTTGCTAGTTTGGCTATGTTTTTTAAAGCAGGGAAAAAACCAAAATCTTTTGGAATATATTTTATCATTCCTATATGTTTAGGACTTATGGCAATAATTGGTTTGTCTTTTGGTTTATCTAGCGAAATTAACTATAACAAACTTATAGAAGAAAGTCACCAAGATACTTCTAATTTTATTGAAGATTACTCATATTATGTTGAGAATTGGGCAGATGTGATTGAATACTGCGAAAATAATGAGGTTGATTTTACTTCTGAATATAATTTAGAACCTAGTTTAGACCAAGAAAAATTAAAACATACAGTAGTTGCAAATGACGCATTTTATACATACTTTTTAAGATACTATTCATGTCTTGTGTATTCAGATAATTGTTTGGGTTTAAGGGTTTACTTGCAGGACCAATCCTACGATTATATTGATTTTTATGTATATAGGTTCTCAAGTGATTATTATTACGGAACTCCAAGTTTTTTGAACGAATCAAAACTCAATGAAGCATTAGACAATATTGCTCTTGTATCTGCTGAATCTGGGGTTGAATCGTTACATACCACTGTTTATATTGGCTCTGGGTTTTCTATCACTGAATATATTATAATGATAGTTTATGTTTCACTCATTGTTATATTTGATTTTGTTAGTATGATATATTTCTTTGTAAGACGCAAGGGGGATAAACAAACTACTGGTTTAGTAGGCTATGATGCAAATACAACAATAAATAAAGATAATGCATTAGAAGAACAAATTAATACTTTTAAAGAAACCCCACCGCCACCACCAAAACCAACTTGGGAAGAATTAAACAAAAAGGAACAAAAAACTTTTATTGAACAAGCAATTAAAAACTTGTATACTGAGCAACTTAGTAATGAAAAAAAGAAAAATATTTTATCTCGTGAGCAACGAGCATTAAGACGAACCGCACTTGAAGATAATGAATTTTTAATTGAAGATTTAACTGAAACCGAGAAACAACAAGTTTTAGAAAATGCCAAAAATTTATTTGAAAATAATATTGATGATTCTTTGGATATTGAATCTCGCCTTGATGAAGCATTAGGATTAAAAACATCTTATAAAAATGATAATCAATATTTAGAAGGAGATAATGGTGTTGATAAAATAAATAATACGATAGAAGAAAATTCAAAATTAACAAAAACACAAATAAAAGAGAAATATAGAGAAAAATATTTGAAGTCAAAAAGAAGAATTACAGATATTATTTATTACATTTTTATGAGTTTAGGTATTACTGGTTTAGCAGGAGCAACAATAACGGCAATAGTTTTTGGATTAGTTGGATTAACTGATCAAGATTTATTAATGAGTGTGATTATAGCCCCTTATACAATAGGTTTTATCTCAATGATAATTGCAGGAATTGCTGGTACTTCTAGGGGAAAATATTGCAAATATTGTGGAACTAAGGGTGTAGTTGTGAGTTCTAATTCAGAATCGCATTACGCAATTGAAAGGAATAGCAAAGGCATACCGAGAGGACTTTTAGAAGATGTAATTACAACAAAACATTATGAATGTAGATGTTGTGGTAATGTATGGACTACAAAATTTAGAAAAAGAAATAGAAGTTAAGACCTTAAAAGGAGTGTTTATAAGGAGTTCTTAAATAAAGGTAATCTTGACGAAAAAAAAGATTATTTATATGAACATATATTTTAACAAGCAGTTCTTTTAATAATATGCTAAAAAGAATCAAAATAAAAATATACAAGACTATTCATATTAGCGAATAGTCTTTTTTTTATGTTTAAATATTGCTCTCGTGTCACTGGTGACACTCTGTGACACTTTATCTATTTAGTTAATAATTTATTCATACTAAAAATTTTCGTGTAACAGAGATGAAATTTTATGTTTTAAGAAATTTTGACAGAGAGTGTACTTTGTGATTGTAACTTATTATAATTATAAAAATCGTTACCAAAGGACCATAAAAGGAGCAAAAAAAATGATAGATGAAAATAATTTTAATGACATTCGAGTATTTAACAAAGAACTCAAAGAAATTTTAGTTGAGTTGTTAACTGATAAGCTCAAACAAATGATTGAGATAACATTAGAAACTCATAATTGTAAGTATCTAAAAGAGATAATAAATTTGATTAATGAAATTTGAATTAATTTTTAATAACTAATTTTTGTATTATTTGTCAATTTTAGGTATATCAAGTGAATCGCTTAATTTATTAGCATACAATACAGCATTAACGGTATAAGGTGTGTCTTGTGCAAGTAAAGAAATTAATTTTAATATAACCCATTTTTCAGCATTCTTATAGTTAAACTTTGCATTGCGTTTGTATTTTCTTTTGACATCAATATATTTATCCCTTAATTGTTTTAAAGCCATTCTTAATTCAAAATTTTGTGGAATGGTTTTTATTATATCATCTAAATCATCAAATTGATTTTTATTTGGTTTAGTAGGCTTGGTTATAGAATTCTGAATTGTATATTCAACATTGTCAATATCAATATCATATTTTTGTAATCTCTTGAAAACTTCTTCATATTTTTCAAGTGTTGCTAATTTATCACCAAGTTCATCAATGCCTAGATTATTAGAATATTTATCTAACTTTCGTCTTAATTCTATATCTTTTTCTCTTGCTTCTCTAAAATTTATATCTTTATAAATGAAAAGCATAAGCGGATTAAAATAATCCAATCGTTCTGCAAAAAATTTATTTATTTTATAAATGTAACTTGTCCATTTAGGTTCACTATTAGGTCTTCCACTATTCCAATTATAAAATGTCTGTTTATTTATTCCAACATATCTTGCAAATTCAGTAAAATGAATATCATTATCCACTAATAAAAAAGCAATATTATGACTATATGAACATTCGTCCGATTGCAAAAATAATTTCGTAATTTCATCATTATATAAAATTTCTCTCATAAACAACTCCTTGTTTTGATAATAACATATATTATCACAAATGTCAATATTTAAGTTAAATCATAACAAATATTATTACAACTTCAAATTTTAAATTAGGTGTTTACACTTTGCAGGCAATATTCCATAATATTAGCGTAAATGGTTCAGCTGACATTTATATTAAGGAGTTGCCTATGTATGATTCATCTTGATTTGAAGAAATTTCGCCCAGAAGTGTACATTTCAAGCGGGACATATTAAAATATATTTATATCATACTTGCACATTCAAGGGTTATTCACTAAAAATTTATGGAATTAACCCATACATAAAAGGAGTTTAAAATTATGGAATCTAATACAGAATTACAAACAATTAATATTCATAGAATCAGGTCTATTCCACAATGTATCCAAATGCTAAAACAACTTGACCCTGAATGTCAAGTTAGCGAATGGCTTGTGAGAGTGCTTTGTAAGTCTAACAAAGTATTATCCTACAATTCTGGAACAAAAATTCTAGTGGACTATGACAATTTATTAGAACATTTTAATATCAATGATAAGGGGTTTAATTATGCATTATAAGTTAAATTATAGTAAGAAAGAGCCAAATAAAATTATGTCAGTGAGAATGTGGAACTATGCAAAACACCCAATAACTAATGAGCCACAACAAGATTCAAAAACTTGGAAAGTTCCAAAAACATTAACAACTAAGTCCGAGATTTTGCACGAGCTTAAAAAGGTTATGTATGAGTATGAACAAGAACTGCAACTAAAATATGACAGCATTTCAACCACTGATTCTCATATTATGTTTAAAGACTATGCATTAAGATATTTGGAAAATATGCTTATTAATGACCCCGATAGTAAAAATTATTATGCAAGAGAAAAAGACAATTTAAAAGTTATTGTGCCTTTCTTTGAAAAGTATAAACTCAATGCTATTAATAAACAATTAATTAAAAAGTTTTACACATATATAAATTCAAGAACTTATATAAAAGAAAAAGTAACAATTAAAAAATCTTTTGCTGAATTAATTAATAACAACTCATTATCTAAAACTAAAATTGCTCAAAACACAGGTATTGAAAGACACACTTTATATATTGCAACAAAAGTTGGCGAGCCAATTAGTAAAAAATCTGCTACATATATAGCAAAATATTTTAATGTTCCTTTTGCACAATATTTTAATAGCAAAAAAGAAATAGTTAGATACTCAAAAGCTGGCAATAGAAGCATAAAAACAACTCTTGTTATGCTTTTCAATCAAGCTATTGAAGATGAGCTTATAGATAGAAACCCTGCTTCAATAAAGTTTAAAATAACTGGAACTGAAAAAGAAAAATCCGTTTATTTACCCGATGAAGCACAGGAATATGTAAGGTGTGCCTTGCAGGAAAAAGATATAAGAGTTAAAACTGTTGCATTGTTGTTTATTTCGCTAGGAATAAGGAAATGTGAACTTTGTGGTTATGAATGGAAAGATGTTGATTTTACTAATAACACCATTTCAATTAAACGCAATAGTAACTACACAGCAGGTTTTGGTACATATACAAAAGAAACAAAAACTGAATCTTCAAATAGGGATATTCCATTACCTGAATCATTAGTTGGAATATTAAAAGAATATAAGGAG
Organism: uncultured Lachnospiraceae bacterium; assembly: GCA_964653635.1. Taxonomy (GTDB): domain Bacteria; phylum Bacillota; class Clostridia; order Christensenellales; family UBA1242; genus Caccovivens. The sequence goes on from CAZZGZ010000007.1 coordinate 38,836, forward strand.
TGGTGGTTGGAGCAGAAGCAAATACACGGAGATTTGTGGAGTAGAACTGATAGATTATTTGTTCAAGAGAACGGAAAACCTATAAATCCCTCTACAATATATCATTGGATAACAAAGTTTGAAGCTATTAATGGACTAAAACATATTCCACCTCACTCTTTGCGACATTCTTTCGTTACACTTGGTGTTAATGCGGGTGTACCTTTAAAAGTTGTATCACAATTAGCAGGACACGCAAACGAAAAAATTACATTAGATATTTATACCCACATAGTAAAAGACCAAGACAGGCAAGCAACGGCTGTTATGGACAAATTATTATTTAATTATTAATGAAATAAGATATTAGATTATTTCAGTGCGATTTAAGTCGTATATGCCTTTTTTACGCACAAAATTTGAAAGTGTTTATTGGTCACTTAAAAACCAAAATAAAATTTTTAGGAGTATATTATGAATATTATTCATCAAGGGAAACTTGACCCTAATTTATCAAGTAATGGAATTATAATTGAAAACAATGTTTTAGCAGAGATTATCAATCTCGAATTAGTTGACTGTTTTGGGGGAATTATTGAGGTTTCGCTAAAACTTTTGTCAGGCGAAGGCATTGGCAAGATTGTCAAAGATAAAGTTTGCTTTTTAAGAAATGACAAGTTAACTTGGAAATATTTTGATTTGAGAGAATCTGCATTTTGCCCATATGACAAAGACGAAAGCGAAAGGATTGACATTGACGAGTTGCTACTCAATAAAAGAGTTGAAGTCAACCTAGACGCTTGGGAAGGCGTAACTATGAATGGTCGTAACTACACAAAACAAAAAGTAAATTATGTGTTGCCAAGTAGACAAAAACACAAAGATATTAAAAGCTATAATGATTCAATAGTTTATGATTTGATAGGCGATAATGTTGTGGAGAGTGATATAAATCAAAACCCATTTGGCAGAGAGGACCTTTTAAAAGCACTAGAAAGCGATGATACTGATAATCAAACATAATTTATATGGCACTAGCTTATTTTAGTATAGAGTTGTCACTGTACAAGCAATGTGCCATAAACAAGTTGTTTTAGTGCTGAGCTCACAAGTTATGTGCATTAAAATAACTTAATAGGATAAGAGTATGTTTTTACCTCTTTTGAACATACTCTTTTGCCTATTTTAATTGAAAATTTAAAAAGTGTATTGTAAGTGTATTGTCTAAAATTAGTTAAATA
>CAZZGZ010000008.1:0-38306 GCA_964653635.1 uncultured Lachnospiraceae bacterium
CTCTCTTTTTTATATGATATTTTTATAGGATTTTACGCATAGATACGATTTAGAGTAAGTGAAAAACAAATAAAAAACACGGATTTTATCGCATTTTATCGTATGTGAGAAACGCATGGGGGCTTAGTTTTACACAACATTATGGGGGCTTAGAAAGTGTTATTATTAGTATTGTAATATACAAATTGTTAAATTACGCAAAGCAGGATAAATTAATAAGATGTTATCTCGCTTAATTTTATAATGTCATATTTTTCACACAACATTACGGGGTTAGTTTTCACACAACCGAATGAAAGTGAACTTTTTATTTAATAATCTGTGTGATACATGGACTTATCGTATGTGAAATTGTGAAATTTTTTGTCTAACTATTTTTTTAAAATAAAAGTTAAATGATTTTGGCAATTTTTTTGATAGATTATTTAAAAAATGTGTTTATTTTATAAAATTAAAGATATCTATTCGTAAAACTAGTCTTTTACGAATAGATAAATAGAAATTTTTATTACAATATTAAGGCTGTCACCTTCAAAAAAAAGTGAACTTTTTATTCAATAATTTGCGTGATACACGGTTTATCATATGTAAAATTTGTTTTATCGCTCTGCAACTTTGAAATATCTAATATAAGTAGCCTTAATTATCTTAAATTTTTTGCATATAAAATTTATTCACTTTGCTTAGTTTACCATTCGCATTCTTATAAGTTTTATAAAATTATGAGTGCATCTATAAATTTGTTTTATTTTATTACATTTTGTGATTATTATATTACCGAACCTCCCATAATGTTGTGTAAAAACTAACCCCGTAATGTTGTGTAAAAACTAAGCCCCCATGCGTTTTTCACATACGATAAAATCCGTGTGTTTTATTTGTTTTTCACACCCTCTAAATCGTATCTATGCGTAAAATCCTATAAAAATATCATATAAAAAAGAGAGTAAGACGATGAAGTTTTCCATCTAGTCTCCTCTCCCGTTGCATAATGTAAGGCAAAATATTATAATTTTCTAATTAAGTAACAAATTTTATATATCATTTGGTAAAATACTTAAAGTCAGTATTTAAAGGATAACTTATCCATAGCTTTGCTCTTACTTACTGCTATATCTTTGTTCATCATTTTCTTCTTCATTTTCCTCTTGTTGCTCTAATTTGTGTTTAGCTATAGATGCAGTTGTAATACTAATAGCGCCACTAACAAGGTCTATGCCAGTAAAAGTGTATATAAGTTTTGATATTTGTGTACTGTTCAAATTATATAAACTATACAATATTTTGTGGTCTTCTTTTAATTTAGTAACGGCTTCTTTTCTTGTCATCTCAGTGTTTTTGCTCACAAGATTTAAAATTCCATTATTTATCTCATCATTAAATAATTGATACGCTATACATGACAATTCGCCAACCAAACCTATTCCAGCAATAGCTAATGTAAGTTTAGCAACAAACAAAAGTCCACGATGACGTGATTTTTTTACTATTGGTTTTGCCTTATGGTATTTTTCATCATAAGGTTCATAATCCAATGAATCATCATAATAGTATTTCTCATCAGTTCCAAAATCAGACTCCCTCCCCTGCTCAAAAGATTCATCATCCATTGTAACATCATAATAGGCGGAAGGGTCATAAGAATATACGCCATCAAGAGTATATTGTGTCTTTTGTTTAGTTCTCCTTGATTTCTTGTCATTGTAAGCATCTATTTGGTTGTACAAACATCCATACATATCACGTGTATTCATTATTTATTCACCTGCCTTTCTTGCATCTCTGCGTTTTCATTATTGTTCTTACTTAAAGAATTTCTTTTGGTATTATCAATTATTGTTGGACTTGCTAAAAAAGTAAAAAGTCCAACTGCAAATATTCCACCACCCGTGTACATGCCAACACTCTTTTGAATGTAATTTGAGTATTCAGCAGAGTCTAAATCCTTTATTTTATTAACAAGGTACGAGTCAGTAGCATTTTCGTCTATGATTTGTTCATATTTTGACTTAAACTCTTCAATTTGCCTATCGATTTTATGTCTAAAAATACCTACTTGTACTAATCCTGCAATAGTAAACATGCCTCCAAGAATAATGGCACTTCTTGAAAGGATATACTTATTTTTTAGTAGATTTTTCATCTTTGATTTTTCCATTTTTCCCTCTTTATGTGCGTTATTATAACACAGAAGAGCATAAATGTCAATATCGTATGTAGTTATTTTATAAAAAAAATGCCACAATATGTGGTATTTTATTCTTCGTCGTCTGGCATATTTACATTATGATACACTTCTTGCACGTCATCGAGGTCTTCAAGGTCATCTATCATATGCGAAAATTTGGAAAGTTGTTGCTCATTCAAGTCTACATACGCATCTGGTTGAAGCTCAGTACTTGCAGAAATTACCTTGTATCCCTTTGCTTCTAGCACATTTTGGACTTGTAAGTGTTCATTTGGAGCTGTTATAATTTCAACTAATTCACCATCGGAATTGACATCTAACGCCCCTGCATCTAAGGCATCAAGCATCAGATTGTCAAGGTCGGACACGTTTTCAAGTATGACTATCCCCTTGTTTTTAAAAAGATACGAAACGCAATTAGTTCCGCCAAGACTCCCGCCGTGTTTATCAAATGTATGACGAATATCCCCTGCTGTGCGATTTTTATTATCTGTTAAGCATTCAACTATGACAGCACTACCGCCTATCCCATAGCCTTCATACGTGCAGTTTTCATAATTAACACCTGCTAGTTCACCAGAGGCTTTCTTGATTGAACGTTCAATAGTATCATTAGGCATATTATTTTGTTTAGCCTTAGCGATGACGTCTTTAAGTCTAGGATTAGAATTAGGATCAGCTCCGCCAGATTTTACTACGACAGCAATTTCTCGCCCAATCTTTGTGAATATCTTACCCCTTTGTGCATCGCTTTTACCTTTACGTGCTTGGATATTGTGCCATTTACTATGTCCTGACATAATTTTTCTCCTTTTAACTTCTATTTTATTTTAACTTTTTTTGATTAAAATAAGCAAGCGAAATTATAAAATATCTTTATTTATTTGATACATTATTATAGCTCCACTCACTGACGCATTAAGACTTTCAATCCCGCTTTTCATAGGAATTTTGATGGATTTAGAACAGATTGCTCCTATTTGCTCACTCACGCCCTGCCCTTCGTTGCCGATTACAACACCCACAACAGAGCTTGCTTTGTAGTTAAAGATGTTTTCACCACTCATGTCACATTTAAGGAGTGTAGCGTTGTTACCATAACGTTTAAAAATGTTTAAAAACTCATCTCTACTCATTTCAAATACATTAGTCAAGAACACCGCCCCTACTGAACTGCGAACGACCTTACTATTACTTTTATGTACACATGATAAAAGATATATGTTATCAAATCCACACGCTTTTGCTGTTCGAATCAGTGAACCCACATTGCCTGCATCTTGCAATCCGTCTAGCACCAAAAAATTTGAGTCAAAATTCGGCACTATGTTTTTACGAAATAAAGCTACACAAACAACTTTTTGAGAAGTCTTTACATCACATAGGCTGTCTATTTGACTTATTGTACTTTTAAAAATAGGTAGACTGTTTGTATTCGAATTTTTTAAAATCTTGTCAAAATCTTGTTCCCCACTATTTTCAAATCTGACTTTAAAAAGATTTAATTTTTTTGTAGTATCCTCATTTGCGACCAAAATTAGTAAAGGCTTAATAGTTTGTGAATTGATAGCATCACAAATTATCTTAATATTATCCAAAAAAAGCAAAAATTTATTTTTTGCCTTTTCTTTTTTTAATCGCATGAATAAGTTGGAATTTAATTTTTCCATAATTTACGCATTTTTTGCTATTTCAACAAGCTTTGTAAATGTTTCTGGTTCACGAGTTGCGATATCTGCAAGAACTTTACGATTTAAATCTACACCAGCCTTTTTAAGACCACTTATAAATTTTGAGTAAGAAATGTTGTTTGCATGACAACCAGCATTTATTCTTGTTATCCATAATGAACGGAAGTTTCTCTTTTTGAGTTTTCTGCCAACATACGCATATTGACCAGACTTCATTACCTGTTCTCTTGCAGTTCTGTATAACTTTGATTTACCACCAAAGTAGCCCTTAGAGGCTTTAAGAATTTTTCTACGCTTTTTACTTGCGTTTACTCCTCTTTTAATTCTCATATTGCTCTCCTTTTTTAAATAATAGACTTGATTGTCTTAGCATTCTTACCTGAAATGTAAGACCCTTTACGAAGTTTTCTTTTATGATTTTTCGACTTTCTTGTTAAGAAGTGTCCCTTATTTGGACGAGCGAACTTAACCTTTCCTGTTCCTGTTACATGGAAACGCTTTTTAGCACCACTATGTGATTTTTGTTTAGGCATAACTTTCTCCTTTTATTACTTTTTAGGACTAATTACAACATTTACTATCTTTCCCAAAATTTGTGCATTTTTCTCTACTACACCAAAATTTTGTAGTCTTTCTGCGAACTTGTTGACCATTTCAACTGCATCATCACTTCTTGCACTTTCTCTTCCTCTCATGCGGAGTGTGACTTTGACTTTATCCCCGTTTTCGAGAAACTTTTGAGCATTTTTAAGTTTGTATGATACATCATGTTCATCTATACGCATAGAAAGTTGAATTTCTTTGACATTTTGAACCTTTTGATTTTTACGTAATTCCTTTTCTTTTTTTATGGCATCAAATCTATACTTTGAATAGTCCATAAGTTTGCACACGAATGGCAATTTACTAGAATTCATAAGCACCAAATCAAATCCCTGCTCTTGTGCTATGGATAATGCTTGTTCCAGTGGTAATACCCCTAGTTGTTCACCAGACGCACCTATCACTCTAACTTCGTCAGCAATAATTTGTTCATTAATTAAAAGTTCTTTAAAAATGGTTGTAATCTCCTTTCAAAAAAAATATGTGGAAACGCAAATTTCCACATATCCTGTAGCGTAGCATGTATAAAACATGCTAAAGTTCAGTGATAACCGTTGCAAAAGCTGAAAGAAGGAGTGAAAAAGACGATATAAAATCTTAATCAAATAAGCCTCTTACGGTGAGAAGTGGTCTTCTGCTTTTCTTGTCGTTATTTTATCACATAAAAATATATTTGTCAAGAGTTTTTTTAAAATTTTTTTACATTTATTAAAAAATTTTTAGTATTTTTTAAAAAAGTTTCGTATTATAACTGAAAAAAGGCTATAAATTTACTAAAAATACATTTTTTTTACTTGATTTGCATGATATTGTTATATTTATTATAATTTAACTTGTATATTTTCATTGTATTTTTAATAACTCTATTTTTACAAGTTACACCATTTTCATTATGTAATATAGTTTGTATATTTTTGATTGAACGTATATCGCTATGTGGGATTTCTTTCCATGTCGTCTTTTTAAACGCTGCAATAAACAATATTGGTGCAATCAGCATTGTAAAGATTGGATATAAAAATATGGCTTTGAATTTAGTCTTTGTACTTGCCGCCATTCTTTTCCAGTCGATAAGTGTAATAAATATGGAATAAATAAGCACACCACCATAAGACATTAAAAGTGTAGATAATTCAGTTAAGAGCATAGTTAACAGGCTTGCAACTCCCCCCCCCCGTACAAATTCCGACTAACCCCGAAATGATAGGATATGTAATATTAAATATAAAGAGCAAACCGCTAAGAAATCCGAGTGGGAAAATCATCATAAACATATCATAAAAGGCAAAACTCTTACCTGTAAAAATTTTCTTGAAGTATGCCCAGCCATATTTGTTAAAGTAGTAATAAGTTCCTCTAGCCCACCTATATCTTTGCTTATACACTGTTTTAAGATTAGTTGGTTGCTCATCATAGAACACTGCTTCATCTTGATATACCGTCTTATGTCCTTTCAATAAATATTCAAGCGAAACGTCAAAATCACAACTTATGCCATGCCACTTATAACCTATTTCATAGTTTATTAAATTACTTTTTACAAGTACACCTGTTCCAGTACAATTTGTTGAAAGATTTAAAACTGTTCTTGGTGAATGTCCGAGTCGGCAATTGTGCATATGGTCCAAACAGTTTACCGCAGAAACCCAGTTTGTGTCGTAATTTTTGCCGTTTCTAAAACCTAAAATAATTTCTTCGCCAGCATCAAAAGCATCGTTCATTTTAGATATGTAATCTTTATCCACTAAATTATCAGCATCAAAAATAAACCAACCCTCTGGAAAATACTTAGGATCATACTTGTGTATATTTTTTAGCAAAAAATCAAGAGCAAAACCTTTACCTACTTCCTTTTTATTGAAGCGCTCAAATGCAACCGCTCCATGTTCTCGTGCAATTTTGGCTGTATCATCTTTACAATTATCCGCACAAACAAATATACGTATTTTAGACATATCATAACTACTTGCCTTTAAACTATCAATAAGTTGTCCTATCACATTTGCTTCATTTCGTCCAGCAATCAAAATGCCGTAATTATGTTGAATTTTGGCTTTTTTATATTTTTTCTTTTTCAAGATTCCTATTACCGCATAAATAACTCTGTAAAATAGTAGAATTGAAATGATTGTGCCAACTATTCCTGTTACTTTTAGTATAACTTCCATACTTTATCCTTTTTATCAACCTCGTTATTTTAACATAAAATATTTATTTTTGTCAACTATAGTTAGTATGCTTTTTAAATAAGTTTATGACTTTATGTTTTTTTAAAAAAAGTTGTAAGATATGTAGTATATAAGCAAACACAGATGTCGATACAAAAATTATAAACACACTTGAAATATTAAAGTGTAAAAGAATATCACCTATTACTTTATGAAAGCAGTAGATATAATATGTAAAATTGTTACCGATAAATTTATTATATTTTTCTGCACTGATTTGCAAATTTGTATTAATGGTCAGTAAGAAAAGGGCAATAGATGAAATTATGGAAGTTATATAAAGGTCCCCAATGGTATCGCCACATGAAAACAAATATCTTCTTTCAAATATTTGCAAAAATCCAAAAACGATAAAAACAAAGAACATCGCTACCTTAGAAATAGCAGAAAGTTTAAACGGAAATTTTCTAAAATACAGCCCTATTGTATAAAATGGTAATCCGCAAAAAAGTGCGTTTCTAGAAAGTTCTAAGAAGGGGTCCCCCCCCCGCAACAATAACGTTGAGTAACTTCCAAATAAAATATTACAAAATAATAGAGGTATAATAAGATAAGGCAATATCTTCTCTTTGTCATGTAAAACTAAATAATAATATACTCCTGTGATTAAAATGAGTGCTACTATAAACCAAAAAGGTGTTATACAAGAGTTTACCATTTTTATATTTAAAATTGACGTTATTATCTCATAAACTAAGCACGGAATGAATAGAAGGGCATATTTTATTTGACTTTTGTGTAGTTTCTTTATTCTTGCAAGCCTTTCATTTTTATTTAAGTTTGTTTTTTCACAAAGGTAGCCACTAATCATAAAAAAAACTGGAACAGATATTCTAGAAAATGCTATAAGGTCCTTATTTGTTGAAAAATGAATTGCAACTACAAAAAAAGATAAAATAAATTTTACCAAATCATAAGCAATATTTCTTTTTCTGTCTTCCATGCTTTGCATTATAACATAAAGCAAATTGATAAGTCAATACAAAAATGGCTATTTTTTATATAGTGTCATCAGTGGATGCAAAATCTTAGAAAATTAGAAATAACCTAAAAATAAGTTATATTCTAAAGTTAAAAATAGTTAAATTGTCTATTTAAAATAATAAAAATAAAATGTGGAAGTTTTCAATGCTCACATCCACATTACAAGAATATAATTTTTTTATCGTACCAGTGCAAAACTTACTTTAAGCTCTTCTTCGTTTTTAGACAAGACTTTGACGTTTACTTCTTCGCCTACTTTCACGATTTCATATATTTTTTTATCACGATTATCCGTTGCGTTTGAGATATGCAAAAGTCCTGTCAAGCCACTATTTAGTTTAATGATTGCTCCAAATTGTAAAAGTTTTATAACTATTCCAGTATAAACTTGTCCAACTTCAACCCCTTCTATTAGTGTAAGTTTTGGATTTTTAAGCATTGCTTTAAGGCTTAATTCAACCTTTTTTGCCTCATAGTCAATACTTATAATTTTGAACTGATAAGATGCTCCAACTTTTAATACATCTTCAACAGCTGTTACTCGTTCGTATGCAAGATTAGATATATGCACAAAACAATCCACGCCCTCAACATCTACAAATGCACCATAAGGCATGATTTTCTTAACCACACCAGTGACTACCTTATTTACAAACATAGAGCGGAAGAAAGATGTTTCGTTTTGCTCTTTTATTTGTTCAGCAAGAATTCTAACGCTTGCTATGATTTCCTTTTTTGCATGGTCAATCTCTATTACAATGGCATCCATACTTGTGCCTATATATTTTTCAAGATTATACTCTTTGATTAAACTAACTTCACGTGCTGGAACAAAAATACGAAAATCGCCCATTTTGGAAATAAGCCCACCTTTGACAGAGGTAGGCACAAAAGAAAATTTGCTTCCTACTTTGAGTTTGTTTGCATTTTGATTGCCTAAAATAATTGAGTCTGCCTGAGATTTTGAGGCTTCAATTAGTCCCCCTTCAGTTTTGTTACCCGTCATAAGTGCAAAGAATCTATCACCTATTTTTACGCTTGCAAAATCTTCAAAATCGTCACGTGGTATAAAGGCATCATTTTTTCCACCGATATTGAAAACAACTCCATCATCGTGTTTTACAACGACAACACCTTCAAAAATTTGTCCCTTTTTATAATTTTGAAAGGTTAAATCTATAGCTTGTAAATCAAATTTTATATCTTTTTCGTTCGTGTTATTCATACTCATACCTAATATTCTATCAGTTTTTACAATATTTTGTCAAACATTTTTCGCAGATTTCTTTTTAGTATTTAAGATATTTTGCAAATTATGGATATTTTCGAGCATTTTATCTCTTAAAACGTCATCTGCATTTTTTAGAGTTTTTTCATTGAGTTTCACATTGTAAAATTGAGAAAGTTCAAAAGGTTCACCATAGAGAATATATGTTTTGTGAAATACCTTATTTTTTTTTCGATAAAAAGCTACTGGCACAATAGGTGTCTTGGTTTTTATTGCAAGCAAGGCCGTACCCGATTTGAGTGGAAGAAGTTCAGCATCTGTGGTGTTTCTTGTCCCCTCTGGAAAAATGAAAAGTTTTTTGCCCATTTTGAGTTTTTTCATACAAGTTTTAAGAGCATTAAGATCCGCACCATCACGGTCAATTTCAATTCCGCCTATCGCTTTTAAAATCCAACCCCAAAATTTTGGATGAAAAAGTTCTTTCTTAGCAAGGGTATACTGTATTGTAGGACATCTTACAAGATGCGTTACAATGTCAAGGTTTGACCGATGATTGCCACAAAATATGAGTTTACCCTTTATTTTTTTATTTTTCTTCCCATATATCTTTGCAGGAAAGAGGATAATTGCTATTGGAATGTATAAAATTATTCTAAAAATGAAATATAGCATCTTAGCTCCTTATATTATTCATCCATATTAGATATATTCTCAGCTATTATTCTTATAAATTCATCAATGTTTATATCCGAATATTTGTCTTCAATTTTTTCCGCAAGAGCATTTGCACATGCCATGGCAGTTGACCAACAAACTTGCAAGTTAAATCCCCCTGTCAAAGCGTCAACATCGAGTACTTCTCCGATAAAATACAAGTTTGGTACAATCTTACTCTCCATAGTTTTTGGATTGATTTCGCTTAATTTCACACCGCCAGAAGTTATTATGCCATCTTCAACTGGACTGAGTTCGTCAAATTCTAGTGGAAAATGTTTAAGTTTTTCTATGATTTGCATTCTTTCAGACTTTGTTACAGCATTTGCCTGTTTATAAGCAATTATGTTGCAAGCACTTATAAAAGGCAAGATAAGTGATTGAGGCAAGAGTTCTGCCATTACACTTTTGAGTTGTTTGTTTTTACCTTCGTTAAATTCACGAAGAAGCCTTGCATCTAGTTGTTGTTCATCGAGTGCTGGTTTTAAATCTAGTTCAAGTTCAACCTTTTTTGCACGATTAATAAAGCTTGACATCGACAACACTATTGGACCAGAGATACCATCGGCAGTGAATACCATTTCGCCAAATTGTTCAAATTTTTTACCATCTGCAATTGCATGCAAGGTGACATTTTTGAGTGACAATCCCTCTAGATTATATGTATCAACTAATTTTATAGGGCATAGGGCAGGTTTTATTGGCACAATTGTATGACCTAGACTTTTGGCAAATTTATACCCATCACCCGTTGACCCAGTTTTTGGATAGGATTTTCCACCAGTGGCAATGACAACAGCATCAAAAGTGCTTTCCAAAGTTCTGCCATCTTTCTTTTCTGCAAAAACGCTAAGTTTATCAAAAGAGTATTCAATACTTTCAACTTTGCAGTTTTTAATCAAAGAGCCTTCCGTAAATTTTTCAAAGAAGTCTACCACATCACTTGCCTTATCACTTTCAGGGAAAACTCTTCTTCCACGTTCTACTTTAAGTTCTAAGTCCATCCCTCTAAAAAATCTAATAGTGTCAGCACATCTAAAATGAGATATCGAACTTTGCATAAAACGTTTACCACGTACGACGTTTTCTAAAAATTCATCTTTGGTACAATTATTAGTTATGTTACATCTGCCCTGTCCTGTGATTGCGAGTTTCTTACCTATTTGGTTGTTTTTTTCTAAAAGATAAACAGTTACACCCATGCTTTTTAATAAAAAGGTTAAAAATAACCCACTTGCTCCTGCACCTATTATTGCTACTTTCATATTGTTTTCTCCTTTAAACTTGATAGTTCACTGAAACTTAGGTCACGAAATTCCCCTCTGGACAATCCCCCAAGTCGTACTTGTGCTATTCTTACACGCTTTAAAAGTTTGATATTTTTACCTATTGCTTCAAACATACGTCTTATTTGTCTGTTTTGTCCTTCATGTATGATGATAGAGATTTTAGTCTGCTTGCCATCACGTTCTAAAACTTTTGCTTTGCAAGGGGGCATCTTTACTTTGTCTACAACAACACCAGCTCTAAGCACGGCAAGTTCACTTTCAAGGATATCCCCCTCAATAGTCACCTTGTACTCTTTTTCAATTTCAAAAGAGGGGTGTGCTAGCTGATTAGCAAAATCTCCATCATTTGTCAAAATCAAAAGCCCTTCAGTGTCATAGTCAAGCCTACCAACGCTGAAAAGACGGACATTTTCATCGGTTTTTATGTAATCATATATCGTCTTTCTGCCCCGCTCATCGTATGCACTGCAAACACATCCACGTGGTTTGTTGAATTTTATATATACAAAAGAAGATGGCAAGAAAATCTGCTTCCCATCAACGCAAACTTTACTTTTCTTTTCGTTTACACAAACACTGAGATTTGTCACTACTTTGTCGTCAACTGTAACCCTGCCAGCACGGATGAGTGTTTCAGCGTGCCTACGTGAACACACTCCACAACTTGCAAGATATTTGTTAAGCCTTATCATTTGTTCCCCTTTTAATTATTGCCCAGTCACTATGCCCCGAATTTTTTGGAGTATGGTTTGAGGCTTTACATCATCTATTGTAACAATATCTGAAGAAAAAATCAAGCATTTATTCAAATAAACTTCGCACTTTCCGACAGTTTTGCCTTTTTCACTACTTCCAGTGATACTTTCACAAAGATTTGTTTTAATGCTAAGGGCTTGTATTTCCTCGTCACTTAATGACAGCATTTTATCCTTTTCTAAGGACACTTGTACTTCTTGTACACGTGCTTTTTTAACAGCAACGCAGTTTGGAACTAAAATATGCTCTGATAGTTTGACTGTTTTATACTTTTTACATACGCTTTGCAAGGCTTTTAAACTCTCCTCAAACATAGGTTTACAGTTTAGCACCACATAGACAAAACGGCCGTTATCATTTTCAACGGCTGAAACTAAGCACCTGCCCGCCTTAGAGGTGTAACCAGTTTTTACCCCCACGCAGTCATCCATCTGTGATAGCAATTTATTCTTGTTTTTAAGATATCTCACTTGCCCTGCACCATTAGTGATTTTGGTATTTTTCGTGGACACGATTTCTTTAAATGTTGCATTTTCTAACGCATGATAAGTGATTTGAGCAAGGTCGAACGCCGTGGTGTAATGAGTTGCACTATCCAGTCCGTGTGTGTTATCAAAGTGTGTATTTGTTGCTCCAAATTTTTTAGCAGTGTCGTTCATAAGCATCAAGAATTTTTCATATGGACTGATTTGTTCTTCTGCTTCTAAATTCCGCTTACCAACCTCAATACCTATTGCAACACTTGCATCATTTCCAGAAATTAGCATAAGAGCATATAGAAGTGAGCGGAGTGAAAACACTTCGCCCTCTTTTAAATATAAAGATGTCCCTTCTACACCGATACACTTCTTGTCAACCATAAACATTTCGTCAAGATTTCCACCATAGATTATTGCCGTAATTGCTGTTGCAATCTTCGTGGTGGATGCCATGGGTAACTTTTCCTTCATATTCTTACTTGCAAGCACCCTATTTTCACTTATTAGGCAGGCACTTTTAGCACTAGTTATCAGATTTTCTTGGTAAGATGTTATATATTCGTCTGCCACACTAGAAGTAGAGGTAGTCACAACCCCTCGTGGAGATAATGTTATGTAAATAAGTGGAGCAAAGAGGACTATGGCAATAACTAAAAACACTAGTTTAATTCTGCTCATTATTGTTCTCTCTTTTACCCATTTTTTCAAGTATCTTATTAAAGGTGTTTAAGATTGTTTGATATAGCGTCTTGTTTTCAACACTGACAAAACTTACAGCCCCTTTCGTTTCCACTAAAAAACCCACAGGAGTGACACTCATTCCGCCTGACGACCCGCCTGCAAGGGGAAAGTGATTAGCTACCCGCCTTGCAGACATATCGGCATATTCGCCACCACCAACCACATAGCCGACACTGACTTTTGAAATAGGTATTATTACACTACCATCCTCTGCGATGATTTTATCACCAACCACTGTACTCGTGTCGATGATTGTTTTGATTTTGCTCATAGCATTGTCGATAAGGTCACTAATTGTTGAATTTTCATTATAGATTTTCATAAACATCTCCATTTACAATTTTACATATGATTGCTACAATTATATTTTTGCTATTTTTTTAATTTTTACTCTTATATGTTTATAAAACTTACTCAAATGGTAGAAACATCTTAAAAAATAATGTAAATTGGAAAATTTTTTCTACTATTTGCAATCACATACTATGTTGTCTTAATTTTATTGCCTTCTTTTTTGAAAGAATTAATGCTAGCCATATACTAAACACAATATCAAATACAGATATAGATATTCTTATGTTTGCCATGACTTCAAGTATCTCTCTGTTATATGAAACGGTGTCATAGATGTGTACGTTTGCAGTCGGTTTTTGAGAGCGTATGTCACTAAAAATTATGTTTAGCACAAGATTTATATAGCCTGCAAGCATTGCTGACTGGAAAGCATCTAAAACTCCAACATTGTAAAATACCAACAAATCTTTAAGCTTTAACTTTTGTTTTAATTGTCGAATAAGCTCCTCAATAAATAAGAATTGTAAATCGGCTTGACCAAATTCTTGCACCTGTACGCCTTTGTCGTTTTCAAGTATTATCATCTTACCTTTGAGGAAAATTTTATAGTATAAAAGTCGAAACTTATACACTCCTATTGACAAAGCTCCTGTTCTTGTTAGAATGTTGAAAGATATGTTAAGTTTTACAAATATCGGGCAAATCAATATACTTATTATGACGGCAGGTATTAAAAGATACAAACTTTGCAAATCTGTCATATTTAGATTTTTAACAAATTGTAAAAAATAATTCATTTTAACACCAAAAACTTGACTAGGTATTGACAAATTTGAAGTTTAATGTTAAGATATAATATGAAAAAAAATCTATTCGAAGATGTTAAAGTCATTTTTGATAGCCTTTACTACGATGAGGGGGCAGATTTTTCAAACAGGAAACTTTTTGAGAACGATAAGATTGATGATAAATTAAATAAGTCTCTTATTTTCAAGGCTCGAAATCTTGCCTGTGAGTTTTATTCTCTATTTTCAAAATGTCCATATCGAGATAGTGGTGAAGAGTATTTTTTTCATCCACTAAGAGTCGCATTTCTTTATAAAAAAATTATGAATTTGATTTATAATGAGCAACCTGAATTGTTTAACGAGGAACTTTTTCAAAATATCACCAATAATGTTGTAATTGCCCTTTTCCACGATATATTTGAAGATTGTTATGATAAAAATCTCACTTTTATTCAAAGAGCTGACCTATTTTCTTTGACACTTGCCCGAAGATTTGGCAGTGAACTTAGTGAAAAAGATACTAAGCGTATTATAAACGGCATAGGCTTTATGTCTAATAATATTGAAGATCGTAAAGTCATTGAATCACTAGATAGTGAAACGACCTATGTACATACAATAAAAGAGAAGAAAGAAAAGTATATAAAGGAAAAGTTAGAGAAGGCATCACATATTTCTCTTAGCATTCTGCTTATAAAAATCCTAGATAGATTAGATAACCTTTCAACCACGCACGGATTGTCGCCTGAAAGATACACAAGGACAGTTTTGGGTAATGAGTATATTTTTGACAAAATTAGTTTATCTCAAAGTAATTTTCCTAATCAAAGTGAATTTGATAAAATACTACTTGACCTTATAAATAACCTTTCAAATTATATCTACAACAAAGCAACCTCTATGATTAATCAACCATATGGCAGACTATATGTATTAAATTCTGAAAAGCAAATATAAATAGGTAAAACTTTTTTATAGTGAAAATGTGTCTTTTGTAACGTTTTAAGCATAAAAGATATTTTATATAGATTTTGCTTTCTCAATTTAGTAAAAAAATGTAATATATAGTAAATTTTATAAGTTACTTATTAAAGATAAGCAAAATAATACCTACTAGATTTAGTAGGTATTATTTACGTATTAACAAAATATATTGAGAAAAACTTCAAATAGTTGAGTTTTTATTGTAGCAATGGATGTAAGCATATTTTATATAGGAATTTAGCAGTTTAAAGTGAACTTTAGTAATTGTCATAAAAAAGGCACAAATGAAAGTATAATCCCACAACATACGCCGATGACGAATTGTGTAAAGACAATAAGTAAGTTAGATAGCATATGTTTTCTGTTTTTGGTAAACAAAATCAATAGTCCAACCCCTGCCCCTGAACAAAGCCCTGCAAACAATGCCGAGAAAGCCAAGCACCCGCTCATATACAATTCGACCAAAAGCACTGAGGATACACAGTTTGGTATCAGTCCGATTAATGATGCTAAAAGTATTTGAACGTATATGTTGCTTGTAAAAGAATTTGTCAAAAAATCAGTACCAAAGTAGCCAAATACAAAGTTTAAAAGGTATGTTGCGATAAAAATGTAGATGGTAATTTGCAGTGAATGTTTGAGTGCATCTAAGAAGATATTATCAGCACAACAATGATGATGTTCGCAATGGGTATAATTATCCTCATCTGTTTTATTTGACTGCTTATTACGTATTGCGATAGGTTCTACCTTTTTCGCCTTTGAAAAAGTTATAGTTTTCACTAGTAAATCAATTAGATAGCCAAATATTATAGCAAAAATTATTTTAAGTGCCACTAAAACTAACATTTTAGGTATAAATTCTGGTGAGGAAATCATGATAGGTATTGCCTCATCACTAGTGGCAATGAATACGGCAAATAGTGTACCAACTGAAACACGTTTTTGTGCATATAAATCTGATATTACAGATGAAAAACCACATTGTGGTACTGCTCCTAAAAAAGCTGAAAGAAAAGGTGCATATTTATTTTCACGTGAAATGAGTTTTGCATATTTGCCTTGCCCATGATGTGTGAAAAAAGAGACGAGAAGATATGCCAAAAATAATATTGGAAAAACCTTGACAATGTCAAGTAAAGCATCTAGCAAACTATCTTTAACTATTCCCCAAAACATTTCCATAACTTATTTATTATAAGATGTATTTTAATGTTTGTCAAGAGTTTGTAAAAGTTTAAATAATACAAAATTTGGTTGACACTTTTTTTGTAAAAGTATTATACTTATAAGGTAACTAATTTTACGTTTATTAAGGAGTGTCTATGGAAAAATTGATAATTAAAAATGTAAATAAGACATATAAGTTAGAAAATAAAGAAACATTTGATGCACTTACTGATATAAACATCTCATTTAACAAGGGAGAACTCGTATCTATTATCGGCGAAAGTGGAAGTGGAAAATCAACTCTTATGAACCTAATAGGTGGTCTTGACTCTGATTTTACTGGTGAAATCCTTGTAGATGGCGTAAATATTTGTGGTATGAAAGACAAACAACTAGATGCCTATCGAAAGAACAAAGTGGGTTTCGTTTTTCAATCTTTCAACCTAATTCCGCATCTATCTATTTTAGATAATGTCACGATAGCTTTAACACTTAGCAATGTATCGAAAAAAGAACGTGAAAAACGTGCTAAGCAAATGCTCACTTTGGTAGGACTTAAAGCACACATGAAGAAAAAACCAAATCAACTATCTGGCGGACAAAAACAGCGTGTAGCTATCGCCCGTGCCCTCATAAATGACCCAGAAATCATCCTTGCTGACGAACCGACTGGTGCATTGGATTCAGGCACTACCTTGCAAATTCTTGAACTTCTTAAAAAAATCGCTGAAGAGGAAAACAAACTCGTCATAATGGTCACCCACTCTGACAAAGTGGCTAGTGTATCTTCTAGGGTAGTTGAAATCTCTGACGGCAGAATTGTAAGTGACAAAAAAAATCCAAATTATAGTCGTACATACAAAAAGACGTCTTCAAATACACAATCTTTTGACAAAAAAACTAAGTCAAATTTGTCGCTTTTGCAAGCAATTAGACTATCCTTTCATAACATGACTGCAAGTAAGACTAAAAACTTTTTGATGGCGTTTGGTGTTGGTATAGGTATAGCAAGTCTTATAATTATGATGTGTTTTTCATCTGGTATTACTGACTTTATCACTGACACTATGAAATCCTACTCTGACCCGACTATTGCTTCAATTTCGAAAAATTCTGAAGATGATGATAGTAATTTTAGTTTTTTCTCTCCAAACATGTTTGAAGATGAGGAAATAACCTCGCTCATTGAAGAGCTAAATGCAAATGCTGGACTTGAAAATGAAATTACAAGCGAGGATGTTAATATGGTTTTAGCCTCATGACCTTGATGACTGGTACAACAGTTACAACGAGTAGCGAACAGACTGATACTATTGTGTATTTTTATACTTTACCACCTTACTACTCAAAATCAAATATTATAGAAGGAAGTCTAACCGAAGACGGCAAAATCGGTGCTGGCAATATAATGTTCTCCTCTGCAATTAAAGATTTATACGAAGACGATGAGCAGTATTTAGGTCAAACTTTAACAGTGGAATTTTCAAATCTTATCTCCACTATAACAAATATTTCAAAAGACACCATCTCCCCCGAAGTACTTACGCTTTCAGGTATTGTGGATACGTCGGTAATGTCTAGCATGCTTATTGCATATATCGATTACGATTATTTACAAGAAATTATTTGTAAGTATGATGAAACTTTTACTCTAAAACCAACCATTCTTTACATCCTCACTCAAAGCGAAGAGGATTGTGATAAAGTCAATGCTTACATAAAAAACAATACTAATGGCAAATACACAGGTTCGGTAGAGGATCAACTAGCAAGTATGTTCCAAAACATGTTATCAGTTATAGGCACAGCCTTGATTGTAATCGCTGGAATTTCGCTTCTTGTGTCTGCTATTATGATTTTAGTCGTTATGTATATGAGTGTGACTGAAAGAACTAAGGAAATCGGCGTTCTCAAATCAATCGGAGCTAGACGTAAAGATATCAAAGCAATTTTTAGTAGTGAAAGCTTGCTTGTTGGACTTTTAAGCGGAATTGTGGGTATAATACTTGCACTTATCCTTATTGCTATTATTGCACTTGTACTTACTAGTATCACAGGCTTTATACCTCTTTCATTTAGATGGTGGTACTTCGCTTTGGCTATCGGCATAAGTGTTGTTATCAGTATGCTATCAGGCTTGTATCCTGCAAGCAAGGCAGGAAAACTTGACCCTGTTGAATCACTAAGACACGATTAGTTTTGTATGATTTATAGTAGTGTTTTTTCAATCATTTTTAGACTTAAAGTTTATCGTTTTTACTAAAATAACCTGCTTTCTTCTTTGACTTGACATATTCGACTTGACATATAAATAGCTCCCGCAAAATAAGAGCAACCTTCTGCTATTACGCAGAGGGTTTTTTGTATAGTTTTGATGTGAATAGATTTATTTAGACAAAAACTTTTTGTATAAATCTAATTTGCCTTTGCTATATGTGTAAAACATGAAAATTTCTAAATCCACTTTGACTAGCTTTGTTAAATTTGTTAATTACATTAGTATTATCTAAGTTTTGTCTGCAAGAATAAAAAGGCATTTGCAAACAAAACTATTGTCTACTAAATAGGGATATTTTGAGTAATCAAAGAGTTTATACAACTTTGTAAGTTTTCAAACATCATAACCCACCTAAAAGACGCCTAAAAATACCAAATTTTGTTGATTT
This sequence comes from uncultured Lachnospiraceae bacterium, assembly GCA_964653635.1. GTDB lineage: Bacteria > Bacillota > Clostridia > Christensenellales > UBA1242 > Caccovivens. The sequence continues at coordinate 18,804 of CAZZGZ010000008.1, forward strand.
TTGATACTTTCATGTTTAACTTAAATTTGTTTCTTGTAGTCGCCTAGTCGCCCCTTTTAGTCTATTTTAATCTTTTTATTAACTTTTTTTATTGTTAACATTTGTTTCTTAGTATTTTTAGTATTAAAAACACGTGTTATGTTTCATAAGTAATTTATTATAAAATTTAAAATTTTTTTGACAAACTTTTGATAAAATCAATCTAAATTAAGATTGAATTTTTTACTTTTCTCAATTTATTATTTAATAACGACTACTCTATTTTTCGTTATTTCTTATTTTTTTGTGTGTGAATTAAAAATTAACCCAAACACGAAACCAAACACAACCGCCGCTGCAATACCCCCTGCGGTGGCCATAAGTCCCCCAGTAAACACTCCTAGAAGTCCATTTGAAGCAACAGCACCAATAGCTCCTTTTGCCAAACTTGCACCAAAGCCTATAATCGGAACGTTGATACCTGCCTTTGCAAAGTCGGATATATAATCATAGACTCCAATCGCTTGTAAAAAGACACCTATAAGCTCAAATGTCACAAGTATACGTGACGATGTGATATTAGTCGTGATGATAAGAATTTGACCTATCATACAAACAAATCCACCTACTAAAAACACAATCAGATAATCAAGCCAAATCATATCTACTCCTTTTCCTTTAACGATGGCAACTTTGAAAAGCTTGTTTTCATGTGTTTATCACTATTCGTTCCTGCAACAATTTCTATTGCATGACACACACCGGGAATACTATCACCCTGTTGTGTTGCAACGGTGGAAAGCAAAGCCCCTGTTGGAAGGAAAAGAACCTTTTTGTACTTCCCTTCATTCAACTTTTTCATTATAAATGAATTTAAGATGGTAGCACTACATCCACATCCACTTCCACCACACATGGTATTTTGGTCACGTCTGAAATACATCTGCCCACAATCACCATAGTTTACCCCGAGTTTGACTCCCTTTTGTTCCATCAAATCTATTAATATTTCACTTCCCAACTTTCCAAGGTCACCAGTTATTATAAGGTCATAATCATCCGGCGAACTTTTGGTATTAATGAAATGGTTATAAAGAGTATCACATGCCGCAGGTGCCATTGCCGCTCCCATGTTATTTGCATCTGTGATGCCATAGTCAATTACTTTGCCAAAAGTTGCTCTAGTAATTTTAGGTCCATCGCCCGTTAGTGACAACACACATGCCCCTGCCCCCGTTACTGTCCACTGTGAAATAGGTGGTCTTTGACATCCGAGTTCAAGAGGGAACCTGTATTGTCGTTCAGCTGACGAAAAGTGAGAAGCTGTGCAACAAACAACATTGTGAAAATAGCCCCCATCTACTAACGTAGCACCAACTGCTAAACTTTCCGCCATCGTTGAACAAGCACCATACACACCAATGTAAGGAAACTCAAATGCACGAGCTGCGTAAGACGAACTAATAATTTGATTTAACAAGTCCCCTGCTACTAAAACATCAATTTGCTCCTGTTTGAGTTTAGATTTATCTATTGCACCAATTATTGCATGCTCTATCATTTTTCGTTCTGCAAGCTCATATGACTTCTCACCAAAGTCATCATGTTTCATCTTATAATCAAAATATGGAGCAAAATGACTCTTAGCTTCCTTTGGTCCAACTATTGAATAAGCAGAAATAATCTTTGGACAATTTTTATATATGATTGTTTCATAATTATCTTTCATAATAAACCTTTATTAAAAAGATTTTTACACGTTTTTTTGAAGTTTATACACGTTTTTTAATAAAAAATCATCATTTTAAGCAATTTTTTATCTATTTTTCATGATTTTGTTATTAAAAATGAAAGTTAATTAATAAAAATGTATATTTTTAACAATTTTATTCAAAATAATTGTATTTTTATTAAATAAAACTAATCTTTTCATTTAAAACAAACTAATAATCCAATAAATAAGTCCTACACCTATACTTGCAACTGTACCTATTACAATCACAGGACCTGCTATAGTAAACATTTTCACACACATACCAAAGATAATCCCTTCGTGTTTAAACTCTATTGCAGGGCTTGCAATGGAATTTGAAAAACCTGTTATAGGTACTATTGAGCCACCACCGGCATATGTCCCTATTTTGTCATATACTCCTAGTCCAGTCAAAAATGACGCTAAAAATATCAAGACTATAAGTGTGTAGGACCATGCACTAGACTGACTTATATTTGGAAATATCAAAAGTATCAAATCATTAATTGCTTGCCCAATCATACAGATAACTCCACCAACCCAAAAGGAATTGAAAAGAGTAGGCCATGGTCTAGTTTTTGGTATTTTTGCATTTACATATTCGTTATAGGCTAATGATTTTTTTTCGTCTTTCATAATACCTTCTTTGTGACATTTTTAACATTTTTTAGTAAAAACATACATATTTTTTCAAAAAATTCACATCATAACAGCAAGTTTAGGAGGAAAATATGAAAAAAACTATTTTAGGCTCATGTGCAATTCTTGCATGTTTAGCAATGACTGGTTGTGGTAATAACTCAGATGAGAGTGCTATAAACAGCCTTAAAACTGAGTTAGACAGAGTTACAAATACAATCACTCAATCTGCAAGTATAGATGATGCAAAATACACTTTAACAGATTCTGACCTTGCAAATGTCTCAAATACTAGCTCACTTAGCACAGCTAATAAAACAACTAAAAGTTTATTAGAAAATCAAGAGGCTTTAAAAAACAACATTTTAAATGTTACCGCACAGATTAAACAATCACTTTCAAAAGACAATATCAAACTCGGCAATTCAAAAGTCAAAGCGATTAAAGACTTAACTGCTAGTTTAAACAAGTACAACACTAACATCAATCTCTCAAATAATGAACTCAAAAATTCTGCAAAATCCGTTGATAAGGTTAAATCAACCTACAAAACTAATGCAGAACAAGTGACAGCAAGACTTAATCGGCTTTCATGTTCATCAAACACTAGAAATTGCTATCTTCAAAATTTATTGAATACTCTTTATCAGGTTCAAGGGATTTTAGGCACTACTGATAATGGTGATGGCACATTCTGTTTGAACGGCATCTGTTTTGACGCAAACGGAAATTGTATTGGCGGGAACTGTTACAATCAATATGGCGTTTTGTGTCCAAACGGGAATTGTTTCACTCAAGCTTTGTACGATCAATATGGCAATTGCATCAATGGTAGTTGTTTAAATAACCAATATGGGGCGATGTATGGTCAAAATTACAACTTTTCGAATAGTGGATATTGTCCTGGGGGAACTTGCGAGGACATAACTGGGACAAATCCATACAACAATCCTACCACAACAAATACAGTAAGTCAACGTAACATGACAAATAATTATCAAAATTATTCTTCAATCAACAAAAAGTCAAACATAGACAGCTATGCCCCTCGTGTTAGAAATATTGATACCTACAGAAATAACGGATATAGAAATGGTGCAAACGGCAATGGTTATGGTGCCAACGGTTACAACAATGGCTACATGTATGGTAGTAATGCTTACAGGGTAAATGATGTGGACAATGTACCAGTGAATACGGATAATGTAACAAACAATCCATCTTCACAAGAAAATACTAGTGATAATCTAAATGAAATCGTAAGTCTCCCAAGAGAAGTAAAAACACGTGATGACAATGCCCCTTCAAAGTCACAAGATGACAACTCACAAATTAATAAAACTACGTATGAAAACGCTAGAGCAAATCATCCCAAAAAAAATTTCAATAACACAAATTCTTATCAAGGGGATGAAAGCAAGAGTACAAAAGATTTAGCAAATACTCCAAAGACACTTGAAGAAAATCGTGATAACGATGACTTAAAAAACAACAAAGGTGTCTATCAACATAACAAAATGACAAGAGTTGAAGATTTACAAAAATCAAAACAACAACAAAATGGTAAAAACATAGATAAAACAAACAATAGTACATCCACTAATGAGGCAACTGATGAAAGTGACACCTCTACAACTAGTGACAAAAAAGATGTTACATCAAAAAAAGTTATTGACCAAGAAAACAAGACAAACAATAATTCAAGAGTAATTCGTCGTGTCGTTCAACCAAACACTTTAAATCGCAATAATACATCAGCAGAGACAAGACAACTTGATGTAAATAAAAATATATCAAGACTTATTCGTGGTTAATTATATAAAAAACTAAAGTTTTTGTCTGTTTTGTGTAGTTTTCGTGAAATTATCGTGAGACTATTGTGAGATTATTGTGAGATTATTGTGAGATATTGTGAGATATTGTGAAAAAAAGGAGTGCATTTAAAACACTCCTTTTTCACATTCACATTCTCATTCACATTCACATTCTCATTCTTATTCACATTCACATTTTCATTCTCATTGCCATTTATATTTTTTTTATTATATAAATAATATATATTTTAATAATATAGGCAAATAGTTCAAAAAAATTTTAAATTTATTGCATGAAATTATTAAAAAAAAGTCCTAACTTATTCGTGGCTAATTATATAAAAAACTAAAATCGTGAAGTATCAGTGAAATTGTCGTGAGATTATTGTGAGACTATTGTGAAAAAAAGGAGTGTATTCAAAACACTCCTTTTCTCATTCTCATTCACATTCACATTCTCATTCACATTTTCATTTTCATTCTCATTCACATTCACATTCTCATTCACATTCACATTCTCATTCACATTTTCATTCTCATTGCCATTTATATTTTTTTTATTATATAAATAATATATATTTTAATAATATAGGCAAATAGTTCAAAAAAATTTTAAATTTATTGCATGAAATTATTAAAAAAAAGTCCTATGATTAACATAGAAACTTTTAAGTTTAAAATCACGTCTAAATATATCCATCGGAAGTAAATCAAGTTCAAATTTGAATTGTTTTCATAGTTCGCTCGATAAATCAAGCACTTTCTCGTCTGAATAGACATCAGTTGCTGGCAAATGTGACTTTGTCCCGCTTCCCCCCAACTTCCGATATATATTTTTACCTTTATTGATGGTTAGACATTTTTGCGACTTCTTCGGCAAGATTGTCTTGTTTTTTCTCTATCCCTTCACCCATCACAAAAAATCTAAATGAATTAATTTTCATATTAGTTTTTGTTTCAGCCATAAGTTTTTTGATAGTTTTGCTGTCGTCTTTGATGTAAACTTGCTCTTCAAGACAATTTTCTTCGTAATATTTATTGATTTTATTTGCAACAATCTTTTCAGCAATAACTTCAGGTTTTCCTTCGTTAATTGCTTGTTGTTTTAAAACTTCTTTTTCTCTATCCAAAGTGTCTTGTGATACTTCATTAGCACGAGTGTATGCAGGTTTTGTGAAAGCAATTTGAAGTGTGATATCGTGTGCGACTTCCTTTACCTTATCAGTCATTTGGTCGGCTGATACGTCAAGCAACACGCCGAGTTTACCCCCGAGGTGAATGTAAGTTGAAAGCAACCCTTCAGTTTCTAAGCGTGCAAATCTTCTAATTGAAATGTTTTCACCAATGATTGCAATCTGTTCTTTTACATAGGTTTCAACTGTCTTTTTGTAGTTTGAATAAAGTTTAGATGCTAACAATTCTTCAACTGTCTTTGGTGCAGTTTTTGCAATTTGTTTTGCAATTGTTAAAGTAAGTTCCTGATATTTTGTCCCCTTAGCAACAAAATCAGATTCACAATTTACCTCAACTAAAACACCAACTTTGCCCTCAACATAAGACACAACAAGCCCTTCGGCTGCCACTCTTGATGCTTTTTTAGCAGCCTTAGCAATACCTCTTTCCCTTAAAAGGTCAGTAGCTTTTTCCATGTTGCCATCAGCGTCAGTAAGGGCTTTTTTACAATCCATCATACCAGCCCCCGTCTTTTCACGAAGTGCCATAACGTCTTTAGCTGTAAATGCCATAATTATATCTCCTTATAAAAATTAGGTGATGTTGATAAAACAATAAAAACATGTTTGTTAAACAAACGTCTTGACTGCTCACATCACCATTTGAATAAACATCAGTTTTGCTTGCAAATGTGACTTAACACCGCTTGCATACAAAACTTTCTATAATACAAAGTTATGAAGCCTGCAAGTACTTCAATTAACTTTATTCTGCTTTTGGTTCTTCTGTTTTATCCTCTTTAATTTGAGTTTTTGTTTTTTTAACAACTGGTTTCTTTCTAGGCTTATGAACGGGTTGTTGTTCTTCTTCGTTTTCAGCCTTTATTTCAGAGGTAATTTTAACATCTTTAAGTACAGTAGCCATATCCACTACTTCTTCCTCTTCAACTGGTGCATCAGTCTTTAATGATACACCCTCTTTTGCTTCAATACAAGCATCGGCAAGTGCAGAAGCAATGAGTTTTACAGAACGAATCGCATCATCGTTTCCCGGAATAATGAGGTCGACATTTGATGGGTCACTATTTGTATCCACAAGTGCTACAACTGGAATGTGTAGACGATTAGCTTCACGAACACAAATATGCTCAATACTTGGATCTACCACAAACACTGCTCCTGGAAGTTCACGCATTTCCTTAATACCACCGAGATTTTTTTCAAGCTTATCTCTTTCATTTTTCAGTAGTGCTACTTCTTTTTTTGGAAGAAGGTCAAATTCACCAACCCTTTCCATTTGATTGAGTTTGTTGAGCCTGTCTATTCTTGCTCGAATGGTTTTAAAGTTTGTAAGAGTGCCACCTAGCCAACGGGTATTAACGTAAAACATGCCCGCCCTTTCAGCTTCCTCTTTTATTGCCGTTTCTGCTTGTTTCTTTGTTCCGACAAACAAAATACTCTTCCCACTTGCTACAACATCACGAACAAATGCGTATGCCTTATCGATTTGAGCAGAAGTGTATTCAAGATTTAAAATATGAATATCATTTCTTGCCGTGAAGATGTAAGGCTTCATCTTTGGATTCCACTTATGCGTCTGATGACCAAAGTGAACTCCTGCTTCAAGTAATTGTTTCATTGAAATTACTGACATTGATTTAATCTCCTTTTTGTTTTTAATTCTTCCCATAACCTTCTAGCCACAAAAGTTTGACCTTTTTTTGATATCTTCGTAAAACTTGCAGATTTGTCAAAAATGACACTGACACGAAAACACGTTTTAGGCAACAAAATTCTTCTGTTATGGTGCTATTTTAGTCGTACTAAATCTGCGACCGAGAATATTATATCAAAAAACACAAACAAAAACAAGTGTTTTTTTGATTTTTTTTCGTAGTCACCCTTTTAAATCTCATCTTACTAAGTTATCACAAAAAAAATATGAAAAATTCATATTTTTTCTAATTTTTAGCTGTTTTTCACATACATGACATAACCTTCTTTATCTGAAGTCTCTGCTGTATAATTTGAAGTGAGATATGTTGAGTCGCTCACATCTAAGCCATTTTTAATGTAAACTGTTGTGGCATAATTTATAATATAACCACACGCTGAATCACTTGTCAAGCCATTTGCAATCGTTTCGGAGTCAATTGTAACGATTGATAAATTTGTACAAATACGGAACGCATATCCTCCAATACTTGTGACACTTTCTGGAATTGTAATTGATGTTAAACTTGTACAACGTTCAAATGCCTCATATCCTATACTTGTCACTCCCTCTGGAATTGTGATTGATGTTAAACTTGTACAATAATAGAAGGCATACTTATTAATTTCTGTTGTATGTTCGTCTAGAATTAAATTTTCTATGGTATTATCCGCTAAACCTATTACGATATATTCATTTTCTGTTTCTTTATAATAATTTATACCATTTATTGTGGTGATTTTTGATTCCTCATCTAGTGATGTATGAATTACTTTAGCATAATATCCTAAACATCCATTGTCTGTGTCTCCAATAGTTATAGTAAGACTAGATAAATTATATACTTCTACTAATCGATAGCAGTCCCCAAACGCATAATATCCTATACTTGTGACACTTGATGGAATTGTAACAGATATTAAACTTGTACAACGATAGAAGGCATCAGCTACTATATTGGTAAGACTTGTACATGCTGATAAATCCACAGATGTTAAGCCTGAACAACCACTGAAGGCATACTCTCCTATACTTGTCAATTGTGTACATGCTGATAAATCTATGGATGTTAAGTTTGTACAACCATAGAAGGCACTTCCTCCAATCCTTGTCACACTTTCTGGAATTGTGATTGAGGTTAAATTTCTACAATAATAGAAGGCATAATTTCCTATACTTGTTAGACTCGTGCATGCTGATAAGTCTATGGATGTTAAGTTTGTACAACCATAGAAGGCATAATTTCCTATTTCCGTGAGGCTTTTTGGAAGTATTAATAATTCTACATGACTAATAACAGATGAAACAGTAGAACCCTGCTGACCAACCATAGTCACAAGATTCCCTTTATATAATACTGGGATTTCGACTCTTTGTGAGGAAGAAGGAACAATAGTGGTAATTCGCCATGTTCCATTTAAATCCCCCGTCATTTCAGATATCCCATAACTTTTCAAATCATCTTCGGCATAGTAGGCTATAAGTCGCATAGATGAAGTGAGGGTTATTTCGTCATATGGCTTGTATATAGTAAAGTCTGAATTGGTAGTGTCAACACCCTCTTCTACCCAACCTTGAAAGTAGAGCGTGACAGGATTACCTTTTTCATCTTCGCCATCATCAATCTCTGTTGTGATTGTGTTAGTTGGAAGAACCACTAAACCATTTTCATCTGGCAAAAGTGTTTCACCATACTGCATGCCATCATTGTCATAAAGGGTGACTGTTGCCTGCTCAAACTTTGCATAAAGTTCTGTTGATGTGGTGATAACAGTGTTTTCATCAGCGACGTTTTCAAAGTTTTCATCTAAATACCAACCAACAAATTCATAGCCACCTTCTTTTGTTGGTGACTCCAACTGCCCGATTGTGGTACCATTGTTAACTGTGGCGGTATTTGGTTCGTTATCCACATAATATGTAAAAGTGATTTCATTCGGTACCATAAGGGCATAGATGGTCATATTCTCTACTATTATTGTGTCATCAGGAAGTCTCTCTAAAAAATCTTCCGAAGAATACCAACCCTCAAATGTGTACCCCTCTTTTACAGGTTGTTCGATTGTGCTGAGCAATGTCCCTTTCTTGACTTTTAGAACCTCTGGGGTTGAAGTGCCAACATCGATTGTTATTTTAACATCTTGGTCTCTTGTCAGTACAATTGCAGTTGGAATAGCAATAATAGCACCCAGTGCTATAGCTGCTCCCACACCAGCTAGCACACGCTTAGTAGTTTTTTCTTTTTGATCTTTCTGATCTTTCTGATCTTTCTGATCTTTTTGCTCTTCTTTTTCCATTTTTTTAAATCTCCTTTTATTCTTTCTTGCCTTGATATCTTGAATTTTTATACCATAAAAATATAATAACTAATTCTTATGAATATATACTTATTTTACCCCCCCCCCGACCGATGTCAAGCGTTTGAACAATTTTATGAAAAAAAATTATATCAATTTCTATTTTTGACTTTTTTCTTATATAACATTGCAAGTGAAAAAATTTTTAAATTAAACAAACTCAAAAAAAGAACTCTTACTTAAGAGTCCTTAAAATATTTCATTTATTTTTAAATAAATTGTTATTATTTTTTTGTTTTTTATTATTTTTTTGCAATTTTTATTGTTTTTTACTGTTTTTTTTGCAATTTTTGTTGTTTTTGTTGCAATTTTTGTTACTTTTTTATTGTTTTTATTGTTTTTCTGCTATTTTTATTGTTTTTCTGCTATTTTTATTGTTTTTCTGCTATTTTTATTGTTTTTTTGTTGTTTTTTTATTGTTTTTTTGTTGTTTTTTTATTGTTTTTATAATTTTTTTTGTAGCACGATTTTTTTAAAATTATATTAGATTATAAAAAATTAAAGATTAAAAAACAAGGGAAATTTAGCCCTTGTTTGTTATGTTGTTTTTTAGCTTCTTTTTCTAGCTCTTTTTCTGGCATTTTCAGACTTTTCTTTTCTTTTAACACCAGGCTTTTTATAAGCTTCTTTCTTTCGAATGTCACCTATAATACCGTCTTTTTGGCACTTTCTTTTAAATCTTTTAAGTGCACTTTCAAGCGTTTCGTTTTCACCAACTTTAACGGTTGTCATCTAGTTCTCACCACCTTCCAATTTATAAATATATGCAATTATACCATACTTTTTTAAAAAAATCAAGTGTTTTAACTTATAAAATAGTACAAAAAACACCATCATCACCCATTTTAATCACTTTTACCTGCACGATTTGATTTATTATATTCTCGTTTGAGTGTATGTAGCACTTTAAATAGTTATCGCTATGTCCAACATAATAATCACCACGCTTTTCTTCTACAAGCACAGAGGCTGTCTTATTTTTACGCATAAATCTTTTCATAAGTTTTGTATTTAATTGTTCCATAAGCTTTACTCTTGCCTTTTTAACCTCAATAGGCACTTCTTCCATCCTACTTGCTACCGTATTTGGACGTTTTGAATATGGGAATATATGTAGGTAAGAAAAACCACATTTTTCCACAAATTTTAAACTCTCTTCAAATTCTTTTCCTGTTTCTGTTGGAAAACCAACAATTATATCGGTAGTTATCCCAGCAGTTGGAAAAATTTTTCGTATATTTCTAACAGACTTATAAAATTCTTTTGTGGTATAATGACGATTCATTTTTTTTAGCACACTATCACTACCACTTTGAAGAGATAGGTGAAAATGAGGGCAGAAATTTTTAATCTGTTTTAGTTTTAAAAGAGTCTCTTTTGTAATAAGACTATCTTCTATTGAGCCTAGTCTTAAACGCTTGCCTACCTTGTCAAGTTGCAACATCAAATCAATAAGTGCAGGTTTGCCGTCAATTTTGTAATCAGTAATATTAATTCCTATCAGTACAATTTCCTTGATTTCATCAGGCATATTTATTACTTCATTTATTACGCTAAATGGCTCCCGTGACCTACTTCTTCCACGAAGATAAGGTATAAGACAATAAGTACAAAAATTATTACATCCATCTTGTATTTTGATGTACGCTCTAGTCTTGGATTGTTCAGAAGTCATAGTATCCTCATAATTTGTAGGCAAATCAAATACCTTTTGACCATGTCCTTTAAGTTTTTCTGTTATAAGAGATTTTTTGGCGACACCAAAAATCAAATTTGCCTTGTCTTCAAATTGTGTTGGATTATTTTGACTTGCACATCCACAAACTATAACCTTAGCATGTGGGCTTAGTTTTTTACATCTTGCAATCATCTGTCGTGATTTTTTTTCCGCCTCACTCGTTACTGCACACGTATTTATAATGTACATATCCGCTGGCACTAATCCGTTTACACAATCATGCCCATCTAGTTTCAATGCACGCACTAAACTATCACTTTCATATTGATTTACTTTACATCCTAATGTAACTACCGCTATTTTCATTTGTCTTTCCTTATATTTTTTAATTTCCACTCAGATAGGAAGCTATACCCATCATAACAATACCAGCAGTTTCACAACGCAAAATACGTTTTCCAAGCGAAATAGCTGTCACGTTTTTTATTTCTTTCAACTTTTCAACTTCTCCTTTTTCAAAACCACCTTCACACCCCACAATAATAGCAAAATTTTTGTAATTGAAATCATATTTTTGTTGATTTTCTTCACGTTCATACGCAAAAAACACCTTTTCAAAGTTTGAAAGTTCATCTAACATACTATCAAAAGATGGAAGTATTCGCACACTCACACTATCACATCTTTCACATTGTTTAAGAGCGTTAATTACAATAGTTTCAAATCTGGCACGATTGTGTAAATCAAATTTTGCAACACTATATGCACTTGGAAAAATTACAACCTCATATATACCTAGTTCAACGGCTTTCTGAATTATTAGTTCTAATTTTTCACGCTTGCAAGATGCAATATATAAAGTTATGTGATTTAATGGTGTTGTCTTACAAATGCCACTTTCAATAATAACCGCTTGCGTGCTTTTCTTCAAACATGACACTATTTCGCAAACATATTCTTTCCCATCACCATTAAAACAAATAATTTTATCCCCCACATTCAGTCTTAGCACATTTCTCAAATGATTATTTTCATCATCCGATATAAAAAAATACTCATCCTTACGCTCACCATAAAATCTTCGCATATGCCTTCTCCACTACTTATTATACTATAAAACACATCATTTTGCAAGCGTATAGATAACAAAGCACTTTCAAAACATATGCTAAAATTAACAAAATTATTTATCAGCACTTTATAATCTTTTCATTATATTTTATTTGTGGCAATAAATTCTACGTACATCTTATAGCTTAATCCTTACAAAAAAATGTAAAAAATAAGCGTTTTTATTTTAAAAAACAGCTTTTTTTTGAGAAAATTTTGAAAATTTCTAAAAATTATAATAAATTATAAATGTAATGCAGTTGAGAATTTTATTATGAGTTTCCGATACAATAAAATTAAAAGCATGGTTAAAAAGTGAGTATTATTTAATATAAATTCGCATCAATGTTTTTGCACTAGCCCCAAACTAAACAACTTGAACATTCCCATTTAGAAAGTTGTCAAAAAGACTTGCAAGGTCATACTTTTCGCAAAATAGTGCTATAAATTCATCTGAGGTTACATTTTCATACATATAAGTTTTATAATAAGTTTGCAACATATTTAAAAACGCCTTTTTTCCAACTATATTTCGCACTGCATCAAACATCAATACGCCCTTTGTGTACACCAAATTGACATATTCTGGTTCTGTGGCAAACTCAGTCAAACTGCGATTCATACTTTCATCAAAATCATCATAGATAGAAGAAAATATTTTAACAAAAAATTTATATGTGTCAGTCGCATTTTGCAAAATAGTTTCATATGCAAGGTCATAATCAGGATTTGCCTCAAAAAATAGAACAGTAGAATACTCGGTCAAACTCTCGTCAAGCCATGCTTCACGCAACTCATCATCCCCAACTACACCATACCACCATTGATGTGCGATTTCATGAGCTATAACGTAATCAACATCTTTCCCAGTCACATTGCTTGAAATCATCACAAGATTTGGCCACTCCATGCCACCAAAACAAAAATTTGTCTGCACTACACTGAGTTGAGAATATGGATATTTTCCAAATAGCTCGTTATAGGTACTTATTGCATTACATGAAGTTTCTAGGTGAGCTTCTGCATTTTCATCATCAAAATAATAATATTTAATTTGTATTCCCTCTTCAACTGTGGTAATTTCTTTAAATTCCTTACTCAAAACAAAACAAAAATCTCTGACCTTATGTGCTTTTATTTTGTAAATCGTGATATCATTTTTTGTTTGGACGCTTTCAAATTCACCACTTGACGCCATTACGTAATCACTAGAACAGGAAAAAGTAACATAGTAGTTGCTGACATCCGAATAAAAAGGGTCACCACTACTTTGATAAACTTGTTCAATAAAACCCTTCCCATCCTCATAAACACACGCAACAGGATAAAAACCACCAAAATTAATAGTGTTTGCACCATAACCAAGCCTATGATTTATATTCGCAAGAGTAACTGAATAACCTATCTCGATTTTAGAAGTTTCACCTGGATATAATTCTTGTGGCAAGTCAACTTTTAGTATATTTTCGTCCTCACCACAAACTTCATAAGTCCCCGTCATATCATTAACCTTAACACTTTTGATTATAAATTCGCCGTAATTTACTTCATTATCGTATGCTTTTTCTAAATACGCACTAGTCACTAAACGATTACTTGCTCCCTCTCTGTAAGCATTTGGATATATGTTAAATTTTACATAAGACAACGCATTATTGCTATCGTTATAATACGTCAAAGTCTGATCACACGACAAAATTTTCGTCTCATCATCATAAGAAGCTACTATGCTGTATACATTCAAATCATTACTTGTACAGCCAGTTAAAAAGACGACAGAAAAACATACTGCCAAAATTCCGAATACAATTATGCTAATCTTTTTCATACCTATGCTTATGTTTTGACAGTAAAATTTATGTTAGTTCCAAATGTTAGGATATTTTTATTGTACTTCATCCACATTAACATATAAGCACAAATCTTTTTATAAATTCTAATGATGACAAAAGGGGAGTAAAAATATTTACCCCTTAAAATTATCATATGCTGACTTTATAACTATTTAACAGCATAAAAATATAAAATAATTTACCACTTATATAGACTTAAATAAAGCATGAAATCTACATGAATGATGCACATGAAATTATATGTAATCTCTCGCTAAATTCAGCAATAAAACGTGCGTTATTAGGTTGAGGTCCTTCAATTTTGTAACCGAAAAAATGTGATAATTCTTGCAAATCACCTTTGTAAAGTTCTTGTAGACACGTTCTTATAGCCCTTTCCACCGACTGAGGTGAACGATTATATTTTACCCCTAATTCAGGATAAAGTCCACGTGTCATGGTTTGAATTCTTTCAGGACACTTATAAACAATATAAATCGCCTCTTTAAGGTAAATAAATCCCTTAAGATGAGCTGGTGTTCCAGACTTTAAAAGCACAGAACTTATTGTGTTTTTAATTTTTTCTTCATCATTTATACTTATATTTTTATTCTTGCTTTCCATACTTTTACTCCATTTATTCAATATATAATACTATTTTACAAAACAATAGATGTAAAGTCAACCATTTTACAATTTTTTTTCTAAAATTTCGCCAAATTTCTACAATTTTTTTTTAAGCAACTTATCGTTATGTTATAAATCTAGTTCTGAGTTGACGAGCTTGTTCAATAGAAACATTAGTAGTAGATTTACCTGCTATCATAATGGCTATTTGCTCCAAAACTTGTTCTTCATTAAGTTTCTGACATTTTGTGTATGTATTTTCACCTTCTACATATTTATATACTTTGAAAAACTGATTAGCTACACTTGCCACCTGTGGCATATGTGTAATACATAGAATTTGATTTGTGGTTGAGAGTTTCTTTAGCTTTTCTGCAACAACACTGCCTACTTCTCCACTTATGCCAGCATCTATCTCATCGAATACAAGCACATTTGCCTCACCAGTGAAAACATTTTTAAGTGCTAACATTAGTCTTGAAAGTTCGCCTCCAGATGCAGTTTTAGACAAACTTTTTAATTCTTGTCCCAAATTTGCAGAAAAGAGAAATTCAACGTTGTCATATCCATTAGCAGATACCTCTTTGGATGAAAAGGATATTTTAAACTGAGTATTTTTCATTTTTAACTGCTCTAACTCGTTTTTAACTTTCTCCTCTATTTCAACCGCTTTTGCTTTTCGTAGTGATGATAGATTTTCACACACCTTGTTAATCCTTTGCGTTAAATCCTCTACCTTGCTTTCAAGTTGTGTTACTACCTCTTCAGCATTTTCAAGTTGTTCTAGTTCCTTTTTCTTATCGTCATAAAATTTCATCACTTGCACAGAAGAGCCCCCATATTTTTTAAACAAAGCTTTTAATTTGTCATATCTGTTATCAAGTCTTTCAAATTCTCGCTCATCAAAAGTTGCATTCTCCTCAAGTGTGGAAATTGTGTCAACAATATCTTCAATTTCAATGGCACAAGATGAAAGTCTATTTGCAAGGTCATCATACTCGCTAAGTCCAAGTGATAAAAGGCAGGTTTTTGCATCTGAAATAGCAGAAACTACTGAGTTTTCACCATCAAGATGATTGAGCGCAAGTCTTGATTTTTCATAAATTTTTTCACTGTTTTTCATTCGCTCAAGTTTTTCTTTTAACTCATCTTCTTCTAAAGGTCTTAGTTTTGCTTCTTCAATTTCCTTTATTTGATAATTGAGGATGTCAACAAGCCTTGCATTATCTTCCTTACTACCGCCCAAACTCTTTATTTGCGACAAAAGGTCATTTTTCTGTGCAATTAACTCAATAAGTGTTCGTATGTAATTTTCAACTTCACTGCCTATATACTTATCAATGAGTTGAAGGTGCTTTATAGGTCGCAATAACATCATGCTGTCATGTTGTGAAACTGAACTTACTAGTTTTGCCCCCAGCTCTTTAAGAAAAGCAAGTGTTACCGGTACGCCATTAACACGAATTCCAGTTTTCCCCTCAATAGATAAATTACGTGATATGATAAGTTCATCAGTTTCAATTTCTGCATCTTGTAAAAATTTAACGATATTTTTACCATAATCCGTAAATTCCGCAGTCACTCTCATAATATCTTGCCCTGAGCGAATTAATGTTTTATCAGCTTTGCCACCGAGTACAAAATCTAGTGCATCAAAGATAATACTTTTCCCCGCCCCAGTTTCACCAATAAAGACATTGAACCCCTGTTCAAATTCAATTTCTTGACTTTCTATAAGAGCAACATTCTTGATAGTTAACGTCTTAATCATTATTCACCTTGACTATTGTAACACATGCTCATAAATTTTGCAAACAAAAAAAGCAAATAGCATCAAAATGGAAAAAAGAGAATTAGTTACTAAATTTTGAAACTAGCGAAATAATTAAGAGAATTAGAATAAAAAATCTAGTTCTCTTTTTTCTTGACCACTTTATGCCGTAAAAGGTACTTCTCTGTTCGAACGAGGAGAATACTTGTATCAAGACAAGCACACGCATATATTAAAATGCACAAAAATTTATATGTATTTTCATTTTAGTAGTACAATTTAAAGTTTGATATGTTCTAATAAGATAGAAATTTTATTCGTTGGCAAATAAGTTTACAAAATGCAATCCCGATGAAAAATTTATAAATAAAAAAGAGTTCGCATAATTTCAAACTCTTTTTGATAATGTAATTTATTTATCTTCATTAAGTGGTTGTTTATCCTTTTTCTTCTTTGTATACAAAATGATAAGTGCTATTATCACAACAAGCACAATAACTGCAAGCAAAATGTAAAGCCAGTATAGTTGTGCCTTTTGCTCTTTTGCAACAATCAAAGTGACTTGACTACCACTCCCCAAGTTTACTTTGCCATCTATAACATCTAGTTTTACAAGTTCGTCATCTTGCAAAATGTAGAAAGTAGCGTTGTCATACTCTGAAACATCGAAAGTCACACTTAAATCCTCTGCCTGAAAGTTCCCCTCTGTATCTTGCAAGGATGTGACAAATACCATTTCTATGTTTTCCTTGTAATTATCTCCCAAAAGTTCGCTGATTTCGGTGCTGTCGGTTATTTCCTGCACAACGACTTGAATATCATCGCTAAACCCTTGCAAACTCTCAAATGTGAACCCGTCTTGAACGATTGAACGCTTTAAAATTGTAAAGGTTGTTGTCTTTGTGCCGGTGAAGTTGCCCGTAAATGTCACTATGGCAGTTGCTGTACCAGCGTTTATATTGTCTGTGCAAGAGATTGTATAATTGCTACTATCAAGTGTCCCGCCATCATATATCACTAAAATCGTTGGCGTCTGAGCGGTGCCGTCATAAACATGTGTACTTGTCACACTAACTTCAACATCATCCGAGATATCAAGTGCTGTAATCGTAAAATATTCCGTTTTTGTGCCGGTGTAGTTACCGATAAACTCAATTGTCACATTTGCTGTACCAACGTTTATGTTATCGGCATATTCGATTGTATAGTCAGTGTCAAGGGTGAGGATATTACCATCAAGTGTCACAACAACAGCGGGTTCAATCGCACTGCCGGTATATGTTTGGTCAGCAATGCTTGAAATTGAGATAGTTCCCTCTGAGATATCAAGTGCTGTAATCGTGAAATATTCCGTTTTTGTCCCTGTGAAGTTGCCCGTGAATGTCACTATGGCAGTTGCCGTGCCGACATTTATATTGTCTGTGCAAGAGATTGTATAATTATTACTATCAAGTGTCCCGCCATCATATGTTACTAAAATCGTTGGAGTCTGAGCGGTGCCGTCATAAACATGTGTACTTGTCACACTGACTTCAACAGCATCTGAGATATCAAGTGCTGTAATCTCAAAATATTCCGTCTTTGTGCCGGTGTAGTTACCGATAAACTCAATTGTAGCAGTTGCTGTACCGACGTTTGTGTTATCAGCATATTCAATTGTGTAGTCAGTGCCAAGTGTGAGGATATTACCATCATATGTCACAACAACAGCAGGTTCAATCGCACTACCAGTATATGTTTGGTCAGCAATGCTTGAAATTGAGATAGTTTCCTCTGAGATGTCAAGTGCTGTAATCGTAAATGTGGTTGATTTGCTACCTGCATAGTTTCCAGTAAACTCAATTGTAGCAGTTGCTGTGCCGACATTTATATTGTCAATGCAAGAGATTGTATAATTATTACTATCAAGTGTCCCGCCATTATATGTTACTAAAATTGTTGGCGTCTGAGCAGTGCCGTCATAAATATGTGTACTTGTCACACTGACTTCAACATCCTCTGAGATGTCAAGTGCTGTAATCTCAAAATATGTTGTCTTTGTGCCTGTGAAGTTGCCAGTTCCAGTGATTGTCACACTTGCCGTGCCGACGTTGGTGTTATCGGCATATTCGATTGTGTAGTCAGTGTCAAGGGTGAGTTCTGCCCCGTCATACGTTACAACAACTGACGGTTCAATCGCACTACCGGTATAATTTTGAGTGTCCACCTTGATTCCCGCAAAAGATAAATCATTTTCAGAATTTGATGCACTAAGTGCGGCAGAGTTTAGATTGAGGTGAAGTGCAGGACGCACGGCGTAGGAATAATCGACAAACTTATTGCTGAGACTTGAGTCGGAAGGGTAGAGATAATAACTACTAACGTCGTTAAAGTAGCAGGCGGAGCGCAGCCAAGAAAATGCATATGCATAGCCACGGGTAGAGCCAACCGAACCTAAGGAAGAGGTTGTTGAGCCGTTATAGTTTTGACGTTGGTATGTAGATGTATCCCATATGCCATTACGTGTTGCATAGTAACCCGTCTCAGATAGGCTTGGAAGCCAGAGATAGTCGCTTGCCCATGTAGCGTAATTGGTTTTAGAAGTATAGTTATATGATGAGGAATACCAGTTTTCAACTGCTGGCGTGCCATAGGCATCATTTGGTAATGTGTATGCATAGCCTGCTGTGTCTGTGCTGTTGGCATATTCTGTCTCCTGCCATGCCACCTGGTTTGGAGTGACAAGGTATTTTGTCAAACTGCCCTCTATATCTGTCATGGTAAATTTTGCAAAGGCACTATTTTCATCTTGCGATACAGCGGTTGCAAGTGTGCTTACATTTGTTGCATATTGTCCGCCGTTATTTAATGTCACTGCCCTGATGTATGATGTGCCATACATATTGGGTGGATAATCTCCAGTGGATGAATTACTCCAGTCTGCACTCCAGGTGGAATACAATCCGCCGTTAATAAAGCCATAATATTTGCCCTCGGTGGAACTGCGATCACCCCATGCAGACTGTGTGGAATTTGAAAGCCAAAGAGTGAGAATATCGTTGCCATCTCGGTCTTGCG
>CAZZGZ010000009.1:0-28733 GCA_964653635.1 uncultured Lachnospiraceae bacterium
GTTCTTCATTTCGCATTCTTTCCATATTGCGTTTTGCACGCTCTCGGCGTTCTTCACGATTTTGCTCAAACTGTGCTTTTTCATCAAATTCAGCCTCTTCAAATTCTGAAATTTGTGCATTAGGGTCTAACTTGGTATTTTCAGATTGTCCGTCAAGTTTTTTCTCTCCGTTTTTGTTTGAGTTTTGCTTATCATGGCTATTTTGCTGTCTAAATTCCTCAAATGCCTCGTCCCAAAGACTATGGTCGTCTGCAAATTGCTCACTGCCCGAAGCTCCTTCTCCCTCTTGACTTTGATTACTCTCGCTTTGGTCACCCCCAGAATTTTGCTGTCCATCTTGACTTTGATTTTGCTCATTTTCAGACTGCTGTTGCTGTTTTTCTTTTAAAAGTTTTTCATAAAGTTTTTCTGCACTATATTTTAAGGCTTCCGGCATATTTACATAGCCTTCCTTTATTTTAAAACCGTCTCGCTCCAAATTGGCGTTAATAATGGCATCAGTTGCTATGTTCCAAATCTCTGGGTCACGCATTTTGCCGTCTTTCCCCATAATTCTGTACATATGTGCAAATTTAACATGCATAAGTTCATGGGCAATGATGAAAAGTTTGTCATCATCGCTTAAACTTGCAAGGTAGTTTGGGTCAAAGTAAATATTCTTACCATCGGTTGCTGCAGTGTGATATTTGAGGTCAGTCTTATATTCCAAATTGGCGACTGCAATCTCAGCACCAAAACGAGGGTATCTTGCAATCATCAATTTTTTGACATCTTGTAAAAGTTTTCTATCATATTCCATAATGAACTCCTTTTTGATAACTTGCTTGCAAGGACTAGAAAAAAGAGTGAAATTATATCGTAGCATAGTGAAGATATAATGAACTCCTTTTTGATAACTTGCTCGCAAGGATTAGGAAAAAGAGTGAAATTATATCGTAACGCAGTGAAGATATAACAAACTCCTTTTTATTGTAACTAGTATACCACAAAATTAAGTACCATAAACTGCATAAACTTATATTTTATACCTTTTAAAAAGCCACCACAGCAAAATGGTATAGTTCTTGTGACATCTTTTTCAGAGCAAGTTTGTTTTTAACCGTAAATACAATCACACAATTATCTGGCAAATAATAGCCATTAAGTTCTCTATCTTTCACAAGTCCAACAAATCTGTTTTGTCTCTCAGCCGAAATTTCGTCAATTCCAGTAATTACAAAATAGCAGGTATTACTGAGTTTGCTTTTTGCGTCAATTTTATCGGCAAAGGGAGGCCTGTCGCCTGTAAAAAGGAATTTGTCACTCACATTTGCTTTCATTGTGACAGTAGGAGAAAGCCCCTTTAAGTCCTCGGTTTTGATAACAACACAAGTTGCTTTTGAATTTCTTTGCAAATCAATCAAAATCAAATTCATTTTGTTCTATCTCCTTCTAATTCCATTGCCATTTCTATGATTTCTGCTTTTTCTTCTTTCGACAGATATCTTTCAAGGTCAACATCTTCAAATTCATAACAACGATGCCCCCATTCTTTGGCTTGATCTGTGCTTCCATATTCCGTTGAATTAAAATAAACTGTCTTATCACCAAACGTACTCCAGCAATTACTAACTAAATAAGAAGTGCCAGTTATCCAGTCTTTCCCCATTTTATCAAAAACTCGCAACAATATTTTTGCTTGCTCTTCAGTTTTGGTGTGTATTCCCAGTATTTCATCTTCTTTTACGTAATGGTTCCAAAATTCATCAATAGTGATTTTATATTCTTTCTTTTTAGGTGCAACTTCAATGCTTTGCAATGATTTGTCATTAGAAAATTCTTGAAGTTCTTGAAATTCTGAAATTATTTCCATGCGTTTTTCGTCATTTCCTGCCCAATAAATGTCATACACAGATAAGTATTCTGGGTCGCAATGTTCTCTTATAAATTCTCTGCATGCGCCAACTTGTTCTTCGGTTGCGTTTAATAGTCCTGCCATGTAAGCAAACTTTTCGTTTATATCTCTTGGAAGGTCGGCTTGTGTGTATCGCTTTTCAACAACTTCTTCAACTGTAAGCGTTGGATGGTTGTAAAAATCAAAAAATTCTTCTTTCCATTCTTCACGTAACTTTAAAGATTGTTTTAGTGTTGAGTCAACATCCATTTTCTCAAGCTTGCCTTCTGAAAGATTTTTTTCAAAATCATATAAAACGGTTGAAACTCTTTCCCATCCTCGTGGGTCGTTTGTCTCTCCCGGTTCTCCATTTTGGTCCAAATTCTTCTCACCAACATCTGGTTCTTCATAAAAATAACCAATATCTTCTAATTTTTCACTCCTTTGAGAAGATAAATATTTAGTAAATATGTATGATACTACTGCTGGGTGCAATTTACGTGGTATGGCATATTCAATGAGCCATGTACCAACTTTTGGCTCCATTAACTTTATATGGTCAAATCGTTTTCGCAAAGGCTCTGGCATATCTTTTGAAACTATTGAATACTTAGCTGGATTGCCCGTTGCAACAATCACGGTATTTGCGGGAAGTTTAAGCCCTCTGCCCATTTCTACCATTTTATTTAAAACGAGAGTGTAACACAAGGCCTGAATATCTGGTTTTACATTTAATAGTTCGTCTAGCATAATTACGAGTGGCTCTTTTTCACTTTTAGTTCTTTCATACACAGCATCGGCAACATCATACAAGTTTTGTGGATCCTGCTTTACTAGTTTTTTTTCTTCGTCAGTTGCATACATCAATATGGCGTCTCTGGCAAAAGATGGAGCCCTTTCTTCACCTGTTTGCACGTTCATGGAACCCATTAATAATTCTGGGAACATATTATTGTACAATTTTCTGTATATTAAATTTGGAAAAGCGTCTTTAACTATTTGAGTTTTTCCAATCCCAGAGGGGCCTATAAGCAAAACGCTCTCTCCATTAGATATCCAATTACTAATTAGCTCTGAATTGGTCATTTCTCTTCTAAAAGCGACAGGCGTTTTATCTGGATTTAATCTTTCAAGTCTTGATTTTCTTCTTTGTGGCTCTGCTTGAAGTTCTTTGTCATCTTCTGTAATAGTGGAAGAACGAGTAAGAGAACTCTCAAACGCCTCCTGATTTTCATCAGTGTTTGAAAGATGTGTTCTAACAATAAAATCTTTTAATTCAGCCATAATAAACTCCTTTTTGATAACTTGCTTGCAAGGATTAGGAAAAAGAGTGAAATTATATCGTAACATAGTGAAGATATAATAAGCTCCTTTTTACTTTTCACAATAAATATTAACTGCAAATTTTTGCAAGTTTTTATATAAAATTTTCAATAATATTACATTCTATAATTCTCTTTCGTTATTAGCGAAAGGGTTGTTATAATGCACATCTTCATGTGATTGTTTTGGATTGTGATGATAATGCTTAATGTCTCCTGTCATTTTGGAAATGTCGGAAAGATAAGAAGTAATGCGTTCCTGCTTTGTCTTTTCGGTTTCAATCTCTTGAAGTCTTTTTTCTTCCTCTAACTGTCTATTCTTTTTAAGTCGGGGTAACTCGTCCCTTTTGTCGTCAATACACGCCTCAATTTTGTCCCTTATTTCAGAAATTTGCGTTTTTGCTTTTTCATAACCTCTATGTGAAAAATCTTTTTTAAGGATTTCATCTGCAATAGTTTTAAGATATTTATCTATTGCTGTTGCAATAATATCCATTGTTTTTGAGCCTTGCTCAAAATATTTAGGATGGATGACATATCTTAAATAGTCAACGCCTTTCACACTTTGTTGATATTGTTGCCAATAGAGTCGGTCGATTTCATATCCCTCTTTGAATTCCATTTCTTGACGTTCTTTACGAGTCAAGCGAAAGACACATTGACAACCTTTAAGAAGTCCGTTGTAAATTCTTTCTTCAGTGATGTAGTCGTCAAACACAATACCATATTCTTCTGCGATAGGCAAGACAATACCCAAAAGCCTTTCAGTCATTTTGAGACTGCTTGCATTTTTTACTCTTTTCAAATCACCAAGTGTGATATATCCAGCTTTTTTTAGCGTGGTTGACATTCTATTTTCTTGTGAGCGACGCAATAGTTGAAATCTCACATCATTGTAGTCTAAGCCTTTCTTTAAGACATCCTCAATTGTAATTTCATCAAGAATTGAGTCGTCAATTGTTTGTTTTTCCATTTTTCTCCTTTTTATACATTTTAAAAATATTCTTTTCTGTTCATCTTTCTTAAATATAGTATAGCAAAATTCAATATTAAAACAAATCAAAAATGCAAAAATTCTTAATATTAAGATTTATTATTTTGATGAATTTCCACCATATATCTTAATTATAACATAAATTTTCTTTATTTGCAAGTGTTAAAGTTGTAATTTTCGGTATGCACCAAATTAAAAATGAAGAAGTTTGACTAAATAGATTTGTTATGTCGCCAACAAAGTGGAAAAGAGATTTACCATTTAATCTGGTTTGCACAACTGTGTGATTTAGAATTATAACATTATTTTCAAAGTCGATAGTTATGAATCATCTTTTGAGGCTGACAAAGATTTTTCCAAATGCAAACAAGAAAAACATAGAGCATTTTTCTGTAACAGTGACCCACTGGTTTGCCCTGTGGATTTTTGCTTAACATAAATTGTATATTCTTTAATTTTGCCACATTCAGTCATATATTTGCTACACATTTTTCTGCCAACTTTTGACACTGCAAGTGCCACAACATTGTCGAGTCTTTGAATAGTTTTTGATAAATCAACAATCAAAGGAATTGAATATTGCCTATACTGTTGCAAGACAAGAATTGAAGGCACATAGTTATATGGGCTGTTTTTTATATATATTTCACTTAACGGAAAATCATAATCATCAGCATATTTGCCTTTTTGAATATCGTCAAACAATTTTTTGGAAACTGCAAAATAGCAATAATAACCAACGATCTTTTTGTCAACATAAAGCAAAACAAAATCTTTTCCTAGATATCTTTCATAATACCAATTTTTGTTGTTTTGATAGTCAAAATCATTATAGAAAGTTTTATCAATTTCCATAATTCTATTAAGGATTTTTTTGTTGGCTTTTTCTTTTTTTATTTCAACCATACCAAATTATAGCATAAAACTCAAAGTTCTCAATGTAAATTGTAAAAAAAGTGATACAAATTCACGATATGGCGACAAAGATCACCCAAACAGACAGGCCTTTATGGATTTGTCACTTGATTTACACAAAACATTCAGCGCAAAACTTATCGAAATCTTGTGAAAATGCTGGGCGTTTAATTTATATTAATAAAAACAAAGCGATGATTGATGCTTGTGATATGGCAGTTTTTTTATTTTAGCGAAAGTTATAAGCCTGAAAATTCAAATAGTCGCACATCCCGTTTGAATATGCAAAAAGAAAAGGCAAAAAAATAATTAACATATTTTAAATATGTGGTGTTAATATGAAAGAAATACAAGAATGGTTAGGTCATTCAACATATAACACAACAGCAGATATTTATAGCCATTTGGATTTTTCATCTAAAAGAAATGTAGCAAACATTTCAACAAATACATTTGTTGATGAAGAAATGCAATCCACTTATGAAGGTAGGCCTGAAGTTTTTGACAATCCTAAACCGAGACACCTGAATAAATATAAACATAGAGAAAATACAAAAACGATTGATATGCAAATGGAACAAACTTCGCCAACTTTGGACGAAGAAATTGCCGAGTTAGACAAACTTATTAAAATGAAAGAAGAACTACTACGCAAAAAAATTTACAAGCCCACATGTAGTTTTTGTTTGACTAAAATGTCTACCACGCCAATTTTTATTAAAAATTGCAAATTTTGGATAATCAATGGTAAAAAAACTGACAGAAATTTAGGCAAAATGTCTACCAATATCTACCAAAATTCAAAAAACTGACGGATTTTCGAATTAAAAATTAAATTAAAATTGCTTACAAAAAAACAACTCCATAACACAATATATAGTAAAAATAAGGCACTTTAAATGAAAAAAGCACCATATATGGTGCTTTTGGTCTGGCGGAGAGTGTAGGATTCGAACCCACGGAAGCTTTCACTTCAACGGTTTTCAAGACCGCCGCTTTCGACCGCTCAGCCAACTCTCCATTTTATCCATAAAAAATTGCTTAGTCCCCCGTTCAAGCCCTCATTGTAAAAAACACGAAGTCTTAATTGAGAAGTCACAACTGACTCGTCAAAGTTTGTGGTTATCTTACACAATTTTTCCTAGATAATTATACACTATTACTTTTAAAAAAGCAAGCATTTTTCAAGATTTTTTTGTTTCGCATCGAGTTGACAATTTTCATGCCTTATCTTTTCTACAAAAACACCATATCTCTTTGATAGAAATGACAAAAAACAAACGAAAAAACACGCATAAAAGTGATACATTTTGACAAATATGATAAGAGATTTTCTCCACTCATATTCGTTCGTTTCGTATTATTTGACAATTTTCATGCCTTATCTTTTCTACAAAAACACCATATCTCTTTGATAGAAATGACAAAAAACAAACGAAAAACACGCATAAAAGTGATACTTTTTGCCAAATATGATAAGAGATTTTCTCCACTCATATTCGTTCGTTTTGTATTAAAAAACAAACTTGGCAAGAAAGTGTAATTTAAACACACAGAATATATAATGTTTATATATTTTCTGCCAAAAACATGGTTTTGAATTTGTCGTTTCTCTCAAACAATTCGTCAAAAGTGCCTTCATCCACAATTTTTCCATCGTCAAGGAAGAAAATTTTGTCCACATCTTTGATTGTTGAGAGTCTATGAGCCACAATTACAATTGTGCTTTGACCTTTCATGGCATCAATACTCTTCTTCACTTCGTTTTGTGCGAAGTTGTCAAGGGAACTTGTGCTTTCGTCAAAAATTATTATTGAAGAATTTCGGAGCATTGCACGTGCGATTGCCAGCCTTTGTTTTTGTCCGCCTGAAAGTTTGATTCCGCTTTCGCCAACCTTGGTGTCAATGCCATTTGGCAAGGACTTTACAAATTCATCCAAAGAAGCCTTTTTGATTGCATCCCAAATTTCCTCGTCTGTTGCATTAGCCTTTGAAAGTAGCAAGTTGTCTTTGATAGTCATATCGAATATGTAAGGAAACTGATTGACCAGCGAAATTGTGCCACGAAGTGTTTCCTTATTTAAGGTCCTAATGTCGACTCCGTCAATAAGCACTTCTCCGCTATCCGCTTCATACATTTTGCTCATAAGGTTCAAAATTGTGCTTTTTCCACTTCCACTTTTACCCACAAAAGCCACAGAGGTGTTTGGTTTAATTTTAAACGATAAATTGTCAAAAATTTTGTTTTCCGAAACAAGTTTTTTCTCGCTATTCTTTTTTGACTTCTTCCCGTCCGCATCTTGATATTCAAATTCCTTGAAAGTGAACGACACATTTTTAAATTCCATTTCTCCCTCAACATGTTCAATTGTTTTATCGCCAAACTTTTCAGTGACAAACTCATCTTCATCAAAAAGTGAGAACATTCTTGCATGACACACCTTGATTGTGACAAAAGTGTTTGCTATGTTTCCAGCATCATACACCATTTGCCACAGCGAGCCACGATTGGAGTAAACAATCATAAAAGTTGCGAGAGTCATTAGTCCCTTGTCCATAAGCCAAATTCCCAAAATAAGCACAAGCATTGTTCCCGTGTTTATGATAAAATTTCGCACCGACCAAAAATTGAGGTCAGTTTTATCCATTTTGTATCTAAAATTGCGATAATCGTCATAGTTCTGCTTTGAAACTTCGGAAAGTTTTGCTTCTAGGCCCAAAGATTTTATGTCCTTTTCACTTCTCACAATTTCAGTTGTTAGCGAGTGGACTTTGTCATTTTTCTTTCTCACAATCCACCTATTTTTTCGACGGACTTTAATACGAAAGAACTCCAAAATCCCCGCAACAATTCCCAAAATCACAAGACATATTGAAATCCAAAAATTCAGTGTGGTTATGTAAATCAGCATAATTGCAGAGGTTGTCAGTTCCATAATCATGTTGACAATCGAAGAAAGTTGGTCGATGATTTGTGCAGGGTCTTCCACAATCCTTTGGACAAAAGTTCCAGTGTCATGGTCATTGTAAGTTTTAGAATTCAATTTGAATGCTTGCTTTGCAAGGTCAAGACTAAGTGTGGACATAAATTTGTTGGAACATTTGAAATAAAGGCGTGAACACACATACCAGCAAATTCGTTGCACAACAGAGATTCCAATCACAACAAGCGACAAAAGAATTGCTTTGTGAAAGTCAGGAACCGTGATAAGTTCAATCACATCGGCAAAAAGAATTGTCAAAAATATGTCGGCAACACAAGCAATCACCGTCAAAAATATGTAGCCAAAAATTTGCCACTTATACCTTGCCAAATACATTCCAATATTTGGCTTTATAACTTTTTCTGTATTTTTCATATAACCCCCAAATTTGGCGAACGCTCTTTGGAGATTGATTTTAAAAAATTAAATCAATTTTGGAAGAGCCATCCGTCATTGCATTAAATTTTGCGTAAATTGATTTTGTTACCACTGTTTTCGCCCTTCCTTTTGTCAAATTAAGCATGTTATATCAAAAAAATTCAACTTTGTCAACAATTTGCATGAAAAAAACTCATGGTTTTACATGAAAATTTTTGTAATATAAAATGGAAAAATCTATATAAAAAGTGTGGTTTCACATAAAAATTTACAAAAAAAAATGGTAATTATACAAATAAAAAATTAACAAAAAAGTATAAAAAACACAAATAAAATCAAAATTTTGGATGTTTTTTGCAAATAATTTTAAAAAACTAACAAAAATGATATAATAAGTTACGAAAATTGAGAAAAATAAGATGATTTTTATAAAAAACTCACTTTAAAATCGTATTTTTTGTCATTTTATCCGTTTTTTACCACAATTTCTTCGTAATTGCACTTTTACTATAAATGCTCACCCACTTCAATTTTTACAAGTAAAGGCACTTTAAGTTTGATGACTTTTTCCATACACTCCTTCAAAATTTGCTTAACCTCATCAACTTCCTCTGGATGTGTATCGACTATCAACTCGTCATGTATCTGCAAAATGAGTTTACTCCTCTTCCCTTTCAACTTTTCATAGACTTTAATCATGGCAAGCTTAATTATGTCACTTGCTGTACCTTGTAGAGGCATATTCATAGCCACCCGCTCTCCAAAACTTTTTGATTGATAACTAGAAGATGTGAGCTCAGGAATATAACGCCGTCTACCAAACAATGTTTGTACAAATCCGTTCTCTTTTGCAAAGTCAACATTGCTTTTCATATAACTTTTAATATTTGGATATCTTGCAAAATAGTTGTCAATATATTCTTTGGCGATTTTTCGACTGGATTTGATACTTTGTGAAAGTCCGAAATCACTAATTCCATAGATGATACCAAAATTCACCGCTTTCGCATCACGGCGCATCTCTTCTGTGACAAGGTCAGGACTCACTCCGAATATTTCCGAAGCTGTGCGAGTATGGATATCCTCACCATTGTTATAAGCGTTGATTAGCAATTCCTCATTTGACATACTTGCAAGGAGTCGAAGTTCTATCTGATTGTAGTCTGCTGATATAATCTTGCCACCGACAAATTTCGAAATGAATATCTGACGTATTTGCTTGCCAAGGTCAGTCCGCTTTGGAATATTTTGTAAATTTGGCTCACTTGACGAAAGTCTACCCGTGTTTGTCAGAGTCTGATTAAATACCGTATGAATGACGTCCCCCGATGTGCGTACAAGCAGTTTGTAAACATCTATATATGTGTTTTTAAGTTTGCTGTATTTTCTGTAAAGCAAAATCTTTTCTGCGATTTCGTGGCGAGGAGCCAACTCTTCTAACACATCGGCACTTGTAGAATTCTTCTTTGTATTATTCCACGTGCTAAGACCTAGTTTATTATATAGTACATCTGCCACTTGTTTAGGAGAGTTGATATTAAACTCACACCCTGCCAGCATGAAGATTTGAGAGCGTAACTTTGCAATCTCCTGTGACATAATCTCATCCTGCTCATCCAAAATCTTTGTATCGATTTTAAAACCCTCTTTTTCCATACTGCAAAGCACTTTTGTCAGTGGCACTTCAATCTCCGAATATACCTTCTCTAAATTCATCTGCACAAGTTCAGTTTTGAGTTTTTTAAAGTAAGCAAAATACTCACTTGTGAGTAGATTGTCTAATTTAATATTCTTACCAACGGTGGTCAGATAATGTGCCAAAGAGATGTCAAAATAGTTTGCATAATTTATCTCAGCATCTAAAAACAACTTCATATCATACTTTGAATCAATAGTGATTTTTTCTATACTCTCATCCTCGATGTAAGGTCTAAGTGTTTCAAGTATAACCTCTTCGCCAATTCCAAATTCAAACAAAGATGTTTGAGTGCTGATTTTTAAAATTTCTCCGTCTTTTATCGAAAATTCACCTTTTTTTAAGTTTATTGACAAAAAATTGCCAATTTTTTCAATTTTTTCTTTGAATTGCTCTATTGAAGAAATCGTCACAACTACTTGCTCTTCCTCTTTTGTAGAAGAAAATAGATACGAGCGATTAAGTATCGTATTGAACGAATATGTCTTGAAAAATTGATACGCTTCACCACTTAACGGAAGCGAAAATTGACACTCTGCCAAATCAAAGCCTACATCAAAGTCCCGTCTAATCGTTGCTAAATCCTTAGACATGTATGCGTCAGATTTTCCAAGTATGAGTTTATCTTTTAATTTGCCTTGCACCTCATCAATGTGCAGGTATATATTGTCTATATCACCATAATCATTTAAAAGTTTTTTTGCGGTTGTTTCGCCTATACCACTCACTCCCGGAATGTTGTCCGATTTATCACCCATCAAGCCTTTGAGTTCTATAACCTGCCTTGCCGTCAATCCAAAACTCTCTTTTAACCTATTGACATCAACAACCTCAACATCTGTAACACCTTTTTTTGTCAAGTAAACATTTGTGGTATCATCAACTAGTTGTAGTAAATCCTTGTCCCCCGAAAGTATTATGTTGAAGGTCCCAACACTTGCTTTACTGATTGAACCTATGATATCATCCGCCTCAATCCCCGACTGCTCATAGTACTTTATCCCCATTGCGACCAACATCTTCCTAATAATAGGAAATTGCAACAGAAGGTCCTCTGGCGTCTCTTTACGTGTGCCTTTGTACTTATCAAATATTTCATTTCTAAACGTCCGCCTCGCATGGTCGAATGCCACTGCAACATATCGTGGCTTTACCTCTTCGATGGCTTTGATTATCAAGTTTGCCACACCAAAAACTGCCCCACAAGGATTCCCGTCAGGTGAGGTCAAAAACGGCATAGCATAAAATGCTCGATTTGCCAAAGAGTTGCCATCTACTATTAAAAACTTATCCATATTCACCACCTACTTATGATATTAAAAAGAGTAATAACTTCATCACTTTCAGTCTTAGAGCCAAGGTTGAACAATTTGAAGAACCACTCAGGCACAACCGACATTATTATATATAATATGATGACAACGATTAACAACACTAAAAACGCTATTTTTAAAGGGTTACCTGTGAAATTCACAATCGCAAAAGCCAAAATGATGAGTAGTCCACCATAGCGAACTATTATATCATAAATAACGGTGAACCACCCCATATCAATTTGTATAGTTGACTTCTGCACAAATATGTCAAAAGCAAGAAAACCTATATAAATTGTCGCAGCTATAGACAATAAGGTATATATTAAACTTTTCATATTTTATTATACCAAATATTGCCTAATATTGCAAATAATATTTATCATGGAAACATTTATGATTTAATGGACAAACAAAAAAATTAATGACTTTTTATAATTTGACATAGCTAAAATATATTAGAAAATTTCTAATCTTCGTAAATTCAATTATCTTCTAAGCCATAAACAAATTTTATTTTAAATAATCAAATAAAACAATATTTTTTATAAAATTTTAACAATTTTTTCTAAAATAATAAAAAAATGGCATTTTTGCCACTTTTTTATTCACTTTATTACTTTATTATTTTAAAAAACTATGTTTTTAGTTTCAAATTTTACATTTTTTTTGATAATTTATTGTTTTTTATCACGATTTAATATTTTTTAATATTGTAGTCTTAAAATAATCAATCTATTTTTATTGATACTTTCTTAACAATTATTTATCCACTACTTCTTTTCTTCATCGTTTTCACAAGAGTCCTGCTCTGCTTGTGTTACACTTTCATCTGTCTTAACTTCATCATTCTCATCATCAGTTTCGTCCTTAGTTGAACTTTCAGAAGTTGGCATAGAAACAACCCCTAAAACAACAAGCACACCAGCAAAACCCATGATGATATCTTGAATAATCTCTTGGTCGACATCACTTCCACACGCTCTCGCAATCGCTTGAACTAATACAATAATTGCACCCGATAGACTTACCCAAAAACCATAACTACTTATTTTCGATATCACTTTTTTGATAAACTTTTTCATACTCTTTTAATCCATTATTTTGACAAGAATGTGCCTCTGTGTTTTTTCGCTTTTTTCTACCTATCAGCCCTTTTAACTCACACACCTGCGTTTTAACCTCGTTTATTATTTGAAGATGTTTTGAAAGGTCGGCAATCATTTGTTGATAATTTTTCTCTCTACTCTTACTATCACGCATCACGTAGAAAAGCAACCACACAAATAGAACCGCAAAGACTCCGTCAGAGATTATTATTCCTAATATTTGTTCCCAAAGAGCCATTAATAATTAGTCCCTTTTTAGCACGCAATCTATCTCTTTTTGTCTTTTATACCTTTCAACAACAATCTTAAATTTATAAAAATCATCACAAAAAATTCTCATAACTTACACACAAAATCTAAAATAGGTCTTTTGATAAAAGGGCATAGACTAAGGTCAGCTTGAAAAGATATTTGAAATCTTTGAGCAATCATATCCACTATCACATCTTGAACTTCTTCTTTCGCTAAAACAGGAAAACTCTTTTCTTCTTTATTCGTCTTTATAGTTATTACCATATCAGTTTCTGTTTCAAGCGATATCTTATGAAGTTTTTTGTACTCTTGTGTGCCATCAACATCACAGTACGAACTGACGTATTCGCATGGCAAACATTCATTACTAAGCATCTCACCATTAAAAGATAACTCACCGATAATATTTTGAAAATTTCCGTTAAAAATCGCAATAATTTTTGAAAAAAGTGGTGTTTCTGCTGTTTTTAAACTCAAAACATCAATTCCTCGCATGATTTGGCATGTACCATTTTGCAAGTTGATTTCAACAACAACATTGTTTATAAAACTCTCCCAAGTTTCACATCCAACCATTTTTCCGTCATCAAAATCATAATTAAAAGCTACATAACATTTCCCATTCAGCACGCTTGCAGTAGCATGTGCAAAATCGGATTTTGGCAACATTTTGTCCAAATCACAAGTGAAATGTTCACACGTGCGACCATTGAAAACATTCAGTCCCTCTGAGGTGATAAAATATGCAAGTGAACCATTGAAAACTAGCGTTTCTTCTATCATCTTTGTATTAGTTTGTGCAACTGTGGCATAAAACATTTCCTTAGTGGCTTGAAAATAGGTGATTTTCATAATGACGTTGTCCATCATCGCATACATGTAGTCACCAAGTGTGAATAGTTCTTTTATTCCACCCGTGCAGTTGTCAAAAGTAATCGTAGCAACAGGTGTACCATCCCACTTTCTGATATCCATATCATCAATACAAACAATCGCAAGTGGATTATCATATTGAACGATGAAATATCTGTCGTTTAGTTTACACATGTGAGTTATTGCAGAAAATGAGCTGACACTTGTGGAACTATCAAGCGTCATAATCTTAGAAGTCCCTGATGCTAGTCCAATAACAAACATCTCTTCACCCTCAAAAGCGTATTCAAACATCGAAACAAAATCTTCGGCAGAATCAACCGTGAGTATGTATCCCATGAGATAGTCATCTATTGAGAATTGTTTAACAGTCTTTGTGCCATCATCATACACAAAACCCAAATACATGTATTTTGAATTAGTTTTATTATATACACGCTTAAACATCAACTTCTTATAGCACGCATCTTCAATTATAGGTGTTAAAGTCTGCTCCCCCGTTGTCAAACTCACTGATTTTAGTCGTGTGAAAGAAATAAATCCTCGCAACGCATTTGTCGTAAAGTCAAAATTATACATTCTGACACAATCAGAAATTGCAAGTGTGCTATCTTCATCATATTTCACACCAGCAGAGAGATTTGAAAGGGGAATTTTTACGTGTTTAGTCTTAATTTTTTCAAGAAATTTCTGCACGAACGTTATATCCACCTTTGCATAGGAAGTCTAAATCCCGTCTTATTACTATAAAAAATCAAAGCACACTCATTAAATCGCTCACCATATAGTTCAGCATTTTCATAGTCACCAATTCTTAAAAAATACTCCATTAAAGTGCCAAAAGTCGCTATTTCAAGTGAACATTTAACCTCTAAATCGTCTGAAATGCCAACACTAGAAGGCCTTACAGCGTACTCAATATGAGATATTTTCCGTTGAAATTCCACATACCCCAAATACTCTTTATAGCGCACTCTTCTAAAAAATTTATCATAAGCACAAACAATATAAAGAGGCGACCCACTAAGTTCGGTATAGGAAAGAGTTTTCGCACAAATATCTTGCTTTTTTATAGGTGCAGAATATGAATTTGCAATAGCATCCTGCATCGCATTGACACATTTTAAAAGTCTGTCAACCTTTTCATATCCCTCATCTTCCACAGAAATAGTTGTAAAATTTTCAGCTAAATCCTTTTCATCTAATAAAATAAGTGAATTTTTTATAATTTCATCAACTGTCATATATAGCCTCCAAAGCATAATCAAACAAAGCGCTACAAATATTTCTTTCTCTTTTATCATTTTCAGCATCCAAATATGAAATCACTTTATTCATCCTATCAACCCTAGTGTATCTAGCATAGTCTATCATACGCTCATCAATTTCACTAAATGGAAATGTCAAGCAGTATGAATCACATGGCTGGAAAATATTGTGAAGTTCATATTTCTCACTATTTCTAACCAATACATAACCCGAGTCGAGTTCAGACAGCCTATCAGAAATAAATAGGTTATCACTCAAAATCACGTTTTTTGTTTCATTATTTTTATATTTTTGATAGAATTTCATGTATTTTTCATTATTTTTCATATTTTTTCGCAAGTTATTTAACAAAATTGATAATTTTGTCAATAAAATTAATATTTTTTGTTATTTTTTTAAGTAAAATGGATATTTTTTGCACATATTTGATTATTTTTTATAATAACTCAAAATTAACTAGCAAATGGATTTGATACAGTTGAAGATATTTTTGTCAGTTTTGCTTGTCCGTTTGGCTTGTTGCAAATAAGCTCAGCATATTTTACAAGCGTTGCATAATATGTTGGAGTGTTAGCATTTTGTTTTATTATTCTTCCATCTTCACCTTCTAGCCATCTCCAATCACAAAGTTCTTGCAATTCAAAATCATCCGTATTTAAAAGGTAGATAGTATCATCGTCAACAAATCTATCAGCAACAACAGGAATACCATTATGAGTGATTGTCTTATAACCACCTTCAAGTTCTGTAATGTCGATGTTTCTTCTATAAGCACCAAGGTATTCTTGATAAGCACGTCGTATGCTAGAAGAACATGATATGAAATTGATTTGTGAGCCTGCCACCTCTTCAAGATAATCAACTGCTTTTTGAATTAAAATATCTGATATCTCAACTTCGCTATTTGGAGCTGAAATGTAAGGGTTCATCCATTTGTATGTAGTTTTATCCACTCCATAAAGTGTGTCTGCCTCAAAGATTGCTTTAAGCCCTGTGATTTCATAACCTTTCGAACCTTGTACATAGAAGGTATCTCCTGTCACAAATGTTATCACTTCACTTGCTGACACTGTGATTTGTTTGTTAGCTCTATCAACATATGCAACACGAATAGGATTTTTGTTGCTCTTAGTCCCAGCAGAAGCGTAAACATCAAGTGCCATGCCTTCAATGAAATTTTTAACCGAATCCATCGTCAATACATTATCAGAAACACTTACAACTGTGCCTAAAAGCCCAGTGCCATCGCCATATAACATTCTGCCTAAATTGAATGTACTAGCTTTAATCAGCCCTTCCATTTCGTCTGTCAACAAATTGACAAAAGCGCCTACTGAGTTTGTTGAACTTCTTATTGCCTTGTCAGAAATCTCAATTTTACCATATAAATTTTTCAATTCCGAAACGAACTGCACATATGAATTTCCGATGGCGTATGGTAGTTCTCCATCTTCAGAACCAGCACCAATTCCACCATTAATGCCGAAAGGTGCAAGTTTTCTAACTTCCTTACCTGCGATATCTTTGTTTGTGTGTTTGATTTTAGCAAGAAGTGGATTTGCGTTAATGTTTAACTGATTTGCTACCACTCCTAGATAAACGTTTTTAAGTGCATTTTCTGCACTAGCTAATGTAACCATAATTCTCCTTTACTCGCCAAAGTATTTTTCTAAATATTTTTTTGCCTGTGCAAGCGAAGAAAGTTGCAACGACGGGGTTGAAACAATCTTCGCCCCTTGCGAAGACGATAGAGTTTTAGGTGGCGAGTTTTCCATTAATCTTGTTAGATATTCTTCTACAACTCTATCTTTGATTTTAGGCATACTATTATAACCCGACCTATCAAGGAACTTTGCCGAACGATTAAACATCAACTGCAAAAACGCCTCTTCCATTTTTTCCTCAAAATTTTGTGATAAAAGGGTCGTATCTTTTTCCCTTTGAATGTTAAAATCACTACTACTTAAATTTTGACTTACAAAATTTTGACTTTGACTATCTAAATTTTTACTACCAAAATTTTTACTATCTAAATTTTTGCTATCTAAATTTTGATTGTTTTGAGGTGATGTGTCCGCAATCATACTTAAAAGTTCGTTTTTATAATCAGATGCCTCCGGATATCGTGCTAAAAATTTATCAAGTACATCATGTAAGACAAGATTTGAAGTGTTGTCATCTGCCTTTGAACTAACTTCGCTTACCTGTTCGTTTTTAAAGTTAGCATTTTTATCTTCAATACCAACCTTTTCATTTTGAGAACTATTTTTCACTTCTTCGCCCTTGTCATCGTCAAATGAGTCATCATTTTTTATAGCAGAAGATTTGATTTTGGATAACTCTTGACATTTTTCAGTGAACCTTGCCTCAAGGTTTTTATAAGCTTCTAAAAGTGATTTAGCATCTTTGAACTTGCCTAAATCTTGCACGACATCTTGTTTGGAGCCACTATCAAAAATTATTTGTGAAATGGCAGTTTTGTCTACATTATTTGTGTTTTTATCGCAAAATTGTGAGTTTTCCCCGTCATTTTTGGCATTTTCAGTATTTAAGACGTCACTTACAACATAATTTTGGATATTTTCATCATTTTCACGTGATATTTTTTCAAAATTTGTCATATTTTCAATACTTTTTGCCATTTTCTCATCATTTTTTGCAATACCATTCCCCAAGTTTTCGAATTGTGGTTGTTCCAAATTTTCTTTCATATTATTCTCCTAACATCTGTTTGTGAGCATTGATATGTGATATAAAGTTTTCCAAACAGCCTTTGTTCTTCTTTGCATAAACTTCAAATTCTCTTGAAAGCATTTTTGCTGTATGAAGTTTTATATGCAAATTGTGGTCATCCACTGCATAGACATCAACTTTTTCTCCTTTTATTAAACTTTCATTTTCACGTTCAGCTCTGCGTGTATGAGTTTCACTCAAATCTTTCTTGTCCTTCCATGCACTAAGTCCCACAAAGTCAAGCACCTTCTCCTTTACAAAGTTGTCCACCTCACCCTCAGAGTTGGTTAAAATTTTATACTCTAAAAGTTTGAATATAAGTTCTCGTCTTGAAGAGGCACTTTCCCCCGTCTCACTTTCAGTGATAATTTTCACATCGTCACTTGAAATATCGTTTTGTGAAAAGTAGAATATATCCACGCTGGCATCCTCGCCCACTATCCTTGCAAGACGTGGCACGATTGCAAATTGTTTATAAAGTCGCAATATCTGTCTCCCCACTTCCTTGATTGCTGATTGCATAATTTTTAGCGTAACAGATAATCTCATTTCATTTTCGTCAAGCAAGAGTTGAATTGCAGTCGCACTCATGTTTGCATTCACACTATCGATGGAGCTAGAACTCGAAACTCCCGAAAGTTTTGAAAACTCATCTAAAAGCTTATCCTCTTCATTATCAAAATCATTCAGTGCCTGTGATTGTTCGATAAATTGTGGAGCGGTTGACCCTTGTCTATATATCAGAACTTTGCCCGGTTTTAACCCTTCGTCTTCAAGTTCCTCAATATCCACCGACCCGTCCTCAATGGAAAGCACTCCGCCCGAAATTCGATTCATAAGTTCGTGCTTACGATTTTTGACAGCATTATATGCTCTTTGTACAGGTACTAGCCTTGTCACCATACTACCACCAAAGAAGGAACTGACCTCTTCAAAGCACACTTGCCTTATAAATGGAAAATCGTACGCCCCATCTTCGCCGTTAGCAAAGGGCAAATCTCCCTCAAACACAAGAACATCGCCAGCAATTATAATAAGTCTGCCATTTGGATGGTCGACACTAGGTCTATCATATCTTTCCAAAACAATGACTGCATCTTTTTTTTCTAGATTATTCACCTTAGCATACGAACTGTTGTAGCCCAACCCACCCGACATCGTCGCACCTGTGTCAAGCGAAAATACGTTGATAGTTTCCCCTTCCAAAGAGACGCCGTAAAGCGCTTTGACTTCGTCACAGGTCAACACTTTTGCATGTATCAAACTTTGCACTTCATCAAGATTTGAGGCACAAAGATTGTCAGGATATATTTCAAAAGGTGAGCAGACTGAAACTTCTACTTCCCCACTTCGTATCTCCCCATTTTCGTCGGTCACAGCAACAATTTGACCGAGTGTAGGACTCCATGCAACCTTGTAAAAGGCAGTGCCACAAATCTCACTCCACTTTGTCGCCTCATAGATTTTATCGCCTAGACTGAGTTTTGTATAAAGAGAATTTAAAATCTTTGTAGAGGCCTCAGCAGAACGCACATCGTCTTCATCGCTTGTCGCTGGTTCAACTGCAAGCATAGGTCTTACACGAGTCAGATTTGACAACCTTTCTTCTATGGTTGGTGCGATGTGATTGAAAACTTCTTGCTCTTGCCACATATAATCACGATAGGTATTTTCTATTTCTCCGCCACGCATGATTGAACAATATTGATTGCCCATATAAAAATTGATATTGAGTTTCCATAGTGCTTCCATATTTCGTCTTGCAAATTGCCTCTCTTTAAAATCTTCCAACACTTTCTGCACTAATTCTTCATTTTTTTTAGTAATATTCTTATTTTTTTCAACATTTTTTGAATTTTTCTCCATTTCAGCGTTGTAACTTGAAGAAATTTTTGAATTTTGCTCTATTATTATATTTTCTGCCAATTTATTTTGTAAAAAATCATTATATTTTGCCATTTTTTTGTTTTTCTCCTATTTTTTATATGTAACTTAAAAAGATTATCAGTTTTCATATTATTGTTTGCCATGATTTATATCACATCATCATTTTTTAATCAGATTTTATATTTTTACAATTTTTATGCTTAACCTCTTTATTTGCCTTGTCACTAAATAATGCCATCATACCCTTTAAGCAACTCTCACAAAATCTCAAATCGGCATTCTTGTCGACAGAAAAACTATATTTTGCCATGTTTTTACAACCATAAAAATCGCACTTCATTCTATGCTCACATTTCGACATTTTCACCAAGTTTTGTTGCCTCCAACTTTTTTTTGTAGTAGTATTTTTCTTTACTTTTAAGGTATTCACTTACAATTTTGTCCCCCTCAATTATGAGTTCTTCTGTCGTCTTACCCTCATATGGGTCTTTAAATTTATCTTTGAATACTTCTAGATACAATTTAACAGCTTGCACGTCAATCGGCATTTTCTTAATACACCTTTTGCGTTTTAAAAGTTTTTCTTCGCCGTTCTCATCAAGCCCATATTCTAGCACCTCTTCCACAATTTCTTCACCTAGTGCTTTTTTCACAACCGCATCTTTCACCCTTTCAAGTTCACTATCCTTTTCGGGTCCGCTATCATTTTCAAGCCCGCTACCCTTTTCAAGTTCGCTATTCTTTTTAAGTCCGCTATCCTTTTCAAGTTTGGTATCCATTTTTGCTCCTATGACAAGATTTTAACAGACAAAAAATGTGTTTTCAATAAAACATGACAAAAAAATAAAAAGTAAATCGAAAGGTATACTTTTTTCATAACAAAATAAAAATCTCTTAAAGTGTTGCATATGTAAATCTTATAAACAATATGCGAAGATTGAGCGTAAAAGAGTGTGCGATAATTCAAACTTTTCCAGACGACTTTATTTGTAAAAATATTCATATAATGTACAAACAGATAGGCAATGCCGTAACCCGTATAACTAGCAAAAATGATAGCAGAATGTGTAAAGCAAACATTGGATAAAAATAAAAAATAATCAAATATGATTATTTTTTTATTGGCCTGCATTTTCTAAATAAAATTTTAATTTTTTTTGTCCACTCGCTCATATTAGGATTTTTGTAAATAATTTTTATCCTTATCAGATTAGTTTTTTTCACTATTGATATGTGCATAATTCTACTATCTCAATCCACTTTTGCATGACAATATAAAAAAAGTAAATCAAAAACGATTTACTCAATTTTTATTTATGCAACATCTGCATCTGCACCATCGTTTGCACTATCTGTCAAATCTTGATATGAACTTATGTCAGTTGGAAACTCTACTGCTCCATTGTATGATTTAACTACTATTTTAACCATTTCAACATTTGCCACTTTGTAAACTTCGTTTAATTCTACTAAAACACCATCTCTAAATACAATTTGTACAGCTGATGTTGCTTCGACAGATACACCCGTTTCCTCATCTTCTTCTTGTTCTTTTAAATTTGCTTTAAATGTTGTTGTAGAACCATCAACGGTCTTTGTTATCTTCGCACCACTCGTGGAAGCCTCAGTCATAACATCAAGTAAATCCTGAGACATATTAGCGCCAAGATAAGCAAAAGCACTTGAAACATCTTCATAATACTCATTAGATTCCTCGAATGTATAGTGATATTTTGATACACTATCCTCCTCACCTGTTCCAGCGTCAACATAAACATACATGTCAGTCCCATCAATGTAAACTTTCAAAACAGCGGTAACAGTGGTATCATCCTCCAAAGTGTAAGGACTGCTCATTTCAACCGCTGCTTGCAAAGTTTCTTGAGTTTCACCACCAACACCTTCAACCACCTTTTTTACAACAGTTGCGCTCATGTTCACACTATCCATCTTGTATTCTAACTTATAACCTGTAAATGTTGTACTAGTAACCTCTTCACTCGATAGATATGTTGTAAAGGCCTCCACGCTCGAATCGGTCGTTGTGGCACACGCCGATAGTGCAATTCCTCCAGCCAGCACCAACGCAAAACAAGCCATTACATACTTAAAAATTTTTTTCATTTCTACTCCTTTTATAATTTTATAAGGTTTCCCTCTTATTATATAAGATACAACCCTATTTGTATCCTACACTATTATCATGCTAACAAAAAATGCCTCTAAAGTCAAACAGATTTCAAAAATTTTCCAAAAATTTATTTTGTCAAAGTTTTTTAACGATTTTAAACTTTTTTAAGGCAACAAATTGTATTTTTTTAAACTTTAAATCGTTATATAACTTATTTTTAATTTATGTGCAAGGGTAAGGTGTATAAAAATTTGAATATGTTTTATATTTATATGCAAAATAAATATACGTAAAATAAAGACTATTTACACACATTCCCGTAAATACGTACTAGAAGCACTGCACCCACTATTGCACAAAGTGGATATAAAATTTCAACAATGTTCGAAAAACCTAAAAAACTTAAACAAAAAGGCACAAAAACAGCGAAAAATGTGCATTTTTTGTCATTTTTCACAAAATTTTTCAAACTCGTCTTGATAGTCACACAATGAGATAACAAGGTCGTCACACAACCAATTAATATTATTATACGCATTAAACCTTCGCAAATCGGATACTTTTCACATAGCGATAGAAATGGCATTTGCATAGTGGCATAATCTAAATTGTTTTGCAAAATATGTGTGCCAATAATCAGAAATGACGCTAGTACTATCACAATAATGATACTTGAAATGCGAGCCTGTCGTGTGCTTATACCTTCCCCACTGCGACTTATCACAATAGAGGCGGTGGACATATTCATAAGTACGTAAAATATACTAAACACAAGCGAAGTCGCACCTGCAAGCATATTTGTTTGAATAAGTGCTGTACTTTTTTGACTGAGTAAAACAAACAAAACACCTAAAAAA
Organism: uncultured Lachnospiraceae bacterium; assembly: GCA_964653635.1. GTDB lineage: Bacteria > Bacillota > Clostridia > Christensenellales > UBA1242 > Caccovivens. The sequence continues at coordinate 22,587 of CAZZGZ010000009.1, forward strand.
GCTAGAATTGTCACCGGCATTAGAAATAGGTTAAATCTTTCAAGCCCTGAAATTCCGTAAAACGTGAAAAAGAAACAAGTCAACAAAATCAGTATCGTTATTAAAATTTTTTTAAGTGTATCACCTATCAAACATGTGGTCGTACCCGCAAACATCGACCCTGCAAAAACTGTTGAAATCACCACAATAAGCATACTCAAAAATTTGTTACCATCCAAGTTTTTGAGTTTTTTTGCACCAGAAGTTAAAAAATAGTATATGAAAAAGTAAAAAAGTATACAGGCAAGAGCGATACCAAGATAGGCACAACTTCCGAAACGAGCAAAAAAAGTGAATATCTCTTTACCACTCGAAAATCCACTTCCTATTATAGTGCCGATAACCAAAAAGACTAAGCCAGCAATTTTCCGCATGTCCATTATATGCAAAGCGCTATTTTTTAAGTACCCACAAGATGACTATTATACATAGTACCAAACAACTTTATAAAAAAACACAAAATAGGTATTATACAAGATGACTATTTATACATACTATCAAATAACTTTATAAAAACTGCCAAATAACTCTATATAAACTATCAAACAAATCTATACTAACCAAAATATGACTATTATACAAACCACTAAATAACATACAAAGTGATTGTTTTGCTAGGTCGTTCCGCTAGAAATACTACAAACATAAAAAAATCGTCAACCACTTGCCTATTTTTAAGTACCTACAAGATGACTATAATACATAGTACCAAATAACTTCATAAACAAAAAAATAGGTATTTTCAAGTACCTACAAAATAGGTATTACACAAACCACTAAATACCTTTTTTTAAATACAAACTATCAAATGACAACCTACCAAATTACTCTATACAACCTGTCAAATGACCATTTTTTTATAAAAAACAACTCTAATTTTTAAAAAAACAGCAAAATTTCCTGCTGTTTTTACTATTTCAACCTTATTTAACACCCTTACTCCACACCTATTGCCTTGCGAATTTTTGATATATTTTTCTTCGCAATTACACGTGCTTTTTTTGCTCCCTCTTTCAAAATTTGCTCAACAAGTTCTTCGTGCTGTTTGTAGTAATTATATTTTTCACGCATAGGTGAGATGAAACTATTAGCAACTTCATAAAGTTCTTTTTTTGCCTCACCCCAACCCATACCAGTTTGAAGTTTTTTTTCAAAATCAGCACTCTGTTGTTCTGACGCAAACAATTTGTATAACTTATTAATAGTGCAATCTAATGGCTTAGGCTCGCCTATTTGACTTGAATCAGTCACAATTCTATTAATGGACTTTTTAAGTGTTGTCTCTTCCGAAAACAAGCGAATTGTGTTGCCGTAACTTTTACTCATCTTTCGACCATCCAGTCCCACCAAGACTCCCGCATCCTTGCTTGTATACACGTTTGGCTCAACCAATACCTTGCCATAAATTTGATTAAAATTGTGTGCTATATCCCTAGCAATTTCGATATGTTGCTTTTGATCAAGACCGACAGGCACAAGGTCGATGTCAAAAAGTAGGATGTCAGAAGCCATGAGGATGGGATAGTTATAAAGTCCCATATTCACCCCCGCATCACAATCATTGTTAGACTCAATATTTTTTTCTACCATAGCTTTATAGGCATGAGCACGATTTAATAACCCCTTTGGCGTCACATTACATAAAATCCAGTTAAGCTCAAAATCTTCAAGGATGTCCGACTGCTTGTAAAAGATTACCTTATCAGGCTCTAACCCACATGCAAGCCATGTGCATGCAATGTCTATGGTATATTCGTGCATAAGTTCCCGTGATTGTAAAGCATTTAACGCATGATAGTCAGCAATAAAGTAAAAGCAATCAAAATCAGCATTTTGACTAAACTCTATCGCAGGCTTAATAGCTCCAAAATAATTTCCAATGTGTGCAAACCCTGTTGGCTTTATCCCCGTCAATATCCTTTTCATAAACACTCCAATCCATCTTTGTTTCATTATACATGATTAAGAGTTTTTTGTCAATCTATTAAAATAGCTTATATGATAATTAAAAATCGAAAATCACATCAACAATTTATTTTTTATCTTTAAAAGAAAATATCAGCAAAATTCCAATTTTATTTAAAAATATTAAAAAATAATTCACGAAAATACATTTTTAATTAAATAAATTGCATTTTTATGATTTATTTTCATGTTTTTTAATTTTATTTATTAATTATTTATTATTTATTTTAATTTTTTAGTGTTTTTTTAGATATTTTATAATTTTTTTCAACACATATGATAATTTTACTACGTATTTTCATATGCTTTATATTTAAGTTGTCACCTTGTAAGTATAAAATTAAAGTAAGATATTTCACAAAATATAATTTTGCCTTTAATTTTCAATATGAAAAAGATTTGCAATTTTAAGCATTTAATAAGTCGACTATCATAGCTCTATGTTTCCAAGCATATTCCACAGCACTTTGATGAGCTTCATCAACACGGTCAGTTCCATGCGTTCTCGACATCAAAAAGTGTATACATGTATGTCCGCCTAACCCACTATCTAAATGTTGTTGTCCATGTGGATATCCATTTATACTCGCACAGACAAAATAGTTGTCCGCTAGTTCCACAAACACCGGTCTACGTGTCCAACTCCACTCACCACCATATATCTGCTTAAAAATTGCAATGTTTTCCTTGTCAATAGGTTCAACATCTGCATGATTGTAACCGCCAACACGTTGCACATAATAAATTAGCCCCGACTGAATATCTATGACCCTGGTGTCTTTGTACCGCTCAAATAAGCCATTTACAGAGTCGAACCAATTTAGATTGTCAACTATTGCTTGACTATTGTAGTATAAGCGATATTCCGTTTCGTAGAAATCGTTAATCTCTTGCATATTTGCACTGGTGATGTTGGTGTAGTCAGAAAAAATGGGATAAGGAAACATTCCTGAGATGACACACGTCATCATAAAAATCACCATACTCATTGCCACTATGCTACTTTTCATATACATATTTTGTTTATCTTCTCAAGTTTTATACAGCATGACAAATACTCAAAACACCAATTTGTAGCACAATGACTATGCTAAAAACATGCAAAAAAATAACACATTTTAGAGATTAAGGTTTTACCTTTTAAAAGAAAGTCAATTAGAAAAGTCGATTAGATTTGTTATGCCGTTTAGATTGCCAAGTGATACCAGTGTTAACACTATTTTTAGATAATAGTCTTTTATCTTCATTAAATTTTCAATCCCTCAGCTTAAATTTTCGGATAGTACAAAATTGATATATTTTTTTCATCCCGTTCATTATAAAAAAATTAAAAATAATTTTTAAAACTTTCTTTAATTTAGCGTTTTTTTTGCTATTTTTAATTGATATTAATAAAAAAATGTGAAAAATTGAAAATTAATCACATAATTTAATCATTTTTTTCTATTTTTTTGAAATATTTACTCTTAATTTCTCAAAAAATATTGATTTTTAATATATTTTTTGCTCAAATTTGAAATATTTTTATTTAAGACTATAACCCACCACAAACACCACCACTAACGGTTATGTCCTGCCCTGTCATGTAGCCTGCATCATCGCTCCCCAAAAAGTAGACAACATTTGCCACATCTTCACAAGTACCGATTCGTCTAAGTGCCACCCTTTGACACAACTCATCTCGACATTCCTTTAAAATATTTTGAGTCATTTTAGTTTCAATCACACCCGGTGCGACAGCATTTATGCGTATTCCCAGCCCAGCCACCTCACTTGCCAACGCTTTTGTGAGTGCTATCACTCCACCTTTACATGCGGAGTACACACTTTCACACGCTCCACCAGTTTGCCCATAAATTGAAGATATATTGACAATGACGCCATGCCTTCGTGCAACAAAGATTTTCAGAATTTCACGGTTACACCTTACAACCCCTGTAAGATTGACAGCAACAATTCGGTCGATTTCCTCATCTGAGTTATCAATTAGTAGTTTTTCAGGTAGTGAAAGCCCAAATGCACACACAAAACAATCAATGCTCGGAAAAATCCTGCTAACGTTTTTAATAAAACTTTTCACTTGCACAACATCGGTGATATCACACTGCTCGTCATAGTAATCAACTCCCAACTTTTTTATGCTTTCTTTTAAGCTATCGTGATAGGTATGAAAATAGGATACAGCCACATTATAACCAAACGTAGCAAAACGTCTTGCAATCGCCATCCCGATATCTCCATGTCCCCCCATTATTACACATGTTTTTCTAACCATATAACTCTCCTTTAAATTCTATATTACAAAACACACTCACTTCTTCTAGTTATGTTCTAAAACGCCCGTTATGACAACTCTACTAGTACGCCTAATCCACTTACAACACTCCTACCTTTAAGATATAGCACACATTCAAGACGACAAACGTTTAATTTTACATACTACAATGTGATGTTGTTTTGCTTGAAAACTTATAATACTAGTCCCCCGCTCACATCCCTCGCTTGAATAAACACCAATCACCAGTAAATGACCTAGTTCTGACTTACGATATTAAAACTATGCGTTGTTTTACTTGTAAACGATTTGATGTTGTTTTGCTTATAAATTAAGTGTTGTTGTTTTGCTTGTGAACTTACAAAATAAGTCCCCTTGACATTCAAATAAATCTCGGTTGCTGACAAATGTGACTTTCTCCCACTCGCCCCTTCCGATTATGTAATTATAGTAACTAAATCTTCAATTTTTGTCAAGAAAAGACGTGAAATAATATGTAGATTTTTTCATATTTATACCCATTAACTGCATCACAATTTAGAATATATGAAATGCTTAATTATCTCGATATTTGTCCATTATTTTTGCCGTCACGTTATACAAATAAAGTTGCATGTTTTACAAAGATATACATTACGACTAATATTCCACTTGAAAAACAATATAAGCAAGTACAAGATGACGAACCTGATACATGGCAAGCCCTTATGCGTAGAATTCATAAAGTCTATAAATTGGATAAAAATGGCATGCATGAAATTAATAAAACTAAACAATAAAGTTTTTATGATCTAAAATTAATAGACGATTAAGATATGCTTTTTAATAAAAGACTATCACTAGAATTCAATTCCTTTTGCCATTTTTAAGCGTAAATTTATTTCATTTGTGTGAAATTTAATTTCTTCAAGCAATTTTTATATATTCGTTCATTATTTTTTTCCTTTTAGTTTTTTTAAAGTTTCTTGATGTTTGTGTTCGCCACTTAAGTACCCCTCTACATAAGCATCTACCATCATACATTGTTCACGTGATAAATTAATGATTTTATCAATTAGTTTTATTTGTTCATTTGACAACGAGGATTTATCTAACATATATGGCACTTCATGACCAATAAGCGAGTCTACTGTTATATGAAATATGTCAGCTATTTTTTTTAGAGTCTCAATATTTGGCTCTGAGTCTTTTAGTTCATAATGATTATATTTCATTCTGCTTATGTTTAACATGTTAGCAATTTCTTGTTGTGTATATCCATGTTGTTTTCTAAGTTTTTTTAGATTTTCATTCATAACTACACCTCCATTCCATCTTGTATACAATTTTTTTGCAAAATTGTAAAGACTAAACAAATTTTTTTTAAAAAAGAACAAAAATTGTTTACAATTGTTTTGAAATAAAGAAAAATTGTGCTATAATACATATAGAAAGAACAAAAATTGTTCTTCAATATTGACAAAAAGGAGATGAGTTATGGTTATGCAAAGGAAAACTTATTACTTGAAGGGTCCCACAAGAAAAGAACATCTAATTGTAAATATTGTAGTTTTGTAATTTATGAAAAAGTGTTGTATTCGCTTTATTTATAAAATACCCCGTCACATGACAAGATATTTCACCCTGCAAGGTTTCGGTCTGGCTCCGACAGGAGCGAACCTTGGTTCGAATTCATCCCTTTATTATTTCAAAAAAAATACCCCGTCACATGACAAGATATTTCTTTTATATTTGCTATTGGTGGGAAGGGATGGGGCTTTGCGTTAAAAAAAACAAGCCTGTGTGCTTGTTTTTTAGCCAAAGCCGGGGAGAAACCCTGCAAGGTTTCGGTCTGGCTCCGACAGGAGCGAACCTTGGTTCGAATTCAT
>CAZZGZ010000009.1:28833-32319 GCA_964653635.1 uncultured Lachnospiraceae bacterium
CCCCGTCACATGACAAGATATTTCTTTTATATTTGCTATTGGTGGGAAGGGATGGATTCGAACCATCGAAGACAGTGTCGACAGATTTACAGTCTGTTGCATTTAGCCACTCTGCAACCTTCCCAAATGGCACAATAAAATTGTGCCAGTGAAAGGGGATATGGACAAAGTTGTCACTGGAGCTGGTGATAGGAATCGAACCTACAACCTGCTGATTACAAGTCAGCTGCTCTACCGTTGAGCCACACCAGCAGGATGACAACTCTGTCCAAACTATGTCGATATGATAAGGACATAGGATGTTTACATTAATTTGTATTTTTTTTAAATTCAATAAGCACAATTAAATGATAGAGTTATTTGTGGGCATCTAAATGGCATAGAATAGAAAAAGAAAATGGGTGTTTACAAATTAATGTATATAAATTTGCACTAAGCATTTTTGCATTAGTGCTGGTGCCCTAAGATGGAATCGAACCATCGACACAAGGATTTTCAGTCCTTTGCTCTACCGACTGAGCTATCAGGGCAAATGGCGACTCGGATGGGGGTCGAACCCACGACCTCTAGCGTGACAGGCTAGCGTTCTAACCAACTGAACTACCGAGCCAGATAAGTTATGTTTTCATAACTTATCAACCATATGGGATACTGCTTGAAAATCAAAAGACTTTCTTGCGGTACTAAGGACGATAGTTCCACCTAATCGGTTACACTAGATGGAACTGGTGGACCTTCTAGGACTCGAACCTAGGACCGACCGGTTATGAGCCGGGAGCTCTAACCAACTGAGCTAAAGGTCCACAACAAGCGAACGATGAAGTGGTCGGGGTGGAGGGTCTCGAACCCCCGACCTCATGGTCCCAAACCACGCGCTCTACCAACTGAGCCACACCCCGCTTTTCATGTTCGCCTTATCATTTTACAACACTTTTTCAATTTTGTCAACTCATTTTTACATTTTTTTAAAAATTTTATTTTCATGTTTTTTTGACGTTGTAAAGACGGGACTCTGCTTTAATTATAATGCGATGTTTTGCTTATAAACTAAGTGATGTTGTTTTGCTTGTAAATTAAGTGATGTTGTTTTACTTGTAAACAATTTGATGTTGTTTTGCTTGTAAATTAAATGATGTTGTTTTTCACTTGTAAACTAAGTGATGTTGCTTTACTTATAAATTAAGGTGTTATTGCTTACTTGTAAACTAAGTCCTCTTTTTAAATCTTTGCTCCGATTACACTGCTATCATAGAAAATCTTATACTCAAAAACTATGTATAGATTGTTTACTAGTGCTATTGTGGTAGTTAAAAGCGATAACCTTTATCCTTTCACCCCAACACCCCACTCACATCCCTCGCTTAAATAAACACCAGTCACCAGCAAGTGAGTTTCTGACTTACGATTTTAAAACTATGTGTTGTTTTACTTGCAAATTAAGTGTCGTTTTACTTATAAACTTACAATACTATCCCCCACTCACATCCCTCGCTTGAATAAACGCAATCACCAGCAAATGACCTTGTTTTGACTTACGATATTAAAACTATGTATTGTTTTGCTTGTAAATTAAGTGTTTTATAAACTAAGTGTTGTTTTTTGCTTATAAACTAAGCCCTCTTTTTAAATCTTTGTTCCGATTACACTGCTATCATAGAAAATCTCACACTCAAAAACTATGTATAGATTGTTTACTAGTGCTATTATGGTGAGTTAAAAGTGATAACCTTTATCCTTTCACCCTAGTCCCCTGCTCACATTTCCTCACTTGAATAAACGCCAGTCACCAGCAAATGACCTTGTTTTGACTTACGATATTAAAACTATGTATTGTTTTGCTTATAAACTAAGGTGTTGTTGTTTTACTTATAAACTAAGGTGTTATTGCTTACTTGTAAACTAAGTCCTCTTTTTAAATCTTTGCTCCGATTACACTGCTATTATAGAAAATCTCACACTCAAAAACTATGTATAGATTGTTTACTAGTGCTATTGTGGTAGTTAAAAGCAATAACCTTTATCCTTTCACCCCAACACCCAACGCATATATAATGTAGCAAGTGTAAGAGCAAGTACCCTATACACCCAGTCACTATATAGTGTAGCAAGGGCAAAGGCAAACAACCGAACACCCAACGCATATAAATAAAAGGAAGTGATAAATATGAGATAGTATGTAAAAAAACAAAAATAAATTACAAAAAGAGTAAAAAATGTACAAAAATTCTAAAAAAACGAAAAATAAAAGGAGAAAAATATGAAAACAAATTTTAATTATGATGTAGAAAAAATAGGAAAAGGATATTTACAATTGCTAAAAGAAGAGAACAAATACAAACACTCAATCAATCAAAATCAATTTATAAAACTAAAAAGAATAGCCAATTGTTTAGTAAGAGCGGGTGTGCAGAGGCATAATATAAAACTAAATATAGAACCTGACGAAATACACGGAGGACTGACAGCAAGTTTCGAAGTTTTAAGTCTAACACAAATGGATTTAAAACCTCTTTTTTATGCCTTAACAAATGCCAGTGCAATAAGCATTGACTCAACTTTGGATGGCAAAGTAGTTTTAAGTTGCACCGTGCCAAATCTATATAAAAGATGTTAAGTACGTATTTCATTATTGACAATCTTTTTTAAAACTACATTTACAAGTAAAATTAAGGATAGAGTGGCACAATGTAAGAAATCCATGCAAATTGCAATTATAACAATGCAAATTGTCAATTATAACTATGCAAATCGTCAATTATAACTATACAAATTGTCAATCATAACTATACAAATCGTCAATCATAACTATACAAATTGTCAATTATAACTATACAAATCGTCAATTACAACTATACAAATCGTCAATTACAACTATACAAATTGCAATCATAACTAACTGCGTATGGTAAACAACCACATCCGTCAAGGTGTATCTTAAGCACAAAATCTCGCTTACAAGGTATTTAAGAATTCACTCGCTGATGTTATCACCCTCTTATACATACAACTTACAAAAGATATTCAAGTAAAACTATAACTTTGATGTTTAATCTATTTTAAAATTGTATGCCAAAATAGGCAAACTTTATCTTACACTAAATCTCAATACTATCCACGTCATCAAACGCCTCATTTAAGTCTGATGGCGAATAAATGCGGGAATGAAAAGGTGCATATTTATCATAGTCACGATAAGCTCCAGCGATGACTCTATCATAGTTTTTTATAAGCCAACTCAACCCCAAATTGTCATTTGAGCGTAGAAAACCAGAACTCTGTACACTTTTGATGAGATTGTCCATATCTATCTTTGACAAGAGATTTATATCATTAATAGACACTGTCTTGTTAGGAAAACTCGACTGAAATTTTGTGAGAGAGAGAAATGCCGTGCTGTTCACGCACGCATTATTATTTTCATTCACATTCACATTTTCATTCACATTCACATTTTCATTCACATTCACATTTTCATTCACATTCACA
>CAZZGZ010000009.1:32419-37632 GCA_964653635.1 uncultured Lachnospiraceae bacterium
TTTTCATTGCCATTTATATTTTTTTTATTTATATATATATTATTATTTAAATAATTACCGAAAATTTCCGCTTGTCCATTATCGCTTTGACGAATAACTTTTTTGTCTATGGAAAAATTATTTTGACGTAAATCGCAGTTTGACTCAATTTCATCGATTTTATTTACATTTTTGTGTGTATTTTCCTCATTTTCCAGAAAATTTTGAGTTAAACTATTATTATTTTTGTGATTTTTGCTTAATTTTTGCAAATTATCATCGTTTTTTGAATATTTTTTATCATTTTCATGATAAATGTCCTCATTTTTGCTTAATTTTTGCCTAACTGCATTGTCACTCTCTGATACACTATCTTCCGTGTCACTAGGTTGCATTTTAATTTTACCATTAAGGCCCACAATACCTCGATTGTCATCAGTCACATTTTGAATTACTATTTCACCTTCACACTCTTCACGTTCTTGTTTACACTCTTGCACATGATTGTACTTTTTGCTTTTTGTCATTTTTTTCTCATATCGGGATTTTGCATTTCTAAGTCCAACGGAAAAAGATATTAAAAGAGCCCGAACCACCGCTGAGCAATTTTGTGGAATTGTGTCTGTAAAACCAAACTCCATCAAAGCTTCATAGGCTTGTAATTTCTCCTCTGGCGTTAAACATTGAATGGCCTCTATCCAATTTTCATAGATTATAAAACTTTTATATTTCATATTTTTAACCTCTCTTTTTGTGTGTATTTTGTGGTATTATGTGCATACTACCTACCACAAATATAAACTAGCAAAACTTGTTGCTCTTTTATAATATCAAGATATCATAAAAAAAACGATAAATCAAGAAATGCTGACAAAAAAATGAGGCTGATATGGTGATGTGTAAGGTTGATATGGTGATGTGTTGTGTATGCAATCTTAGATATAAATTTATTTGTCATGTTATGTTGACAACAAAAAAAAGCTATGTTATCATACGCATGTAACCACACACAAAATCACGCTTTTTTAAAAAAATCACATAAAAATTCATAAAAAATATAGTTTTTTAGCTTAGTTTCTTAAATTTTTTAGAAATACTCATAAGTCTTATTTGCAACTTTTTCTCAACTTTTCCTCACGATTAAGATTGTAAATTAAGCTTTGCAATTATCTCGTTATAAAACTCATAAAAATTTCCATCGATAATAGCCTGTCTACTCTGCTCAGCAAGTGCTGTTAAAAAACGCAAATTATGGATAGATAATAACTCCGCTCCCAACATCTCCCCCGCAATGATAAGATGTCTTATATATGCTCGTGAATAGTGCTTGCAAGTGTAACAATCGCAATTATTATCAATAGGAGCGAAATCTTCACGATACTTTGCATTTCGAACGACAAGTTTGCCCGTTCGTGTAAAAGCCGTGCCGTTACGAGCCACACGGGTAGGCAACACACAGTCCATCATGTCGATACCCCGTGCAAATCCTTCAATAAGACAATCAGGACTGCCCACGCCCATAAGATATCGTGGCATATTATCAGGAAGAAGAGGTGCTAAATGGTCAAGCACATCATACATGACAGCCTTCTCCTCTCCGACACTCAGTCCCCCAATTGCAATTCCACATTTTGCATATGGCAAGCAATCGTTCACACACTCTGCCCTCAAAGAGTTATAAATATTCCCCTGCACAATCGGGAAAAGCATTTGATTTTCATTTTTTTGAGCATTATAGCAACGTTCAAGCCAAATTTTTGTTAGATTTTTTGCTTTTAGTGCCTGCTCATAACTTGCTCCCGCTTGCGTACACTGATCAAGAGCCATCACAATGTCAGAGCCTAGTATGTTCTGCACTTGCATACACTTTTCAGGCGTAAACAAAAATCTCTCCCCCGAAAGATGCGAAGAAAACTCCACTCCCTCTTCACTCACCTTCCTCAGTTTCGACAACGAAAAAACTTGAAATCCGCCACTATCCGTCAGTATCGGTCTATCCCAGTTCATAAACTTATGAAGTCCGCCAGCCTTCTCTATAACATCGGTTCCAGGACGCAAAAATAGATGGTAGGTGTTAGAGAGTATGATTTGAGCATGTAGTTCTTTTAAATCCTCAACCTTTAAGCCCTTCACAGTACCTTGTGTGCCTACTGGCATAAAAACAGGTGTCAAGATATCTCCGTGAGGTGTGTGAAAAATTCCTGCCCGTGCTTGTGTTTTGGAATCCTTAGCAACCACCCTAAAATTAAATTTTTCTTCCATTTTTCTCCTTTTTTAAGTTTTTTTGAGTAATTTAAGCAAAAAATTAAGTTTTTTTAAAAATTTTTAAATTTTCTTTATAAACTTGTATATTATAACACATATTTTTAAAAAATGGCAACATAACTTCATAGTTTTTGCTAAATACCCAAAAAGTCCTCTAAAAGAAAAATTAGACGAAAAAAAATCTTGACCATAGTAATTTACTTACAAAAGCCACATCTTAGCAGTGATTTTTACGAAGATATTGGTGTATTATGTGCATACTACCTACTATATCTAGTATTAGTTTCATATCCCTTAATAAGTAGTTATCTTAGCCATGAAATATTTCTATCTAAATCATTATCGGAAGAATTTTGAAACAAGTTCAAACTTAGATTGCTGTCGCAAAGTACATCAAGCACTTTTTCGCTTGAATAAACATCAGTTGCTAGCAAATGCGACTCGCTTGCCAACCCCCGATTATTTCACTTATTTGTTATCTTGAAAGCGGAAATACCTTCAAATACAGCATCCTCGCCGAGTTCATCTTCTATGCGTAACAATTGGTTATATTTTGCCATACGATCAGTGCGAGATGCCGAGCCAGTTTTGATTTGACCAGCATTGACAGCAACGGCTAGGTCAGCGATAGTGGTATCCTCAGTTTCCCCTGAGCGATGTGACACCATACACGTATAGCCATTCGTCTGAGCCATACGAATTGTGTCAAGCGTTTCTGTAAGAGTGCCTATTTGATTTAACTTAATAAGTATAGAATTTGCAACTTTATTTTGTATTCCACGTTTTAAAAATTCGATATTCGTTACGAATAAATCATCGCCCACAAGTTGAATTTTATCCCCGAGCGTTTTTGTAAGTTTTGCCCAACCTTCCCAGTCATCTTCTGCAAGTCCATCCTCTATGGTGATGATAGGATATTTTTTCACCATATCGCAATACCATGCAATGAGTTCGTCACTAGTCTTTACGCCCTGACCCGACCTTTTGAGGTTATAAGTCTTAGTTTTATTGTCATAAAATTCGCTTGAGGCAACATCCATGCCTAGAAATATCTCTTTGCCCGCTTTATAACCAGCATCTGAAATCGCTTGCATAATAAGTTCGAGTGGTTCAGTGTTTCCCGCCGTGCAGTTTGGAGCAAAGCCCCCCTCATCTCCTACTCCTGTTGAGTACTTTTTCCTTTTTAGGACCTCTTTTAAAGCGTGGAAAGTCTCAACCCCTGCACGAAGAGCCTCTTTGAATGTCGTAAAACCCGCTGGAATAATGAAAAACTCTTGAAAGTCGACTGTTGAGTCTGCATGTGCCCCACCATTTATGACATTCATCATTGGAGTAGGAAGGACCTTTGCATTTACCCCACCGATATATCTATACAAGGGTAGATTTAAAAAGTTTGCAACAGCACGAGCCACAGCAAGAGAAACACCAAGTGTGGCATTTGCTCCGAGATTTTTTTTAAAAGCAGTGCCATCTAAATTAATCAAAGTCTTATCAACTCCCACTTGATCAAAAGCACTCATGCCTAAAAGCTTTGGTGCAATGATATCATTTACATTTCTCACCGCTTTAAGCACGCCTTTGCCGTTATATCTAGCCTTGTCACCATCTCGCAACTCCAAAGCCTCATTTTCCCCTGTTGAGGCACCACTTGGAACAATTGCCCTGCCGACTGTCCCGTCAGCCAAAGTGACTTCAACTTCAACAGTAGGATTGCCACGTGAATCTAATACCTCTCGTGCATACACATCAATAATTTCTAACATAAACACTCCTTTATCAAAAAAAGTCTAGCACTTAAAACGAATATTTGTCAAGAAAAATTAAATTTTTTATTTTAAATTTACTCAAAAATTATAAAAAGAGTTAATTTACTTGCAAAAACTCAAAAATATATGATATAATAGATTAGTTTGATTTTATAAAAGTGACACTTTATACTAAAATACAAATGAATTGATTTAAAGATTGATTTTATAAACACAAATGAATTGATATGCGGATGTGGCGAAATTGGCACACGCGCTGGATTTAGGTTCCAGTGGGCAACCTTGCAGGTTCAAGTCCTGTCATCCGCACCAGATGGTGTCTAAATTGAACGAGTTAATCTTTGTTCAGTATAGACTTTTTTATTAAATAAAATAAGTCAGCTTATATAAATCGTAAAATGTTTGTATCATAATTTTATGAACTTTTTCCAATAATGTATAATTACCCTTCGAGTATTGTAATAAATAAAAATAATCGCCTTGTAAGAAAGTAATATATGTATCCTTATTTATGTCATCTCTAAGACTAAATAAAGGATTAAATAGCTTTTTTACTATAGCAATACAATTAATCTCTTTATTAAAATCACAAGGTATGAATGCTAAAACATTTTTTTCTACTAACATATTTTTAATTGAACTTGATAATATTGTATCGTTGTCTTTCATAGTCAGTAACTTTTCTTTATTAGCAATACAAACATTAGCTAAATAATTTACAAATGAATTGTCTGCTTTAATTTTCAAATCTTTGTTTAAACTATTTTCATTATCATTTACTGATATAAAACCATCACGCAGATGTTTATAATCAACATCAGGTAGTGAAATATTTTTGTATTTCATAAACTCTGTAGGAACTAACAACTTAAAATCAATTTGGTAATTACTTGTTTCTGCATCACATTCGCTATGAGATTGTTCTTTTATTGCATTAAAGCGTTCAGAGTTAGTTAATTTCATAAAATAAAGAGATGAATTTAATAACTCAATCAAATAATCTTCATAGTTTACTTTGATATTATTCACTTTCTTTTTGCTTATCATCATTATTGGCAATAGGTCATACACTTTCATAATTTAATATTAACACAAATGATATCTAAAATCAAGTGAGTGGCGGTTTATGCCGCGAAAGGTTCTTTACACAGGGCTTATGAATGAAATATAATAAGAAAAAGGCAAAAAGAAAAAAGCGAAAAT
>CAZZGZ010000010.1:0-18779 GCA_964653635.1 uncultured Lachnospiraceae bacterium
AAATAACTAAATTTTGCTCGTTTTTTACCATTTTTTTCTATAAATCTTAAAAATTCTAACAAATAAACAATAATGGGGCAACTTTAGATAATAATAAGGTCGTGACATTGTATAAAGAAAATATGAGTATATATGCTTAGAAATTTTGAAAGTTTTTTAATGCTAATTCATATAATGTTTTAGGTGAAATATGAAATTTAGTGAATATGAAAATAAGAAAAATGAAAGCGAAAACGCAGAATACCAAAAAAATAAGTCTGTAAAAGAGACGTATGACATGCTTAAAAATAAATCAAAAAGTGAAATAAGTTCTATGCTAATGGAAGAGGTCCAAAGGCAAAAAAATAATGGAACGTTTGACAAAAAAAGTCTATTAAATTCCCTACAACTTTTTGCAGGATATATATCTGATGAGCAACTTAGCGATATAAAAAGGATAATAAGTAATTTATAATGACAAAAAAAATTGATAAAAGGCTTTTACAAGGTGTTCAGGCTTTTTCACAAAAAAATGAAAAAGATTGTTACATATTTTATGACAATTATGATGCTTTAAAAAACAAGTGTGAAAAGTTAAAGGTTAAAATTCTCAGTGTATACTCGTTTATTAACTGTGCTAGAGTAACTGCGAACATTGAGCAGATAGTTAATCTTGGTAAGTGTGATTTTATAAATTACATATCTTCCGCAATGGCAAGTTTTGTGCAAATGAATGTAGCAAAAAAAATACTAAAAGTTAACAAAACAACTCTAACTGGGAAAGACGTGTGTGTGGCATTTATTGATACAGGGATTAGCTATCACATGGATTTTTTAGTACCAAAAAACAGAATTGAATTTTTCAAAGATTTTGTAAATGACAGAAATGAGTTATACGATGACAATGGACATGGCACGTTCGTTGCAGGAGTGTGTTCAGGAAGTGGCACGAAATCAGCCTTAAAGTATTCAGGAATTGCACCATGTACTAAAATCATATCACTTAAAGCTTTAAATGCAAGTGGTGAGGCGGGAGCTAATAATATCCTTGATGCTATGGAGTGGGTTTTTGAAAATCATAATAGGTACGATATTAAAATTGTATGTATGAGTTTTGGAAGTGAGCCATTAGGATATAATGATCCAATCATGATAGGTGCTGAAGCACTTTGGCGGGAGGGATTAGTAGTGATTGCAGCGGCGGGAAATTCTGGCCCTCATTTTGAGACTATCAAATCGCCAGGAGTGAGTTCTAAAATTATAACGGTGGGAGGTTTTGATGATAATCGACTTGATGACGAAAATTTTTTAAAAGACTTTTTTGAAATTGCAGATTTTTCATCACGAGGACCGGCGTTTAAAAGGATTAAGCCTGACCTTGTTGCTCCATGTGTAGATATAATTTCATGTGGCAAGGATACTTATATAAAACTTTCTGGCACTTCTGTTGCTACTCCAATGGTGGCGGGAATTTGTGCGTTGATGTTTGAGAAAATTCCAAATATAAAAAACGATGAAATGAAAAAATTACTCTTAACGATGTGTCGACCAATTATATTTAATCAAAATTTAGAGGGATTTGGTTATCCTAGTTTGTAAACATTATAAGACAAAAGATATATTTTTGATTAAAACTATTAAGAGTAATTACATAAAAAAATTTCAATTTGTTTAATAAAATAACACTTTTTATTGTTTTTTTAACAAATTATTCTAATTATTTAGCAAATTCTTTAATTTTTTGAGATATTTCGTAATTTATATTACAATTTTGAATGTTTTGCATATTTTTGTAATAGAAATCTTTATTTTTAATTAAAAAATCAATGTTTTTTAATAGTTTTTCGCTAGAAAAATCTTTTTCTTCGATAACCTTTGCTATGCTTAGCTTTTCAAAATATTTAGCGTTTTCTATTTGGTCACCTCTTGAAGCTTTCTTTGACAAAGGTAATAGTAGCATGAGCTTTTTAAGTGACAGCAATTCATTTATAGTGCCACTTCCACTGCGGGTGACAACGACATCACTTGAAGCGTAATAGTCTTCTATATTATTCACGTAGCAAACGCTAAAAAAGTCATCGTGTTTAATTTCCACTTCATTTTTTGTGCCTGAAATCAAAATCACATTATAACTTTTAGTTAATTCGTCAAGATTTTCAATTGCAATTTTATTTATAAATTTAGAGCCTAGACTTCCACCTAAGAACAAGATGATAGGTTTTTGATTTTTGAATTTATTTTTAATTTTGCTTGCATTGCCCTTAAAAATTTTATCACGGATAGGTTGCCCTATAAACATACATTTATCATTCTTTCTTTGTGTGATTTTAAAACTTGTAATCATCAAGTTGCATTTTAATAGTGCAAGCTTATTTGCAAGTCCGAAAGATATATCACTTTCATGGCAAATTATGGGGATATGTTTAGTTGCGAAAATTACAGGCAGAGTTACATAACCACCTTTAGCGAAAATAATATCAGGTTTTATTTCCTCTAAAATTTTTTGTGCTGACTTTTTAGCTTTTATGAACTTATATGGAAGTGAAAAATTTTTTATCAAATTTTTTCTATGAAATTTTGGTGCATCAATTTCATGATAGTAGATGTAGTTATATTTTTTTAGTTCTTCTCGTTCTATACCACCACTACCTATGAAGTGTATTTCATATTCTTTTTCTAGATAAGGCACAAGTGCAAGTGCTGGGTAGACATGACCGAGTGTGCCACCACCACATAAGACAATTTTTTTCATATATTCTCCTTTGATTATTTTATGCAACTTTGCGAACTTTATTTTAAAAAGCTATGTTTTATTTTTATAAGAATATTTTTCTTTGGATTTTATTTGCATTTTTGGTTGAAAATATTGTATCATAGATTAGAAATGTGATGTTAGTCACTATACTCAAGGAGATAAAATGATAAATGATAATGTAGAAGAAGTGTTTATTCATGCAGAAGAAAATTTTAGTAAAGCAGTTGAACATTTAAAGAGTGAGTATCAACTGGTACGTGCAGGGCGTGCTAATCCGCATATTTTAGACAAGGTATTTGTTGATTATTATGGTCAACCCACGCCAATAGTACAAATGGGAACGGTTTCGGTGCAAGAGGCTAGAATACTTTGTTTAAATATTTGGGATCAATCTCAAATAAAAAATGTTGTAAAGGCTATAAACGCATCCGATATAGGTATAGCACCAACTGATGATGGAAAAGTAATTCGTTTAGTTTTCCCTGCACTGACGCAAGAACGAAGAATACAATTAGTTAAGGAAACAAAAAAACTTGCAGAAGAGGCAAAAGTTACAATACGAAATGCTAGACGTGATGCACTTGACAAGATTAAGAGTTTTAAGAAAAATGCTGAAATAACTGAAGATGACCTGTCCACTTGCGAACAGAAAATACAAAAGTTAGTTGATAGTGCTATTGCACTTATTGATAATGAGGCGAAAGACAAAGAGCAAGAGATTATGTCGATTTAGTTTCCAAAAGATAAGGCGGATGGCAAAAATATGTCAACTTTCATAAATAATATAGTTAAAAGGTGCTTTTATGTTTGGAAAGAATAAAAATATAACAAATGTTCCCACACATGTTGCGTTCATTATGGACGGCAATGGTAGATGGGCGACCTCAAAGGGGATGCCTAGGCAAGTGGGACATAAACAAGGGATGTATACATTATCTAATCTTATAGAATTTCTTGTTACCACGAATGTTAGATATGCTACGTTCTTTGCGTTTTCGACAGAAAATTGGAAACGTGATAAAGCAGAAATTGAGGGTTTATTTTCCCTAGTTCGTCAATTTTTGGAAGAGAAAAAAGACTCATTACTTTCGCTGGGAGTTAAAATTACCTATATAGGTGATATTTCGAGGTTTCCAAGTGATTTACAACAGAGGCTATTAGAAGTGGTTGAAAAGACGAAAAAATGTGAAAAACTAACATGTGTTTTTGCACTCAACTATGGAGGCAGGTGGGATATTTTGCAGGCCGTAAATCATGCAATAGAGAAGAAAAAGGGATGTTTAAGTCATGAAGATATAGAAGTAAATCTATCAACGGCTTTTATGCCCGATCCTGACCTCATTATCCGCACAGGTAAAGAAAAAAGGGTTTCAAATTATATGTTGTACCAAATGGCGTATTCAGAGTTTATCTTTACAGACGTGTTATGGCCAGATTTTAGTAGTAAACATTTGATTAAGTGTTTTAAAGAGTATGCTTCGAGAAATCGAAGATATGGAGGAGTTAAATGAAAGATCGTATTTTGTCATCAATAGTGATAGTTGCAGTAATAGCTATACTTTTTGTACTAAAAGCTACAGTTTCACCGCTATTTTTTGACTTCTTTTTTGCAATAATTGCAGGATTTGGAGTTTATGAGATGTGCAATATGTACACTCGAAGAGCAAAGTCCACATATAAATGGCTCAGTATTTGTTATGTACCATTAGCACTTGCAATAAACGTTGTTTCTTGCTCATTAATAGGACAAGCAGGGAGTGTTTGGTTATTAGCAATCATTATTGTTTTAGATGTTGTACTTGCAGTGATAATGGCGTTTATTGGTTATTTATTTTCAATCATTCGTAAAACTAAGACACAAGAGGAGATAAAAATTCGAAAAACATCTCAAACGATTGCTAAATTTTCTTTTGAAAAGGCAAAAAATTCCTTTTTTGCCATGCTTTATCCCGCATTTTTACTCTTGCTATTTATATTTATAAATCATGTGGATGAATTGCCTTTTGCAAAGCAAGAAATTATCGATGGTAATTTTTCATTGTTCTTACTTTTAACGGCTATACTTATTCCGATGTTTACAGACACTTTTGCAATGTTAAGCGGAATGGCATTTGGTCGAAAGAAACTTTGTCCTCGTTTAAGTCCTAACAAAACAGTAGCTGGTGTTTTTGGTGGAGTTTTGTATTCAAGTTTATTATTAACAGCCATTTATCTAATTTTTGCAAATATACCAAATTATGGACAACTATATGAAGTTTTTCCTATTTGGGCGTTTATTATAGTGGTTGCTGTGGGTTCTTGTATTTCTATTTTAGGTGACCTTTATGAAAGTTATCTTAAACGCAAAGCTGAAGTTAAGGATAGCGGACATTTCATAGCAGGTCATGGTGGATTTTTGGACCGAAGTGATTCCTATATATTTATAGCCCCTTACATGCTTTTGGTCATGATTTTCCTACTTATTTAATTATGTGAAAATTTTACAAATTTATAAAATATATGACAAGATGTTATCTTAAAAATTTGATAAAAGATGTATAATTACTAAGGGATATTTTATGATAGTTTTATATATAATTCTTGCATTAGTAGTGCTACTATTCATGGTGCTTTTGCATGAACTTGGACATTATATTGTTGGTAGAATATTAAAGTTTAAAATCACAGAATTTTCTGTTGGTTTTGGTAAAGCTATATTTTCGAAAGTCAATAAGCGTGGTGAAAAGATTTCACTTCGAATCTTTCCTCTTGGCGGATACTGTGCATTCTATGGCGAAGATGACGACAAAAATGATCCACTTGCCTTTAATAATCAAAAGCCTTATAAACGAATTTTAGTCTTTCTTGCAGGCGTTACAGCAAACTTTTTGACGGCAATAATTTTTTCATGGATATTACTTTGTACTATGGGTTATGATGTCAAACAGGTTGTAAGCGTCTCAAACGTACCTATTTCATATGATGTTGCCGATAGTGATTATTATGACTACGTCAACGACCTTCAAAGTGGAGATGTTATCTTGCAAATCAATGGGAATAAAGTCGATTTTGCTTTTGGCTCTACCTTTGCTACTTTAGTATCAAATATACAAGAAGAGGCGAAAGAATTTTATGATGAAAATGGTATGCCGACTACAAATTCAAGTTTAGAGGACTTTTATCATGCAACTTTTACTATAAGGCGGGAGGGTGAAATAATCGATACACAGGTTTATCTTTTCCCATCGACCTACACTAATTTAGACACACAGGAAAGTACTATATATTATCTTGCTGGCTATAATTATTCGTCATATAAATATGGATTTTTTGAAGGACTTGGGCGTAGTTTTTCGGTAGCATTCGGTTTTGCGTGGGTAGTACTTAAAAGTTTATGGCTTTTAATAACATTTCAACTTCCTATTTCGGATATAGGAGGACCTGTCACTACCATAGCGACGATGGCACAAGTAACACAGACGAATTTTGCAAATTTGTTAATACTAATTCCATTACTTTCGGCAAATCTTGCAGTGTTTAATTTATTGCCAATACCATCCCTTGATGGTGCACATGTAGTTTTTACAATAATAGAATGGATTCGTAAAAAACCTATTAATCGAAATGTCGAAGCAAACATCCATTTTTATGGCTTATGCGTTTTACTCGCCTTTGTAGTGATTGTTGATATCTTGCATTTCATACTATGAAGATATTGAGAAAAAATTAATATATAAAAAACATTATAAAAATACAAAAATTTTAAAATTTGTATTTTTTTTAATTTATACAAAATACATAAAAATGTTTGACTTATAAGCTTTTGTTATGCTAAAATAAAAGAAATTGGGAGGTGGATATGGTAAGTAATTTTACTGAACGCAAAAATGCCTTCACAGATAAGACCACAAAGGGCATTATTTATGAGAGATTTTATTTTAATAAAGACAAAAATGGCACCTTGTCGGTAGATTTCAGTGGTTATTTTAATAATCTGCATGAAGCTTATAAAGACGGCAGGATAAGTGATGACGAAATGGCATATGTGCTGACGGATATACTTACATATGCTAAGTTTACCCCAGAAGAATACGATAGACTTGAAAAAATTCTAACCTCAAAAAGATATATTTATAGTTTTGATCAGAATGCAACTGATCTCACATCATTTAATGAACTTGTTTTAGAAGGTGACGGAGAAAAAACTACCATCAAATGGCGAGATGGTTTGCAATTTTTACTTTCTACCTATCTTACGTGGGAAGGGAAGTTAAGACATGATTTTAGTATTTTATCCACGCCAGAAGCTGATGTGGTAAAAAGTGCTATAAAAAAAGAGCATGAGGCTATTTGTAGTGAACGCCATAAAGATATTGAAAAACGCAAATCTGAAAAGGAAGCAAAACTTAGTAAAACAGTTAGCTCTGAAAATGTTTTAAAGTCTAACAGTGTAACTAAAATGGCAAGTCCTAAGGTGATTGAGGCTAAAAAGAAAAGTGAGGATAAACAAAAATTAAGCAAGCCACAGACAAAAACAAAATCGCAAAACGAACCTCTTGAAAACATAGATGAAAAGTCTCATGAGTATTACAGTTTAAAAGCGAGTGCAATTAGAAAGAATAAAAATCAAAATCAATTAAAAATTGATGATTTATTGAACGGGTCAGCAAAACAGCATGAGAGCTTCAAATAACAGATACCATTATTTGAAAAATTATTTGAATTGGTCTGGCATGAAGGAGAAAAAAGCAATATGGCTTTTTATTCTTCGCAATTTTATGAACTTGATTTATGTGATTACTGATTTACTACTTCCCGTTTTTGCTGCAAAAACTATAAACGGACTATATAGTGGTGTAAGTACAGGTGACTTTACTTATGCGTATGTAAATTTGGCATTGGAACTTTTGACCTATGTCGTAGGTTATTTATTTCAGTTCATAGATTACCAACTATACTCAAAATTATATTGTTATTCTTATGATAAAATTCAGAATAAAATATATGATAAACTGGTGTCTTGTGAAAGTTCCAACTTTAATGAAACATCTAAACAGAAAATTTTATCAATTATAGGTAGCGATGTGGGGACAATGGCAGAGTTTACAGATCATTTTTTGTTAGAAATTGGTTATTTTGTACTTTGCGTAGTACCATTTGTATACATATTTATAGCTAACCTATATGCAGGGCTTATTGTTGTGGCCATGTGCTTTGTAAACTTTTTTGTGCTTAAATGGTTCAATCGCAATATTGCTAAGGGTTATCGACTTCGCTCTGAGGCACGTGATGCTTTATATGAATTTATGAATAAGACTATGGATGGTCAGAAAGTAATTCGTGAGTTTGACAAAAGAGAGGATGTTCGAACTAATCTAAATCAAATTTTAAGAGAAAAACATTATGGTGCTGTAAGGTATTATTATAGGTATTATTCGGGGCGTGAGCATATTTTTTACCTTTTTACATACATAATCATTTATGTCATAACAGCTCTACTTATATATCTTGTGTCAAAAGGCAGTTTTGATTTAGAAACTTATCTCATTATTGTACCATATCTATCAAAGTGCATAGGGAAATTTAACAATGTTGCAAATGTAACCAAAATACTAGATGATTTGAATGTTTCGACTAAAAGAGTGGATATAGTACTTTCATTTTCAGAAAAAGAACTTCAAAAATTTGGGGGTAGTGAGGATATTAATAAGATTTCAGATTTATCAATGATAGACATTTCTTACGAGAACAATGATACACTTTCTACAAACTATGGTAAGATTAGTAATCTTGATATCTCTTTTAAAAATAATGCAGTAAATATCATCAAAGGCAAGAAAGGAAGTGGTAAAAGGATACTCTTTAACATGTTGCGAAGAAACATAAGACCCGACTCTGGTCAGATAGTTCTTGATGGAATAAGTATATATAATTATAGTGAAAAAGTCTATAAAAAAATCATCTACTATGCTGTCGCTCATCCACTATTTTTAGATGATACTATTTACAATAATTTAAAAATTGCATGTAATAATAGGGTCAAAATATATCGCATTTTGGTAGAATTTGGTTTGCATAAAAAAATAAAGACACTTGCTAAGGGCGTCAATACAAAAATTCATGATGCAAATTTTTCTAATGAGGAACTCTTTATTTTAGCGGTAGCGAGAGCATTTTTGACTGATGCACAATATCTGATTTTTTATGAATTGCCTAATTTTTCAAACGAAGAATTTAAAGACAACTTCTATAAACTCATCGCAAATATGAAGAAAAAGCGAACTATTATAATCTTTACATATTCCAACATGTATGATGAAAATGCTGACATTGTTTATGAAATAGATAAATGCCAGATTGTTGATTTTAAAATAAATAAAAAAAAGCTAATTTAACTTAGCATTTTTTTATAATTTTTTTTAAGTTTCAATCTTTAAGTTTTGATATTTTTCTTTGTTTAAAAATATTGTCTAAAATTTAAAAATTAGGTATTTACAAGGTTAAAAATCTATGGTATAATATACAAAAGGAGAGGCTATGAGTACATTCTTAATTGCCGTCGTTGTTATAGCAGTAATACTAGTTATTGCCTTAACTATCCTATTTGTGCTTGTGCCTATGGGGACATATTTTCGATGTCTATTATCTGGGGCATATATTCCTATGCACGTTTTGTTAGGTATGAAAATGCGTAAGGTAGATTATAAATCCATCGCTAATGCTTACATGTTGATAAAAAAAGCAGGTGTAAAAATACCTATTGCATCTTTGGAAAAACATAAAATTGCTGGTGGTGATGTTATGGCTGTCGCAACTGCACTTGGTTATGCAAAAGAGACAAAGCTTCCAATTACAATCGCCGATGTTATGACGCTTAATCTTGCAGGTCGAGATGTTATAAGAGAATTGCGTACGTGTGTACAGCCACAGGTTCTTAGCACAGAATGGATTTCTGCAATTTGTCGTGATGGTATAGAAATGCGAGTAAAACTTAAATTAACTGTTGTCTCTTCACCAAAAGACATAGCAAAGGGAGTAGGGCTTGATAGTTTTTATGCTCGAATTAACGAAGTGACTATTGCAACAATCGGGCAGATAGCAAATCATGCAACACTACTACAAAATCCAGAAGTCATAGCCAAAGGTTTGTTTAGTCAAAATGTTGAAGAGGGTACGGGTTATGAGGTGATTTCGGTCGACGTATCAGATGTAACAATAGGTGCAAACATAGGAGCAAAAGTCATACGTGACGAAGCGGAGAAGAGCAAAGCACTTAAAGAAGCTGATTCTGCGGAGCGTAGAGCGGTAGCTCTTGCATTAGAGCAGGAGATGAAGGCTAGAACTGAAGAAATGAAATCGCAAATTTTGTCTGCGGAAGCTGAAGTGCCAAAGGCTATTGCAGAGGCAATAAAAGAAGGCAAAATGGACTTACTAGACTACTATAAGATGCAAAATTTGCAGGCGGATACTGCAATGCGTAGAGCACTTTTCGAAGCCAAAGATGAGGATAAAAAAGAAGTGCCAAAAAAGAGGAAATTTAACTTTGATGATTTTGACAACTTTGGGGGTGATTTGTCGTGATTGTCATGTTTTGGTGTGTGATTGGGTTATTTGTTGCACTTTTGTTGGCGCTTGTGGGTGTGAAAGTAGGGAAGAGGATTTTTAGGCATATCAAAAGAAAAAGAGACAAAGCCGTTGTGTTTGAAAAAGTGGACACCGATTTGTATGTAGATAAAAAAATAGAAAGTAGTGTAGATTTCAATTTAATGAAAGGTAGCATTGATAATAACATTAAACGGGATAATTTATACGAGCAGATGCTCCGAGATGATTATATTAAAAGTAGTGATACACACTATAATGATGAGTGTTTTAATAGCGAAAAAATTAGTAATCAAGAATGTATATCTGATGATGAATATACTGACATAAATAGTAAAGTGAGTGAATATAAGTCGCTCATTCCAAAAGATCTTATAGATTTTGATGCAATTAATAAAGAGAACGACATGAAAAATAAGAACGATTTTAGCACTTTTTTAAGAGAGCATTCATATTCGCAATATGTAGACGTGAACAAACTTTCGTCGTTAGTAAAAGATTTGCCACCAAAGACAAAGATGTTGTTGGCGTCTGGCATATATTCAAGACCTAATTTTGACAGATTTGATTGTGGCGATGACACTAATTAAAGAAAAATCAAAGTTTTATTTTGAAGGTATCTATTTTTTATGATATAATCAAAAAATGGATTACGTTTTGCAAAAGAATAAAATTATTATCAAGGGCAATGATGATTTTGATATAGAACATATTCTGGATTGTGGGCAAATATTTTCATACATGAAGTCTGAAGAAAAATATATTGTACAATCGGGTGATAAGATCGCCTATGTAATACCGACAGAGCAAGGGTACGAAATAGAGACAGAAGATGTAAAATATTTTGAGAACTTTTTTGACCTTAAAACAGATTATAAAAAAATAAAAGAACAATTATTAAGATTTGCCATATTAGAAAAACCTATTAAATTTGGTCATGGTATTAGGATTTTGAAACAGGATTTATGGGAAACTTTGATATCTTTCATAGTATCGCAGAATAATAACATAAAAAGGATTAAGCAAATTTTAAACAAATTGCGAGAAAAGTTGGGAAGTAATATGGGTACTTATTACGCTTTTCCAACGCATGAGCAGATGATAGATTGTACAACAGATTTTTTCAAAGAAATAGGTGCGGGTTATAGGGCAAGATATTTAAGACAGGTAGTACATCAAATAGATGAAACAACACTTCGTGAATGGGATAAACTAGACACAATGCAGTTACGCAAAAAACTCATGTCATTGCAGGGTGTGGGTGGTAAGGTTGCAGATTGTATACTTTTATTTGGATACAGCAGAAAAGATGTTTTTCCAGTTGATACATGGATAGAACAAATGTATACAAAATACTATTGTTGCACATCAGTTAAGGTGAATAGAGAAAAGATTAGAAAGGAACTAACCTCACAGTTTGTGGAACTTTCGGGTTATGCACAACAATATCTATTTTACTACCAAAGAAGTGGGAGTTAAGATATGGATTTTAAAAGTATAGAATATAATGGAACTACATATTTACTTGTGCGGGGTAATTGGCTTGAACAGGACACATACATCATGCCATCCGAGAGTGTTATTCGCAATCTTACGAAAATATTTTATGAAAACATGGACTCATCCTCACTAACAAACGATGAACTTCTTGAAAAAATAAAAGAGATTAAAGACAATAAATCGTATGGTAAAGCTTTAGAATTTACATGCGATTTGCTAAATCGTTGTGGTTTTTCTGATAGCGATATAATGGTCAGTGAGGAAAATGTAAAGATGGTAAAAACTTGTCTTCCCATTCTTTCCTCGATATACCGCTCAATGAATAAGTCGTATGAGAGCATTCGTATTTTTGATAAAATCAAAGCACTAGGACAGACACGTCTTTTTACACCAGCGTTTTTGACGTCTGTTTCTGCAGCTTATGCCGATTTAAAAGAGTATGAAAGTGCAGTTAAAATTATTGCAAGTGCATTTAAGATGGATAAAATGATTAAGGGAGCGTCGGTTGAGATAAGTAATGTTTATAGTCGTCTACGTGATGAAATTGAAAAAAATGTAGGTATGGATTTTGAAAATTTTGTCGCATATATAAAGACTAAATCGGAGGACAACATAGAAAAAAAGGAGCGACCAAAATACGAAGAATGGGCATACTATATGCGTGAGTCTTTCAAAGATAGAGGGTTAAAGTTTGACGAATTTTTAACAAGTTATGCGTACTACATCTTACAGCCAGAAATTGAAGATAGACTTGAAACTTTTCGTAAAAACGGAGCTAGTGAAGAAGAACTCGATGAAGAAAGAAAAAAGATTTTAAGCGAAACATACGATGTCTCTTATTGTACACTAAAAGAAATCAATGCAGGGGGAAATTGACAATAATTTTAATTAAAATTATATGTTAAGTGTGTGAACATAAATGGTGAATTTATGATTTCACTATTTTTTATGTAATTGTGTAAACCTTCTAAAAATTTAATCATAAATGATAAAAAAACTTAAATTTTTAAGTTTTTTTTAAGTTTTTTTGCATTTTTTATATTATTTTTGATATTTTTAATAAAATTTTTATTTTTAGCGAAAAATTCAAAGTGTTATTTAATGGCATAAAAAAACTATTTAGCCTCTAGCTATTATGTACCCTTTGACACTTGATATTAAGTGGTAGTAGATTTTAAACTTTCAACATTGCTATTTTAAGAAAATAATATTTTAATAAACCAGCATAGAAACTAGTGTAAAATATGAAAGCAATTTTACTCTTTAAAAGGTTCACATTTTTAACCTATTTTGCTTTCAAACTTCAACGTAAAACAATTAACTATTTTTATTTATTGTTGCCTTTAAATCATCAATAATGCTTTTGACATGAGCAACTTGCAAACTAGTAAGCCCTGAAACATCTATGCTATTATTAGAATTTAAACCAAGTAAATAATCTGTGGAAACTGAAAAATATTTGGCAATTTTTACCAAGGTGTCAATAGAGGGCTGTATATAACCATTTTCCCAGTTTGATACACATTGTTTAGAAACGCCAACAATATCCGCAAGTTCACTCTGATTAATTCTACTATTAGTTCTTAATTCTTTTAAAACTTCTGCAAACATATAAATCCTCATATACTTTTTACAATTTTTAGTTGACAATATTAAAATACTTTTATATACTAAAAATATACATAAGGAGAATAATATGAAATGTTTAGAATTAGATGTAGCAAAATTCATCATAGAAAACAATACTGCTGATATGAGGTTAGTTGCTAAGCATTTTGGCATACCAATTCAACGAGTAGTTTCTATATATCGAGAAATGATCAATAAGGAATATGTAAATGAATACGGAGATATAACTATCACGGCCGAGAAGTTTCAGAACCTATGTGATAATTATTTTGATGTTTTGCCAATGGACAATACGATATATTTTGATTAGATTTAGCATACTTTGATGTTATTTTTAAAATATTAATAAAATCATGCGAATTTAGTTGACAAAACTATGGATATTGAATAAACTTATAATAGTTGAATAATTGTTCAATTATTATAGGCTTATATGAGAAAGAAAAAAAATAAATTATCAGATGAAAAATTTTATGAGCTTGCAGATTTTTTCAAAATTTTTGGCGATAGTACGAGATTAAAGATTTTAAATTTGCTTCTTGCAGGGCAGAAAAATGTTACAATGCTTTGTGAGAAAACTAATATGACTAAGTCAGCAATTTCACATCAACTGCGTACGCTTAAAAATGCTCGAATAATTAAATATGTTAAAGATGGCAAATCGGTCATATACGAAATGGCTGATGAGCATATAAGCCAAATAATGAAAATAGGTATTGAACATATTTTGGAGCTATAAAATGAAAAAAATAATTTATGAAACAATTGGTTTGGATTGCCCGATATGTGCTACTGGTATGCAAGGGTACATAGAGAAGGTACCACATGTAAAAAAAGTCAAAGTAGATTTTTTTACGCAAAAAGTTCATTTGATTGTTGAAGACGAAACAAACGAAGAAGAACTCTTTTGTCAATGTCAAAAAGCAACGAAATCTTTCAATCGGACAATAAAACTGAATAAGCTAGAGAATATTTATGCAAAATTATAAAAATAGGATTTATTTAATTTTAGTTTCTGTCTTATTATTTTTAATAAGTTTCTTATTGTGGGATGTTTTTGATATATTGCCGTGGTGGGCTGGGTTCGTGTTATACCTAGTTTCTGCCTTGATTGTGGGAT
This sequence comes from uncultured Lachnospiraceae bacterium, assembly GCA_964653635.1. GTDB lineage: Bacteria > Bacillota > Clostridia > Christensenellales > UBA1242 > Caccovivens. Next base: position 14,565 of record CAZZGZ010000010.1, read on the forward strand.
ATAATGTTTTTTTTAACGCATTTTCGAACATCATTCATGGAAGAATTTTTGACGAAAATTTGCTCATGGCGGTGGCGAGTATTTGTGCGTTTGCAATATCTGAGTTTGCCGAAGGTACGCTTGTGCTGATTTTATCTCAGTTAGGAGAGTTACTGCAATCAATTGCAGTGGGCAAGAGTAGAAAAGAAATTGCGTCCATCATGAAGTTAAGACCGATGACTGCAACACGTATTAGGGATGGAGTTGAAGAAGAAGTGTTAGCCGAAGAGGTTAACATAGATGATATAATTCTTATAAGAGTAGGTGAAAGTGTGCCTCTTGATTGTACAATAATTGAGGGCGAAACGAAACTCAATCTTTCGTCACTTACAGGGGAGAGTGTGCCAGTAAGTGTCAAAACTGGAGATAAAATAATAAGTGGTTCTATAAATTTAAGTTCGGTTATTAAGGCTAAAGTTACTGCAAATTACAACGACTCTACGATTGTTAAAATGCTTGATTTAATAGAAAAGGCAAGTGAAAGTAAAACAAAAACCGAAAAATTTATAACAAGATTTGCTAAAATTTATACGCCATGTGTTTTCTTTATAGCATTATTTGTTGCTTTTATATGTCCAATATTTTCAGGTTATACTGATACTTTTACTCTATGGCTACATAGGGCGTTAGTTTTTTTGGTGATTAGTTGCCCTTGTGCTCTTGTGATTTCGGTGCCACTTGCCTTCTTTGGTGGAATAGGCTCGGCGTCAAAAATGGGAGTTTTAGTAAAGGGGTCACAATGCCTTGAAAAACTTGCGAAAGTTGACATGGTGGCGTTTGATAAAACGGGAACTTTGACTTGTGGTGACTTTAAAATTCAAGAGTTTAAGGCAAGTTGTGAAAAAAAGCATTTTTTCGACATAGTTTGTTCCATAGAAAGATATTCTAATCATCCTTTATCCTACGCTTTTGAAAATTATGCGAAGGAGCATGATGTTGACTTTTTGAAAGTTACCGATTATAGTGAAATTGCGGGTGTTGGAATTTCTGCAAAAATTGGCAATGATGTATATAAAATAGGGAAAAAGACGCAAGAATACAATGTGGATTTTGAAGCCAATATTTTTGTGACCAAAAACGATCAATTATTTGGGTACATCAACGTAGAGGACCATCTAAAAGATGGGGCGAAAGTCTTGATTGAGGCACTAAAAACTCTAAAAATTTCGGATTTTGCAATAATTTCAGGTGACAATGAGAAAGTGACGAAAGCGGTAAGTGAGAAACTCAATATCACTAACATATATCATTCCCTTTTGCCACAAGAAAAAGTACAAGTTTTACAAAAACTCAAAGTAGGGCATAAAAGTCTTTTATATATGGGGGATGGTATCAATGATGCCGCTGCCCTTACAACTGCCGATGTAGGCGTCTCTTTGGGCAACAATGGTGCTGATCTTGCCATAGAAACGAGTGATGTAGTTATTTCCAGCGGGGACATTACTAAACTTGCTCCAGCGATTAAACTTGCCAAAAAGACTTTAAAAATTGCAAGGGAAAACATCATATTATCTTTAACCATAAAACTGCTTGCTATGGTGCTTGGAATATGTGGATTTGTTAGTCTATGGCTTGCAGTGTTTGCTGATGTAGGTGTCACACTTCTAGCAATTTTAAACTCATCTAGATTACTAAAAAAATAGTAAGTTTAACTTTCTAGTTATAAAATTCTTTTGTTTTCTTTATAGCATTATTTGTTGCTTTTATATGTCAAATATTTTCAGGTTATGCTGATACTTTCTAGTTATAAAATTCTTTTTTTATAATCGTTTGACATAACTTCATTTAATATGTTAATATTTATATGGTACGATACAAATCAAAGTACTAAATTTAAAAATTAAGGGGACAAAGTGGAATCATTGATACTTACAATCTCTCCCGTTGTCACTGCTTTAATATCAGGAATAATTTGCCTTATTGTTGGTGGTGTGATTGGCTTTTTTGTTTATAGATTTTTAGTAGCAAAGAAATTAGACCATAACAAACAAACTGCAAATAAGATTATTGAAGATGCGTATTTAGAAGCAAAGAATATCAAAAAAGAAGCAGTGATTGAGACCAAAGAGCAAGTACAAAAACTTCGTGACGAACTTGAAGACGAAGTAAAGCAAAGAAGACTTGAGGTTGCAAAGTCTGAGGAGAGGACAATTCAAAAAGAAGAGTTCATTGAAAAGAAAGAACTCGCACTTGATAAAAAAATCGAAGATTTTGAAGAAGACAAGAAAAAATTAGCAAGTGAAAAGGAACAAGTTGAGAAGTTAATTTTGGAGCAAGAGAGTTTGAAAACACAACAACTTGCTAAACTAGAAAAAATCTCTCAAATGTCTAAGGATGAAGCGAAAAATTCTATCATTGAAGCGATGAAAGAAGAAGCTAAAAAAGATGCACTAGAAACTATAAAACAAATAGAGGACGAAGCTAAAGAGGAAGGCGAAAAGATAGCACGTGATATAGTAGTTTCTGCAATACAAAGATGTGCAACTGATACAACAACGGAAATGACTGTTTCTGTGGTAAATCTCCCTAGTGACGAAATGAAAGGTAGAATAATCGGCAGAGAGGGTAGAAATATCCGTGCCATTGAAGCAGCAACAGGTGTTGAGTTAATAGTAGACGACACACCTGAAACGATAACTGTATCGTGTTTCGACCCGATTCGTAGAGAGGTGGCACGATTGTCGCTTGAGAAACTCATTCAAGATGGAAGAATTCATCCAACTCGAATTGAAGAAATTGTTGATAAGATGACGGCAGATGTAGAAAAAACAATCAAGGAAGCGGGGACAAATGCTTGCAATGAAGTTGAAATATACAATCTCCATCCAGAACTTGTCAAAATTATGGGAAGATTAAAATTTCGAACCAGTTATGGTCAGAATTGTTTAAGGCATAGTATTGAAACTGCAATAATAGCAGGACTTTTAGCTGAGGAACTCCATGTCAATGCAAAGGTTGCTAAACGTGGTGGCTTTTTGCATGACATCGGCAAAGCACTTGACCATGAACATGAGGGGACTCATGTTTCAATAGGTGTTGATCTTGCTAAAAAGTACGGAGAAAGTGATGCTGTAATTCATTGCATTGAAGCACACCATTTTGGCGTTGAATTTAGAAGTGTTGAGGCTATTCTTGTGCAACTTGCTGATGCTATGTCGTCATCTAGACCGGGAGCAAGACGTGAATCTTTTGAAAACTATATCAAAAGACTAAGCGACCTTGAGGCAATAGCGAATAGTTTTGAGGGCGTAGATAAGACTTTTGCTGTACAAGCTGGCAGAGAGGTGCGTATAATTGTAAAACCACAAAAAGTATCTGAGAATGAAGCAAGCTATATGGCGAAACAGATTGCAAAAAGAATTGAATCAGAGTTGCAGTATCCAGGACAAATAAAGGTCAATGTCATACGTGAAACGAGGTTCACAGAAACAGCAAAGTGATAAAAGTGTTCATTTTAATAAAAAAAAGAGTGTACCACCTATAAACTTTGAAACTAGCCAAAAAGAATTTTTAAAATATAATTCTTCAGACGGCAAACAAATAGATTTTTAAAATGAGTTATTTGTTTTTTCATGCAAAGTGCAAATTACTTTTTGAATTTTTAAATATTTCAGCTTGCAAACATATAGTTTTGCCAAATTTGAAAAAAATGTTAAAAAATGTTTTGTATTTTGCGATAGGTGAGATATAATAAAGAAAAAAGAGAGGTTCAATATGAAAAAATTTTTTGTTAATCTACTAAATTGTGCGGGGGGGGGGTACACTAAGTCTCATTTTTTGCTTAGCAATAACTCTGCCGTTAATTTTTCCAAATTTAACTGATTTTGCAAGTGCAATCACAAACTCTGACACCACCTCATATGTTTCAGTGGACGAGATTTGGGACGAAACGAATGGGACATTTGATGCAGACAACCTTAACACTCTTTTAAGATATATTCTAAATGATGAAACGGCAGATGTCACAAATAATGCCACTGCCACCATGAATGCACTTGATACAAAAGCATATGATACCTCTTCATCGGCAGACTTTCGAGCAAGTACATATAATGGCAAGACCACCTCACAAGATGTGGTGGTGTATTTTGGTGGCCTTGTTTGGCAGGTGATGTACCTTTCGCAAGACCGAGATGGCAACGATATTCTCACTCTTTGGCTTTCAAATTCCACACA
>CAZZGZ010000011.1:0-16278 GCA_964653635.1 uncultured Lachnospiraceae bacterium
TAAAACATATTCGATTTCACGATTTAAGACATTCATGTGCTAGCTTGTTGGCAGGTCAAGGCGTTCCTATGAAGAACATACAAGAATGGTTAGGACATGCTAATTTTAATACAACCGCAGATGTATATTCACATTTAGATTTTTCTACTAAAAAGTTTTCAGCAAATGCAATTGAAAATGCTTTAGCAGTAAATGACGAAAACAAGACAGATGATTTGCTCAAAAAAGAGATTGAGGAACTAAATAAATTGATTGAACAAAAGAAAAATCTTCTCAAAAAGAATAATTGTATAATGTAATAGGCACTTTTTATAGTGCCTATTTTTAATTAAAAAGCATTATAAAAGACGAAATATAAACATATAACATCAAACGGCATTTGCATTTTTTAGCAAAAAATTCGCAAAAAATTCGCAAATTAAGGTCAAAACGCCCCTAAAATCACTAAAATTTGTCAATTTTTTGGCTCAAAAAACTCGAACCCCTAAATTGACTTTATGTAAACAACCTTGCCAACATTTAAGAAAAAGTTAATTCAGTAAACAAAAAATTCAGCGAGGCTAAAAATCGCTGAATTGCCCTAAAATAAAGGCTTTTATTGGTGCACCCGTGCGGGGTCGAACCGTAAACCTCAAGTTCCGTAGACTTGCGCTCTATCCAATTGAGCTACGGGTGCAGATATTAAATTTTTGCAATTTTTTGAAGGGAAATTACTAAAACCCCCATTCACTCTCTCCGTAGACTTGCGCTCTATCCAATTGAGCTACGGGTGCATATATTAAATTTTTGCAGTTTTATAAAGGGTATATCTCATGTGTCTAGTCTCTTTACAAAAACATTATCATTATGCAATACATCTACAAGTAATTAATGTGACTAAAAAGTTAATAAATAAAATACCATTAAACTTTGACACTTATTCTAACAAGATTTATAAACGTTATAGCAAGTTGTCAACTTATAATGCACTTTGTTTAAAACCTTATTTATTCTAGCATAGTTAATTAAAAAAATCAATCTTTTTATAAAAAAATGATAATTTTTTTTAATATTTTACTTTTAATAACCTATTTTATTTGGAATTTTTATTAAAATTTGATAAAATGAATCAGTTAATTAGGAGCGACTTGTGGAAGATATAGAAAGAAAAGTTGTTAAAGATAAAGTAGTTGTTGCAGACCACTCTGGGCATAGAAGCCGACTTCTTAATACTATAAACAAGGTCGGAATTGAAAACCTATCCGATGTACAGGCAATGGAATTTATATTAAGTTATGTCATACCGAGAAAGGATACAAATCCTACCGCACATTATGTTTTGTCAAAATTTGGAAATATATCAAATGCTTTAGAAGCGGATGAGTTTGAATTGGCTGCCGTTCCAGGTCTCAATCGACGTTCTGCAATCCTTCTGAAACAATTTGTCGATATTTTTTATCTCTATACTACAAGCAAACATCAGAAACATGAGAGCATCAAAAGTTCTGCTCAGTTGTGTAATTATATGTCGTCCATGCTAGAAAACAGAGTTACTGAAACTTTATGTATGATTGCTCTTAATTCTAGAAAAGAAATTATCAACTATGAACTAATCGCATCAGATTCTATCAAAAATATTGGTATCTCTCCAAAACGTTTTGCTCAATTTATTCATGGAAGCAATGCCGCATATGTTGCTATCGCACATAACCATCCTAATGGTGATTGCAGACCATCAAAATTAGACCTTGAAGCTACAAAGAAACTAAAAAATCTTTCAAAATCAATGGATGTTGTCTTTCTTGATAGTTTAGTTGTGTCAATATTGGGTGTTTATAGCATTGAGCAATCAGAATTAATACTTTCAACTGAACAATTAAATATTGATAACATTTTGTCTGATATTGATGAAAATTTTTAAAAAAGTAATTGAAAAAAATATTTTAGTTTGATATAATAAGAGAAGGAGTATGCATATGAAAAAGTTTTTTAATGATTTCAAAAAATTTATTTGTCGTGGAAATATAATTGATCTTGCTATTGGTGTTATTATCGGAAATGCCTTTTCGGCAATAGTAACAGCCTTAACTGATAAAATCATCATGCCTGTAATCAACTGGCTCTTATCATTAGGAGCAGAAGATGGTCTAGATTCTGCATACACATTCTTAAAAATAGTTCGTGATGCTGATGAAAATATAGACTTGACAAAAAGTATTTATATTGATTGGGGTGCCTTCATTACAGCCATTTTAAATTTCTTGATTATTGCTTTAACATTATTTATCATCTTAAAAGTAGCTATGAAGAGCAGTGAAATATTTAAAAATGCTTCTGAAAAAACAAAGAAAAAAGCATTAACTAGGGATGAGATAAAAGAACTTAAGGCTAGAGGAATTAAGCTTACTGATAAAAAGGGAATAAAAGCATTTAGAGAAGAAAAGGCTAGAATAGCTGAAGAGGAAAGGCAGAAAGCTGAAGCCGAAGCTAAGGCTAAAGAAGAGGCTGATAAGCTTGCAAACCCTTCACAAGAAGAACTTTTAAAACAAATACGTGACTTACTTATTAAACAACTTGAAGAAAAAAATGAGCAATAAGTAGATAAAATAATATTAAAACTCCTGTTGTGTTTTTAACACAGGAGTTTTTTTTGATATTATAACAAAAAAATTTTAATTAAGTTTAAGACAATTTTATTAACTTGAAAAGTTCTTGTCCTATACTAAATTAATTAATATTAAAATTATTTAATCACTACAAAAAATTTCGAATGCTTGTTTTTCAACTACAACGTCAACAGAACCATATTTAGACATTTCACCATCTACATTAATATGTATATCAATTAAGGGTGAAATTTTTATCTTAGCCACCTGCAATATTTTAACGCCTTTATCTCTCCTTAGCGAATTCACCCCAAATAAAAACAATTTGAATATATGCAAAATATTGCGGATTCTAACTTTATCACTTTTACCAGTAAACAGAAATATATCCACTTTGCCATCTTGTAAATTCGCATTTTTATTAAACTTCATGCCTGAAACACTTCTACTATTAACTATAAGAGCAAGATTGATATTTTCTTGATAATTTTCTTTTTCTGTTTCTATATTGCAAGGTATAGTTTTTGAATTAAAAAGTTCTTTAATTGAATAAATATAATATGCTAACGCCCCTAATTTTTTCTTCTTAGATTGCTCAACACTATAACTTGCAGAAGTAAAGATTCCAAAACCACACTCATAACAAGCATATTCATCATGATTTTTTATTAAATCTATTTTTTTTGTCTTGCCATCTGTGATTAATTTTAAACATTTTTTCAAACTATGTGGTATTTTTAAACTTTTAGCAAAATCATTTACTGTGCCAGTGGGGATATATCCTACTTTGCACTTTTTTTCACATGCCATAATTCCATTAATAAGTTCGTGAAAACTCCCATCGCCTCCACAAATCACAATTGTACTATATTTATCACCATTTTCTTTTGCAAGCTCAGTGATGTGACCACGTCTTTCACTAAATATCACGTCAATCTTGTCATATTTCTGTGATAAAATATCTTTTATATAATCGATTTTCTTTAAAATTTTTCCTTTTCCACTATTTTTATTTATTATAACTAAACAATCCATATTTTTCTACCTAAATAATTTTGTTTTGTTGGTCAACATGAATATTCCAAACATTGCCTTAAAAAAGTCAGCCCAATAAGTTAATCTAGCACTATCCAAAAGTTCTTTACATAAGCTCAACTCTTCTTCATTTAAGTAAGATTTAAGAAATTCCATTGCAAACAACGATGCTTCTTTTTCAATTCTTATCTCTTGAAATTTTTCAAAAAGTGCATATAAAAAGATCAAGAACGAAGCAGACAATAAGCCAATAGCGACATAAAACCACGCAATTTCATTCAATACCTCAAAATAGTAAAGAGCAATGACTATAATTCCTACAAGCAAAAAAAGTGATAAAAATTTCCCTAAAAATCTCCCTAAAACTCTAATTTTATTTAATTTTTTAATATTGTTACTTGTCTGATCCTGTTTGGCATGCCCCATTTCGTGAGATATAATTGTAACTGATGCAAGTGAAAGATCGCATAGTGTCTCCTCTTTTAAATAAATATGTCCTTGTAAATAATAATCACCATAAGGGCTTTTCCCCACCTTAATGGGATGTAACAAATGTTCATCTGAGATTTCTTTTATAAAGTCTTCAGCATCTCTAAAAATTCGTACGGGCTTTTTACTTAATTTCTTATAATCATCCATATACTGTTCTGTGGAAAAAGAAGCCACCGCAAGCCCAAATAACAAGAAGACAAGAAATGTCACACCTAAAATTAATATTATTACCATATGCCCATTATATCATAAAACTGGTTAAAAAAAATATAATATTTAACAAATAAGCAATCAAAGTTTTGATAATTGTTTGTTCTATCATATTTACTTGTAGTTCTTCAAACAAATATCTTATAAATCAAAATATATTATCAAAAAATTATAAAAATTATTAAGATAATAAGGAAAAGTACATTCAACTGTTGTTTATTTTTTACTATGTTATTAGTATAACACTATCTCCCTCTTTTAATACACTCCCCTCTGGTGCGATTTGTCCAGTGACAATGCCTCCATCTCCATCAACTTCATAAGATAATTTATTTTGTTTTGCAAGTATGATAGCATCAGAAAGGCTTAATCCGATAAAATTCGGCACTATAACATCATTTAGCACAACATTGTCATTATCCCTTGGTATGCAAAGATATTCAAAAAGTCGCTCAAAGACTATTTTGCCATATGGTGCAGCCACCACAGAACCATAATAAGCTCCCTGTGGTTCGTTTACCATGATGTAAACAATATATTCTGGATTGTCAGCTGGATACGTTCCAATGAAAGATGAAATATACTTCCCCTGAGCTATGCCACCATTTTCAGAATACTTTTGTGCTGTACCTGTTTTGCCCCCAACATTGTATCCTTCAACAAACGTACAATCGCCTAGTTTGTTAGTAACATTTTGAAGTAAATAATTCACAGTTTGCGATGTCTTTTCACTCACAACTCTTGTTTTAAAATTTGCAGTCACTTCCTTTATTACGTTGCTATTTTCATCTATTACACTACTTATAATAGTAGGAGTTATAAGGTAACCACCATTGACCACACTTGCAACAGCTTGTATAAGTTGCATAGGTGTCACAGCAACGGCATGACCAAATCCCATACGTGCAAGGTCGACAGTTTTAACATCACCTTTATTCATCAAAATCCCACTACTTTCACCTGAAATTGTCACTCCAGTAGCAGTGCCTAACCCAAATTTCTCCATGTACTCATAAAACTTATCCACCCCTAGTCTTAATGCCAAATCCATAAAACAACAATTACATGAATTAGTAATTGCTTCTACCAAAGTTTGAGAGCCATGTCCCGTTGTTTTCCAACATTTGATTTTTTGTCCGTCAATTATGCGATAACCAGGGCAATAAAATCTATCGTTTAAAGTAACAAGCCCCTCTTCAAGAGCAGCGGCAACCGTCAGAATTTTAAAAGTAGATCCAGGTTCATAAGCATCCGTTACTGCCGAAACTTTACTCTGTGCAAACAAAGCCGTAAGGTTGTCACGTGGAGGCTCATTCAAATCGAAACTAGGCTTTATTGATAACGCCTTGATTTCTAAAGTATCAGCTTTAATTATCATTCCAGTAGTACTCTGTGGTGAGAATTGTGTAATTAACTTTTGTAGAGTCTGTTCTAATAAAATCTCCATGTTCGCATCAATAGTAAGCTTTAAACTATTACCACTTACTCCCGATACATAATAACGCATACTGCCACCAATTTCTTTGCCTAGTAAATCACTTTGTACATATGAGTATCCATCAATACCTGTCAAAGTATCATTGAAGTATGCCTCGACTCCCGATTGTCCATCCCCTTCTATATTGCAAAAACCGAGTACTTGTGTAAGTAAATCCCCATATGGATAATATCTGCCCACATTTTCACTCAAATATAGTCCATCATATTTCAAATTATATATTTTTTCTGCAAGTTCTGGTGAAATTTGTTGTTTTATGAGGACCTCTGAAACATTCTTTTTAGTCACCTTTTCATACATAGAAATAAAATCAGTTGAAAATAGCCCCGCAAGAGCGATTGCAATCTCTGTGGGATTATTTACTTCTCTTGCTCGTACATACAAGTTATATGTTGTGTAACTAACTGCAAGGGTTGCTCCATTACTATCATAAATAGTTCCACGAGGTGCAGTCAAGGTTAAATCACGTGTCCACTGATCAGTAGCTTTTGCTTGAAGATTTTTCCCATTTATAATCTGAATAAAGAATAATCGTCCACATAAGGCTAAAAATAAAAAAGATATTAGCACAAAAACTGCTATTATCCTTTTTTTCATAGATGCAAGAGTAAAAATGTTTTGCAAATTAGCCTCCAAAAAGCCTTGAAAAGAAATTACAAATTTTATCAAACCAGTTTGTCTGCTCTGCAATAGTACCAACATCCCCTTCGTCTGGATATGTTTCAATAAAATCAACACCTTCAGAAGTAATATCGAGTTTTTCTACATTTTGGATTAATTGAGCTAGATTTAGTTCATACTTTTCTGTGGCCTCAATGTATGATTGCTCAAGTGCGCTAATCATTACTGTATTAGAAATAGAAATACCGATAAATAGCCCTAAGGTCACTCCCAAAATTGCATATTTTAACTTTAATTTTGGTTTGTGCGTTGTCTTATTTTCCCTGATTGACAGAACTTTTTTCTTCCTTTTAGGAAGTTCTTCCATAAGTTCATAATTTGGCTTTTCTATAATTAGTGAAGATTTTGTCTCACGCTCGCTTTGCATGATTTGATTTTGCGACTTTACTTCTTTTTGTAAAGTAGTTTCAGCTATAGTCTTTTGCATATCTTTTTCATACGCAATCTCTTCTTCGGATTTGATGTGAAAAGGAATATCAAGTTTTTCTTGCTTTTCTCGTTTTATACCCTGATAAGTAAATTGAATAATGCCATCAAAAGAAGATATTTTCACATTAACCTCTGGCTCGTTAATATCTGTTGTCTGCACTGGGCTTTCCACTTTTAATGCGATATTATTATCCTGTTTACTTTTTGTCTTGGTAATGACAAGTTGTTCCTTGTCAGTACCTGTATCTTCTAATACTAGCGTGTAACTCTCTTCTTTCATATAATATTTTTCGCCTCCTTGATTTATGATATTTATTTCTTTTCAAACACTCTAAGTTTGGCACTTTTTGCACGTGGGTTGATTTGTAATTCACTTTCAGTTGCCGTTATGGCTTTTTTAGTAATAAGTATACCTTCTGCCCTATGTCCACAAATACATTTAGGTGTCTTAGGTGGACAAATACAATCCGTTGTTTTATCTTTAAAAACTTGCTTTACTATTCTATCTTCTAGGCTATGGAAAGTGAGAACGACAAGTCTTCCCCCACTTTTTAGCATACTTATAAGGTCACATAGTGTCTCTTTTAACTGATCTAGTTCACCATTTACTTCTATACGTATTGCTTGAAATACTTTTTTTGATGCTCCTTTACGTGCATAAACTATCTTTGTAGGCATACTTTTTTCAATAATATCACGTAGCTCAAATGTTGTGACTATGGGGCTTTCTAGTCTACGTTTGACAATGTTACGTGCTATTGACTTAGCGAATTCTTCTTCCCCATATTCACGAAATATTCGAATTAAATCCGTTTCAGAATATGAATTGACAACATCATATGCACTAAAATTTTGACTTTGATCCATTCTCATGTCAAGTTTTCCATTATGTAAGAAGCTGAACCCCCGCTCTGCTTGATCAATCTGGGGTGAACTAACTCCTAAATCAATAAGTATGCCATCAACTTCTGTTATACCAAAACTTTCAAGCCTTTTTTTTGCGTTATGAAAATTATCTTTGATTATAGTGATGTTATTTTCCCCTTTAAACTTTTTTTGACATGTTTCAATAGCATTCATATCCCGATCAAAAGCGTAGAGTTCCCCAGAGGATAAATGGCTTAAAATTTCATAACTATGCCCTCCACCCCCAAGAGTGCAATCTACATAAACGCCATCATTTTTTACGTTTAAATACTTTATAACCTCTTCTTTCATAACGGGTATATGATTAAATTCCATCTAATCTCCTAAATTTAAAAGTGTATAAAGACTATCTTTTATGCTTTGAACATCCTCACTGGTTGCATCTGTAAACTCGATACTATTGACTGCTTCTTTCAAAATAGTAATTGCTGTTTCATCAGTTGTTACAGTAATTCCACCATCATTTGCTATAATAGTCTTATTTGCCACCGATTCAAAACGCTCTAAGCCAACATCGTTGACAAAGCTTTCAATATTTGAAGTAATACTACTAAGAGTTTCATCATGATTAGACTCCGTGATATTACTAAGTAGTGATGTGATTATGGATTCATATTTTTCATATGCTGTTAAAAGTTCTATAACCTGTTGTAAATCACTAAAAACTTCTTGATAAGATACAACATAATATTTTAACATAGAGTTATAGTCAACGTAAGATGGATTTTGAACCAAAAATTCTGCATACTTTTCATTGACAATGTTATTAAATTCATCACTATAAGCAAATGCAGGGTTATTACTATTATCTTCTGTAATTGTACCACTAAAAAATCTATAGAAATTGCTAAATATTTGAGTGAATATTCCGTTTGATGTTAAAGATTGATAATCTAGCCCATTAGCCACATTTAATTTAAGTTTGTCTATAAGAAAACCTACATTTTCAAGGTCTGTCATGTCAAAATTTTCATCTAATGCTAGTTTGGCAACATCAACAAGATCTTGTGCTTGCTCGTTCACACACAATGAAAATTCTTCACGTTTTTCGGATGTAGCATCTGAAGTTATAGTTCTTTGGAATTTTTCATCAGCAATAGACACATTTTCATCCACCGACCTAATGGCATCAATAACCGCTTGATCTAATTTTTCGAACATCATAGCGAGCATCTTGTTGGTGCAGTTTATAGATGTTATTTTATCTACTATTTCTACTGCGTTATCACTTTGTACAAGTTTATTGGCATAATTATCGCTCCCTGAAATGATAGCTTGAAGGAGATTTGTTGACTGTTCAGCATTCTCGCTTGCATCGATGTTGGCAAGATCTACCATAATATCCAATAGTCCTACAATTTCAGATTTACAATTTGTATACCCTGAAAAATAAGATGTGTCAAGTATACTTTCGAAACTTTCTACAACACTTAGTAAATAGGGTTCTACAAAGTCGTAGGCATCTTCTAATAGTGGTAGATTTATTAGCGTGTCGCCTGCCGTCTGTAAGGCTGTGACATTAGTTGCGGACAATAATTCACTGGATGCCAACTCTCCATCTATTATATTATTGATAAGTTGTACATTTGAAAGCGTCCTTGCAACATCAATAAGCTCCGTTATATTTGTTTTTATATAGTCTTGCATTGTGTTTTGCCCATCGTTGAACCTTGTCTGCAAATTGCTAAATAGTGCAGTTAATTTTTCTTTTGTTTCCTGTGCTACGTTAATCTTTTGTAAAACATTTTCGTAATCATCTATAAATTCAGATAATATTGGACAGATTACACTGGTGTAAATCTTGCTGTTAGTAAAACTATCAACTACTTCTTCTACTACATCAAAATCTATGCTATCATAATCGGATGCAGCATTATTATAAATATCCACAATTTCGTCATACGTATGAGTGAATGTCAACAGCTCACTGCGAGGCGAAATTTTTTCATTGTTAATTTCAACGGACGAAAGGCTATTAAATACTATATGGTCAAGCCCACCCATACCACTAACAACACCGATGACACTACCATTATACGCATCTACGAAATCAATAACAAATTGTGGTATGCTACTTCTTACCATATCACCTATCTTTGTAAGCTTTGTGCCACCATCCTCTTCTTCTATTACTGCCTCTTGCTCAGAAGGAGAACCAATTATTTCAGAAAATGTTTCCGATAAAGAGGATAGAGGCATTAAAAGCATGACTGTAAACAAAAAGGCTTCCACCGTGCCAACAAGACCGCCGAGTATTCTGTGTCTTTTAACACCGAGTTCATTTTCTTGTTTTTTACTTTTAAAGCATATTTTTGCAATAATAAAATAGATAATTTCAAATACTAAACTAACTATAAGAGCAACTATTATATAAACGATTGGAGATGCAATAGCTACGGGCAAACTCTTAGTAAATTCAGTCAAAGTTGCAGATGATTCATCAAGTCCGCCAAACAAACTTAATATTAAGTCACTAAGCGTCATCATCTCACCATCGACACTTACAATATCTATTCCTAAAAACATCATTGTAATAGGCTTAGTTATAAAAATAGAAACAAAAAGTCCTAAAAATATTAGTAATAAATGCAGTCCCGACCGTTTTAGTCCTCTTCTTAAACCAAAAAGCAAACCAACCGCCAAGACAACCAAGCATAAGATATTTACAATTAAAACTATGGTACTAGCTTGCATGCAACCTCCAAATCAATCTATAAAGATTTTAGTATATTTTTGCAAAATATCCAAACACTTAAACACTATAATGAAAAAAAATATTTTCACTTGTCGATTTTTTCTATTATATATTTCGCAATTTTTGAAGGTATTGGCGCAACTTGTTCATTTACATTTTTGTCCACTTTCAACACCATTGCAAAAAATTGATGATTATTTTTGCCATAAGGCACAAGCACTATATCTCCCACTTGCAAGTCAGATATGTTACTTTTATACCAAATGATTTTCCCCTTGACTTCACCCTCGTCAACAATTTGAACCTTTGCATAATCTTCATAATTTGACTCTTTATAGACGCCACCTGCACAAGAATGTATCATAATCCTTTCCTTATCTTATTTTTAATTTTAACATATTTATTAAAAAACTATATCAAAATTGATATAGCTTTTAATGGTCGACTAATAATAGTGACTCTATCAAATATTTTATAGGATTAACTATTGCTTACAAAAATATATCCAAAGGCATTAGGTCCCCAATGACATGCTATGGCTGGATCAAGATTATCGTACACTCGGATTTGAGGCAAGAACTTTTTGTCAGTCATGGAAATCAATTTTTCAAGATTACTTTTGTTATAAGTGTAAGAAGCTACAATATCGTAATTTTCATCACAATTATATTCTTTTAAGGCGTTAGCAATATAAGACATACCATTTTTTAGCCCCATTTTTTTTGCAAGCACTGTCACCTTCCCCTCTATAAAGCCTATAATTGGCTTTATGTTTAACATACTGCCTAGTAACCACTCCTTTTTGGAAAGTCTCCCACCACGCAAAAGGTAAGTAAGTGTTTCAGGAATTGCCATAATTTTAATTCTCGGAATTAATGATTTTACTTTCGACTCAATAAAATCTAGCGTCTTATCCCGATATTTATTAATCTCATCAACAATTAATCTCATGCCACCGACAGCAAGTTTGGAATCTATCACCTTAATTTTAGGTTGATTTTCAAACATCATTTTTATTGCACTATATGTTCCTGAAATCTTTGAAGATATGGTTAAAATAACGACGTCATCACCCTGACTTACATATTCTTGCACCCTTGTGCTGAGGGTTTCAAGGTCGGGCAATGAGGTTTTAGGGAAACCTTTTTCTACAATGAGAAATTTATAAAACTCTTCCATTGAAAGGTCTTCGCCATCTTTATACTCCCGCTCTTTTAGTAATATTTTAAGCGGAATTAATTCAACTCCATATTTTTCAGCCTCATCAGGCTTTATAGAACTACCAGAATCCACAAATACTCTTAACATGTCTTCCTCCTCTATTTAAAGTGAGTATAACAAATTATATGAAACTTAGTCAAATAAAATCTAAAAAATTTTAAAATATTCAAGTCGTCTACTAGGCATTTTTACTACAAAAAGGAACAAATTATTTCAAAAATTCTTAATTTACTAATAATTTTTTTCATACGTTTACACTTTGCATCATATTCGTCTTCGAATTTTCTTTAAGATAATATCCAATTTTTGTTTCACTTTCATTCTCTTTAAACATTTTTCGCAAGTTCTGTTAAGAATTTTAAATATCTTCTAATTTTATTAACTTATACTTACTATTTGCTTGTTTTATAGGCTTTTATATAATTTTCAAGTAAATCCACCGACTTTTCTACTCCCAGTTTTGAGGTGTCTATGCAAATGTCATAGTTTGACTTGTCGCCCCATGTTTGAGATGTGAAATGTTTGTAGTAATCTGCACGCTCTTTATCCGTTTTTATAATGTTGTTTTTCGCTTCTTCTTCTGAACAATTTTCAAACTTTACTTTTCTATCAATCTTAAATTTAAGGTCAGAAGAGTAAACAAATATTTTTATCACATTTGGTTTATCTTTTAAGATAAAATCTGCACATCTTCCAATGAGTACACAACTTTCACTATTGTATAAATCTTCAATAATCTTGCTTTGTTTTAGAAAAAGACTATCCTCTGGACTTATGGGCAAAACTTCTGATTGCTGTTTACTAAAAACATAATTTGTAGCAAAACCATACCAAAAACTTGACTTTTGCTTTTCGTCAACACTTTGCAAAGTCATTAAATCTATGTTAAAGTCTTGTGCCACTTTTGACACAAGTTCGTTATCATAACAGTTTATTTTTAATCTCTTTGCAAGTTCTTGACCAATATACTTTCCACCACTGCCAAACTCTCTGCCAATAGTAATTACAAGATTTTTAGAATTTTGAAGTGGAATAAGTGCAATAGTCTGCTCATTTTGACTATGCTTTAATTTTTTACACTCTACTAAAACTACTGCCATTGTTATTAAAAACGACAGAACATCAGACAAAATTCCTGCCCAAAGCATAGTTTCAACATCACCCAAAAATCCAAACAAACACACTCCCGGTACAAGAAATACTATATCTCTCATAAGTGATAAAATCATTGCTTTGTATGGCTTATTTATTGATTGCAAGAATATACAACTCGCTTTTTGAATACAACAAAACAAAATCCCGCCTAAATATATTCTAAAACTCATGTTAGAATAAGCTACAAGACTCGATTCAATTCCAAACATAGATGCAAAAATTTGCGGACAAGCTTCGAAAAGAATAGTTGCAAATAGCCCTATTATAATATTAGCAAGGGTTATGTACTTATATGCCTCGAAAACTCGCTCGTATTTTTTCGCTCCATAATTGTAACCTATGATAGGAAGTCCGCCAAGTGCAATACCATTGCAAAAAGCCATGACAATTCCAAAAATTTTAAACACAACACCAAGTACCCCTCCAGGACCACTTGCATCATAGCCACTTCTATATGCTATCGCACGAATAACATCATTTGCAACAATGGTAATAACTGCAATCGCAAATTGTGTTATAAAACTTGAAAGCCCTAGTTTACAAACTGAACCGATTGTTTTACCAGACAATTTAAAACTTTCTTTTTTAAATTTGATAAGTTTTGTCTTTCTAAAATATATCAAACACACGATGGCAGAAACAACCTGTCCTATTATGGTTGCAACTGCTGCACCAACAATGCCCATGTTACATGCGAAAATGAGTATTGGATCAAGAATAATGTTAATCACCGCTCCCACAAGTGTTGCAAGCATAGAATATCGTGGCGAACCATCTGCACGAATTATTGAACTTGCAGTTTGAGCAAACATATAAAATACAAATCCAGAAATAATAATCATGTAATATAGATTTGCATATTCGTAACATTCTTCCGTAACCCCACAAAGCTGTAATATTTGGTCCTTTAAGGCAAAGCCTACAGCCGTCAATACAATCCCACTAATCACAACAGAAATGAGTGCATTGCCTACACATTTTTTACTCGTCTTTTCGTCATTTGAGCCAAGCGAAATGCTAAATAACGAAGAACATCCCTCGCCAATCATCATCGCAATCGCAAGTGCAATTACTGTCGCAGGATATACAACCGTTGTTGCATATATACCAGCCGTTCCAAGTTTAGCTCCAATGAAAATTTGGTCTACTATGTTGTAAAGCGCACTAACTAACATCCCCAAAACACAGGGAATCGCAAATTTGAGTAATAACTTTTTTATCGGTGTTTGAGTTAAATAAAAGTTCTCATTTCCCGCCAAAGTTTCAACTTTTTGTTCCATATTTTCTCCTTTTTTCTGCACAAAAATAAAGAGCGTATAAAACCAAAATCGATTTTATACGCTCCCCGCTGTCGACTATATATAATAGCATATTTAATTTTTTTTGTCAAATTTTTAAAAAAAATCGTAAAATTTTAATTTTTTTTTCAATAAATACCTTTTAAATTTATATTTATTGAACTTGCAATCAGTAATCTAAAAACACTCAAAGCAAAACGTTTAAATGGTCATCTTTTTTTAACTATGAAATCTTGTGGCATGAGTTTATTTTTTCGAAGTGGTGCGAAGTTAAACTCAACCCTTTGCAGTGTTGTAATGAGGTAATTGACCACAGTACCCGGCAATATTGGTGCTTTACCCCAACCATACACAATATGGCCAGATTGATTTTTAGGTTTTGTTTCATAATGCCCGCCACAATTTGCATAACATATTGCAGAAAAATAACCATCGGCAAGTCTTTGTTTCCACACTAGCACATCTTCTTGTGGTCCAATCAACTCAGAAATCTCTGGCGGTACAATGTTCCCATTTGGATAAATATTTCTTATATATAATCCGAGATTTATACATATTGCTTGATTATATACATTCGCAATGATTTTGCCCTGTGGCTGTCTTGCTGTAACCATAATCGTTCCACATTTTGAATTAATTTCGAAATATTCCACAATCGCCTTTACCACATCAGCAACGGCATAGGGATAATCCTTTGAATAAAGACAATCATCATCTATGCAACCATAGATCTCTGCAGTTGGATTTAACATTGCAGCGTCATTTCTCATTTTTACAAAAGGTATTAACCCATTTTCATAATGATATTCCGTTTCAATATAACGACAATCAAGATGATATCTTTCACACTCATCTAAAACCTGCTTTATCTCCTCTTTGGAGTATTTTTGAAAGACAAAGCCAAAAGAGACTAAATCACTGACAGATTCAAACTCTTTTAAACTTGGCAATAACTTTTCTTGCATAACTTTTGGTGCACAAGTTGGCACAACATAATGAATTTTTGTTCTCATGAAATAATTTTAACAAACCTCACACAAAATCGCAAACAATTTCAATTTCTTTTCTCAATTAAAAATTCAGGAGGCAAAGTTTTATTCTTTCGAAGTGGTGCATAGTTGAATTCAATAAGATGTAATGTGTTGAAAATGTAGTCTCCCACAGTGCCTTTAACATATTTCGCATTGACCCAACCATACGTGTGATGTCCTCTTTCAGTTTCAGTTTTAATTTCTGCATGAGCACCACATTTTGCATAACAGATTGCAGAAAAATAACCATCGGCAATCCGCTGTTTTTCCGTCAACAAATCTTCAAGATGACCTTTCAAAGAGACTATCCTTTCAGGAACAATATGTCCATTTGGATATATGTTTCTTAAATACAATCCAAGGCAGTTGGATATTTGTTGATTGTAAACGTTTGGCAAAATTTTGCCTTGTGGCTCACGAGATGACACCATAATTGCTCCGCATTGTGGATATCTTTCAAAATATTCCACAATTGCCTTTACCACATCGGCAACGGCATAAGGATACTCTTTTGAATAGACACAATCATCATCTATACAACCATAGATCTCTGCAGTTGGATTCAACATCGCAGCATCATCTCTCATCAAGGTTATTGGCGTGTAGCCTTGCTCAAACTCATATTCTTTTTCAACATATCGATAGTCAAGATGATATTTTTCACACTCATCTAAAACCTGCTTTATCTCCTCTTTGGAGTATTTTTGAAAGACAAAGCCAAAAGAGACTAAATCACTGACAGATTCAAACTCTTTTAAACTTGGCAATAACTTTTCTTGCATAACTTTTGGTGCACAAGTTGGCACAGTATAATGAATTTTCGTTCTCATATAGCATATATTATCAAAAATTATACGAATTTCGCAAATTTTTTAATGTTTTTTCGAAATTTTTAACAAAAAAACAATTTTTTTTGAAAAAAGTTGTTTTTTCGCAAAATCGCTTGACTCGGGGGGGGGGGGGGGGGGGGGGAGAAAATTTTTTTAAAATGGGAAAAAAGGTTTTTTTTTTTTAAAATCTT